>JBEBJY010000015.1:0-45632 GCA_040079635.1 Burkholderiaceae bacterium | reverse complement strand
AGTATTGAGTAGGAAAAATCATTAATTTTAAAATTTATTCTTCTATCGTGCCATTTTCCAGAGCCAGAAGAAAGCAACGTAAAACTTTTGTATGATTCATTGGCAAATACTGGATACTTCAATTCAGCCCTTCTGCCGGTAACACCATATCTATATTGCAAGCTACCACTTTGATTTGTTAAAGTCTGGCTTGCACACATGGAAATTGTTTTTTTATTTTTAAAAGAGCAATTAAATATTATTATTTCATCAGTGCCGCAGTGTGTACGCAGTGTTGATGCAATTGCGACTGATGCCTCTAAATGCATAAAGCTAACAATTACAGTTATGCAAAGAGAGCTAATTATTTTAATTATTTTCATGTCGTATATTAGAATATTAATAAAATCATATTTTATTTTATTTTAATATGTGGTCGGCGTATTTGTTGCCAAAATTGCCATCAAATAAATATAAATGAGTATTATTTATCATTGATATTTCCGCTCTAAAACTACACCGGCGGGACAAATCCAGTAAAGGAAATCAAACTTGAAGTTACTCTCGTGCAGTATGCCTTTCGGTTCTAGCACATTCACAACCATTTCAATCGGGCCACCGCCACGTCTTTTTTGCTCTTCTCTGTCTTGATGAATACCATGCCCAGGGTGAATATCACCTGGACCATAAAATAATGGTGCAAATTGTGCTTCTTTAAATTGCTGACTCCAAGCTTCACGTACCCCTTTGTCAATTACACAAAGTATGGTTGGATTGAATGTGATCGCCACACGCTCTACGTAATTTGCATTACTTTTTGGCATTTTTGAAGGATACATAGTTGAACCACCTCTAATATTTGAGGTCGGCTTTCTACTGTAATATATTGCTGTAATTCCCGAGTTAAGTGTCGTGGGTAGTATATATTTGAAAGTAACAGAGTTACTTTTCCAAGCGCCGCCTTTAATAATCTGTTCCAAATCCGTTTGCGCCAAAGCTGCCAGCGCTTTAACGTCAATCGACGGTGAATCTAGGTTAGCGAGTTTGGCGATTGCCGTTAAAGTGACATTGAGATCGCTAGATACTGGAGGCGAGGGCTTGGCTGTATCAATCTGCGGCTGCGCACAAGCAATTAGCCCGAAGCTTAAAAGTAGAAAAGTAATGAGCGTTCGGTAAATATTCATAAAACCGCATTTAGAAGGCATTTTTAGGCTGCAGCCTGCGTATTTATTGCCTGAGTCGCTATATTTATTATAGTAATTTATGGTTTCCATTAGCTGTTCATCTCCCAAACTTGTCGCTGTATTAAACCTTAATTTCAAGATTTATCTTCTTTAAAGTACAAAGCCAAGCAGCGAGGCGGTGACAGTTTGTGATTACCTCAGTGTTTCGTAACGTTAATTTACTATATTTTCGATAGCTACTCAGGCAATAAATACGAAGGCTAGAGGCATGTTTGAGGGCTAAAATTCACTTTTTTGCATATTTCAACGCATTTGGAGCCACAAAGAGTGAATTGGAGGCTTGGTAACTCGCGCAGAGGTGAATTTGACTCGAATGGCATGCATTTTGCGTATTGTTGCAGTGCACCATTTCGATTCACCTTCACTTGAACAGGAGCTGCAACATGACAAATTTCACGATTACTAAAAATTCGACCGAGTTTTCGCACGTTAAACCGGGCGACACATCGTTTGCGCCTGGAGGATTGCGTGATTTCTTTTTGTACCGCGACCTGGGCGTGGCCAAAGCGACACATGGCAAGGTGATTGCGCACTTGGTGAAAGCGAATATGGCACCGGAAACGGGCACGGGTTGGCACAGACATGAGGCGGATTTTCAAATCGTCATCATGACCAAGGGCTGGGCGCGGTTTATGTACGAGGACCAAGAAACGCTGGTCGAAGCGGGCGATGTGGTGCACCAGCGCCCCGGAATTCGGCACTATTTGTTCGATTATTCGCCTGATATGGAGTATTTGGAAATTGTCGGGCCGGCAGATTTCAAGTCGATTGACGTTGATCCTGTGTGCGCGATTCCAGCACCTAAGCCTTGGCCTGTTGCCGCTTAAGGTCGTTTAAGCGTTATTTGAAATGCTTTTTTAATGTGCAAAATTGCTACTAATTTAATAGCAAACTAGGCAATAAATACGACGGCTATAGCCCTAAAATCACCTCTAAAACAGCCTCGGATCAAACGCAAACGGGTTTTTCTCAACCACCAGCTTGATCTGGGCGTAATCCGCATGCGCGGGGTTGATCAGCAAATTTCGCTCCGCTGGCTCTATGAATGACGGCACCCAGAGCCCCAAGCTGACTTTGGACGCCAGCCAGTGCATGCCTAGCTGCTGCGTTCTGGCTTGCTGGGCTCTCCAATCTGGCTGCAATCCTAAATTTTCAGCATCCAAACAAACCGCGTTTTCGGGCAATTCCAGCCGCATCAAAGCCATGTTTTTAGGCGCTGCGCCGTTGCAGTGCACCCGTTTTTCAAGCTGGCACAGGGCGCGGCTGCTGGCTGCGTAGACGATTTGGGGGGATTGCGGTGCGCCCATGTGCCAACGTCCATCGCCTAAGGTTGAGCCAAAACCTAGGCTGGAAAGGTTCAAAGCGCCCGAGTAGGCGATTCGCCACACATGGACACAAGACGACTCTTTTGCCGTCAAACCACACCGCCATATTTGATGGCAACCAGCATGTCCTTTACCCGCCGCGTGCCAAAGGACGTTTTCGCCGCCTCCAGCGGGCATTCGCCCTCCAGCATGGGGTGCGCGCGGCGCAGCCAGCCGTGGGCGGCGTCGTCAGATTCAAAGGTGTCCGTCGCCATCGCCTCCAGCTCCAAGAGCCGCAAAACCCCCTCGGCCGCATGCATCGGCAGCGCTTGGTCTTTGTTGGCGCGGCGCAGGGCGGTGGTGCGGTCCAAATCCAAATAAGCTGCAAAATCGCCCTTGCCCACGCCAAACAAGTCAGACAGCGGCTCAATTGCCCGGCTGGAAATGCCCTGCCGCAAGATGGACACGGCTTTTTCGCTGTTGAAGGCGGCGAGCGCAGACGCAGCAGGTAAACCTAAATCATCCCTGCTCCACGGATTTGCTTCTTTGACCCCCAGAAAAGCAGACGACTTGCCAAGACCATTCAACGCATCAATATCGATGAACTCACCCAGCACAGACATTGTTTTGTCGCGTTGGGAGATGAAGTAGGGGGCTACGGTTTGCGCATTCATGATGCAATTGAATCATATTTTTGATGTAAATGCAACATTTGAGTTTAAGTATTTGGAGTTGATACGGGTTTGTCATTCCATTTTTACGTACTGTCTCGCACGATAACTTCATAGCCTAAATCTATGCTGCGGGGAATATTGGTGTCTTTGCGTATCAAGGCCAGCAGCATATTTGCTGCAGACAGTCCGATCTGTGTTCTGGGTGTGCGTACTGTTGTCAAAGTCGGTACCATCTGGTCGCTGCCGGTTAGATCATTGAAGCCTGCAACCGCGATGCGTTTGGGAACAGAAATGCCGAGCCGCAAAGCTGCCAATAATGCACCTTGTGCTAGATCGTCATTGCAGAAAAATATCGCATCTATTGCTGGACTTTGCCCCACGATTTGCTCAAACATAGTAGCTCCTAGCGCAAGTGATGAGGACGCTGGATTCAGCCATTCCAATGTCGGATCATAGAGCTTGGCTTTTTGCAGTGTGTGTCGCCAGCCGTGCAGTCGTTGCATGACGCGTTCATCAAGTTGTGCACCTGCAAATGCGATACGACGGTATCCTTTTGACAGAAGATGCGCTGTTAACGCCGCGCCTGCATCGCTTTGTTTGAACCCTACGCAATAGGCATGTTCGTCGTCATTCGCATTTGGCAAATCCATTAAATGCACACACGGCACATTGCTGTTTGCCTTAAGTGTGCGCATAGCGATACTGTCATTTAATCCTGTAATTAGCAATCCAGCTGGGCGATGGCTTAACTGCTCGCGCAGGAGTTGCTCTTCTTGTCCCTTGTCGTAATGCGTGACGCCAATTAAAGTTTGAAAGCCTGCGGCGCGTAACGTTTGTTGTGCTGCGTCTAATAAATCTACAAACAGAGCATTCGATAGTTTAGGAATAAGGATCGCAATGTGGTCACTTGTCTGTGAAGCCAATGCCTTAGCCGCAGGGTCGGGTATATAGCCCAGTCGTTGAGACGCCTCAGTAACGCGGTTTACTAATTCTGCAGCCACCGAACGCTCGCCTCGTAGCGCTCTAGACACAGTGATAGGACTGACACCAGCAAGCAGAGCGACATCGTTTAAGGTGACTCTGCCAGTAGAACGACGACTTTTTTGCATAGTTCGGATTTAAGGGTAATACCCAGTTGGTTGATTAGCTCATTCTATTAAGATAGCGCTGTCCAAATAAATTTATCTGATTTTTGCATAATTCCGACTAAAAAATAAGGTTATTTCAAAATATTTTCCTATTTTGGATAACGCTGTCCATATTTATTGATTTAAATTTCATACTAAGTTAAATGTCCTAATTGTAAAAATAAGTGTCCATGTTGAAAGTATTTGATCCAAGATTCGATCCTGTAGCAAAAGGTGCAGCTGAACTTATACGTTTGTGTACTGGCGCTGCTTGGAGCGAGGGGCCGGTATGGATGCATGAAGACGATTCGGTGCTTTGGAGTGATATTCCGAACAACCGTATGCTACGCTGGCAGCCGCAAGATGGCATGCGTGTTTGGCGTTCAAATGCTGAGTTTACAAACGGGCATACTCGTGAGGCAGATGGCGCTTTGCTGCACTGCTCACACGGCTTAAGAGCTATAGTGCGGACCAAATTTGGTGCAAATTTATCTAATCCACAAGACGAGATTGTTGTAGACAACTACCAAGGCAAGCGTTTCAACTCGCCTAACGATATTGTTGTGAAATCGGACGGTACGATTTGGTTTACCGACCCGCCTTATGGCATCTTGTCTGATCGAGAGGGCTATAAAGCTGAGTCGGAGCTAGGTCAAAGCTATGTGTTTTGTTTCGACCCCAAAACCAAAGCGCTGCGAATAGTAACGGATTGGTTGGAAGAGCCAAACGGACTCGCGTTTTCCCCAGATGAAACTAAGTTGTATGTGTCCGATACCTCGGCAGCTTTGAAAACTGACGGTACGGGTAACCATCATATTGCGGTCTTTGATGTACTAGAAGGAAAAAATCTTAGCAACCCTCGCGTTTTTGCCAACATTGAAGTTGGACTGTCTGACGGGTTTCGCCTAGATCATCATGGATTTTTATATACCAGTAGCGGAGATGGCGTGTGCGTGTATCACCCTGATGGCGCGAAGCTAGCCCATATTGCTGTGCCTGAGAAAGTGGGAAACCTCACTTTCGGAGGCGTTAAACGAGACAATTTATTTATCTGTGCTAGCAAATCTCTTTACAGCATTCAACTCAATACCAAGGGTCTGCAATGTCATTGAGCTTCGATAAATTACTTGATTGGTGGCTGAGTCCTTTGAGCGGAGCAAGTGTACATAGCATCGACAGCTGGATGTCTTGGCATGCGCGCTTCATGGTGATGTCTTGGGCTTTTCTGCTGCCACTGGGTGCTCTGTTTGCCCGCTATTTCAAAGTGATGCCGAAGCAAGATTGGCCAAGTGAAGTTGACAATCGTATATGGTGGCATGCTCATCGTTCTTTTCAATACGGTGGTGTGGTCTTGATGATGGTCGGCATTTGGCTTGCCTGGAACGAGGGTTCTCAAAGTTCTGCAGCCGCTGTTTGGCACAGATACCTTGGATGGATCGTTATTGCGCTTGGCGCGTTGCAAGTAGTTACGGCTTGGTCTCGTGGTAGCAAAGGTGGCCCTACAGATGTTCAGATGCGCGGCGATCACTACGATATGACTCAGCACAGACTTTGGTTTGAGGCCATCCACAAAGCGGGAGGTTGGCTCGCAATCGCCCTTGCCGTCGCGACGATATGTTTTGGATTATGTGCCGCGGATGCACCGCGATGGATGGTTTTAGCTTTAGTAAGCTGGTGGGTACTTCTGGTTATATATGGCTTTAGGCTACAACGTAATCAAAGATGTATTGATACCTACCAAGCTATTTGGGGGCCAAGTATGGAGCATCCTGGGAATCAGCGACCAAAAATTGGCTGGGGCGCGCGTCGGATATCCATCGATAAGGAAAATGTATGAGCGGTCTGCAACTGCAAAATATTGTTAAGCGTTTTGGTGAGGTAACTGTCGTTAAGAACCTCGACTTGGATATACGTGAAGGCGAATTCATCGTACTGTTGGGTGAGTCGGGCTGCGGTAAAAGCACCACTTTAAGAATGATTGCTGGCTTAGAAGAAGTGACCGAAGGTCGCGTACTGATAGATGGCAAAGATGTTACTAATCTTCATCCTATGGACAGGGATATCGCGATGGTTTTTCAAAACTATGCGCTGTATCCGCATATGGATGTTGGAAAAAACATGTCGTTCTCGCTCAAAATTGCTGGTCGTCCTGCCGACGAAGTAAATGCAAAAGTGGCTGCAGCTGCAAAAATATTGAATATTGAGCATCTGCTGAATCGCAAACCTAAAGACCTGTCGGGTGGGCAGCGACAGCGTGTAGCGATTGGGCGTGCGATTGTGCGCGAGCCTAAAGTTTTTCTTTTCGATGAACCGCTGTCAAATTTAGATGCGAAATTACGCAGTCATATGCGCGCAGAGTTGGCAATGTTGCATGAGCGTCTTGGCAAGACGACGGTGTATGTAACCCATGACCAAGTTGAAGCCATGACGCTCGCAACACGTATTGTTATTTTTGATAAAGGCGAGATACAGCAGGTAGGTACGCCTACTGAAGTATTCAATCAGCCGGCAAATCTATTTGTTGCGGGATTTATTGGTACGCCTACCATGAATATGATCGAGGTCATTTGTACAGCTGAAGATGGAAAGCTTCGATTAGTGGGCAATGGCATCAATTGGCTTGCACCGCAATGGTTATCAAAATCAAACGTTAAATCTGGTCAAACACTCATCGCTGGTGTGCGTCCTCAGGCGTTGCAGATTGGTACTTCTCTATCCAATCAAATAAGCATAAATGCAGAAATCATTGAGTATTTAGGCACCGAAAGTCAAGTGTCTGGATCAATGCCTTCAGATGAGAAAAAACGATTTTCTGCCATTCTTCCCGGCGATGCCAAAGGCATGCTCAGAAAAAAAATTGATCTTTGTTTTGAACCTGATTCGCTGTATGTATTTGACAGAAGTAGCGGACTTACTTTACGTGCGTAAATTCAAAAAAATTCTCAATTCCCTTTTTATATTTCCCTTTCTTTTACTTAACTAGGAGTCAACACCATGAGCTTAGATCGAAGAACACTCATTAAAAGTGCTGGTATTACCGTATTTGGCGCGAGCTTACCATTTAGTGGTGCAATAGCCCAAAATAGATATGCAAAATATGCAGGTAAATCGGTAACCATAAATGTACCAGCGCATCCGCATTACGATGCGATGCTGAAGTTGCTGCCTGAATTCACCAAAGAAACAGGCATAAAAGTTGAAGTGGATAAGTTAGCTATTGGTCGCTTGAAAGAAAAGCAACTCCTAGAAATGTCTAAGCCTCAGGGTGACTATGATTTGGCTTGTTACATCGTGATGTGGAAAGGCGAATACGTATCCAAGAACTTAGTACAACCCCTAGAGCCTTTTTTTGCAAATCCAGCACTCGCTGACCCCGCTTACGATATGAAAGATATCATTCCGATTTATTTGGAAAACTTAGGTTTGGTCGGCGGACCAAAGGGCTATTTAGCTGGTCCAGGCGCAAAACTCTATGGTTTGCCATACGGGGCTGAGACCTCAGTCCTGGCCTACCGGCGCGACGTTTTTGCAAAACTAAATCTGAAAATTCCAGAGACTTATGCAGATTTTACGAAGGCACTTCGTGTTCTCAAAGACCAGTCAGGTATGGGTGCGCTCACCTCGCGCGGGCAAGCTGGTCACCAATGTGTGCATGCATGGTTGCTGCATCTGAACCCGATGGGAGGTGGCGTGTTCGACGACCAATGGAAACAGCGCTTTAACGACAAAGCTGGCGTTGCAGCATTGAAATTTTTGCAAGATGTCGTCGCTACGGGACCCGCAGGTATTCCTGGATTTGGCCAAGGCGAAGCAAACACTGCATTCTTGCAAGGGCAAGCTGCGATGTACTTAGATTCAACTTCATTGGCGGGTGTTGTGAATGATCCATCGCGTAGCAAGGTCGTGGGTAACGTTAGTTGGGCGCTTCATCCGATGGGTACCAAGCGTGCTTCGCAGTCAGGCGGTCTGGGGCTGACTATTCCTAAAAATGCTAAAAATCCTGATGCTGGCTTCTTGTTGATGCAGTGGCTAACATCGAAAGCTCAAGACAAAGCCGTTACGCGATTGGGTGGCGCACCGATGCGTAACTCTACGATGGGTGATGTCGATTTAGTTCGTCAATATCCTGAATTCATCGTCTTTAAAGAAGCGCTGAAATACTCGAACCCTGATTGGCGTCCAATCATCCCAGTTTGGGATCGCATTAACGTACAAGCCTTGGGCGTTGGTATTTCCGAAGCTTTAACGGGTAAGAAAAGTGCTGAAGACGCTCTCAATGGCATGGTGCCTCAGGTCACGCAGATCATGCGCGAAGCTGGCTACAAGGTATAACCAAAAAGAAATCTGATCTATGCGTGTTTCTCGTTGGACTGTAGCTCTTTATCTAGGCCCTGCTGTGCTGGTCATGGCAGCGGCTTGTTTGTATCCCGTATTAACTGCATTTCAGTTGGCTGGATTCAAATGGGAGATGGGCACGCCTTGGAGCAGCGCGCAATGGGTTGGTTTAGATAATTTCATTTCTGCGTTTAGCAACGAGCAGGTTTGGTCTTCATTATGGACCACACTGCTCTTTGCTGGCGTATGTGTATCTGCTGAAATGGTGCTGGGTATCGCATTAGCGCTAGCGCTGGAACACCCTGTGCGAGGCATGGCAATTTTTAGAACGATCTTTATTTTGCCAATGATGATCGCGCCCATCGCCGTGGGTTTGGCTTGGCGCTACATGTTTGATGCCCAGTTTGGACTCATCAATGCTCTTTTAGGCTTGTTTGACATCAAAGCGATGACATGGTTAGCTGATCCAAGTTTGGCCTTCATAGCTATTGTGATTGCTGATATCTGGCAATGGACACCTTTTGTTTTTATCATGATGCTGGCCGCATTGGCGAGTGTAGACAGCGCTGTCCTTGAAGCAGCGCGGATAGATGGCGCTAATTGGTGGCAGCAGATATTTTTAGTCAAATTGCCGATGGTGATGCACGTGATTGCAATCACTCTCATGATGAGATTGATAGATGCTTTTAGAGTGCTTGAGGTAATTTACGTGCTTACTTTTGGCGGGCCTGGTAACAGTACAGAAATTTTGGCGCTGCATATTTATAAAACTGCTTTTGTAGGCCAGCAAATGGGGGTGGCCGCCGCTGTTTCTGTGCTTTTGCTGGTGGTTGTTGCAGGTCTGTCTTGGGCTGCACTGCGCTTGTCTAATCCCATGAAAGCTACGACATGAAGCGCAGCATACCACTTGTGTTTACGCATTACGCCATGCTGATTATTTTGGCTATATTGTGCTTGGCGCCGATTGTTATTATTTTTGCAACCAGCTTGCGACAGCAGGTTCAAATTTTTTCTGAGCCGCTCAATTTTTTGTTTGCCCCTACGCTTGAAAATTATCGCGCAGTATTGCAAGAAGATAAATTAGATGTCTACTTACGTAATAGTCTGTTTGTTGGCGTCATCTCTACGCTGATCACATTAGTTATTGGTTGTATGGCTGCGTATGGGTTGGCAAGGTTTCGCTTTACTGGGCGAACAACCTTGGCCTACACAACGTTACTCTTGCGAACTGTTCCTTTAGCTGTCTTGGCGATTCCAGTATTCGTTATCTGGAACCAATGGAATTTAGTCAACAGTTTATGGGGTTTGATTTTGTTGTATGTTGCGGTGAATTTGCCATTCACTATCTGGCTGCTGTACGGTTTTGTATTGCAAGTACCGATTGAGCTTGAAGAAGCCGCCGCTATTGACGGATGCAGCCCGTTGAGAATTTTTACTTCAGTGTTTTTGCCCTTGATGGCGCCAGGTTTGGCGGCCGCATCGATTTTTACTTTTCGAATTGCATGGAACGAATTTATTTTAGCCTTGGTATTGACTGATCGCCATACACGTACCCTGCCAGTGGCGGCATCTTTGTTCATTACAGACATGGGCGTTGATTGGGGCAAAGTCATGGCAATGAGCAGTCTCATTGCGGTACCTCCGTTGATATTTACCTTCGTCGCTGCGCGCCAAATTATCGGTGGGTTAACTGCTGGTGCAGTAAAGGGATGATAGGCGTGAGCCCATGATCACCCGCTACGCCCTGTTTGAAGGCCACATCCACCCCGGCCAAACCGAAGCCTTCCGCGCCGCCATCTTGGCCGACGTGCTGCCGCATTGGGAATCTTTCCCAGATGTTCTCGCCGTGCGTGTCTGCTTTGAAAACGAGTGCGACGAAGGCGCACCCGAAATGCCCCTCATCCTGGCCATCAGCTACCCCACCCGCGCAGCCGTAGACATAGCCCTAGCCAGTCCCCAGCGTGCCTTAGCCAAGGCAGCGACCGAAGCCGTGCTAGAGCGTTACTTCACGGGGCGCATTCATCATCACATTACGAAGGCGGTTGAGAGTGTTAGGTAAACAAAATGCTATAAATAAGATAGCAATTTAGGCTATAAATACGCCGGCTATAGACAAAAATGGCACTAAAAAATAGCTGGTAGGTTGGGCTGACGCAGGAAGCCCAACACCAAAGACTTTGTCGGTTGCGTTTTAGGTGGTAAGTGTGGGATTCAGAGAGTGTTGGGCTTGTCAGCCCAACCTACGGACTAAAAATTACGAAAACGTAAGTAAAAGCACTAAGTTAGTTGATGCAATAAAGCTTTCAATTTGTTTTGAAGCGGACGGCAGCAGATCAGGATATTCATCCTTCAAGTAAGCTTCAGTTTCTTCGGCACCCCATGGACCTAAAGATGCCTTGTAATCGTGATATTCGTCTTGAATATCTCTCCATGATGGATAAGATTTTTTTGATAAATACATCTCTGCTTCGGTGTAAATAACGTGAATATTCATTTTCGCTCCAGAAAATGCAAAATAATTGAATTATTTGCTATTTTTATAATAGCTGTTTAGGCAATAAATACGCCGGCTAGAGCCAAAAAATACCTCTAAACCGAGGCATTCTCCGTCTTCCGACCCTCCGCAAACGCCACATACCAATCCAAACACCCCGGGTTAGCCATCGCGTCTTTGTTCACCACTTTCTCTATCGGCTGGCCGAGCAGCAGTTTTTTGATCGGCAGCTCCTGCTTTTTGCCCGACAGGGTGCGCGGAATCTCGGCG
This sequence comes from Burkholderiaceae bacterium, assembly GCA_040079635.1. Lineage (GTDB taxonomy): Bacteria > Pseudomonadota > Gammaproteobacteria > Burkholderiales > Burkholderiaceae_C > Aalborgiella. Next base: position 34,205 of record JBEBJY010000015.1, on the reverse strand, counting down.
ACATGGAAGATGTCGTTGGGGACGAAGCGGGGGGAGAGGGCGGTTTTGATGGCGTTGACTAGTTTTGAGCGCAGGGCGTCGTCTAGGGTCAGGCTGGATTGCAGGACGACGAAGAGGGGCATGTAGCTTTCACGGCCCAGGTATTCGAGGTCGACGACCATGGAATCCATCACTTCGGGCAGGGCTTCGACGGCGCTGTACAGCTCGCTTGTGCCCATGCGCAGGCCGTGGCGGTTGATGGTGGCGTCACTGCGGCCGTAGATGATGCAGCTGCCGTCTAGCCCGACCTTGAGCCAGTCGCCATGCCGCCAGGCGTTGGGGTAGGTGTCGAAGTAGCTTGATATATAACGTTTTTTATCTACATCACCCCAAAAGAAGAGCGGCATGGACGGGATGGGTTGGGTGCAAACCAGCTCGCCCACCTCGTTGATAACCGGCTCGCCTTGCTCATTCCAAGCTTCCACCGCGCAGCCCAGCTCGCGGCATTGCATTTCGCCCGCTTTGAGGGGCAATTCGCGGTTGCCGCCAATGAAAGCGCCGGCAAAGTCGGTGCCGCCTGAGATATTCGCCCAAAAGATGTTCGGCGTGCCAAGCTTGTCAAATTGCGCTGTGCCCCAGTTTTGCGTATCAGCGGAAAGCGGCGAGCCTGTTGTGCCCAATGCTCTGATTTTTGACAAATTACTAGCTGGGTCGTCAATCTTGGTCAGATCAATCCCCGCTTTTTGGCAATTCGCAAAAAACGCCGCACCTGCGCCAAAATAGGTCACACCCAGCTCAGCGGCGAAGCGCCACAGGGTGGTGTAGTCTGGGGCAATTTTGTTGCCCGCTGCGTCCACGCTGCTACCACCCGGGCTGCCATCAAAAATGCAGCAAGTCGTGCCGTTCAACAGGCCGCTCATCTGTGCGTTCCACATCACCCAGCCGGTGGAGCTGTACCAGTGAAAGCGCTCGCCGTAGGTGTTGGGCGCGTAGCTGCAGCCCACGTCGTTGTGCAGCACTTTGCTGGCTAGAGCGACGATCACAATGCCGCCGTGGCTGTGGACGATGGGTTTGGGCAGCCCCGTGGTGCCGCTGGAATAGACAATCCACAGCGGGTGGTCAAACGGTAGCCAAAGTGGTTCAAAAGCGGCAGTTTCAGTATCATTTTGACCTGTAGCCAGCGTATATATTGACTGAGCAGCTATTGTATTGATAGTATGCTTGGGTGATTTTATATGCGCTTGCAACGTTCCTAAGTTGTCTTGCAAAATCACATGCTTCACGCTGGGCAGCGCGGCGCACAGCTCGGCGACCACGGCTAGGCGGTCGTGGTCTTTGCCGCCAAAAGTCACGCCATCACAGGCAATCAGCACTTTGGGTTCAATCTGCTTGAAGCGGTCTAAGACGGCATTCGTCCCCATATCAGGCGCGCAAATGCTCCACACGCCGCCTATACTCACCGTTGACAAAAACGCCACCATCGCCTCTGGGATGTTCGGTAAATACGCCGCAACCCTGTCCCCCGGCTGCACGCCCTGCGCTTGCAGGTGTAGGGCGAGGGAGGCGACTTGTTGTTTCAGCTGTGGCCAAGTCATCTCCTTAGCCGCTTGCTTGCCCAAGCTTTTCTCATTGTGGCTGATGATGGCAGGGAAGCCCGCAGAATCTGCAGCATCAACGTGGCGAAACACCTGCTGCGCGTAATTGCCCGTTGCTCCGGTAAACCATTTCACGTCAATCATGAGCTCAGAAGAGGAACGATCACAAACTGCAGTGTAGGGCGTGGAGGATTGCAACCCAAAATAATCCCAAATGCTCTGCCAAAACGCATCTAAATCAGTCGTTGACCACTGCCAGAGCGCGTCGTAAGAGTCAAACTTTAAACCGCGTTTTTCGCTTAGCCATTGCCGATAAAGCGTGATTTGGGGAAGGAAGGGGGAAGTTGAGGGTGACGAAATTTTTTTTTGCATGGTGATATGTTGCCATAAAGTTGCAGGGTCTTTTTAACCTGTGCGACAGCCAGCCTGCGCTTTTCATACAATTTAAGCATGTCAAAAACCGAACCCACATTCACCGCAGGCGACGCATCCCGAATCATAGAAATGGCATGGGAAGACCGCACGCCGTTTGAAGCGATCGAACGAACTTATGGTTTAAACGAGTCTGCAGTGATTAATTTCATGCGTACCAACATGAAAGCCAGCTCCTTCAGAATGTGGCGCAAACGCATGACCAGCCGAGTCACCAAACACGAAGCGCTGCGACAAGAGGGCGTTAAGCGGGCTTATTGTCCGACGCAATATAAGCGGATGTGATGGATTCATCGCTCTTTGAAGTCAAGTCAGACTTCGATTCCGCCTTTTGTTTAGGCTGGCACATTTTCTCGCCATCCCACTGCTGGCCGCACCAGCAGCGTCCGTCAGCATTTATCATGCAGTGACCCGTGCCGCAGCACCGTTCATTTTCTCCACCCATTGCTGACCTCTTTTTTGGTAACTATTATTAGATGACTAAATTATCCAACCCTGTTGATACTTTCAAAACAATTATCCCGCCAATCGTGAAGTGGTTGGGCTATGGGGGCTTGTTGCCATTTGTGACTTTGGCTGCTGCAGTGTGGGTTGACAGCCGCCGCAGCATCTTGTGGGGTGATGCACTTTTAGTTTATGGCGCGGTAATTTTGAGCTTTGTAGGTGCGCTTCACTGGGGCTTTGCAATGAGCCAAAGCGATATGACTGCGCAGCAACGTACCCATTGTTTTGTGTGGAGCGTGGTGCCAGCATTGGTGGCCTGGATCGCACTTTTAGTTAAATATGCTATTTCACCTAAACATGCTTGCCTGTTGTTGGTAGCGGGATTTTTGATTCACTTTTGGCAAGACAGGCGTTTGGTTCAGAGGGTAAATCTACCTGCTTGGTATCTGCCGCTGCGATCAAGGTTGACTTTTGCAGCCGTTCTTTCGCTGATTTCAAGCTACTTCTCGTAGCGTGATGCCGTCGGAAACATCGTTTGCAGCGCTTCTTGCACCATCGCCAATCGGGGGTCTAGATTGTCGGCGTCGTCAGTGGTGTCGTTGATACAAAAGAAGTCTAGCAGGCCGTCAGCTGCGACCAAGCTGTTGATTTGAGTCGCATTTTGCTCATCGCCGGTGGACAAGTAGACGTGTGAGTAATCTCGTAGGGTTGCGTGGCCATGGGCCAGCGCCCAGCGCAGCACAAAATCCGAGACGATGGTGGGTTTATCCCAGGCGCGGAAAACGGTTGAGCGCACGGATTTAAAAAGGTCAGCCGCTTCGGTTTCTAGTGCAAACAGCATCGATTTCAGCATCGGCCTAGGCGAGTGGGCAAAGGTGCGGTAGGTGTGTTTGAAAGGGATTAGATCTGAGTGTTGGTTTAGTTGTTGATTCGAATTTTCATGCGTTTTCAACCACTGAATCGACAAACGGCAGGCATTCTCTAATGCTGTGGCGTCGGGTTGTAAACCTTGATTGCTTACAGGTAAATCGTCTGACCAGCCCACACAAATGCCGTCCTGGCTGAACCAGTGGCTCAAATCAATGGGTGAGCCGAAGAAAACATCATCGTTGAGATAAAAGTAACGCTCAGACAGGTCGGGGATCTGGTGAATGTAGGACTCAATGTTGGCGGAATCAAAGGTGGGTAGTTTGTTAGCGGGGATCAGGTCTTTGTGGTCAATGATAGAAATTTGCGCTGAATTTTGCAGCCAGGCAGGCGTTTGCGCATCGGTAACGATGTAAACATGGCCGCAATCGGGGAAATAGCGCTCCAACGCGCGCAAGCTGTAGCGCAGCTCGTCGTTGTCCCGAAATCGGCCTTCCACATTGCCGTATTTAGCGATGCTGTTTCGGTTGTTCGCATTCAATTGACTGAGCGAAGTTTGCCGTTTTTGCCGCCAAACGGGGTCGTTACCGTCCACCCACAAGTAAACAATGTCTATTTTTTCAGGAAGGATGGCTTTCTGTGTGGCTTGCGCAAGGGGCATTGATTTGAAATTTTCTTAAATTAGGTGCCTAAATATGACTCTAGCCGGCGTATTTATTTCCTAAGTAGCTATAGAAAGAATAGCAATTTTTGGTTGTATATCTATACTACCATGAGTCAATTACTCAGTTGAACACCTAGCCTATTATTCCGCGCAGCCGCGTTGTTCCATTCGCCAGCCATCGTGGATGAGGTGATTAGCGGGTAATCTGCGCGCGGCTGTGCAATGCCGTTGGACACTAAGCGCACAGTTATGCGGCCGTCGTGCTGTGAGGCGAGGTTGCGCTCAAAATTGCGAAACGCTGGCGTGGCATAGTCAGTAGCGGCAAATTTAGGATTGAGATCTTTCAGTTGCTTGCACTCGCTGGCGCTCGTGTCGCTCGCAGCTAAACGCCAAGTGTTGATGTTGTTTATGGCAACGGTTTCAAGGCAAAAGTTGCCAAAATTAATATTTACCGTGATAACACCCGCGTAACCAGCGTCTGCCAAGATGCGCGTCAACGTGGCAAGGTTGATAATTTGTGCATCGTTCAAAGGTTGCTCGTTGAAGTTGTACTGAAAATCTGTGTTTTGCAGCCAAACCATGGCTTTTAGAGTAGCAGGGTTGCTGATTGCAACTTTGTTGCTGTCTTTGCCACTGTTTTTATCATCCATGAGCTGTATGACCGTGTTGGCAATGTGCTGCGCGTCTTGCTTTTTTGTGTCCATCACGGCTAGTTGGGCGCTTGATGCGGTTTCTAAATCGTTGCTGATCCTAAACAACTGGTAGCCGGCCCACAATACACCGAGCAGCAAAGCGCTGAGCAGGGTCTGAGTAACAAACGAGTATTTTTGTTTTTCCGCTAGTAACGCTTGCTTGGCTTCGATTGTGGTTACTTCCAAGTTTGATGCGCCGTTTTGAGCATCGCCACTGGCATGTTGTCCCGACAAACCAGTTGAGTTTTTTTCAAGGTTTGATATCACACGTTTGGTTACAAACTGGGCGCTGTTGTTGATTTGCTCGCGCACGGCGGTGATGTGAATCTCAAACAAACGACTGATCTGTCGGCTTACTTTCTCTAGATCAGTCAATTCAGTGGTCGGTTCAATTTCTACACTTTTAGGTTTTTGCCTGGCTATATTTGCATCAGTTTCAGTTGTACTGTTTGTGGTTTTGTCTGAAGCTGGGAAGATCTTTAAACTTGTCAGTACGCGAGCAAGAGACTCAGGTTGCATATTGCTTTTAGACAGAATATCCAAAGCACCAAGCGCTCGGGCTTGTGTGACAAAAACATCATCGTCCGCCGATGTGTACATGATGACGGGTATCAACGCCGTGTTGGGGTTTGATTTGATGGTTTTTAGCGCCTCAATCCCATTCATGCCGGGCATGTTTTCATCTAAGAAAATAACTGCTGGGTGATGATGGCTAAGGTAGGCTAAGGCTTCTTGGGCGGAAAAGGCTACATCAGAGCGCAAATCAAATCTTTCAAGCATGCGCGCAAGAATATGTTGCGCGGATTTTGAGTCATCTACGATCAGCGCTTGTTTTAAATCCATTTGCATTCCGATCAAAAAACGTTGAAAAGTACTGAACTTTCTATCGACGGAAATTTTACGTCTTGCTGGCCAGCATATGCTTAGCGGATGCTTTGCTACACATCTCAATAGCTATCTTTGGTTCTGTTTTGGAAAATAACTTACGAAAGAAAACAACTTTTTTTTTGTGTAACCACACAGAAACTAGCGTTTCCCCTAATAGTTTGAGATAAAAAAAGTTGGATACTTCGTTTTCTTGCTGAACTAAATAGCCATTCGTAATGATTTGCTGTTGAACATGGCAGGTTTTAGCTAAAACTTAACGCCCTTCGGGGTTTATTAACTGGAGATAAAAGAATGCAATTTAAACGTACTCTGACCGCTTTGGCTTTGGCCATGGCTGCTGGTTCATCTTTCGCGCAATTGGTGGTGGGCGTGAGTTTTGACGCTTATCAAGAAGAGCGTTGGAAAACCGACGAAGCAGCTATCAAGGCTGAATTGGCAAAATCAGGCGCGAAATACATCTATTCTGACGCTGGCGCTTCTGCTGAAAAGCAATTGGCTGACATCGACGGTTTGATCACCAAAGGCGCAAAAGTCTTGATCATCTTGGCAAAAGACAAAGACGCTATCTTGCCAGCTGTCAACAAAGCAGCACAGCAAAAAATCCCAGTCATCGCGTATGACCGTTTGTTTGAAGCTGCAGGCACAACTTACATCACTTTTGACAACAAAGAAGTGGGTCGTATGACTGCGCGCGAAATCTTGAAGGCCAAGCCAAAAGGCAACTACGCCATCATCAAGGGTGACCCAGGTGACAACAATGCTGCATTCTTGCGCGAAGGCCAAGGCGAAGTGTTGGCTGACGCTATCAAAAAGGGCGACGTGAAGATTGTGGGCGAAGAGTTCACATCTGGCTGGAACCCACAAAATGCTCAGAAAAACATGGAGCAGATCCTCACTAAGAACGCCAACAAGGTTGACGCTGTTGTGGCACAAAACGACGGCATGGCCGGCGGTGTTGTGGCTGCTTTGACAGCTAAAGGCTTGCAAGGTATTCCAGTGTCTGGTCAAGACGGCGACCACGCTGCTTTGAACCGTGTTGCTGCTGGTACACAAACTGTGTCAGTCTGGAAAAACTCTGCTGACCTCGGCACAGCTGCAGCTAAAGCTGCTGTTGAGTTGGGCGCTGGCAAGGCTGTAACTGGCGCTGCTGACTGGGCAGGTGGCCCTAAGAAGATGACTATGAAGTCAATCTTCTTGAAGCCAATCCCAGTGACCAAAGACAACTTGGATGTTGTTTTGAAAGCTGGTTACATCAAGAAAGATGCTTTGTGCAAAGGTATCGACGGCGCGAAAGTTGCTGTTTGCAAATAAACCATTCAGTTAGCTGAAGTAGGTTCACGCCGCGGGCCTAGCGCCCGCGGTGTCGTTTGTGGCTTATGAAAATTAAGCAAAAAAGGTTGGTTTTATTTATTTGTTTTTGTATTTTGTAGGTAGGAGCGCGATATGAATGATGCAATTCAATCCATCAAACGTGCCCAGATTGACTGGCGTATGGTGTTGATGTCCGGAGTGTTGGTAGTGGTCGCACTTGTTTTTAATTTCTTCTCAGATGGCATTTTCTTGTCGCCTGAAAACTTATACAACATCGCCCAGCAAACAGCTGTGGTTGGTATTTTGGCAACCATCATGGTGCTCATCATCGTTGCACGGCACATCGATTTATCGGTCGGCTCTGTGATGGGTTTTGTGGGTGTGTTGATTGCTTTTTTGATGTACACCGCCAATTGGACGTGGCCAGCTGCGTGTCTGGCTGGATTTGCAGCTGCTATCGCTGTTTCAATGTACCAAGGTGCATTGACAGCATACATCGGTGTGCCGACGTTTGTGGTCACGCTAGGTGGTTTGATGTCGTTTCGTGGTGCCGCGTATCTGGTGGCAGATGGTAAAACGCAACCTTTGTCAGACGAGTTTTTCCTAAAACTCGGTGGTGGTTTTAATGGTGGTATCGGCACACAAGCCAGCTGGATTATTGGCGGCTTGATGTGTGTGGCTTTGGTTTATGGCATGTTGAGTAAGCGAACTGCCAAGAAAACCTATGGCGTACCAACGAATTCACTCGGCATGGATGTGTTGATTGTGCTTGTTCCAGTCATCATCATCATGGCTTTTGTTGCGGTGATGAATGCGTACCACATTCCCAACAAGCCAGAAGCTCAGGGCATTCCTATACCGGTGCTCATTTGGGGCGCTGTGGCATTGTTTGTGTCATTTTTGGTGCATCGCACACGTTTTGGTCGCTACGTTTTTGCTATCGGCGGTAACCCCGATGCTGCTGAGCTGGTCGGTATCCCTGTCAAGCGCGTCACCATGTTGATGTTCTTGCTATTGGCTGTTTTGATCACGATTGCTGCCATCGTATCCATATCACGATTGAATGCCGGTACCAACTCGTTGGGAAATAACTTGGAATTATTGGTGATTGCCGCAACTGTGATTGGTGGAACAGCATTGGCGGGTGGTAGTGGCACGATTATTGGCTCAGTCTTGGGTGCGTTAATCATGCAATGTATTGATAGCGGCATGCTGTTGTTAGATGTTTCTATTGGTACCCGTTACATCATCATTGGACAAGTTTTGATTGCTGCGGTCGTTTTTGACGTGGCTTACCGTAAGTGGACAGGAGATACAGTATGACTACCGTAAAAAATTCTGTAGATACTTCAAAATGTTTAGTTGAATTAAAAAATATCAAAAAAGCCTTCGGTGGTGTACATGCAGTTGACGATGTCAGCATGACTTTGTATCCCGGCGAAGTGGTCGCTGTTTTGGGGCATAACGGTGCTGGTAAATCAACGCTCATGAAAATGCTTGCGGGTGCGTACCCCATTGATAGCGGCGATGTTGTTATTTCTGGCGAAAAAGTACATGTGCGTTCGCCCGCTGATGCGCAAAATTTGGGTATTGAATCAATTTATCAAACCCTGGCGTTGGCTGATAACTTAGACTCTGTTGCCAATTTGTTTTTAGGTCGTGAGCTGTTGACCAAATGGCGCACACTTGATGATCACCGCATGGACGCGGATGCGCGTAAAGTGTTTCACCGCTTGAATAAAAACTTCACCAATGTGCGCATTCCTGTGCGTCGTTTGTCAGGTGGACAGCGTCAAGTGGTAGCGATTTCTCGCGCTATTTATTTCAATGCTCGCATTTTGATCATGGACGAGCCAACAGCTGCGTTAGGTCCTGAAGAGACCGCAATGGTCGGCAACTTGGTGCGTCAGCTCAAAGCAGAAGGCGTTGGCATTTTCTTGATCAGCCATGATATGCATGACGTGTTTGCACTCAGCGACCGCTTGGTTGTTATGAAAAACGGCAAATCATTGGGTATGTATAAAACCGCTGATGTGACTGAAGATGAAGTGCTGGGCATGATTATTTCTGGCAAGCAGCCCGTTGGTAAACCACAAACGGACAGACCCGCTCAGTAAATCTGCTGTGACATGAAAACCACAGGCGATCAGCAATTACTTAAACGCATTAACCGCAGTGTCTTGCTGCGTTTGATGCGTTCAGAGTCTGGTCTGTCCCGAGCCGACTTATCCCGAAAAAGTGGGTTGACTAAATCAACTGTCAGTGCATTGGTGCGTGAGTTGGTTGCTGAAAAATGGATGGCAGAAGCGCATGCGCCGGTTGCTATTGAAGGCATGGGGCGTCCTTCTACGCCATTGCAGTTGGATGCTAAAACGCGGGTGTTGATGGGCGTTGAGATTGCGGTGGAATGCCTGCGTGTTGTGTGCGTTACGCTGACTGGCGTCGTGGTATCTCATGCGCAAGTGCCCTTAGTGTCCAACTTGCCTGCGCGCGTTTGTCAGCAAACTGCTGAGTTGGTGTTTGAGCAATGCAAACAACTCGCTGTTAACAAATTATTGCTGTCTGGCGTGGGTGTTTGTTTGCCCGGCGCTATCAATGAAGAAGCTGGCATGGTTAGGTTCGCTCCTAATTTAGGTTGGCGGGAAGTGCCGTTTTTGAGCATGATTTCTAGCGCATTAGTTCAAATTGGTGTGCCTCAAGTACCCATCCATCTACAAAACGATGCTGATGCAGCGGCATTGAGTGAGTATGAGTTTTCGACGAGCGAGGGTGAGGACCCGTTGATTTTTGTCAGTTGTGATGTCGGCGTAGGCGCAGGCATTATTTTGAATGACAGATTGTTTGTCGGCGCGATTGGGATGGCGGGCGAAATTGGGCACACCACCTTGCAAATTGACGGCCCGCTTTGCTCTTGCGGAAGACTCGGCTGTGCTGAAACGTTCATCGGCTCGCGCGCTTTGAAGTCTGCGAAAAATACAGATTTAGCGGGTAAATATCTAGGTGTTTTGATTCAAAACTTAGACGTCATGTTTAACCCGCGTACCATTGTGTTGGGAGGTCAATCATGCGTCAACAACCCTGAAATGATCGACAAAGCAATTGCAACATTGACGAACTACTCGAAATTAGCAGACATGCCGTTGACAACTGTACGTGCTGCAAAATACGGTCTGTTGGCTGCTGCAGTTGGTTCGGCAGCATTGGTCTGGCATCGCTTCTTGCGACCTATGCCTGTGGGGAAATCTGCGCCGCTGCAGCAAATGGTTGAAAACTCATTGGCGACGGCGGTTAGTGGTCAAGAAGAGTCTAAATATGTCTCTCCGCAAAAAAACAAGATGAGCGAATATTCAGTGCCAACACCGGTGCTCAAGCGTCGCAGTTCAGTTACGCAAATTCAGGAGCATTGAATGTTTTTAGGTATTGACGTCGGTACGTCAGAAGTTAAGGTTTTATTGCTTGATGCTGAGCATCACGTTATCGGTGTCAGTGGCTCGTCGCTAGAAATATCCCGCCCACACGCTGGCTACAGTGAGCAAGACCCTGCAGCATGGTGGACTGCGACTCAACTTGCTTTGACGGAATTGAACAGCAAGTTTCCCCAACAATATACAGCTGTCAAGGCCATAGGTTTGTCTGGACAAATGCATGGTGCGGTTTTGCTGGATGCAAACAACCAAGTGCTGCGCCCAGCAATTTTATGGAACGACACCCGCTCGGCCAAAGAGTGCGAAGAAATGATGGCGGAGTTACCAACGTTGCCGCAAATTGCTGGCAGTTTGGCCATGCCAGGTTTTACGGCACCCAAATTACGCTGGCTGGCAAAGCATGAGCCAGATGTGTTTGCAAAGATTGCCAAAGTCATTCTTCCTAAGGATTACATTCGTTTTATGCTCACGGGTGAGCATGTGTGCGATATGTCTGATGCCAGCGGCAGCATGTGGCTAGATGTTGAAAAACGTGCTTGGTCTCACGATTTACTCAAGCTCACAGGTTTGACGGAGGCGCAGATGCCCCGTTTGGTTGAGGGCAGCGCACCAAGTGGCAACTTAACGTCGCAAGCCGCTGCAATCTTGGGTTTGCAAGCTGGCATCGTCGTTGCAGGCGGTGCGGGTGATAACGCTTCTAGTGCTGTTGGTATGGGTGCCGTCAATGCAGGCGAGGGTTTCTTGTCTCTAGGCACCAGCGGTGTACTTTTTGTGGTGACACCAAAGTACCAGCCAAACGCCGCTAGTGCTACCCACGCTTTTTGCCACGCGATACCTGGTCGTTGGCATCAAATGAGTGTGATGTTGTCTGCTGCAAGCTGTTTACAGTGGGTGACCAAGCTTTTAGGTGCGAGCTCTGAAGCGGTATTAGAAGCACAAGCCAGTGGATTAAGTGCTGCGCAACGCGTAAGCGCACCTCTGTTTTTGCCCTATTTAAGCGGTGAACGCACGCCACACAACGATGCCGTTACGCGCGGCAGCTTTCATGAGTTGAGCAACGACACAGATGCTGCAGCACTAGCCTATGCTGTGATTGAAGGTGTTAGTTTCGGGCTTGCGGACGGCATGCGTGCCTTGCAGGCGGCAGGTTGCGATGTGAAGCAACTCTCGCTGGTTGGTGGTGGTGCGCGCAGTGCCTTGTGGGCGCAGCAATTGGCTACTTTGCTGAATATAAACATCGTGACGCATGAAGAATCTGCTGCTGGCGGCGCGTTGGGAGCTGCACGCCTGGGTTGGCTAGCTACGGGTGCTTCCGTGGCTGATGTGTGCTTGGCGCCAAAAATATCAAAAACCTACAAGCCAGATGCCGAAGAGTTGAAAATTTTAGCGCCTAGATACGAACGTTTCCGCGTCATCTATCCGGCTTTGAAGGCTATTCAAAAATAAGAAATAGCTAAAAAATTTATAAAAATAGCGTACAAAATAATTCAAAAAAATAGAAAACAGAAAAACTGTTCTTAGAGGCAAAAAACTTTTACTCAATTACAACTACTTCATCAAGGACATGACATGAGCTCGTATTTCAACGCTGTCGCCCCCATCAAATTTGAGGGCGCTGAATCCAAAAATCCTCTTGCCTTCAAATGGTATGACAAAGACCGAATGGTTTTAGGGAAACGCATGGAAGACCATTTGCGGTTTGCTGTTTGCTACTGGCACAGCTACTGCTGGAACGGCTTTGATCCGTTTGGCTACGACGGCACCTTTGAACGTCCTTGGCAGCATATGGCTGACCCTATGGCGGCTGCTAAAGCCAAGGCAGATGCAGCGTTTGAGTTTTTTCAAAAACTAGGTGCGCCCTATTATTGTTTCCATGATCGCGACGTTGCACCAGAAGGCGCAACACCGCGTGATAGTGTCAATAACCTGCGCGCGATGGTTGATGTGTTGGCTGCTAAGCAGCAAGAAACAGGCATGAAATTACTTTGGGGCACAGCTAATTTGTTCAGCCACCGCCGATTCATGTCTGGTGCTTCAACGAATCCAGACCCTGAGATTTTTGCACTCGGTGCGTTGCAAGTCAAAGAAGCGATGGACGCAACGCTCAAGCTCGGTGGTGAAAACTACGTTTTGTGGGGCGGCCGCGAGGGATATGAAACTCTGTTGAACACGCAAATGGGACAAGAGCTTGACCAAATGGGTCGATTCTTGAACATGGTTGTGGACTACAAACACAAAATCGGTTTCAAAGGTGCGATTTTGCTAGAGCCAAAACCACGTGAACCGACCAAGCACCAGTACGATTTTGACGTTGCAACCGTCTATGGTTTCTTGCTTAAGCATGGTTTGGAAAAGGAAGTCAAAGTCAACATCGAAGCTAACCACGCCACATTGGCAGGGCACAGCTTTGAGCATGAAATTGCGTCCTCTATCGATATGGGTCTTTTCGGTTCTATCGACATGAATCGTGGTGACATGCAGTGCCAGTGGGATACCGACCAGTTCCCAAACAGCATTCCAGAAACCGCTTTGGTGATGTACCAAATCATACAAGCAGGCGGATTCACCACGGGTGGTGTTAATTTTGACAGCAAGGTACGCCGCCAATCTATTGACCCTGAAGACATGTTCTATGGCCATATTGGTGGCATGGACGTGACAGCGCGTGCTTTGTTGATTGCCGAAAAAATGATCAATGACGGTCGTTTTGAGAAAGCTCGTCAAGACCGTTATGCGGGCTGGAAGTCAAGCTTTGGCGGCGATGTCATGGCTGGCAAGTTGAGCTTGGATGCGGTGGCGGCACGGGTGTTGGAAAGCAATGCAGATACGCGCCCAGTTTCCGGTCGTCAAGAAAACTTAGAAAATTTACTTAATTCGTTTATTTAAGTATATTCATTAAAATTATTTAATTTATTACTAAAATTAGCCTTTAGCCGGCGTATTTATTAGGTTTATAGCTATGAAAAAAGTAGTGTGGGGTATTCTTAGTACCGCCAAAATTGGTTGGGAGAAAGTTATCCCTGCTATGCAGCAAAGCGAGTTTTGCGATGTGCGAGCCATCGCCTCGCGTGCACCCGGAAAAGCAGATGAGTGGGCGGCTAAGCTGGGTATTCCCAAAGCTTATGGTTCGTATGAGGCTTTGTTAGCTGACACTGAGATTGAAGCTATTTATAACCCTTTGCCGAACGACTTACATATTCCGCTGACTTTGCAAGCGGCACGTGCGGGTAAACACGTTCTCTGCGAAAAACCCTTTGCCATCAACGCCAACGAAGCAGCTCAATTACGTGAAGTGGCTGACAAAGTGCACATTATGGAAGCCTTCATGGTGCGTTTCCACCCACAATGGCTGCAAGTGAGAGACCGTGTGCGCGGGGGGGAATTAGGCGATTTGCGTACTGTGCAAGCGTTCTTTTCTTATTTCAACCGCGACACCAACAACATACGCAACAAGTACGAAATTGGTGGCGGTGCCCTCTATGACATTGGCTGCTATCCCATTGTGATTGGTCGGTTTTTGTTTGATGCTGAACCAAAACGCGTGATCGCCTTGGTTGACCGCGACCCTGACTTCAAAGTAGATCGCACCGTCAGCGCCTTGCTTGATTTTGGCGATGGACGACGCTTAGATTTCACAGTCTCTACGCAATCAGTTTCGCACCAGCGCGTTCAAGTGGTTGGCACTAAAAAGCGCATTGAGATTCAAATTCCGTTCAATGCACCTTTGGGTGGTGAAACTGATTATTTTGTGGATGATGGCAGCGCGTTGAACGGCTCATCTATGCAAAAGCACACCATGCCAGCTTGCAATATGTATGGCTTGCAGGGCGATGCATTCTCAAAAGTGGTGCGTGGCGAAATGACCCTGCCCTATGGCGTTGAAGACGCGATTTTGAATATGAAAGTCATTGATGCTTTGTTTGCATCTGAAAAATTAGGAGCTTGGGTGAATGTCTAATCTATTAAAAACCATTCTGCTAAGTTCCATAGCCCTGCAAACGGCTATGACACCAGTTTTAGCACAGATTGCTGCCTCAGTTTCTGTGCCAGTTCCTGCTACTCCAAATATTCCTAAATTTGTAGAAGAAACCGACAGCGCGGGCTTGCAAAGCCGCTTTGAAGGGGACGACGAATTCATGGTGGGCGGCGGTGTTGCCACGTTTGACTGTGATGCTGATGGTTTGCCCGAAATCTACGTCACCGCTGGCGTGAACAAAGCCAAGTTTTATCGTAACAAAAGTGCCCGTGGTGGTGCTATCAAGCTGCAAGAAGAGCGCACTGGCTTGGAATTGACCAACGCCATAGGTGCGTACCCTTTGGATGTAGACAGCGATGGCAACACCGATTTGGTGGTGCTGCGTGTGGGTGAGGTTGAAGTCTTCCGTGGTTTAGGTGCTTGCAAATTTGAGCGTGCAACCAACAAATGGGGCGTCAAAACAGGCAACGAGTGGCACACGGCGTTTTCTGCGACTTGGGAGCGGGGTCAAAAATGGCCGACGTTTGCGATAGGCACTTATATTGACCGCACCAAACCAGAATTTCCTTGGGGTAGCTGCACACCGGGCGTTTTATTACGCCCGAACAGCTCCGGTAACGGCTTTGCTGCACCGGTCAAGCTAGAGCCATCGTATTGCGCTTTGTCGATGTTGTTTTCAGATTGGGGACGCAAAGGCACGCCAGATTTGCGCGTCAGCAATGACCGCGAATTTTACAAAGGCGGGCAAGAGCAGCTTTGGAAAATTGCCACTGGGCAGCAGCCAAGCTTGTACACAGAAGCGCAGGGCTGGAAGCCTATGCAAATTTGGGGCATGGGTATTGCGAGTCAAGATATTGATGGTGATGGCTTCCCAGAGCTTTATTTGACCAGCATGGCGGACAACAAGCTGCAAAAGCTGCTGCTGGATGCTTCTGGCAAAGCCTCAAAACCTGAATACGTCGATATCGCGTACAAACGCGGTGTGACGGCGCATAGACCTTATGTCGGTGGCGATATTCACCCCTCTACCGCTTGGCATTCGCAGTTTGCCGATGTCAACCATGACGGTCTGGCCGACATCTTCATCGTCAAAGGCAATATTTCCACGATGCCTGATTTTGCTGCGCTAGACCCAAATAACCTGCTGTTGCAACAAGCCGATGGTCGGTTTTTTGAAGCAGGACAGCTTGCCAATATTTCGAGCGTACGGCGCGGTCGCGGTGGCATGTTGGCTGATTTCAATGGTGATGGGCTGTTGGATATGGTTGTTGTAAACCGCTGGGACAAAGCGCAGCTTTGGCGCAATTTGGGTGCTGGTACGGTGGACAAGCCACTGCAAATGGGCACTGCAGGGCATTGGTTGCAACTCAAGCTGAAACAAAACGGCAGCAATAAAGACGCTGTGGGTGCGTGGGTAGAGGTTGATCTTGGTGATGCCATGAAGCACTTGGGCAAGCAAAGCATCATCCGCCAAGAATTGACGGTGGGTGGCGGCCACGCCAGTGGGCACTCTGGTTGGATGCATTTCGGCTTAGGTGCTGCAACCACTGTTAAAGTCCGCGTGCAATGGCCATTTTCTGAAGCTGGCCAGTGGCAAACGGTCGCAGCAGATGCATTTTTCACCATTGACAAAACGTCGGGTGTTTTACCTTGGAAAGCTCAATAATATGATAAAACGTTTTTTAGCCAGCGTTTTAATTGCCTCATTTGCTACATTTTCAGTAGCACAGGCGCAAAATTTAACCCGCCCAGCAGACGCCTACAGTTCAGCAGTCGCGACGGAATGGATGTCTCTTTCCATTCTTCTCGCACAGCAATCACCTGGATTTAGTCCACCAGTTGCTGCTCGCGCCTTTGGTTATTTGGGTTTGACGTTGTATGAATCAATAGTTAACGGCATGCCCGGCTACACTAGCTTGGCAGGTCAGTTGAACGAACTTAGTTCGCTCCCATTAACACAGCCGGATGAACCCTTGCATTGGCCAACTGTGGCAAATGCATCGATGGCAACTATGACGCGCATGATGTTCAGCAACGCCACGGCACAAAACAAAGGCCGAATTGACCAGCTTGAGCGTCTGTTGCCGCTCAAATACACCCAAGATTTTGATCCAAATACTTATACGCCTGAAATAATCAATCGCTCAGTATCTTATGGCAAGCTCATGGCCATGGCTATCATGACTTGGGCGAGAACCGATGGTGGTCACGAAGGGTGGGGGCCGTTAAGACGTAACCGTGCCAATTATGTACCGCCTAGTGGACCTGGTCGTTGGAGTGCTACTGCAGCTGATTTTGAAAAAGCATTGTTGCCGTATTGGGGACAAAACCGTCCCTTTATTCTGAAAAATGTCAAAGATTGTGATGCGCCCCCGCATCCCGAATACTCTGAAGCAGTTGATTCTGAGTTTTACAAAGCAGCACAAGAAGTTTACAAAATTAGCAATGCCGCGACCCAAGAACAACGCCAATTTGCGCTGTATTGGGCTGATGAGCCGGGTAAAACTCCAACACCAGCAGGGCATTGGGTATTTATTGCGAACGACATGTTGAAAACCAGAAAGGCCAATCTGGCAGAGGCAGCAAGAACAATGGCTCAATTGAATATTGCTATGTCGGATGCATTTGTCGCTGCTTGGGCAACGAAATACACCATTAATTTATTGCGGCCTGTTACGTACGTGCAGGGTGTATTTGATAGCAATTGGGTGCCAACTTTGTTAGCAACACCGCCTTTTCCTGATTATCCCTCCGGCCATTCAGTCCAATCTAGCGCTGCTGCCACGGTATTAAGCAGTGTATTCGGCGCGAATACGTCGTTCACAGACAACGCTCACAACGACAGAGGATGGGGGCCGCGAACGTTTCCAAACTTCAAATTTGCGGCTGATGAAGCCGCCATGTCGCGTTTGTACGCAGGCATTCACTATCGTTTTGCAAATGAGGGCGGCAAAGTTCAAGGTGCATGCGTCGGGGCAAAAGCTTTGACTTTGAAGTTTAAAACCAATTGACTTAGTGTTAAATCACTCAACCCAGGTGTAAATATGCCTCTAGTCAGCGTATTTATTGTCTAAGTAGCTATTAAAAGTATAGCAAAATTACCACCTCTTGAAATATCCTGAATCGACCTTATTGTCTAAGCCAGGTATTAAGGTGAGTATGAAATTGAATTTCCTGCATTTTCACAGCTTATTACAGTCAGCAAAGCAAATGTGACTAGAAGCTGTGGTAATGTCAAGTCCTTGATGCATATAGAAAAGTATCAAGTTAAGTTAGAAAAATTTATAACAACGTTTGAACACGGAGCATATCGTGACCAATAAAGGCCAACTCTTGCAAGATCCCTTCCTCAACCAACTGCGCCGTGAGCATGTGCCTGTGTCGATTTACCTCGTCAATGGCATCAAGCTGCAAGGCCAAGTCGAATCTTTCGACCAATACGTCATTTTGTTGCGCAACACAGTGACGCAAATGGTCTACAAACACGCCATTTCCACCATCGTGCCAGGGCGTGCGGTCAACTTCCAAGCGGCGGTTGACGATGGCCAAGCTGCGCCAGCATCAGCAGCGCCTGTTGTTGCAAACTAAACTGTACAAGTCAAACCTGTGTCAGAGCCTAAAGCCGCGCTGACCGTCTTGGTGGGCGTGGACTTTGGTCACGATCATTTTGACGGTGAGCTAGAAGAACTCGCGCTGTTAGCCGAGTCTGCCGGTTTACAACCCGTTGCCCGCATCACCTGCAAGCGCAAAGCGCCCGATGCAGCCCTGTTCGTAGGCACTGGAAAAGCCGATGAAATCAAGCTGCTCGCCCTGCAAATGGGTGCGACTGAGGTGCTGTTTGACCAGGCTTTGAGCCCAGCGCAACAGCGCAACCTAGAAAAAGCGCTGGAGCTGCCGGTCAACGACCGCATTTTCTTGATTCTGCAAATCTTCGCCCAACGCGCTCGTAGCCACGAAGGTAAACTGCAGGTTGAACTTGCCAAATTGCAGTATGTGAGCACCCGCTTGGTGCGCCGTTGGTCGCATTTAGAGCGCCAAAGTGGCGGTATCGGTATGCGCGGCGGCCCAGGCGAGAAGCAAATTGAGCTGGACAAGCGGATTATTGGTGACTCGATCAAACGCACCAAAGAGCGCCTAGAAAAAGTCAAAAAACAGCGCAACACCCAGCGCCGTCAGCGCGATAAGCGCCAAACCTTCAATATTTCATTGGTTGGGTACACCAATGCGGGTAAATCAACGCTGTTCAATGCCTTGGTGAAAGCCCGCGCTTATACGGCGGACCAGCTCTTTGCGACGCTGGACACCACCACGCGCCAGCTATATTTGGGCAATGCCGACGGAGGGGGGGGGCGCTCTGTGTCGCTGTCTGACACTGTGGGATTCATCCGAAACTTACCGCACGGCTTGGTAGACGCTTTCCGTGCGACTTTGCAAGAGGCGATTGATGCTGATTTGCTGATTCATGTGGTGGACGCAGCAAATCCTGACTACCCTGAGCAAATCGCCGAAGTGCAACGGGTATTGAAAGAAATTGGCGCGGATACGGTGCCGCAACTCTTGGTATTTAACAAGCTGGATGCTCTTGAAATATCGCAAATACCACTTCAATTAAGCGACATGTATGAAATTGATGGCTTTGATACACCGCGCATTTTTGTAAGTGCTAAGACGGGTACTGGTTTGCCTGAGTTGCGTGCGCATTTAGCCAAGACTGTGCAAAATGCTTTAGATGCGAGTGATAATTCAGAATATGATCCACGGTTTGTAACAGTAGACCATTAAAAAATCGAAAATAATCGAGAACAGAGCTATGACAATCAACGTAAGAACTTTTCATGTGGTCGGGTTGCCGCAGCGCTTCAAGTTAGCACTCCAAGGCATGTTTAACCTGAACGATTCCAAATGGGGGCGAGATGGCGAGAAGCCGACGGGTGATGGCGCCGATCTGCCACCACTTCCACCTTCTTCTCCCACAACACCGGCCCCAGAAAATAAGCCAAACAACCAGCCCGTACGTGGTGCTGGCAATAATGGCGGCCCACCAGATTTGGACGAGCTGTGGCGTGATTTCAATAAAAAGCTGAATGGCTGGCTTGGTGGTGCAAACAACAAAGGCCGCCCGCAAAACAACAACCAAGGCGGTGGAAACAATGGTGGAAACAACAACGGTTCAGGCAATGGGGGCGGTTTCCAGCCCGACATGAAAAGTGCTGGCATTGGTGCGGCCTTGATTGCAGGCGTTTTGGCCTTGATTTGGTTAGGAACAGGCTTCTTTATTGTGCAAGAGGGCCAACAAGCTGTGATTACCAGATTTGGTGAACTCAAAGGCACACGCGAAGCTGGTTTTAACTGGCGCATGCCTTACCCTATTGAGCGCCATGAGACCGTGGCGTTAACGCAGCTTCGCTCCATCGAAATTGGTCTTGGCTCAACGGGGCAAGCAACGGGGCTGAAAGACTCATCGATGTTGACGCAAGATGAAAATATTGTTGACATCAAATTCACGATTCAATACCGTTTGAAAAGCGCTGCAGACTATCTTTTCCAAAACCGCAACCCTGATGATGCCGTGTCTAAAGCTGCCGAGTCTGCTATCCGTGAAGTGGTCGGACGTGGCAATATGGATGCGGTGTTAAGCAAAGACCGTGAAACGATTCAGCGCGACGTTGTTAAAAGCGTGCAGGCACAGCTGGATCGGTATAAAACGGGTATTCAAATCCAAACGGTTAATATTCAAAACGTGCAACCGCCTGAGCAAGTGCAAGCGGCTTTTGATGATGCCTTAAAAGCAGGTCAAGATCGTGATCGCCTTAAAAACGAAGGCCAAGCTTATGCCAACGACGTGGTTCCCCGTGCTAAAGGTACGGCAGCGCGTTTGAAAGAAGAGGCCGATGGCTACAAAGCCAACGTCATTGCCCGAGCTGAGGGAGATGGTGAGCGCTTCAAATCTATTCAAGCCGAATATCAAAAAGCGCCGCAAGTCACGCGTGATCGCTTGTATTTGGATGCCATGCAATCCATTTACAGCAGTGTGACCAAAGTGGTGGTTGACTCTAAACAAGGCAACAATATGTTGTATTTGCCTTTAGACAAAATCATGCAAATGACAAATAACCCGAACGCTGACATCACTGTGCTACCTAACATCGCTGCGCCAGCCACAGCACCAGCGCCTACAGCAACGGTGGATGCCCGCTCTCGCGATGCCAGCCGCACGCGTGAGCGCGATGTTCGCTGAGCTCTTGGTTAGCCCCCTAAATTAAAAGACAAGCATTATGAATAAATTAGGACTCATCATTTCGTCGATACTGATAGGTGTTGCGGTGCTCGCATCCACCCTATTTGTGGTCGACCAGCGCCAGTTTGGCGTGTTGTACTCGTTTGGACAGATCAAAGAAGTCATCACCGAACCAGGTTTGCGCTTCAAGCTGCCGCAGCCGTTTCAAAATGTGGTTTTCTTAGACCGTAGGGTCTTGACCTTGGACAGCCCTGAAACTGGCTCAATCCAAACAGCTGAAAAGAAAAACTTGGTGGTTGATTGGTTGGTTAAATGGCGTATTGCTGACCCTAAGCAGTTCATTCGTAACAACTCAGGCGGTGCGAATATTTCTACCGCTGAGCAGCGCTTGACGTCAGTCGTGCAAGATGCCTTGAATTCAGAAGTGACCAAGCGAACGGTCAAGGATGTTTTATCAACTGACCGTGACAAAATCATGCAAGGCGTGCAACAGCGTTTGGTAGACGATGCCAAGACCTTTGGCATCGAAATTGTCGATGTGCGCATCAAACGGGTGGACTTTCCCCCTTCGGTGGCTGATTCGGTTTTTCAACGTATGAAATCTGAGCGCCAGCAAGTGGCCAACGAATTGCGATCTACAGGCGGCGCTGAAGGCGAAAAAATCCGCGCTGATGCTGACCGCCAGCGTGACATTTTGGTGGCTGAAGCTTATCGCGATGCACAAAAAGTGAAGGGCGAGGGCGATGCCAAGGCATCTGCTATCTACGCGGAGTCTTTTGGCCGTGACCCACAATTTGCCCAGTTTTACCGCAGTTTGGATGCTTACAAAGCTAGTTTCAGTAAGAAAAGTGATGTTTTGGTGCTCGACCCCAATTCATCCGAGTTCTTCAAAACCATGCGAAATGGTGGCAGCAGTGCGAGTTCAGCAGCTAAATCCAAATAATCTGCATCGCCATTCAGCCCGTTTCGGGGTATAATCGAATGGCTTTGCATGTCGCAAGGCGCACGTTAGTCGCAGTTCCAGCATCTAACGCAAGTCATAATTTAAATATAGGAAATTCAAAATGATCGCATCATCGATTAAAGCTGAAGTCGTTAAGGCTAATGCGCGTAGCGCTAACGATACAGGTAGCACCGAAGTCCAAGTGGCTTTGTTGACAGCTCGTATCAACGAACTCACCCCTCATTTCAAGTTGCACGCCAAAGACCACCACGGTCGTCGCGGTTTGCTGCGTATGGTTAACAGCCGTAAGAGCTTGTTGTCCTATTTGAACCGCAAGGATCACGACCGTTATGTTGCTTTGATCGCAAAATTGGGTCTGCGTAAATAAGTTTGATTTAGCAAGTTTGCTAAAGTAATTTTCATTGTTTAAATAATGAAAACATGCCTGAGTCAGTACTTCTTAGTACTATTAACTCAGGCATTTTTGTTTCAGGGAAGAAAGTAGAGAATGCGAGCTGTGTCATTCCAAAAAGTTTTCTAAGTCATTGATTTATAAAGATTTTTTGGAATGGCATTGTGTTCATGGTTTCTGCTCTGAAGTGTCGCAATTCAGTTTGAATTGCTTGTTTTTTCAGGAGCTACAAAATGACAATGTTCAAAAAAGTATCGAAAACATTCCAGTGGGGTGCAAACACCGTCACCATGGAAACCGGCGAAATCGCTCGCCAATCTAGCGGCGCTGTGCTGTTGGATATGGATGGCACTGTGGTTTTGGCCACTGTTGTCGGCAAAACCGAAGGCAAAGCTGGGCAAGATTTCTTCCCGTTAACCGTTGATTACCTTGAAAAATCATACGCTGCTGGCAAAATTCCAGGCAGCTTTTTCAAGCGCGAAGGCCGTCCAAGCGAGTTTGAAACACTCACCAGCCGTTTGATTGATCGCCCAATCCGCCCACTTTTCCCTGAAGGTTTCTTTAACGAAGTGCACGTGGTTGTACACACAGTCTCTTTGAATCCTGAGGTTGATGCTGATATCGCCGCTTTGATCGCGGTTAGCGCGGCATTGTCAGTCAGCGGCATCCCATTCAGCGGCCCAATCGGCGCAGCGCGCGTGGGTTACGTCAATGGCGAATACGTTTTGAACCCAGGTAAAACAGCACGTTTAGGCTCCATCATGGACTTGGTTGTGGCTGGCACAGAATCTGCCGTGTTGATGGTCGAATCTGAAGCGCAGCAGCTCAGCGAAGAAATCATGCTCGGCGCGATCGTTTTCGGTCACGAGCAAGGCAATATCGCCATCAACGCGATTCACGACCTAGTGCGTGACGCAGGTAAACCTGTCTGGGACTGGAAAGCACCAGCTAAAGACGAGCCAATGATCGCGAAAATCGATGGTTTGGCCAAAGACAAACTCGTTGCCGCTTACCAAATCCGCAACAAGCAAGCACGTACGCAAGCTTGCCGCTCGGCTTACTCTGAAGTCATGGCCGCCCTCAAAGCAGAAGGCGCTGAGTTCGACAAAGTCGCTGTTGAAGGCTTGTTGTTTGAAATCGAAGCCAAAATCGTCCGCAGCCAAATTTTGGCAGGCGAGCCACGTATTGACGGCCGCGATACACGCACCGTCCGCGCGATTGAAATCCGCAACAGCGTGTTGCCACGCACCCATGGTTCAGCCCTGTTCACCCGTGGTGAAACGCAAGCTTTGGTTGTAACAACACTGGGTACAGAGCGTGATGCGCAGCGTATCGACGCGTTGTCTGGCGACTTTGAAGACAACTTCATGCTCCACTACAACATGCCTCCGTTCGCCACCGGCGAAACAGGCCGTGTCGGTACGCCAAAACGCCGCGAAATCGGTCACGGCCGTTTGGCCAAGCGTGCTTTGATTGCTGTGTTGCCTACCAAAGAAGAATTTCCGTACACCATGCGTGTGGTGTCAGAAATCACCGAGTCTAACGGTTCATCTTCGATGGCATCCGTCTGCGGTGGCTGTTTGTCATTGATGGACGCTGGCGTGCCTTTGAAAGCGCACGTGGCCGGTATCGCCATGGGTTTGATCAAGGATGGCAGCCGTTTTGCTGTTTTGACCGACATTTTGGGTGACGAAGACCATTTGGGTGACATGGACTTTAAGGTTGCTGGCACGACCAACGGCATCACTGCCTTGCAAATGGACATCAAAATCCAAGGTATCACCAAAGAAATCATGCAAGTTGCTTTGGCGCAAGCCAAAGAAGCGCGCATCCACATTTTGGGCAAAATGCAAGAAGCCATGGGCGAAGCCAAGACCGAAGTGTCTAACTTTGCACCTAAGTTGTACACCATGAAGATCAATCCGGAAAAAATCCGTGACGTGATCGGCAAGGGTGGCGCGGTTATTCGTGCTTTGACAGAAGAAACAGGTTGCCAAATCAACATCAACGAAGACGGCACGATCACCATCGCGGCGACTGACGGCGCAAAGGCTGAAGAGGCGAAACGCCGCATCGAGCAGATCACCGCTGAAGTCGAAATCGGCAAAATCTACGAAGGCCCAGTGACCAAGATTTTGGATTTCGGTGCGTTGATCAACCTGTTGCCAGGCAAAGACGGTTTGCTGCACATCAGCCAAATCGCCCACGAACGCGTAGAAAAAGTGACGGATTACCTCAAAGAAGGTCAAATTGTCAAAGTCAAAGTCATGGAAACCGACGAAAAAGGTCGCGTGAAGTTGTCAATGAAGGCTTTGATAGATCGTCCTCAGCAAGAGCAGGGTAACTAAAATTAAGGTCAAATTGGGGAGTGAAATGCACTATTTTTGCTAAATTAATAATAGCTGCTTAGGCAATAAATACGCCGGCTAGAGCGAATTTTATCTCTTTAAAATCGCTATTAAAAACATAGCAAATATAACGTAGTAAATTTACCGACCAAATTGCCTATTAAAGATGACTATGAAAGTCTTTGAAATCACCTCTTTCGGCGCGCCAGATGTGCTGCGCCCTGCAGATCGGTCTATGCCGGTTACTGGCGCGGGCGAGGTGCTGATTGCGGTTTCTGCAAGTGGTATCAATCGCCCAGATGTGCTGCAGCGCACAGGGAATTACCCTGTGCCACCTGGTGCATCTGATATTCCAGGCTTGGAAGTGGCTGGCGTCATCGTCAGTGGCGATGCTGCTGCGATGGCGGCTAGCGGCTTGAATGTGGGCGATCGTGTGTGCGCTTTGGTTGCAGGTGGCGGCTATGCGGAGTTTTGCGTGGCGCCTGTCGCTCAGTGTTTGCCTATTCCCAAGGGATTGACGGATATCGAAGCGGCAACCCTGCCAGAGACATTTTTCACCGTGTGGAGCAATGTGTTTGACCGCGCTCGCTTACAAGCGGGGGAGACATTTTTGGTGCAAGGCGGTACCAGTGGCATTGGTGTCACAGCTATTCAAATGGCGAAAGCGCTTGGTGCTACTGTTATTGCAACTGCTGGTAGTGACGACAAATGCGCTGCTTGTATCAAGCTGGGTGCAGACCACGCTATCAACTACAAAACGCACGATTTTGCAGCCGAAGTGAAACGCATCACCGAAGCGAATGGCAAAAAAGGCGTTGATGTTATTTTGGACATGGTGGCTGGTGGCTATATCGCCAAAGAAGTCGAATGCATGGCAGAAGATGGCCGTTTGGTCATCATCGCGGTGCAGGGCGGGGTCAAGAGTGAGTTCAACGGTGGTATGGTGCTGCGCAAGCGTTTGACCATAACGGGTTCAACACTGCGTCCACGCCCTGTGGCCTTCAAAGCGGCAATTGCACAAGCTTTACGCACAACTGTTTGGCCTCTACTGGAAAATGGTGCAATCAAACCGGTGATTCACACTGTGTTTTCAACCAGTCAAACAAATGCCGCTGAGCAAGCGCATGCGTTGATGGAAACTAACCAGCATGTGGGTAAACTCGTGTTGGACTGGAAAACTTAAGTGGTGCAGCTATGAAAAAGACATTGATCGCTGGTAATTGGAAGATGAACGGCAGTTTGGCTGCCAATTCAGCCCTGGTTGCGGCTTTGGATGCGGGTATGCATGTTCGGATGCCTGCTAAATGTGATGTCGCCTTGTGTGTGCCGTCCGTTTATTTGGCGCAAATGCAACAGCTTTGCACCAAGACTGGCATTGAACTGGGTTCGCAAGACGTCTCTAGCCAAGAATCTGGTGCTTTTACGGGTGAAATATCGGCATCTATGCTGAAAGATTTTGGCGTTCGTTACGCCATTGTTGGTCATTCAGAGCGTCGACAGTATCATGGTGAAACCGATGAATTGGTGGCTAAAAAAGCACAAGTTGCCTTGGCAGCGGGCATCACACCGATTGTTTGCATTGGTGAAACTTTGGCAGAGCGCGAAGCGGGTAAAACCGAAGAGGTCGTGAAACGTCAGTTGGCGGCAGTGATTCATACCAACGGCCACTGCATCAGCGAAATTGTGTTGGCTTATGAGCCGGTTTGGGCGATTGGCACGGGTAAAACCGCGACGCCTGAGCAAGCGCAGGCCGTGCATGCCCTGTTGCGTGCGCAGCTGAATGCGGCGAGCAAGCAGGCTGATCGTATCCAAATCGTGTACGGCGGCAGCATGAATGCGGCGAATGCCGCAACGCTGCTGGCGCAACCTGACATTGACGGTGGTTTGATTGGCGGCGCGTCACTTAAAGCCGCAGATTTTTTATCAATTATTGCTGCAGCTGGCGTATTATCTGCCTAAGCTGCTACTAAATTAGGAGTAAGTAAATGAGTATCGTTTTAAAATTAGTATTGATTACACAAATGCTATCAGCCGTTGTCATGATCGGTTTGATCTTGGTTCAGCATGGCAAAGGCGCAGACATGGGTGCTGCGTTTGGCGGCGGTGGTTCGGGCAGCTTGTTTGGGGCTAGCGGTAGCGCCAACTTCATGTCGCGCGCTACGTCTGGTTTGGCTGCGGTGTTTTTTGTTTGCACCATGGCGTTGTCCTATTTTGGCAATTTGCGTCCTACATCCTCTGGCAGCGTGTTAGACGGCGCAGCGGTTGTGGCTCCAGTGCCAGCTGCGCCAGCAACCCCAGCGGCTCAAATCCCAGATAACAAGTCCACTGCGCCAGCAACGTCAGCTGTTGCGCCTGCCGCACCAGTGGATGCAAGCAAGCCAGCGACGCAGATTCCTACGAAGTAATTTATTGGCTTCTTGACCTGAGTCATTTGCTTGGGTCATTTACCTGCTGATTTTGCAAAAATAGCAGGTAATTGTACGTAGTAGCCCTTAAAAACTGGACTGTTTCGGGGTAAACTACCGAGTAGTTCAAAGAGCATACAAACCATGTCCAAACGGAGATGGTTACCTCAAGTTCTCTGGATAAATAAACAGCCGTCGTGGTGAAATTGGTAGACACGCTATCTTGAGGTGGTAGTGGCGAAAGCTTTGCGAGT
Organism: Burkholderiaceae bacterium; assembly: GCA_040079635.1. GTDB lineage: Bacteria > Pseudomonadota > Gammaproteobacteria > Burkholderiales > Burkholderiaceae_C > Aalborgiella. Next base: position 7,332 of record JBEBJY010000015.1, on the reverse strand, counting down.
TCGAGTCTCGCCGACGGCACCAAACATTGAGTCTCTTTAAGTTTTTTAAAGTAAACTTTCGAAGCCTTAAAGCTTACGAATAAAAAGAATACCTAAAAAAGAATACCCAAAAATGGACATCAGCCAATACCTTCCTGTTCTCTTGTTCATTCTGGTGGGTGTTGCTGTTGGCATCGTTCCACAGATATTGGGTTATATCTTGGGGCCAAACAAGCCCGATCCTGCTAAAAACTCACCTTACGAGTGCGGCTTTGAGGCTTTCGAAGACGCGCGTATGAAGTTTGACGTACGCTATTACCTCATCGCCATTCTTTTTATTTTGTTCGACCTTGAAATTGCTTTTCTTTTTCCTTGGGCGGCGGCGCTCAAAGAGGTTGGATTGCTTGGGTTTCTTGAGGTTCTGACGTTCTTAACGATCGTGATTGTAGGTTTTATTTACATGTGGAAAAAAGGTGCGTTGGACTGGGAGTAACTTGGTTATAAACACTTGGTTGAGCATTACGGCAGGCAATTTGGGATAAAACATGGCAATTGAAGGCGTTTTTAAAGAAGGCTACATGACCACCAGTTACGACTCGGTGGTTAACTGGGCAAAAACAGGTTCGCTCTGGCCTATGACGTTTGGCTTGGCTTGCTGCGCCGTGGAAATGATTCATGCTTCAGTTGCTAGGTACGACATCAGCCGCTTTGGCGCTGAAGTTTTTCGTGCCAGCCCACGCCAAGCCGATTTGATGATTGTTGCGGGTACCTTGTGCAACAAAATGGCACCAGCACTACGTAAAGTTTACGATCAAATGAGTGAGCCGCGCTGGGTGATCTCCATGGGCTCTTGCGCCAACGGCGGTGGCTATTACCACTACAGTTATTCGGTGGTGCGCGGCTGTGACCGCATTGTGCCAGTCGATGTGTATGTGCCAGGCTGCCCGCCAACGGCAGAAGCTTTGCTTTACGGCATCATTCAATTGCAGCAAAAAATTCGTCGCACACAGACGATCGCGCGTGTTTAAGTGAAAGAACAGAGATGACTGCATTTGCTGTAAATCCAGAGACATTGAAAAATACCTTGCTAGCTGTGCTTGGCGATAAAGTCAAGCGCGTCGAAGTTTCGTTGGGTGAGGTTTGTATCGTGGTTGATGCAGCTGATTATCTTGACGTTGCGATGCTATTGCGTGATGCGCCGGGCTGCCAATTTGAGCAGTTGATTGATTTGTGCGGCCTTGATTACTCGGAGTACAAAGAAGGCGTGTACGAGGGGTCGCGTTATTGTGTCGTGTCGCAGTTGTTGTCAATTACTTTGAATCAACGTGTGCGTTTGAAGGTATTTGCCAAAGACGATGGCATGCCAATTGTTGCGTCGTTGTCAGAGATTTGGAATTCTGCCAATTGGTTTGAGCGTGAGGCGTTTGACTTGTTTGGCATTGTTTTCGATGGTCACAATGATTTGCGCCGTATTTTGACGGATTATGGCTTCATTGGTCACCCTTTCCGCAAAGATTTCCCACTTTCTGGGCATGTGGAAATGCGCTATGACGCTGAGTTGAGACGCGTGATTTATCAGCCTGTAACGATTGAACCACGTGAAATCACCCCGCGTATTATTCGGGAAGCAAATTACGGAGGCCAGCACTGATCGCCTTCAGCGCGACTGGTCACTACTTATGGCAGAAATAAAAAACTACACACTCAACTTTGGACCGCAGCATCCAGCAGCGCACGGTGTGCTGCGCTTGGTGTTAGAGCTTGACGGTGAAGTGATTCAACGGGCAGATCCGCATATCGGCTTGCTGCACCGCGCTACTGAAAAGTTAGCAGAGAGTAAAACCTACATGCAGTCGCTGCCGTATATGGACAGGCTCGATTACGTGTCCATGATGTGCAACGAGCACGCATATTGCCTAGCCATTGAGAAAATGATGGGCATCGATGTGCCTGTTCGTGCGCAATACATACGTGTGATGTATTCGGAAATTACGCGCTTGTTGAACCACTTGATGTGGGTTGGAACGCATGCGCTGGATTGTGGCGCTATGACTATGATCATGTATGCCTTCCGTGAGCGTGAAGATTTGTTTGACATGTACGAAGCCGTCAGTGGCGCGCGTATGCATGCGGCTTATTTCCGTCCTGGTGGCGTGTATCGCGATTTACCTGAGACGATGCCAAAGTACAAGGCTAGCAAAGTACGCAATACAAAATCAATGGAGCGCATGAACCACAACAGACATGGTTCACTGTTGGACTTTATAGATGACTTTACGCAGCGGTTCCCTGCAAATCTTGCTGAATATCATTCTTTATTGACTGAAAATCGCATTTGGAAGCAGCGTACTGTGGGTGTCGGTATTGTTTCACCTGAGCGCGCTTTAAATTTGGGTTTTAGTGGTCCGATGTTACGTGGTTCTGGCGTTGCTTGGGATTTGCGTAAAACCCAACCCTACGACGTTTATGCTCAATTAGATTTTGATGTGCCTGTTGGTGTGACGGGTGATTGTTACGACCGTTACTTAGTGCGTATGGAAGAGATGAAGCAATCCAACAGCATTATCAAGCAATGTGTTGATTGGTTGCGTGCTAACCCGGGGCCTGTGATCACAGATAACCACAAAGTAGCCTCGCCAAGCCGTGAATCCATGAAGTCAAACATGGAAGAGTTGATTCACCATTTCAAATTGTTTACAGAAGGTTTCTGTGTGCCCGAAGGCGAGGCTTATGCCGCTGTTGAGCATCCAAAAGGCGAGTTTGGTATCTACATGGTGAGCGATGGCGCGAATAAACCGTATCGATTGAAAATACGTGCGCCAGGTTTTGCGCACTTAGCTGCCATGGACGAATTGGCGCGCGGACATATGATTGCTGACGCTGTTGCCATCATTGGCACTATGGATATTGTGTTTGGGGAGATAGACCGGTGATTGCACGATTTGCAAAAGAAGTTGCTAAATTCCCAGCGGATCAAAAGCAATCTGCCGTAATGGCCTGTTTGGCCATCGTGCAGCAAGAATTAGGTTATGTTAGTACTGAAAGTGAACAAGTTGTTGCTGATTACTTGGGCATGCCACCTATGGCTGTGCATGAAGTGACCACGTTCTACAACATGTACAACCAGCATCCATGTGGCAAATTCAAGCTCAATGTGTGCACCAATCTGCCATGCCAGTTGCGCGATGGTAGCAAGGCATTGCATCATCTTGAGAGCAAATTAGGCATCAAAATGGGTGAAACAACTGCTGATGGTTTGTTTACCTTGCAGCAAAGCGAGTGCTTGGGTGCTTGTGCTGATTCGCCTGTGATGCTGGTTAACGACAGAACCATGTGCAGTTTTATGACCAACGATAAGCTTGATCAATTGGTTGATGGCCTTCGTGGTTCAGCTGTTTCATCTGTGAAGGAGCAGCTATGACTACCGTTCAAAGCGCAGCTCAAGTACTTAGTCAGTTTGCTGCATCTGGCGCGGAAACATCATTTCATGGTCGTCACATTGACCCTCAAATCATGGCTGGCTTGGATGGCAATAATTGGCGTATCAAAGATTACGAAGCGCGCGGCGGTTACCAAGCTTTGCGCAAGATTTTGGCCTTGGATGGGGGTGAGGGTCTTACGCAAGACCAAGTCATAGCAACAGTTAAAGAGTCAGCTTTGCGTGGGCGTGGTGGCGCTGGTTTCCCAACGGGTTTGAAGTGGAGCTTCATGCCGCGTCAATTCCCGGGTCAAAAATACCTTGTCTGTAATTCTGACGAAGGTGAACCAGGGACATGCAAAGACCGTGACATCATGCAGTTCAATCCACATATCGTGATTGAAGGCATGATCATCGCAGCTTATGCCATGGGTATCAGCGTTGGCTACAACTATATACACGGTGAAATTTTCGCAACCTATGATCGCTTTGAAGAAGCGCTCGAAGAAGCACGTGCTGCTGGTTACTTGGGTGACAAAATCTTAGGCAGCAGTTTCAACTTCCAGTTGCATGCTAGCCACGGTTTTGGTGCTTATATTTGCGGTGAAGAGACGGCGTTGTTAGAGTCTCTTGAAGGCAAAAAAGGCCAGCCACGTTTCAAGCCACCGTTCCCAGCAAGCTTTGGCTTGTATGGCAAACCGACGACAATCAATAACACTGAAACTTTTGCGGCCGTGCCGTGGATCATTCGAAATGGTGGTGGTGCTTATTTAGCATGCGGCAAGCCTAACAACGGTGGCACCAAGCTTTATTCAGTCAGTGGAGATGTTGAGCGACCTGGTAATTATGAAATTCCGATGGGCACACCGTTTTCTAAGTTGTTAGAACTTGCTGGTGGCGTGCGTAGCGGTCGAAAACTCAAAGCAGTTATTCCTGGTGGCTCATCTTCTCCGGTCTTGCCTGCATCCATCATGATGGAATGCACCATGGACTACGACTCAATTGCCAAAGCTGGTTCCATGTTGGGCTCGGGCGCTGTGATTGTTTTAGATGATAGCCGTTGTATGGTGAAAAGCTTGCAGCGCTTGAGCTACTTTTATATGCATGAGTCTTGCGGTCAATGTACACCATGCCGTGAGGGTACGGGTTGGTTGTCGCGTATGGTTGATCGCATTGAGGATGGTCAAGGACGTCCAGCAGACATGGATTTGCTGAACTCTGTTGCTGACAATATTCAAGGTCGTACCATTTGCGCTTTGGGTGATGCTGCAGCGATGCCCGTGCGTGCCATGATCAAGCATTTCAGGCATGAATTTGAATATCACGTCGAACACAAGACGTGCATGGTTCCGGCCTATATTTAGATTTAGGTTTAAGTCAAAAAATAAATTTAAAGAATATTGAACCATGGTAGAAATCGAACTTGACGGCAAAAAAGTAGAAGCTCTAGAAGGCAGCATGATCATGCATGCGGCTGAGAATGCTGGCACGTATATCCCACACTTTTGTTATCACAAAAAACTGAGCATCGCGGCTAACTGCCGCATGTGCTTGGTCGATGTAGAGAAAATGCCTAAGCCTATGCCTGCCTGTGCAACACCAGTATCGCAAGGCATGATTGTTCGCACCAAGTCTGAGAAAGCCATCAAAGCGCAGCAATCAGTGATGGAATTTTTGCTGATTAACCATCCCTTGGATTGCCCAATTTGCGACCAAGGCGGCGAGTGCCAGCTGCAAGATTTGGCTGTAGGTTACGGTGGTTCAACCTCGCGCTACGAAGAAGAAAAGCGTGTCGTGTTCCACAAAGATGTTGGTCCTTTGATCAGCATGGAAGAAATGAGCCGTTGCATCCATTGCACACGTTGCGTTCGCTTTGGCCAAGAAGTGGCTGGTGTGATGGAGTTGGGCATGTCTCACCGAGGTGAGCATGCTGAGATTGAGACTTTCTTGGGTCAAACCATTGATTCTGAGCTGTCTGGCAATATGATCGATATTTGCCCAGTGGGTGCATTGACCAGTAAACCATTCCGTTACAGTGCCCGTACATGGGAGCTGGGTCGCCGTAAATCAATCAGCCCGCATGATTCAACAGGTGCAAACCTCATTATTCAAGTTAAAAATAACAAAGTAATGCGCGTAGTTCCTCTGGAAAACGAGGAAGTCAACGAGTGCTGGATATCTGATCGAGATCGTTTTTCCTACGAAGCATTGAACTCCGAAGAGCGATTAACCGCGCCAATGATCAAACACGGCGGCGAGTGGAAAACAGTTGATTGGCAAACTGCCCTCGAATATGTGGCCAATGGTTTGAAACAAATCAGAGCTGATCATGGTGCTGCAAGTTTGGGTGCTTTGGTCAGCCCGCAATCTACTTTAGAAGAGCTGTACTTGGCGGCTGGCTTGATGCGCGGTTTAGGTAGCGACAATATTGACTACCGTTTACGCAACGCTGAATTTCCACCTGCAGGGCAAGTACGCTGGTTGGGCACGAGTATTGCTTCATTGTCAAATCTTGATCGTGCTTTGATCGTTGGCTCAAACATTCGCAAAGACCATCCTTTGTTTGCACAGCGCATTCGACAAGCTGTTCGCAAAGGTTGTGCTGTAAATGCTATTAATTCAATAGCAATAGATGCAACATATACGCCGGCTAATACGGTATTAGTTGATTCTAAGCATTGGTCTAAAGCGCTTGCTGAGGTGGCGGTTGCGGTTGCTGCGTCAAAAGGAATTGATGCGCCAGTTGCTGCCACCATAACTGAAACAGCAAAGGACATCGCTGCTTCAATGCTCAGTGGCGAGCGTAAAGCCATACTTCTGGGCAACGCCGCTGCTCACCATCCTCATGCTTCTAGCTTGTTGGCGCTCGCTAACTGGATTGGACAACAGACAGGTGCGACTGTTGGTTACTTGACAGAGGCTGGCAATACCGTTGGCGCACAATGGGCTGGGGCTCAGCCTGCGCAAAGCGGTTTAAATGCCGGCCAGATGTTGGCTGGTGGTTTGAAAGCGGTAGTTTTGCTAAATAACGAGCCAGAGTTTGACTCAGCTGCTGGCGCGAAGGCAAAAACAGTGCTTGGTCAGGCTCAAATGATCGTTAGCTTGAGTCCATTCAAAGCGAATATGGATTTCTGTGATGTGATATTGCCAATTTCCCCGTTTACTGAAACATCTGGTTCGTTTGTCAATGCGGAAGGGCGTTTGCAAAGCTTCCATGCGGTGGTGAAACCTTTGGCTGAAACCCGTCCAGCATGGAAAGTGTTCCGTGTTTTAGCGAATATGCTCGATTTGCCTGGTTTTGATTTTGACGCGTCAACAGATGTCCTTAATAAGCTGACAGGTCAGTCGACGGCTTTGAGTAGTATCCCAGTTGAAAAATTAGGCAATCTAACCGCTTCGGTTATTGATCTCACTGAGAACGCGATTCAACCAGTAAGTGCTGCCATCTATCAAATCGACGGTATTGTTCGACGTGCGAGTTCACTACAAATGACAGCAGATGCAAGATCAACACTCAATGCGCAAAATGAGGTGAATGCATGATTGATGCCATTTACAACTTTGGTTTGAGCTTATTTAGTGCTGCATGGTGGTCAGCGACTGTATGGCCAGTTCTTTGGATACTCATAAAGATTATGGTTGTTGTGTTGCCACTTATGGGGGCAGTTGCTTACTTGACTTTATGGGAGCGTAAGCTGATCGGCTGGATTCAAATTCGCTTAGGTCCTAATCGTGTAGGTCCCTTGGGTTTGTTGCAGCCCATCGCGGATGCGCTCAAACTTTTAACCAAAGAAATTTTGGTTCCTGCTGCCGCGAACAAAGGTTTGTTTTTGCTGGGTCCTATCATGACCATCATGCCAGCTCTGGCTGCATGGGCGGTAATTCCTTTTGGTCCTGACGTAGCATTATCAAACATCAACGCTGGTCTGCTATTT
>JBEBJY010000014.1:0-49240 GCA_040079635.1 Burkholderiaceae bacterium | reverse complement strand
GTATTGCACGTAGTACACCGGGTTGTCGTTGTTTTTAGCCAAAGCCAAATCTACGTCAAACACGTATTCGGTATCCGGCTTGCGGCTGAGCAGGAAGAAGCGCACGGCGTCTTTGCTGGTCCACTCGATCAAATCGCGCAGTGTGACGTAAGAGCCTGCGCGTTTGGAGATTTTGACCTCTTCACCCCCGCGCATCACCCGCACCATGGTGTGCAGCACGTAGTCAGGATAGCCTTGTGGAATGCCTACGTTGGCTGCTTGCAGGCCAGCGCGCACGCGGGCAATGGTGCCGTGGTGGTCAGTACCTTGAATGTTGACTACTTTGGTAAAACCGCGCTGCCATTTGGTAATGTGGTAGGCCACGTCGGGCACGAAATATGTGTATTGTGGCGCTGCGTTTTCTTCCCCTGCAGGTGCGGATTTCCGCATCACACGGTCTTTGTCGTCACCGTAATCGGTCGATTTCAGCCACAGCGCACCGTCTTGCTCATAGGTTTTGCCAGCGGCTTGTAGCATTTGTACTGCTTTGTCTACCAAACCGTCGGAGTACAAACTAGACTCAAGGTAATAGTTGTCAAATTTGACCGAAAACGCCAGCAAATCCAAATCCTGCTCGCGGCGCAAATAGGCCACGGCAAACTCGCGAATCGACGCCAAATCGTCCAAATCGCCAGATGCTGTGGTGCTGCGGTCATCCGCAGAAACTGTCTTTTTTGCTATAAAATCAGTAGCTATATCGGCAATATAATCGCCGGCATAAGACGATTCTGGCCATTCTGCGTCACCCGGTTTGAAGCCTTTGCCGCGCAACTGGGTGCTGTTAGTTAGGGTGCCAATTTGCACACCCGCATCGTTGTAATAAAACTCGCGGTAAACGTCCCAGCCTTGCGTTTGGTACAAATTGCAAATCGTATCCCCGAGAGCAGCTTGCCGACCATGGCCCACGTGCAAGGGGCCGGTTGGGTTAGCGGAGACAAACTCCACCATCATCTTTTTCCCCAAACTTGGCTGGTCGCCAAAGTGGGTAGCCGCGCTTAAAACCTCGCGGATGACCTGCTGCTTGGCTTCGGGTTTGAGGCGAATGTTCAAAAAACCGGGGCCGGCGATGTCGATGGATTCAACCCAGCGTGCAAACGGTTCCGTTTTTTGTAGCGCTTCACGCAGTGTTTCCGCCACCTGACGTGGGTTTTTACCCAGCGGTTTGGCCAATTGCATGGCTGCAGTCGAAGCAAAGTCGCCATGGGAGGCGACTTTTGGGGATTCAAAAGCAGCTTTAGCAGCCGCGCCTGGGAGTAAATTGTCCAGCTCGGCAGCCAAAGCAGCGAGCAATTCGAGTTTTAAAGAGAGCATCCAGCGATTTTAAGAGAAACGTGTTCCTTAAAACGGAATGTCATCATCCATATCGTCAAAACCGCTGGCAGCTGGTTTTGCGGCAGCTGGGCGTTGCTGCGCTGGGGCTGACGGTGCACGTGGTGCGCTGGCTGGGCGGGCGTTGTAGTTTGAGCCGGAAGAGCCACCGCCTTCATCTCCACCCGGAGCGCCCATGCCTTCACGGCCACCCAAAAGCTGCATTTCGGTGGCGATGATGTCGCAAGTATTCTGCTCGTGCCCGTCTTTGTTGGTGAATTTGCCGTATTTCAAACGGCCTTCCACGTACAACGGGCGACCTTTTTTAACATATTCACCCACGATTTCAGCCAACTTGTCATAAAACGTGACGCGGTGCCATTCAGTCGTTTCGATGTTTTCACCCGTGTTTTTGTCTTTACGGCGGCTAGACGTCGCAATGCTGATGTTCGCCACGGCTTGGCCAGACGGCAAATAACGAATTTCAGGGTCGCGCCCACAGTTTCCGACCAAAATAACCTTGTTGACTGACGCCATGATGTAGTGCTCCAAATAGTTGTGTAAATGCGTTTGCGTGAACTTCGTCATTATCCACGATGGCTAGTGGGTGAGCTTGAAACGATCCGTCATTCCCGCGCAGGCGGGAATCCGTCGCCACGCCCCTGTGGATTCCCGCCTCCGCGGGAATGACGTCATAGAGGGGTATTTTATACCTATAGACGGCGTATTTATTGCCTATGTTGCTATGCTAATAATAGCATGTACAGGAGAAAATGGGCGTTTCCAAGATCAGGCAAACCGAATATCCAACCGCTTACCCATCGCCTCGGCATACCGCTTCAGCGTGGAGATGGAGGGGGAGTGTTTGCCGGATATCAACGCGCTTTCTAGGCGCGACACCACTGGCGTGCTCACCCCCATGCGTTTGGCCACTTGCTCCTGTGTCAATTTAGCCTCTTTGCGCGCTTTCAAAATAGCGTCCAGCATAGGCATCTCTTCGCGTTCTATGCGTTCAAACTCAGCACGAACAACAGGGTTGGACAACGCAATCGCTTTCATTTCTTCATAAGTTCTCATCTTTACACTCCCGCATCCTCTAAGGACTGGCTGAAAAACTCTATGGTGCATTGCATGTCTGAATTATAGCAAATATGCTAATTTTTTAACAATAGTTAGCATAAAGAACAATTTTTGATTGATGAAAGTGTGACTGGATAACATTGACTTGACTGGCGAGTGGCACATCTCGTAGCTCGTAGCTCGTAGGTTGGGCTGAAAAGCCCAACACTCTTCAAATCCCACACATTCTCCGAACAACCCAACCGACACGGCCTTTGGTGTTGGGCTTCCTGCGTCAGCCCAACCTACGCGAGAAGGATGAAGAGCGCAGCGGCGCTCTTTTTTTGTGGGTGAGTGAAGAATATGCCGAAAATACAGTTAAATTTGGCTATAGCCGGCGTATTTATTGCCTAATATGCTATTATAAATATAGCAATTTCAAATGTTGTGTATTTGTGTTGATAATCACATGCATGGATAGCAAATCAATCATCAAAAAAATACAGGCTGATGGTTGGGTGTTGAGGCAAAGTGACGGTGCCGCATCCTAAGAAAGATTTGTCTCTGCCCACGGCTAAAAGCATTTTGAAGCAGGCTGGGCTGTAAAGCCAGTAAGCCTTCTAACACAGAAAGGACGAAACACATGTTGTACCCCGTTTATATCCACGTTGGCGACGCGACACACGCGCATGGTGTGACGTTTCCTGACTTTGAAGGTTGCTTCTCTGCTGCCGACACATGGGAGGAGCTGCCCGCAGCCATGCAAGAGGCTGCCGAAGCTTATTTTCACGACGGTGCACCCGTGCCTTCGCCTTCCGCACTAGACGATTTAACTCGTAATCCTGACTATGTAGGCGGTGTCTGGCTGTTGGCTGATATTGATACCAGCCGTTTGAGCAACAAACCGGTTCGCTTGAACATTTCGCGACCGCAAAGCGTTGTGCAAACCATAGACGACTATGCCCGCCAGCACCATATGAGTCGGTCTGCCTTCTTGGCAAAAGCTGCTTTGAATGAAATGCGTTCACAGGCTTGATCTTGTCTGTGAACTGAATACGGGGAAAGCTAAACTTTGCAGAAGATTCGCTAGGCGTTTATCATAGAGGGTTGTCTTTTTAACGCTCCTAAGTCAATTGGGATGCGAAATTTAGTGAATTCTTCTACCGATTCCTCCACCGTTGCCGCATCCATAGCCAGTTTCGAAGCTGCTTTCGAGAAAGAAAAAGCCGCTACTGACCAAAATGGTCGTTATTTAGCGCAGGCTCTAGCTGCCCAAAAAATCAGCATTCGTGGTGCACGCACCCACAATTTGAAGAATGTCGACATCGATATTCCGCGCAACCAGCTGGTCGTTATCACCGGTTTGAGCGGGTCGGGCAAGTCGAGTTTGGCGTTTGACACGCTCTACGCAGAGGGGCAGCGCCGCTATGTGGAAAGCTTGTCCACCTACGCGCGGCAGTTTTTGCAGCTGATGGACAAGCCGGATGTGGACGTGATCGAGGGCCTGAGCCCCGCCATCTCCATCGAGCAAAAAGCCACCAGCCACAACCCGCGCTCCACCGTGGGCACGGTGACTGAGATTCACGATTACCTGCGACTGCTGTTCGCCCGCGCAGGCACGCCGTATTGCCCAACGCACAATTTAGCTCTGCAATCACAAACTGTAAGCCAGATGGTCGATGCGGTGCTGGCACTGCCTGAAGACACCAAGCTGATGATCCTCGCTCCGCTGGCGCGTGAGAAAAAGGGTGAATTCCTCGATGTATTTGCCGCGATGCAGGCACAGGGCTACGTGCGCTTTCGGGTCGATGGGCAGGCTTATGAGTTTGATGATCTGCCCAAGCTCAAAAAAACCGAAAAGCACGACATTGACGTGGTGATTGACCGCATCAAAGTACGTGAAGACCTGAAGCAGCGCCTAGCCGAGAGCTTTGAAGCGGCGCTCAAACTGGCCGATGGCCGGGCGATTGCGCAAGAGATGGACACTGGGGTGGAGCACTTGTTCAACGCCAAATTCTCCTGCCCCGTCTGCACCTACTCCATCAGCGAGTTGGAGCCGCGTCTGTTCTCCTTCAACTCCCCCGTGGGCGCTTGCCCGAGTTGCGACGGTTTGGGGCACATGGAATTTTTCGACCCCGCGCGGGTGGTAGCGTTTCCGACGCTCAGCTTGGCCAGTGGCGCGATCAAAAGCTGGGACAGGCGCAACGGCTATTACTTTGCTCTGCTAGAAAGCTTGGCCAAGCACTATAAATTTGATATCGAACAACCGTTTGAAAACCTGCCTGAGAGCGTGCAAAACGCGGTGCTGCATGGCTCGGGCGAAGAAGAAATCAAGTTCAGCTATGTGATGGATTCGGGTTCCTTTGAAGGCAAAAAGCTGACCAAAAAGCACCCATTTGAAGGCATCATTCCCAACATGCAGCGGCGCTACCGCGAGACAGAATCAAGCACGGTGCGCGAGGAGTTGTCGCGCTACCGGGGTTCGCAGCCTTGCACGGGCTGCAACGGTTCACGCCTGCGGCTTGAAGCGCGGCACGTCAAAATTGGAGAAGGCGATCAATCAAAAGCGATTTTTGAGATCAGCCACTGGACGCTGCGCGAGAGTTTTGCCTATTTCAACGCCTTAGAAATGCATGGTTCCAAAGGCGAAATTGCATCAAAAGTAGTGCGCGAGATCGGCTTGCGGTTGAAGTTTTTGAACGATGTGGGTTTGAATTACCTGAGTTTGGATCGTAGCGCCGAGACGCTGAGCGGTGGCGAATCGCAGCGTATCCGTTTGGCATCGCAAATCGGTTCAGGTCTGACGGGTGTGATGTATGTGTTGGATGAGCCGAGTATCGGCTTGCACCAGCGGGACAATGACAGACTCATCAGCACACTGAAACACCTTCGCGATATTGGCAACAGCGTGCTCGTCGTCGAGCATGACGAAGACATGATGGTGGCTGCCGACCACGTCATCGACATGGGCTTGGGCGCAGGCGTCCACGGTGGGCGGGTGATTGCGCAGGGCACGTTTGACGAAGTTAAAAACAATGCTGAGTCGTTGACGGGCAAATATTTGTCAGGTGCGCTAAAAATTGAAGTGCCTAAACGACGCACGCCATGGCTGCCGACGGTGAAGGCGGAAACAGTTGCCGCTTTGAAAAAACCAGCCAAAACAAGTGCTTACGCTAAAGCACCGAGCAAAGCGGCGCTAGCTTGGGCGGATCGCAACGCCCACCACTTGGCTACGCAGGGCGATTTGCAGGCATTGCGCGTCATCAACGCCACGGGGAATAACCTCAAAGGCGTCAGCGTGGCGTTTCCTGTCGGTTTGTTGACCTGCGTGACGGGTGTGTCTGGTTCGGGTAAGTCCACCTTGGTCAACGACACGCTCTACACCGCCGTGGCGCGTCAGTTGTATCGTGCTCATGAAGAGCCGGCGGCACATGAAGAGATTCAGGGCATGGAGCATTTCGACAAAGTCATCAACGTCGACCAGTCCCCCATCGGCCGCACGCCGCGCAGCAACCCCGCTACCTACACCGGGATGTTCACGCCGATTCGTGAGCTGATGGCGGAGATGAATTTAGCCAAAGAGCGCGGCTACGGCGCGGGAAGATTCAGCTTCAACGTCGCTGGTGGTCGTTGTGAAGCCTGTCAGGGTGATGGCGTCAAAAAGGTCGAAATGCACTTTTTGCCAGACGTTTACGTGCCCTGCGACGTGTGCGTAGGCATGCGTTACAACCGTGAAACGCTGGAGGTGATGTTCAAAGGTAAAAACATCGCGCAGATTTTGGATTTAACCGTCGAAGCGGCGTTCGAGTTCTTCAAAACCGTGCCGACCATTGCGCGTAAGCTGCAAACGCTGTTGGACGTGGGCTTGTCATACATCAAACTAGGCCAATCCGCCACCACACTCTCAGGCGGCGAGGCGCAGCGCGTCAAATTGGCGCTGGAGCTAAGCAAACGCGACACCGGCCGCACGCTTTACATCCTAGATGAGCCGACGACAGGTCTGCATTTTGCCGACATCGCCCTGCTGCTCAAGGTGCTGCATCAGTTGCGCGACGCTGGCAACACGATTGTGGTAATTGAGCACAATCTGGATGTGATCAAAACCGCTGATTGGCTCATTGACATGGGCCCCGAAGGCGGTGCCGGTGGCGGTCAAGTGGTGGGTATGGGTACACCAGAGGATATTGCGGCGAACGAGGCTAGCTTTACGGGGTATTATTTGAAGCGGTTACTAGATTAATGTTTGCCGTTTAGCGTTCATCGGTATATAATCTACCCATGATTTTAAGCTTCGCAGACCAAGACACGGCAGACTTATTTGCTGGGGTTCGTGTGAAGCGGTTTGTCAATATGGCGACTGTGGCGCAGCGGAAGTTGCAGATGTTGGATTCGGCTGCTGTGTTGGAGGCGCTGCGTGTGCCTCCGGGTAATCGGCTGGAGGCGCTGGTGGCGGATCGCAAGGGGCAGCACAGCATTCGCATCAATGACCAATGGCGTTTGTGCTTTGTTTGGACGGCTGATGGTGTGCATGACGTGCAAATCGTTGATTACCACTGATGAACCATGAATTGATAGAAAGGCAACTATGAATACCCCTACTAATCGCATTCCAGCCCCGCAAAACGGCTTGCGCCCCGTGCATCCGGGTGAGATCTTGCGCGAAGATTATTTGATTCCTTTGGGACTGAGCGCCAATGCGCTGTCACAAGCGCTGCATGTGCCTGCTTCACGCATCAACGACATCACCCTAGAGCGCCGTGGCGTGACGGTGGACACCGCGATGCGTTTGGTGCGCTATTTTGGCGGTGATGTGCAAAGCTGGATGAATTTGCAGACGACTTATGAAATAAAAATGGCAGAAAAAGTGAATGCCAAACGCATTGCGCGAGAAGTGATGCCGATGCTGGCTGCAGCTTGAAAGTACCGAATTAATGAAAATCAAATTCACCAAAATGCAAGGCGCGGGCAACGACTTTGTCGTGCTGGACGAAACACGCGGGCGCTTGAACTTGAGCGTGGCGCAGTACCAATTTTTAGCGAATCGGCATTTTGGCGTGGGGGCGGACCAGATTTTGTCAGTTCGAGCTGCACCTGAAGGTTCAAACGACATCGACTTTTCGTATGCGATTCACAACAACGACGGCTCGGAAGTAGAGAACTGCGGAAACGGTGCACGTTGCTTTGTGCGATTTGTGCGCGACCAAGGCTTGACGACCAAAAACGTTATCAAAGTGCAAACCATGAATCGGGTGATTGAGCTACGCGCAACAAAGGATGGGCAAGTCACCGTGGATATGGGGGCGCCGCAGTTTGAGGCCAGCAGTTTGCCGTTTGAGTCTGCGGGACTGGATTTTCAACAAAAGGGTCTGGCGCAAGTGTTTTCGCTCGATTTGAGTGAAAATACACAAAAATATGCCTCAAATATGCCTATAGCCGGCGTATTTATTGCCTCATCAGCTATTAAAAGTATAGTAAATATCACCATTGTTTCTATGGGTAATCCGCACGCTGTGCAGTTGGTGGACGATGTGGATACGGCAGATGTCGAGCACATCGGCCCGTTGGTGTCCAAACACGCACGTTTTCCACGCGGTGTGAATGCCGGGTTCATGCAAATTTTGAACCGTGGTCAGGTGAAATTACGCGTTTACGAGCGCGGCGCGGGTGAAACGCTGGCTTGCGGCACGGGTGCGTGTGCGGCGGTGGTTGCTGGCATTCGCCAAGGCTTGTTGGACGCCAGCGTGCAAGTCGCTACACGTGGTGGTTTGTTACAAATCGATTGGGCGGGTGGCGATGCGTCGGTGATGATGACGGGGCCGGCGACCAAAGTTTTTGAGTCTGAAATCGACATTCCAGCTTAATGTC
This sequence comes from Burkholderiaceae bacterium, assembly GCA_040079635.1. Lineage (GTDB taxonomy): Bacteria > Pseudomonadota > Gammaproteobacteria > Burkholderiales > Burkholderiaceae_C > Aalborgiella. Next base: position 40,969 of record JBEBJY010000014.1, on the reverse strand, counting down.
TTTGAAAAACTAATGTAGTTAAGCTAATTTAAGTCATTGATAAATATAGAAAAAATGCCAAATTCCAATTTACCCTCTCAATTGAATCCGATCACCGAGCAAGACATTGCTGATTTTTTGGTCAACACGCCTGATTTTTTTGAGCGCCATGCTGAATTGCTCTCATCCGTGCAGCTCAACAGCGGCCACGGCAAACGCGCCATCAGCCTGCAAGAGCGTCAAGCTGAAATGTTGCGTGAAAAAATCAAGGTGCTGGAGCGCGGTTTGATGGACATGATTCGCTACGGCAACGAAAACACGCAAACGGCTGACAAATTGCAACGCTGGACGCGTAAATTGCTGTTGGCAACCGATGCCCGTGAGCTGCCAAAGTTGATTGCACACAACATCAAAGATGAATTTGCCGTGCCGCAAGTCGCCATCAAAGTGTGGGCGGTGGATGAGCAATACGCCACTGAAGACTTTGCCAACGGCGCGAGCGAGGACGCACAAGCGTTTGCCTCGTCACTGACGCTGCCGTTTGTCGGTTTGAACGCCAAATTTGAAGCTGCCACTTGGTTGGAAAGCCCAGATCAGGCAGTGTCTTTGGCGCTGATTCCTTTGAAAGCGACAGACTCGTCCGCAGCTTTGGGCTTGTTAGTGCTGGCGTCGCCAGATGGTCAACGCTTTAACAGCGGCATGGGGACGGACTTTTTAGAGCGCATTGGCGAAGTGGCGAGTGCGGCGCTGTCAAGATTGAAAGATGCAAGAAACGTCTAATTCTGGGGGAGGTATTGCTACTGAGTGGGCGCCGTATGCGCATCCGCTGGTTGAGCGATATTTGGAGCACGTTCGCGTAGAAAAGAGGTTAGCTGAACGCACAGTTGCTTTGTATCGACTGGATTTGGTCAAGTTGGAAACCAATGCCAAAGCCGCATCAGTTGAATTGCTCAACGTGGAGAACAGCCACATTCGTCGCTGGGTCGCGCAAATGCATTCTGGCGGACGTAGCAGGGGGGGGATAGCGCTGATTTTGTCTGGCTGGCGCGGATTTTATGTATGGCTGGGTCGTGAAGGGTTGATTCTAAGTAACCCCGTGCAAGGCGTGAAAGCCCCTAAAGCCGGGAAACCGTTGCCAAAGTCGCTAAGTGTTGACGATGCGGTGCAGCTCGCCAGCTACCAAAACGAAGCCCAAGACCCATGGCTAGAGGCGCGCGATGCAGCCATGGTGGAACTGCTCTATGGTAGTGGTTTGCGCGTCGCCGAGCTGGTGGGTTTGGACGCGGTAGCGACGGCAGCATCGCGCGGTTGGGTGGATTTGCAGGCTGCTGAGGTGCATGTACTGGGCAAAGGCGGCAAGCGGCGTGCTGTGCCCGTTGGTGCAAAGGCGATGCAAGCTTTAGAGGCATGGAATTCGATGCGAGCCGTCGTATTTATTGCCTACGATGCTATTAAAAATATAGTAAAAAACGATAAAAAAAGCTCTAATACAAGCACGGATAACAATGCTTTGTTTTTAGGGCGAAACGGCACGCGGCTGACGGCAGCATCTGTTTGGCAGCGCTTAAAACGTCGCAGTTTGCAAGCGGGCTTGGCCGTGCCTGTGCATCCGCACATGTTGCGCCATTCGTTTGCCAGCCATGTGCTGCAGTCCAGCGGCGATTTGCGGGCGGTGCAAGAGCTTTTGGGGCACAGCCAAATTGCCACCACGCAGGTTTATACGCGTTTGGATTTTCAACATTTGGCAAAAGCTTATGATGCAGCCCATCCAAGAGCTAAAGTAAAGTCGAAAGTGCAAGTTAAAACAGACAAATCGCCATGAACTTGGCTTGAGTTTGTCTTGAATTTTGACCTTTCATCGCCATATAATCAGGCGAATTACTGTATATATTCACACATTATTTTTCAATTCCAACTTCTTTTTAGGCAAATCCCATGAGTCTCATTCCCGTAACCATCTTGACCGGCTTTTTAGGCTCAGGTAAAACCACATTGCTGAAGCGCATTTTGACCGAGGCACATGGTCAGAAAATCGCCGTGATTGAAAACGAGTTTGGTGAAGAAAACATCGATAGCGACATCTTGGTGTCCGACACCACAGAAAACATCATCCAAATGAGCAATGGCTGCGTGTGCTGCACGATTCGTGACGATTTACGGGTGACCTTGCAAGATTTGGCGGAGAAAAAGCGCAAAGGCGAGATCACGTTTGATCGCGTCGTCATTGAAACTACCGGTTTGGCAGACCCAGGCCCGGTGGCGCAAACCTTCTTTATGGACGAAGAAATCGCCGAGCAGTACTTGCTGGACAGTATTTTGACGCTGGTCGATGCTAAACACGCCGAAACGCAGCTGAATGAGCGCTTAGAAGCGCGTCGGCAAATCGGTTTTGCAGATCAAATTTTCATCAGCAAATCAGACTTAGTCGCCAAAGAAGAAGTCGAAGCCTTAATGCACCGCATCAAACACATGAACCCGCGCGCTCCGCAAAAAACCGTGCATTTTGGCGAGGTGGCGATAGCGGATGTATTTGATTTACGCGGTTTCAACCTCAATGCCAAGCTGGACATCGACCCTGACTTCTTAACCGATGACCATCATCACGACACCAGTCCTGCTGATCCTGACAATTTGGGGCCATTTTTTGGTCAAGACAAGCCACAGCACAAAGCGCATCACCATGTGCATGACGATGATGTGAAAAGCTTCGTCTTCAAATCAGACAAATACTTTGATGCTGCAAAGCTAGAGGATTTCTTGGGTGCTATTGTCAATATTTATGGTCCGCGTATGCTACGTTACAAAGGCGTTTTGAACATGAAGGGCACGGAACGCAAGGTAATCTTCCAAGGCGTGCACCAATTGATGGGCAGCGATTTGGGTCCTATCTGGGCAAAAGGTGAAAAAAGAGGCAGCAAAATGGTGTTTATTGGCATCAATTTGCCAAAAGACATCTTTTTGCAAGGTATGGAGCAGTGCTTGGTCTAAATTCAGTCTGAAACAGCTACAATCCGCGCGCTGATTGATTTTTGGCAATATTTGAATATTTACATGCTACTGCAAAGTGCAAGTAAATTCTAAGTAGTTTTAAGGTGAACGCATTGGTTTTCTGGTGCGTGTGAGTTGATTGTTTGATTTGAATAAATACCAGCTTAGCTGGGAGGCAATGAATGAAAACCGTAGCGAAAAAAGCAGTTAAAAAAGCGCCCCTAAAAACATCACAAAAAACGGCAGTTAAAGTTGTGACTAAAGTTGCTGCGAAGAAAGTTGTCAAGCCTGTCAAAGCAGTCTCAAAACCTGCTTCTCTGCCAGTCAAAAAATCTGTTGGCAAGACTGTTGCTAAGCCTGTGGTCAAGTCTGCAGTTAAAGCTTCAGCCAAACCAGCCCAGAAGTTAGTGCCCAAAGCAGTGACGAAGTCTGTGGCAAAAACTGCCATTAAAGCCATTACTCAAAAAATCAGCAAACCTATTGCAAAGTCTGTTGTTAAAGCCATACCAGCCAAAGCGGTTGAAATACCAGCTAAGAAAGTAGCTAAAAAAGCAGAAGCTTCCGCAGCATTAGCTAAACCAGTTAAGTCAGCCAAAACGATTGAAAAATCAAAAGCTGTCCCTAAGCCATCCAAAGAAGAGTCAAATTTAAAGCAACCCATGGTCATCGCGTCGAAAATAGCCCCTCCTGAAATTAAAGATTTATCTCCTGCAGCGCCTGTACAGTCAAAAGCAAGAACCTCAAGATTAGCATCGTTAACCGTGCCGTCTATGGCGCAATCTGTGGCTTCAACCGCAGCCAAATCAAGCTACGGCCCGCATGTGCCTTCGCTCGCCATCATTCCGCCGCCGCAATTTGCAGCTAAGCACAACCCGAAGTTGGCGAACAATTGGAAAACAAAAACGGCTGAAGAGATGACGGACGACGAGTTGTTGGCGATGCCAGATTCAGAGTACATGAACATCAAACAGATGACGTATTTCCGTCTGAAATTGATTGAGTTGAAGCAAGGCATTTTGGCTAATGCAGGTGCCACGAGTGAGCATTTGCGTGACGAGTCTGCCGTGGTGCCAGACCCGACTGACCGCGCCACCATCGAAGAAGAGCATGCGCTAGAGTTGCGCACACGTGACCGCGAGCGTAAGCTGCTCAAAAAGATCGAGCAATCGATTGTGCGCATTGATGCGGGTGACTACGGCTACTGCGATGAAACGGGTGAAGCCATCGGTGTTGGCCGTTTGCTGGCTCGACCAACCGCTACACTGTCGTTAGAAGCGCAGCAGCGCCGTGAATTGAAACAAAAAATGTTTGGGGATTAAACCGACAATTATGGGTTTTTTAACGGACGCCAAATCTGCAGCTTCATCGTTTCTTTCGTCCTGGATGAAAGATGGAGATGCTGTGCCAGCGGCTGCAAAAAATGCATCTTTAAAGCCTGTTTCCTCGCATCTGCGCGGGGAAGCCAAACGAACTTGGACGATTCGTAAGCGAGAATTCGACAAGCTGCGTGCGCTGCGCCAGAACGAAATACTCAATGACGACAAACCGAAACAGCGATTTTTTCACACCAGCATGTTGACTGACTTGAGTGAAAAAACATCGACAATTAAAAAAATAGATGAAATTGAAGCGCAGATGTCCATGCAATGGTGGAAAACTGATCGCTTAGATTTGAATCTCAACGCGGATACTCAAAAGCCGCGCTAAACCGTATTTAACCGTATTAACGCGGTTCAGATACTTGTTTAAACATGCCACGACAACGTGTTTGGCGTGATAAATGTGGCAACGCTGTTGTTTGGTTTTTCAACAGTATTTTCACACTACAACTTTTACATTCTTATTGCATGATAAAGCACCACTTTCAGTGATTGCTGTAAGTCGTTATTTTGTATAGTTTTTTTATTTTTATTTTTAAAATAGCTCTCTAAGTCTTTGATTTAATTGAAATATTTTCAGTTAAAATACGTTGTCAAAGAATTATTTCCTGATATAGTTCAAAAAAGTGCATATTTGTGGTGAAAAGTGCATTTTTACTCTGTGTTTCATTGAATTATTCTTCTAAGGCTTGGACAACGTGTTTTTTAGCGCTTCATCATTGAGTTTGGATGCGAAAGGTCGGCTTTCCGTACCAACGCGCCACCATGAAGCGCTGATGGCCTTGTGTAAAGGGCAGGTCACAATCACGCAGCATTACGAAGGCTGTCTCATGATTTTTCCTCAGCCCGCTTGGGATGCTTTCAGTGCCAAGATTATTGCATTGCCGATGTCTTCACTGCCGCTTAAACGTTTGTATTTAAGTAATGCGTCAACGGTAGAGCTCGATGGAACGGGTCGTATATTGATTTCTCCAGAATTGCGCGAAGCCGCTGGTCTATCCAAAGAGACTACGCTGCGGGGCATGGGGCCTTATTTCGAGCTATGGGATAAGGTTGCCTATGATGCTCTTGATGCTTTAAGCAAGAAAAGTATGCGGGAAGTGCCGCCTGCTGAGTTCGCGAACATTACTTTTTCTGCGCAATGACAACTACGTCCTTGCAACACACCACCGTTCTGTTGGATGAGGCTGTAGAGGCCTTGATCACTGACGCAGATGCTATGTATGTAGATGCCACTTTCGGGCGCGGTGGGCATTCAAAACTCATTTTGTCGAAATTGAGTCCCAAAGGGGAATTGGTGATTTTTGACAAAGATCCAGCTGCTATCGCGGTGGCGGAAGCTATCGACGATGCTCGCTTGTCGATTCGCCATGAAGGTTTCAAGTATGTAGGCGATTTGTCGCATGGTAGTGCTGCGGGCTTGTTGATGGATTTAGGTGTGAGCTCACCTCAAATCGACACACCTGAGCGCGGTTTTAGTTTTCGGTTTGATGCGCCGCTTGATATGCGCATGGACACCACACGCGGCCAAACGGTTGCGCAATGGCTTTTAACAGCGGATGTAACTCAAATAACGGAGGTGATACGTGACTACGGTGAAGAACGGTTTGCTAGCCCTATTGCAAAAGCGATTGTTACTCGCAGGGAAGAAGGGCACCCCATTTCAACCACCGCACAGTTGGCCCGCCTCGTGGCTGACACGGTCAAAACTCGCGAGCAGGGCCAGAATCCAGCAACGCGCACATTTCAGGCTTTTCGGATTTTCATCAATGCAGAGCTTGAAGAGCTGCAGCAAGCGTTAGAAGCGAGTTTGGATGTGCTCAAGCCTGGAGGTCGCTTGGTGGTGATCAGTTTTCATTCTTTGGAAGATCGTATTGTTAAGCAATTCATTGCCAAACATTCAAAAGAAGAGTTTGATAGACGTGTACCTGTTGCATCTAACAAAGCGATGAAACTAAAAGCATTGGGTAGAGTTAAAGCTAGCGCTGCAGAGGTGAGTGCCAATGTGCGTTCACGCAGTGCGGTGATGCGCGTTGCTGAAAGGCTATCCGCATGATTCGCATTAATTTTATTTTGCTAGCGGCGCTCTTGGCGACGATGCTTTACATCGTTAAAGTTCAGTATGAATCAAGACAGCTGTTTGTTGCGATAGAGAAAGCGACTGTTGAAGTTAAAAAATTAGAACTGACACATACCGCGTTGCAAGTAGAAAGCCGTGCACAAGCCACGCCTTTGATTATTGAAAAGCTGGCTAAAGAGAAGCTGCAAATGCGCTCAGCCACGCCCGCTGTGACGCAATACATCAGTAATCCAGCTGTAGGAAAAACGCCAGAAGTGACTGTGGAGGCTGCAAAATGAGCCGCAGTATCAACTACGCTTCAAGCCCATTGCTGACAAGTAAAACACCTGTCTGGCGCAGTAAATTTATCGTTGCTGTGATTGCTATTGGCTTTGTGGGATTGATTGGTCGTGCTGCGTACATACAAGTCATCAACAACAACTTCTTCAAACGTCAAGGAGAGGTGCGCTTTGTGCGGACTTTGGATTTACCCGCCAATCGCGGAAAAATTTTAGATCGCAACGGTTTGATTCTTGCCTCAAGCGTGCTGGCACCCAGTGTTTGGGCAATTCCAGAAGATGTAGAAATTGATGATGTCAAACTGGTTAAGTTGGCCAAATTATTGGACATACCAAAAGTAGAGTTGTCGCAAAAACTGAACGATGAGGACAAGAGCTTTGTTTGGTTGAAGCGCCAGGTCGATGAGGTGAATGCTAAAGCTATTGAAGCCTTAGGCATCAAAGGCGTCTATCTGCGCAACGAATACAAGCGTAAGTACCCTGAGGGTGATTCGGCCGCCTCTATCATGGGCTATGCCAATGTGGATGGTAAAGGTTTGGGTGGTGTGGAGTTGGCTTTTAACCATGAATTGGCTGGGCAAACGGGTTCACGCAAAGTCATTAAAAATAGGCTAGGACAAGTCGTAGAAAACATTGGCGAACAGCGCCCGCCGACAGCCGGTAAAGATCAACAACTCAGTATTGACAGCAGAATCCAGTTTTTTGCATTTCAAAAACTGCGTGATGCCGTTGTAGAGCACAAAGCGAACTCTGGTAGTGCTGTGGTGATTGATGTGGTGACCGGTGAAGTTCTCGCACTTGCGAATTACCCTGTTGGTAACAACACCAGCAAAAAAGAGGGCATGAATGGCGCACAGCTGAGAAACAGAGCGCTATCAGACACGTTTGAGCCTGGTTCTACTATGAAACCATTCATCGCTGCTTTGGCTTTAGAGCGCGGCTTTGTGAAACCGGAAACCGTCATTCAAACTGCGCCGGGTCGCATGACAGTTGGCGGTGCGACCATATCGGATGCACATCCCCAAGGCGCTTTAACAGTCAATCAAATTATTCAAAAATCAAGCAATGTGGGCATCGTAAAACTTGCGATGCAAACGCAGCCCAAAGATATGTGGACGATGTATGACCAATTGGGTTTTGGTCAAAAGCCTCAATTAACGTTCCCAGGTGTTGTTGGCGGCAAATTACGTTCTCATAAAACTTGGCGGCCCATTGAGCAAGCCACCATGAGCTATGGCTATGGTTTGTCTTGCAGTTTGTTTCAATTGGCGCACGCATACAGCGTGTTTGCGCGTGATGGCGAAATCATACCGTTGACGTTAACCAAATCTAGTGAGCGTGTTGCAGGTGTACCTGTGTTTAAACCGAATCATGCTATTGCAGTGCGCAACATGCTAAATATGGCAACTAGCGCTGGTGGTACGGCTCAGAAAGCGCAAACGATGGGCTATTCCGTTGGTGGAAAAACTGGTACAGCACATATTCAAGAAGGTAAAGGCTATGCCAGTAAAAAATACAGGGGTTTCTTTGTAGGAATGGCGCCCATAGAAAATCCGCGTATTGTGGTTGCAGTCATGATTGAAGAGCCTAAAAATGGTAAATATTTTGGTGGTGATGTTGCTGCGCCGGTATTTAGTGAAACAGTGCAACAAACATTACGCATATTAGGTGTGCAACCAGATATTAATGTCAAACCACAATTAATATATGCTGCAGTTGAGGAGTCATTTTAATGATTCAACTCAATAATCCAGCAGAAGCTGTCAATTGGTTGAAAACCAGAGTGACTGGAGAGCTGCGCGTTGATAGTCGCGATATTCAAACGGGCGATGGTTTTATCGCTTGGCCAGGTGCGGCTGTTGATGGTAGGCAGTATGTTAAATCCGCAGTAGAAAAAGGTGCTGCAGCCTGTCTTGTAGAATATTCTGGGTTAAATACAGAAGCGTTAGAAAGTATCACAGAACAAGACAAAATTGCCACTTATTTTGGTTTGAAAAGCGCTATAGGTTTAATAGCTGCTAAGGCAATGAATACGCCGGCTAGAGCGTTAAATGTTCATGCAATTACAGGTACTAATGGTAAAACGACGACAGCTTGGTGGTTGTCGCAGGCGTTGCAAGCTGTCAATGATAATAATCCTCAGGCATCAACAAAATGTTTTATGGTGGGTACCTTGGGTATCGGCGTGCCAAATGCAGTTGAATCCACGGGTTTGACAACGCCTGATCCGGTACTTTTACACAAGAAGTTTCGTGAGTATTTAGATCAAGGATTTAAATATTGCGCCATCGAAGCATCTTCGATTGGTATAGAGGAGCACCGGCTAGATGGCACAGATATCAAAGTAGCAATATTTACAAATTTCACGCAGGATCATCTTGATTATCATGGCAGTATGCAAGCATATTGGGGTGCTAAATTAAAATTATTCAAGTGGTCGACTTTAAAAACTGCAATTATTAATATTGATGATGCTAAAGGGTTGGAATTAGTTAAATCGTTAAATAGTCAAAAAATAGATATTTGGACGGTAGCAATTGATCGTCCGGCGCGTCTCACGGCATCTGATATTGAATATACAAAAAATGGCTTGAAGTTCAAGATTCATGAAGATGTTGACGCGTATTCAATTGAAACTAAATTTTTCGGTAAATACAATGTTTCAAACATGCTTGGTGTTATAGCTGCCATGCGAGCAGGTGGTATTGAACTATCGGCTTGTGTCGAGGCCTGCAAATCATTAACAGCGGTTCCAGGAAGAATGGATGTCGTAGCGGTAGATGCGAAGCCTTTGGTGGTGGTTGATTACGCGCACACGCCTGATGCATTGAAACAGGCGCTCGTTGCGCTGCGACCAACAGCCCAAACACGTGGTGGGAAGTTGATTTGCATATTTGGCTGTGGTGGCAATCGAGACGCCAGCAAGAGACCATTGATGGCGGAAATGGCGCAAACATATTCCGACGCGGTCGTGGTAACTGCTGATAATTCACGACATGAAAAAACTGAGTTGATTTTGAGTCACATTGTTGCTGGTTTCAAGTCTCAGTTAAATGTTGTCATTGAATCAAATCGCGCGACAGCCATTGCTCAAACTATCAAAAATGCACATCCAAACGATGTCATCCTGATTGCGGGAAAAGGGCACGAAAACTACCAAGACGAGTTGGGTGTCAAAACCTACTTTTCAGACAAAGAGCAAGCTATTCAGGTGTTGTCAGGCAACTCAGTTTCCATCGAGGTGGCAGCATGATCACGCTAGGAAAATTATATGCTTGGCTGGATGGTTCTAAATTATTCGGCAACTCAGAAACCATCGTTGGACGCATACATACCGATACGCGCACGATTCAACAGGGCGATTTGTTTGTTGCGCTGAACGGTGACCAATTTGATGGCAATTCTTTTGTTAAAGAAGCTGTGGCCAAAGGTGCTGTAGCCGTCATAGCCCAACATGGCTGTGATGCAAACGGCATTCATGGATTAGAAGTGCCGGATACCAAGATAGCACTGGGGCAAATTGCTGCTAACTGGCGTCAGCAATATTCGTTGCCCTTGATTGCGGTAACGGGCAGCAATGGCAAAACAACGGTGACACAAATGCTGGCTTCAATTTTGAATGTACATGCGGGTCAAGCTTCATTAGCCACGATAGGTAATTTAAACAACGATATCGGCGTGCCTTTGACCTTGTTACGGTTGAACGAAGGGCACAAAATCGCGGTGGTTGAACTGGGGATGAATCACCCAGGTGAAATTGCTTACTTGGCAAACATTGCAAAACCAACAGTAGCGTTAGTGAACAATGCCCAACGAGAGCATTTAGAGTTTATGGTCAGCGTTGAGGCTGTAGCGCATGAAAATGGCTCAGTCATATCGGCCTTGTCAAACGATGGTGTTGCCGTATTTCCTGCAGATGATGACTACTGTGAGCTGTGGAAAACGTTAGCTGATAATCGAAAGTCGCTGACGTTTGCTTTGGCTAGCGAGCCAAATAAAGTGGCAGATGTATATTGTTCTAAGGTAGATTGGGGCAATGGACAGTGGCACGTCGTTGCTGAAACACCATTGGGGGAAATTAGCTATTGCTTAAGCATTGCAGGTCGACATAACGTTAAAAATTCATTGGCTGCGATTGCTTGCGCTATTGCTGCAAAAGTTTCGCCAAAAGACATCGTGCAAGGGCTGCAAGCATTCCGTCCTGTTAAAGGTAGATCGTTCACACAGCAGCTGAATTGCTACGGGAGAGATATTCTTTTGATTGACGATACCTATAACTCAAACCCTGATTCGATGAAAGTTGCGATTGATTCACTTGCTGAAATGCAAGCTCCGCGATTGATTGTGATGGGTGATATGGGTGAAGTAGGCGAACAAGGTTTAGCGTTTCATGCTGAAGCTGGCGAGTACGCGCAAGCTAAGAAGATTGAAAGATTATTTACTTTTGGCGAACTCTCAGCAGAAGCAGCCAAGCATTTCAAGGGTGCAGAACATTTCAACTCAATTGAAGCGTTGAATGAGGCAGTCGCCATCGAGCTCAGGAGCGTAAGCAGCATTTTGGTCAAAGGTTCACGTTTCATGAAGATGGAACGAGCCAGCAATCACATCGTTGCATTTGACATGCAAGAAGATAAAAATAAGAAGAATAAGGAGAACACCCATGTTGCTTAGTTTGGCGCAATGGTTGCAAACGCTGTCGCCTGAATTTGGAGTTTTCAGAGTATTTCAATACATTACGTTTCGTGCGGTGATGGCTGCGTTGACTGCGTTGATGATTGGACTATTAGCAGGACCTTATGTTATCAATCGTTTGCGCGCCTTAAAAATTGGTCAACAAGTGCGAAGCTATGGCATGGAAACGCATTTGGTCAAAAGTGGAACACCAACGATGGGTGGTGTGTTAATTTTGTTGTCTATTGCTATATCGACTTTGTTGTGGTTTGATTTGAGTAATCGCTTCGTTTGGATTGTATTGTTTGTAACCTTAGGTTTTGGCGCGATAGGTTGGGTGGACGATTGGCGCAAGGTTGTTAATAAAGATCCTGAGGGCATGCGTTCAAGGGAAAAATATTTTTGGCAGTCCGTTATTGGTTTGCTGGCTGCTTTGTACCTAGTATTCAGTATTTCTGAAGTATCAAACATGCGTGTGCTGGACTTGTTTTTTAAATGGGTACAGTCAGGATTTGATGTTAATTTACCCCCAAAAGCTGGTTTGCAAGTGCCTTTTGTCAAAGTGATCAACTATCCGCTTGGCGTATTTGGTTTTGTCCTACTTACTTATTTGGTGATTGTTGGCGCTAGCAATGCTGTCAATTTAACGGATGGGTTAGATGGGCTCGCCATCATGCCGGTCGTGATGGTTGGCTCCTCTTTAGGCGTATTTGCTTACGTAACAGGCAGTGCAGTTTATTCAAAATATTTATTTTTTCCATACATTCCAGGTTCAGGGGAGTTGCTTATATTTTGCGCGGCTATGGCCGGCGCAGGTTTGGCATTTTTGTGGTTCAACACTTATCCTGCCCAAATATTCATGGGGGATGTAGGTGCTCTGGCATTAGGAGCTGCTTTGGGAACGATTGCAGTTATTGTTCGACAAGAAATTGTCTTGTTCATCATGGGCGGAATTTTTGTTGCTGAAGCTGTCTCGGTGATGCTGCAAGTTAGTTATTTCAAATATACAAAGAAGAAATTTGGCGAGGGTCGTCGTATTTTAAAAATGGCTCCTTTACATCATCATTATGAGAAAAGCGGTTGGAAAGAAACGCAAGTTGTTGTGCGCTTTTGGATTATCACCATGCTGTTGTGCTTGGTTGGTTTGTCATCTTTAAAACTACGATAAAAAAATAATTTTAAAAATCAGTATCAATGAAATCTTTGAAACATCAAAACGTCATGATTTTAGGACTGGGGATATCCGGTCTTGCGATGGCGCGTTGGTGTCTGCAATATGGCGCAATAGTTACTGTTGTTGATTCACGCGTTAATCCTCCACAGTTGAACCAGTTAAAAGTAGAGCTTCCTCAGGCACACTTTGTCTGTAGCCAGTTTCAACCAGCATTGTTGGAAAATGTTAAGTTCGATTATTTGTTGGTAAGTCCTGGCATCAAGCCGGCCGATATAAATGAACTTCTCTCAATTGCTAAAGATAAATCTATACGCACTGGTAATGAGCTGACTTTGTTCATTTTGGCCCTGCATGATTTGAAAGAGTTAGAAGCTTACAAACCAAATGTTTTGGCGATTACGGGAACCAATGGCAAAACAACAGTCACATCGCTAACGGGTAAATTAGTTGCCTGTGCAAATATGACTGTAGCTGTAGCTGGAAATATTGGCCCTAGCTTACTAGATACTTTAAGTGAAAGCATCAAAAGCGCTGAATTACCACAGGTTTGGGTTTTAGAATTGAGTAGTTTTCAGTTGAATGATGTTATTGATTTTGAGCCAACTGCTGGCGTCGTTTTGAACGTGACGCAAGATCATTTAGATTGGCATGAAGAAATGAGCTCTTACATTGGCGCCAAATCGCATGTGTATGGCACGCAGGCGATGATGGTTATCAATCGTGACGATGAAGTTGTTATGGGTATGTTGGCGAGTGCCCGAAAAATAAATAAAAATAGAAAATTCTGCACGTTTGGGACTGACCTGCCAAATCGTTTAGGTGATTATGGGTTGGAATCAGTCAACGGCATGACTTGGTTAGTCCGCGCCACAAGTTTTGATGATGTTATTGTAAAAAAACAGCGCTCATTGATTGAGTCACCAATAGAGTTGAGCATGCAAAGACTCATGCCGACAGATGCATTGCAGCTTCGTGGTCAGCACAATATGTTGAATGCGCTTGCTGCGTTGTCTTTATTAGAATCAGTAGGTTGTAGTATTTCTCGTGTGTTGTATGGCCTGCGCGAGTACAAAGGTGAGCCGCATCGTGTTGAATCAATCGGGATATTCAATGGTATTGAATATTTTGATGACAGCAAAGGCACCAATGTTGGCGCGACCGTTGCCGCTATTTCAGGGCTGGGTATTGCTCGAAAAATAGTGGTGATATTAGGGGGCGATGGTAAAGGCCAAGATTTTTCACCGCTCATAGACGTCGTAAGTAGGTTTGCTAGAGCTGTCGTCTTTATCGGTAAAGATAAGACCATCATTGCTGATATTTTGAAGCAGGTCGATGTGCCAAAAGCATCGGTTGATTCTATGGCACAAGCAGTATTAGCGGCTGAGAAATTCTCTCAGAATGGAGATGCTGTACTTTTATCGCCAGCATGTGCCAGCTTGGATATGTTTGATAACTACGAGCATCGTGGTCGTGAATTCCACACGGAAGTGATAGCGTTAGACAAGAAGCGTGCATTACAGCTAGACGAAGGCGTAGCGCTATGACAGCGATATTTCAAAATTTCTTGAAATTGAACTCAGGCCAATCAATATTTGGTATTTTGAGTAAGCGTAAACCTGACTCAAAAGCATATCAAAATAGTGCGGTTAAACATTACGATGCAAAGGTCTCATTTAAGTTGGACATGACTCTGATTTGGGTCATTTTTGTATTGCTTATTTTTGGTATGGTGATGGTCTATTCTGCTTCTATAGCTATGCCAGACAATCCAAGATTTGCAAATTTAACGGGAACATATTTCTTCTACCGGCATGCATTCTTTATTTTCTTAGCCTGCATTGTTAGCGCGGTTGCATTTCAGGTTCCTTTAGCTCTATGGGAAAAAGTTGCACCTTGGCTATTTGTCGTGTCCTTGTTGCTGCTCATCGCCGTTTTGATTCCCCATGTGGGCCGCGTAGTGAATGGGGCACGTCGCTGGATACCACTGGGTTTCATCAGCTTTCAACCTTCCGAGTTTGTGAAATTTGCCATGCTGCTCTATGTGGCAGACTACATGGTGAGAAAAATGGATATTAAAGAACGATTTTTCGTAGCTGTTATTCCAATTGGCATTGCTGTACTCGTAGTTGGGTTGCTATTGTTAGCTGAGCCTGATATGGGTGCATTTATGGTCATCGCTGTTATTGCGATGGGAATATTGTTTCTTGGCGGTGTAAATGCACGTATGTTCTTTCTAATCGCAACTTTGATTGTGTTGGCATTTGGTACCATGATTGCCAGTAGTGAGTGGCGCAGAGAAAGAATTTTTGCATACTTAGATCCATGGAATGCTGAGCACACTTTAGGCAAGGGTTATCAGTTGTCACACTCTCTTATTGCTTTTGGGAGAGGGGAGATCTTTGGCGTCGGTCTTGGAGGAAGCATAGAAAAATTGCATTGGCTGCCTGAAGCACACACGGACTTTTTGCTTGCAGTTATAGGGGAAGAATTCGGACTTCTAGGTGTTGCCATCGTTATAGGTTTATTTCTATGGCTTACACGAAGAATCATGCATATAGGTAGGCAAGCGATTGCTTTGGATCGACTCTTTCCAGGATTGGTTGCTCAGGGTGTTGCCATATGGTTAGGTTTCCAAGCATTTATCAATATTGGTGTTAATTTGGGGGCATTGCCAACAAAGGGTCTTACCTTACCTTTGATGAGCTATGGAGGCACGGCAATTCTATTTAATGCATTGGCGCTATCCTTAGTGTTACGCATTGATTATGAAAATAAACTCCTGATGCGTGGAGGTCGAGAGTGAGCGCCATGAATGGACAAACATCAAAGCGTGTGCTGATTGCAGCTGCAGGCACGGGAGGGCACATATTTCCTGGCTTGGCCATTGCTGAAGCATTAAGAAGTAGAGGTTGGAATGTATCTTGGTTAGGTACTAAGGCTGGCATGGAAAATCGGCTCGTCAAAGAAAAGAATTTTCATCTCGATAGTATTGAATTTGGTGGTACCAGAGGTAAAGGATTTGTAACTTGGCTGCTCATGCCGTTCAAACTGATTAAAGCTATTTTTGAATGCGGAGCTATTATTGCTAAAACAAAACCAAATTTGGTGATTGGCTTTGGTGGTTATGTAACATTACCAACGGGTTTGGCTGCTAAATTTATGGGTAAAAGTTTGGCCATCCATGAACAAAACTCAATTATTGGGCTTAGCAATAAGGTTCTAGCCAGTCTGACTAAAAATGTTTTTACTGCATTTCCAAATGTTTTGAAAAAAGCGGTTGTCACTGGAAATCCATTACGTGCTGAATTCCTCACTATCGACGAACCAGCCGTCCGTTTCGCAAATCGTAAAGGATCATTACGGATATTAATTATTGGTGGAAGTTTGGGGGCAAAGTTTTTAAATGAAACGGTCCCACAAGCAATTAAATTAATTGATTTGGAAAATCGGCCTTGCGTCACGCATCAAAGCGGTAAAAATCAATATTCTGATCTGAAAAATTTATATGCAAGCTTGAACGTGGAAGCAACTGTGGTGCCATTCATTGACAATACAGCAAAAGCTTTTGCTGATGCAGACCTCATCATTTGCCGTGCGGGTGCGAGCACGGTCACAGAGATTGCTGCAGTCGGTGCTGCAGCTATGTTTGTGCCATTACCTACTGCAGTTGATGATCATCAAACACAAAATGCAATGTACTTGGTGAAAAGTGACGCAGCATGGTTGCAACCGCAGAGAGATTTAACACCGAAAAAAATGGCTAATGAAATATTGAAAATGGATCGAGATATCTTGTTAAAAAAAGCCAAAGAGTCAAAAAAATTATATATACCTAATACTGTGAATATGGTTGTTGATGCATGCGAGGAGTTAATTAAATGAAGCACGCTGTAAACCGCATCCATTTTATTGGCATAGGTGGTGTAGGCATGTCCGGAATTGCTGAGGTTCTTCAAAATTTGAACTACTCAGTCAGTGGCTCTGATATGGCAGATGGTACTGTTTTGAGAAGACTAGCTCAACTTGGCATCAAGACCTATGTTGGACACTTTGCAAATAACTTGCAAAATGTCGATGTAGTTGTTATTTCTTCCGCTGTCAAACAAGACAATCCAGAAGTGTTAGAAGCTAAACGCTTAAATATTCCTGTTGTTCCGCGCGCAGTGATGCTGGCTGAATTAATGCGCATGAAGCAAGGGATTGCTATTGCAGGAACTCATGGGAAAACGACGACCACTAGCTTGGTTGCTAGTGTTTTAGCTGAAGCGGGACTTGATCCTACTTTCGTCATTGGCGGTCGTTTAAACAGTGCCGACGCAAATGCAAAATTAGGCAGTGGAGATTATATTGTTGTTGAAGCAGACGAGTCTGACGCTTCGTTTTTAAATTTATTGCCAGTCATGGCGGTTGTCACGAATATCGATGAAGATCATATGGAAACATACGGTCATGATTTTCAAAAATTAAAATCATCATTCGTCGATTTTTTACATCGCATGCCGTTTTATGGAGCCGCGATCGTCTGTGTTGACGACGACGCTGTTAATGAGATTATTCCTGAAATTGCTAGACCAGTAATCACATACGGACTTGTCGAGGAAGCGCAAATTCGTGCTGTTGATATAAGAGCTGTGAATGGGAGAATGTTTTTTAACGTTTGTTTAAAAGATGATAGTTCGCAAAAAGCATTTGCAATCGAACTGAATTTACCAGGCTTACACAACGTTAAAAATGCACTAGCAGCCATAGCGGTTGCACTGGAATTAGAAATTAATCAAACATCGATTCAAAAAGCGTTAGCCCAATTTAAAGGTGTTGATCGCAGATTTCAAAAATATGGCGAATTTACAACTAGTGACGGTAGTTCATTTACACTTGTAGACGACTATGGTCACCACCCTGTAGAAATGAAAGCAACCATTGAAGCGGCTAGAGGCGCCTATCCTGGTCGACGTTTGGTATTGGCTTTTCAACCTCACCGTTACAGCAGAACGCGCGATTGCTTTGAAGACTTTATCAAAGTTATGGCATCAGTAGATGCGATTTTGCTTTCCGAAGTGTACGCAGCTGGAGAGGCAAAAATAGTAGGTGCGGATAGTCGCTCACTGTGTAGAGCCATTCGTTTGAATTGCAAAATTGAACCTATATTTGTTGATGACATTCAAAATATGGCCCAGGAAATATTAGACATTATTCAAAATGAAGATGTTGTTTTGTGTATGGGTGCTGGTTCAATCAGTGGAACACCTAAAAATATCATCAGTTTATTAAAATAAATTAAATTGTAAAAAATAAACTAATTTAAATATAAAAATGAATGATCAAGTTGAACTAATTAAACAGTTCGGTAAAGTTGCCGTACTCATGGGTGGTCGATCTGCCGAGAGAGATATTTCTTTAATGTCTGGCAATGCAGTATTGAAAGCTTTGGTGTCGCAAGGCGTTGATGCATACGCATTCGATCCAGCAGAAAAAGACTTATTACTATTGAAAACTGAAAATTTTAGCCGTTGCTTTATTGCATTGCATGGTCGGTATGGTGAAGATGGAACCATCCAAGGTGCCTTGGAGATATTAGGGATACCCTACACAGGTTCTGGTGTTATGGCTTCTAGTATTGCCATGAACAAAATAATGACCAAAAATATATGGCAAGCCAAGGGTTTACCGACACCTTCATGGGTAGAAGTGTCTAATATTGCTGAAACATTAAAGGCATTCATGACGTTAAATGCCCCTATGATTGTCAAGCCTGCACTTGAAGGATCATCTATAGGAATCACAAAGGTAACCTCAAGTCAGCAATGTGAAGCTGCATTCAAATTAGCTGAAATGCAAGATTCCAAAATTATTTGTGAACAATTTATTAGTGGTGATGAGATAACTTGCACAGTTTTGAATCTTTCGCAAAATATTCAAGCATTGCCAATTATAAAAATAGTTGCACCAAGCGGCAAGTATGATTATCAAAATAAATATTTCACAAATGATACTAAGTATATTATCCCATGTGAATTACCTAATGATGAAGAAAGAAAAATTCAAGCTTTAGTCATAAAGGCATTTGATGCAATTTGTGGCCGTGGTTGGGCGCGGTTAGATGTCATGATTGATGGTGCAACAAGAAAACCATATTTGTTAGAAATAAATACTGCACCAGGCATGACTGGGCACTCTCTCTCCCCTATGTCGGCTTTACATTACGGACTAAGTTTTGAAAATTTATGCCTAAAAGTACTCGCAACCGCGTCATTGGATTATAAAAATATTTACAATACAAAAGTAATTGCGTAAAAATGAAATCAATAGCCAGTACATTAGAAATGCCTGCTGACATAAAATTTGTCAACGGGTTGACGACCGTGCTATTCGGATTGTTTATTATCCTAATTGTTCTAAGTGGATTCCAATATGTCATAAAAAACAACAATCAAAATTTTGATGCTATAAAAATCAAAGGAAATATTGCTCATAGTGATGTTACATCAATACGAAATATTGTCACTAATAATATAAATGGAAATTTTTATAGCATAGATTTAACAAATACAAAAAGAATATTTGAATCTACGCCTTGGATAAACCATGCTGTCGTGAAGCGTGTTTACCCAAACCAGATAGAAGTGAGACTAAGTGAGTACAAGCCAAAGGCTATATGGGGAGCGCGTGAGGACATGAAGCTGGTAGATGACATTGGCACAATATTTGAGGCAAACGCTGATGAATATGAATCACTACCTCAATTGACTGGGCCAGAGGGGGCGGGGAAGCTGATGTTGGATATGTACAAAAACGTTTCAAGTGCTTTAAGTCCGTTAAAAAATAGTTTAAAAAATTTAGAGTTAAATGCGCGCGGAAGTTGGATTGCAACTATGGATGGCGGTGCACATATTGAGTTGGGACGTGGCAACACTAGTGATGTCATAGGTCGAGTTACTAAGTTTGCTGTGGGTGCGGAGATGATGTTGACTAAATTAAATAAAAAATTGATTGATATTCAATATGTAGATTTACGCCACACAGACGGCTACGCTTTGCGCATGCATGGCGTCAGCACTTTGGATTTAACGGTCTTTAATGCATCATTAAAAAAGTAAAAAAATGGCAAAAGAATACAAAGATTTAGTAGTTGGCCTTGATATCGGTACCTCCAAAATCATGGTCGTCGTGGCCGAGGTTTTGCCGGGTGGGCTACTCAAAATTGCTGGTTTTGGTGTGTCACCTAGTAATGGTTTGAAGCGCGGCGTTGTCGTGAATATTGATGCAACTGTCCAAAGCATTCAGCAAGCCCTCAGAGAAGCGGAATTGATGGCCGATTGCAAAATCGGCCGGGTCTATACGGGTATAACTGGCAGTCACATTCGCGGTATCAACTCTAGTGGTATGGTAGCCATCAAAGACAAAGAGGTCAGCCGCTCTGATGTCAAGCGCGTGCTTGATACTGCCACTGCCATTAATATTTCTAACGATCAGCGTTTGCTATTGGTTGAATCGCAGGAATTTGTGATTGATGGACAGGATGTAAAAGATCCAATTGGCATGAGTGGTATCCGCTTAGAAGCTAAAGTTCATATAGTCACAGGTGCTCAAAGCGCAGCAGAAAATATTATTAAGTGTGTTCATCGCTGTGGTTTAGAGGTTGAGCACTTGATGCTGAACCCTATGGCCTCAAATCTGGCAGTTCTGACTAACGACGAACGTGAATTGGGTGTCGTACTCGTCGATATTGGCGCTGGTACGACAGATGTTGCCGTGTTTACAGGCGGTGCAATTCGCCATACGGCCGTTATTCCAATTGCGGGTGATTTAATCACCAGTGATATTGCAATGGCTCTTCGTACACCTACGAAAGATGCAGAAGATATTAAGGTTGAAAGCGGTTGCGCAAAGCAACTGTTGACCGATCCTGAATCAGAGGTGGAAGTACCGGGTTTAGGAGATCGAGGGCCACGGCGCTTGAGTAAGCAAGCCCTAGCGGGTGTCATTGAGCCGCGAGTAGAAGAAATATTTTCATTGGTTCAACAAGCTATCCGTGAAACTGGATATGAGGAAGTACTGTCATCTGGTATTGTCTTAACGGGTGGCGCTTCTGTCATGCCGGGCATGCTTGAGTTGGGTGAAGATATTTTTCTAAAGCCTGTACGCCGAGGTATTCCCAAATACTCTGGAAATCTGTCTGACATGGTTGCACAAGCTAGGGCTTCAACTGTCATGGGTTTACTAGAAGAAGCCAGTTTGGCTCGCATGCGTGGCTTAAAAGTTGGTCATAATAATGGGTCAATTAAAAACACATTAAGCCGAGCAAAAGACTGGCTAATTGGGAATTTTTAATATGAAAAAAATGATGTGGTTAGCACGTGGAAGTCCTCACCAGCGATGGCGATGAACACCGGATAAATACAAGATAAAACATATATATTTTTGGCAACTGCGATTCGTTTAAGGAGTAACAAAATGGCTATCGAAATGATTGAAATTGAAGAATTCAATATGGGCACCAAAATCAAGGTGATTGGTGTCGGCGGCGGCGGCGGAAACGCTGTTGAGCACATGATTTCACGTAATGTGCAAGGCGTTGAATTTATCAGTGCAAATACCGATGCACAAGCACTCAGCACGAGCGGCGCGCCAAAAACTATTCAGTTGGGCACGACTGGCTTAGGCGCAGGAAGCAAACCAGAAAAAGGTCGTGAAGCAGCAGAGATGGCTGAAGAAGATATTCGCGCATCAATAGAAGGTGCACATATGCTGTTTATTACTGCAGGTATGGGCGGTGGAACTGGCACGGGTGCTGCACCTGTTATTGCTCGAATCGCCAAAGAGATGGGAATTCTCACAGTTGGCGTCGTTACAAAGCCGTTCGATTGGGAAGGCGGCAAGCGAATGAGCAATGCTGATACTGGACTTGCTGAGCTAGAAGCTAACGTCGACTCTTTGATCGTCGTTTTGAATGAAAAACTAATTGATGTACTGGGTGAGGACGTCACACAAGAGGAAGCATTTGCTTATGCGAACGATGTCTTGAAAAACGCCGTTGGTGGTATTGCTGAAATCATCAACGTTCGTGGTCATGTGAATCCTGACTTTGAAGACGTCCGCACCGTGATGGCAGAAAATGGCAAAGCCATGATGGGCTCCGCACTAGCAAGTGGTCCAGACCGCGCACGCATTGCAGCAGAACAAGCTGTTGCATGCCCACTTTTAGAAGGTATTGATCTTTCTGGTGCTAAAGGTGTTTTAGTGCTCATTACTGCGGCAAAGAGCTCGCTTAAATTGAGTGAATCTAAATTGGCAATGAACACGATTCGCGCTTACGCATCTCCAGATGCGCACGTTATTTACGGAACAGCCTATGACGAGGACTTGGGTGATGAAATTCGCGTAACAGTCGTAGCTACCGGTTTGAGCAAAGCTAAAGCACAACGGGTTGCCCCACCACTGCAAGTTCTACGTAATGGTACGGATAACATGGCCTATGCACCGACACTTGATGTTGATGCAGGTAGCATGAGCGTTGCGAACACATTGACCGGGGCGACAAACTACGATGTGCCAGCTTATGTACGTAACCTAGGCCGTCATCCTGATCGCACCAGCGCTTCTGCTAAAGTTGATGCTTTATCCTCAGGTGGCATGGGCGATATCGATATCCCTGCTTTTTTGAGAAAACAAGCAGATTAATCAATAGTCAAAAATAATTTGGCAATTTAAGAAAATTTGGGTAAGTTAAAAGAGTAAAAAATAGCCTGTCGTTTTAATAATGACAGGCTATTTGAATTTTAAGATGCTAGTACAACAAACGATTAAAACTGTGATTCGTGCGGTGGGAGTAGGCCTGCACAGCGGTCAGAGAGTTGATGTAACACTGCGGCCTTCCAAACCCGATACTGGCATTGTTTTCAGACGAATTGACCTCTTAGAGCCTGTCAGTATTCAGACATCGGCGATGGCTGTGACAGATACGCGTTTAGCATCTACTATTTCATCGACTGGCGTTAAGGTTCAAACGGTCGAACACCTGATGTCTGCATGTGCTGGCTTGGGCATTGATAACTTGCTCGTTGATATCAATGGCGAAGAAGTGCCCATTTTGGATGGGTCATCAAGTTCATTTGTATTTTTACTTCAAAGTGCAGGCATTGAAAAACAGAAAGCACTCAAAAAATTTATTCGTGTTTTGCAACCCATCGTCGTCAGTGAGGGTGAGGGTGAATCTTTAAAGTGGGCAAAGTTTGAACCCTACAACGGTTATAAATTGAACTTTCAAATTGACTTCGCACATGTTGCCGTCAATGCTACGGGACAAGAGTATGAATTTGATTTTATTCAAAACTCTTACGCAAGAGATATTTCAAGAGCACGAACGTTTTGCTTCACCAAAGATGTAGAAATGATGCGGGCCAATGGTTTAGCTCTGGGTGGTGGTTTGGACAATGCGATTGTGATTGATGATTACAAAGTCATCAACGCTGATGGTCTTCGCTATGGCGACGAATTTGTAAAACACAAAATATTAGATGCGATGGGCGACTTGCATCTTGTCGGACATCCGCTGCTGGCTTCTTACAAAGCCTTTCGCTCTGGACATGCGCTAAATAACAAGCTGCTTCGTAAGCTGTTGTCGCAAGAAGGTGCGTATGAGATGGTTACGTTTTCAGATGCTTCTCAGGCGCCAAAGGGCTATTCAGATCAGACGGCAGTATGGTGATTGTGCAAAGATAAACAGGAAAAACTATGTATTTGTTTCGCTGGATAGTACTAGTATCACTCATCATTTGCGCATGCCTGTTCTTTGCATTCGCTATAACTGGCCAATCAAAATTCAAAAAATATGGCTTAACGGCCATCAAAGCAACTCTGGGTGTTTCATTTATATTTTTCGCCGTTTTGATTTTTGAACGACTTTAGCTAAGACCTCACTAATAAGTTGTCAATAATTTATTAATAAGTTCTACCTGCTTTAAACATGGCGGATGATTTTCTTTGGGCACCGTCTGATTTTGACAAACTGTTCAACAGATAACTAGAGTTGGCATGAGAAATAGCCAGACCTAGCGCATCGGCAGCATCTTTACCAGGTAGCGTTGGCAAGTTTAAAAGGCGTTTGACCATTTCTTGCACCTGCGCTTTCTCAGCCTTGCCGTAACCTACAACAGCTTGCTTCATTTGTAAGGCTGTGTATTCAAACACGGGCAAATCGAGGGAGACCAAAGCAGATATG
This sequence comes from Burkholderiaceae bacterium, assembly GCA_040079635.1. Lineage (GTDB taxonomy): Bacteria > Pseudomonadota > Gammaproteobacteria > Burkholderiales > Burkholderiaceae_C > Aalborgiella. The sequence continues at coordinate 17,199 of JBEBJY010000014.1, read as the reverse complement.
CATGCGCCTCGTGCTTGCCCCAACAAGAGCGTGGCTTGCGGGTTGACGTTGACAAAAACGATTTCAACCGACGATTCATCAGGCTCATAGCGTTGTACAACCTCTTTGATGCCTTCAAACAAAACTTTCAACCTTGCCGGTAAATTACCAGTCTCAAGATGCGTTGTGGCGATGGTGCCGCTTGCAACATAGGTAAGCTGTGCGCCTTCTTTATCAACGACGCCAAAGCCCGTTGTTCGTAAGCCAGGATCGATGCCAAGGATACGCATATTGTTCGTAGTGGTAACCCTAGTCTGGCAATTCAGCATCGGGCATACGCGCGACGATAGACGATGCTCGACCAGATAAATACGATGAACCCGACTGCTTCTCGAAAAACTTGGGTCTAGGTAACATCACAGCCAAGCGGGCAGATTCATAGCTGGATAGTTGCTTGGCTGGCTTTCTAAAGTAATGCTGCGCTGCAGCTTCAGCTCCAAAAACGCCCTCACCCCATTCAACATTGTTGAGGTAGATCGTCAGGATTTGACGTTTGCTGAGTACCAATTCAAGAAATTGCGTGACGACAAATTCTTGGCCTTTGCGAACAAAGTTTCGTTCACCAGACAAGAAAAGATTTTTAGCCAATTGTTGGGTAATTGTCGAACCACCTATGATTTTCACCGGTTTTTCAAGCTTTGTGACAGTTGCCGTATTCACGGTATTTTTACGCCTATTTTGTAAATTTTTACTGCGTTGCAAAGCACGCTCTTCGGCTTTGGCGTTTTTGTACCAAGCTGACTCAATGGCATCCCACTCCACACCGTCGTGGTTTACGAAATCACCATCCTCAGACGCTATGACGGCTTGCTTGATGCCATTCGACATCTCTGAATAATTAACCCATTCCTGCCGCCAGGGCAGTTCACCTTGGCTTGTCACAATACGCCACGCTTCTGAGCGTTGAAAACTTGTTGACTCTGGCGACACGACAAGCATTAAAACAACTTTGCTTAAAAAGAACAACTGCACCGCTAAGAATGACACAGTTAGAAGACCAATGAAGCGAAAAAGCTTTTTCATGTTTGCGTAGCTAAAAAGATGTTTAGCGGTTAGTCAGCTTGGTTTCCAATACTTCATCACGTGTAAACTTGAAGCGTGAAACGAGTACGATCTGATCTGCCATCTTGCGCATGGCTGGGCTAAAAGCACCAAATGGCCCAGCACTGTTGGCGATCGCTTGGGCGCGTCTATCCAATGTCAAGCTGCCAGAGCTTTCAATGACTTCTGTTGCCAAAATTTGACCATCATGGTTGACGGTCAAAATCATGGTTAATTTTCCGTATAGCTTCTTACCCGCGGCCTCTGGGAAATTGGTTGTTCCTCTAGCTTCAATTTTTTGCCGCAATTGGTCGTAATAAATGGCATAGACTTCTTCGCGCGTGGACGGGCTGATGTAGCGCTTTTTAGGTCGTTCGTTTTCTTGAGTGATACGCTTTTCTATTTCACCCAAAAGTTTGCTTAACTGGCGTCGTTTTTCCTCTTGCGCCTTGGCTTCCGGTGTGCTGGGTGCGTTGTTCACATCCGGCGCTGGTAGTAATGCCAGTTGTTTTTTGAGTTGCAGCAGCAACTGGCTTTGCTGCTCTTGCATATTGTCGAGTTTTTGTCGAGTATCTGTGTCCGCATCGCCGATGGATGTCAATTCAGAAGCGGGCAGAAACGTTGTCGCCCTACCAGCGTCTGCTTCGCCACCGCCAGCCATTGAGCTTTGTGCAATGGCCTGCGCCTTTTCAGGCTTTTCATTGGTTGTCGCGTTGACCAAGATCACCTCTAAGGGCGTATCTTGAAAAACTCGATTGAAACTCTTGGGATCAACAAAACGAATGGTTAAGGGGATGGCGTGCACCACAAAAGATACCGCCAATGCAATTTGCATGGCGCTAAAGCTTTTGATTTTTTGCTTGATGGATGACTTAATGACCATACCGCTATTTTGCCGCAAGCTCAGTTTCGGTTGACTCTGCATCGACAACGTCAACCAAGTCGACAGCAATGCTCAAAACGCCAATTTCTTCGGATTCGTCTTCTGACTCATCTTCGTTAGCATCAGTCATATTCATATCGCCAGTATTTTCGGCTACACGAATATCAATAATAGTTCCAGATACCTCCAAAGTCATCAAATTAATATCACCCAACTTAACGACAACTTTAGCATTCCGATCTAAGTTATTTGCTCCCAACACAGGTAATACCAAGGGTAAATCATCAGCTCGCACCATATTTTCTTTGAATAAAGTGGCATTTAATTCGGTAATATTATTTTGCTGTAAATACTTTAGCGTCCAATACCGTTCCATACCATTTTGATATTGATTGTAGGCGCTATACGTATTATCAAAATTTGAAATGATTGAAAATAAATCAGCATCTTTAGGTTTGAAAGGAGCAGCCAGCAAAGCTGTTTTGCCATGCTTAATGCAACTGATGATTTGCCACTGATTCACCATATCTGTGTACCTGCGCAATGGCGATGTGCTCCACGCGTAACTGGGTACGCCAATACCCGCATGTGGTAAAGCTTTGGTACCCATGCGCACTTTAACGCCAGGGGCTAAACTGGCTTGGCTGCGGTAAATACCAGGGACGCCATATTCTGCTAATAATTGCCCCCACGTACTATTGGCCAATATCATGGCTTCGGCCACGATTAAATCAAGCGGTGAGCCACGTTTGCGGGTAGTGATCTCAACTACCTCTTCACCATGTGGGCCAGTATTGTTTTTGTCAATTAATTTGAAGTTGTAATCTGGACGATTAAAGGTCTCAGGCTTACCACGTACAACTTCACGTTTTTGTTTTAAATTTTTTGCTAATTGATATAAAAATGATAGCGATTCAGGCAATAAATACGCCGGCTGGATGCCGTTTAAGGCTCTATTTCCTGAACTTTCTAACCACGCCTCGGTTATCACATCTTCTAAAGTGTCATGGCGCAAATTGGCGACGATGGGCACAGATTCAATTTTAGATTCTGTCGAAATAATATCAAATGACATTTCATCAAAAGTAACGTACAAAGACACGGCAGGACAGTTTTTACCCTCAGCCAAGGTGTAATTTTGAACCACGGCATCTGGCAACATGGTTATCTTATTGCCCGGCATATAAACGGTGGAAAGACGATTTCTGGCAACTTTATCAATATCACTGTTAGGTAATATGGCCAGTGCTGGTGCAGCAATGTGAATCCCGACTACGACTTTACCTGTGCCCAAGCCTTGCACAGACAAAGCATCGTCGATTTCAGTGGTAGCTGAATCATCGATAGAAAATGCGGCCACAGTTGCAAGTGGTAACTCATCTGCTATTAACGGTGCATTTAAAGCGGGGAATGCAATACCTTTAGGGAAATTGTCAAATAAAAACCGCTGCCAATGAAATTGATATGGTGAAGTAATCGCTCCAGCTTGTTGCAATAAATCAAGTGGCGGTAATTTGGTATTGCGCGCGGCTTCTACAACGGCTTTGTATTCGCCCGCATTTTTATCAGGTTTGAATAATATTTTATATAACTGGTCGCGAATAGGTTCTGGGCAAATGCCATTCCCTAAAGATATTGCCCATTCAGATATTTGAAGTAATTGCTGCTTCTTTTTCTCAATCGCTAATAATGCGAGCTGCACAATCTCTGTAGGTGCTTTTTTGAATCTGCCTTTACCCGCGCGACGAAAGTAATGTGGGGTTTCAAACAGGCAAAACAAAGCCGCTACTTGCTGCTCAACCGTCGGCTTGTCGTTGAAATAGTCACTTGCCAAGTCGGCAAAGCCAAACTCTTCTTCGGGGGAGAATTCCCAAGCCAGGGCAGGGTCAATCGTTGATTGAATCTTTTGTGCCCCTGAAATAAGCTCTGCAGGCGCTGGTTTTTCAAATTGAACCATCACATGCGCCATCTTCACTTTGACGCGCTTGCCACTGTCTAGCTCAATTTGTGCGGAAGCGTCGGTCGTAGACATGACACGGCCTGCTAAAAATTTACCGGATTCTTCAAATAATGCGTACATAAACGCCATTGTCCCATGCAAAAAGGGGTTGATAATTGGCGCATGGCAACTGGCTTAAATAAATTCTCGCTTTGGCAGCAAATATCGCCTATTTTCAAGGGGTTTGATGGCTTATTGGCCTTGGCCGTGGGTGTGTTGGCCTGCGCGGGTTTGATTGCGATGTATTCGTCCGGATACGACCATGGCACGCGCTTTGTTGACCATATGCGCAATATGCTGATTGCAGCTACTGTGATGTTTGTCGTCGCACAAATTCCCCCGCAGCGTTTGATGGAGTTGGCCGTGCCGCTCTATGCCTTTGGTGTGGCACTTTTGATAGCGGTTGCGATTTTCGGGCTTACCAAAAAAGGTGCAAGGCGTTGGTTAAACATTGGCGTGGTGATTCAACCTAGTGAGATATTGAAAATCGCCATGCCGCTGATGTTGGCCTGGTGGTTTCAAAAGCGTGAAGGTCAACTCAGGCCGCTAGACTTTTTGGTAGCAGGTTTACTTCTCGCTGTGCCAGCTGGCTTGATCATGAAGCAGCCTGATTTGGGGACGGCGCTGCTGGTGATGTCTGCCGGTTTGTCGGTGATATTTTTCGCGGGTTTGAGTTGGAAGTTGATCGCACCACCCGTTATATTAGGTCTTGCTGGCATTGCCTTTTTGATCGCGTTCGAAGGGCAGTTATGTGCTGATGGCGTTGACTGGCGTGTGCTGCACGAATATCAGCGTCAACGCATTTGCACCTTGTTAGACCCCACTCTAGACCCATTAGGCAAGGGCTTTCACATCATTCAGGGCATGATTGCGATTGGCTCTGGAGGCATATTCGGTAAAGGGTTCATGCAGGGAACACAGACACATTTGGAGTTTATTCCTGAGCGTACCACCGACTTTATCTTTGCGGCTTTCTCAGAGGAGTTTGGCTTGTTTGGTAACCTGTTGCTGATCTCTGGCTTTCTGTTTTTGATTATTCGCGGTTTGATGATTGCTGTTGAAGCGCCATCGTTGTTCACGCGCTTGCTGGCAGGCAGTGTGACTATGATTTTCTTCACCTACGCATTCGTCAACATGGGCATGGTCAGCGGGATTTTGCCTGTGGTGGGCGTGCCCCTGCCGTTTATAAGCTACGGCGGTACAGCGATGGTGACATTGGGTATGGGCATTGGCATTTTGATGTCGGTGAGCAAATCAAAACGGTTGGTGCAATCTTGAAGCAAGCGGTGCAAGCGTTGACTTACCCCGTTGGCATCATCGGCGTAGGTAATATGGGCGGCGCTATGGCGACGAATTTGCTGGCACACGGTTGGCCAGTACATGTGTGTGATATTGATGCCATCAAAACCCATGGTTTGGCGCAACTGGGCGCTGTGGTTCATGCGAGCCCTGCTGAGATGGCATCTAAAGTCTCTATACTGATTGTTTGCGTGGTGGATTGTGTACAGACGCAAGACGTGCTGTTCGGCAAACATGGCGCGGCGCAGCACATGAAAGCTGGACAGACGGTGATGCTGTGCCCCACGATTTCGCCAGAAGACGTGGAAGTGTGCGCTCACAAACTTGCTGCTCTAGGCATTCAAACCATCGATGCCCCCATGTCTGGCGGCCCAGCCAGAGCCCGTGACGGTAGTATGAGCTTGATGTTGGCTTGCCAAGACATCGTATTTGGGCAGCACCAAAACTTGTTGCAAACGCTGTCCAACCAAGTTTTCCGTATCAGTCAGCAGCCCGGTGACGGTGCTAGAACCAAATTGGTCAACAACTTGCTAGCCGGCATCAACTTGGCCGGTGCGGCTGAGGTGATGGCTTTGAGTGAGTGCATGGGTTTGGATTTAACGACGACTTTGAATGTGATTCAACAATCCAGCGGCCAAAGCTGGATCGGCAACGACCGCATGCGTCGCGCTATTGCAAACGATTTTGAACCACGCGCCCACACGACTTTGCTGGCGAAAGACACCAAGTTGGCAGTTGCAGAAGCTCAGCAGATGGGTTTTAAAACGCCTTTAGGTCAATTGACGACCGAGACCTTCGCCCGTGCATTGGCACACGGTTTGGCAGAACAAGACGATGCCAGTCTTTTTAAACTATCGCGCGATGACAACTGAAACCTTAGTCTCACTACCTAATGCCAAATTCATGTGGTCGCATCCCGCGCGGATATTGGCGCTAGGTTTTGGCGCAGGTTTGAGCCGTTTCGCGCCGGGAACTGTAGGCACTGCCTGGGCTTGGTTAACCTTTTTGCTGTTGCAGGCTGTCATGACAGATGGTAAGTGGGCAATGCTGATCGCGGCCTCACTCTTAATAGGTTGGTGGGCCTGCACCGTGACTGCGAAACACATGGAAGTTGCAGACCCGGGCTGCATCGTCTGGGACGAAGTGGTCGCTTTCTGGCTGGTGTTATGGCTCGTCACTCCCACTGGTTTTTGGGGGCAACTGATCGCTTTTGTGCTGTTTCGCTACTTTGATGCGGCCAAACCAGGCCCAGTGGCCTGGGCTGACAAAACCTTCAAAGGCTTTGGCGCACGCGGTGGGTTCGGCATCATGTTTGACGATTTGGTTGCCGCTTTTTGTACGGTATTGGTCATCGCGCTGTGGCGTTTCATCTAATTTAGCCTAAATTTACTTGATTAAAATGTATGGCAGACTATATAAATTTGCTATTAAATTTAGAGCAGTCTAGGCAATCATTATACCGGCTAGTGGCCGATTTAATGCTTAAAAACCACTTATTTTTGACAACAGCCGAAAGTTGCACCGGTGGGCTGATCGCAGCAGCATGTACCGACCTAGCTGGCTCCAGCCAATGGTTTGATCGCGGGTTTGTAACCTACTCCAATGCGGCTAAAACTGACATGCTGGGTGTGGATGCAGCTTTGATTGCCCAGTTTGGCGCAGTCAGCGAGCAAGTTGCAGCTGCCATGGCACAAGGTGCTTTGAAAAACTCAGCTGCGCAAGTTTCTGTCGCGGTGACTGGTGTTGCAGGGCCTGCGGGCGGGAGTGCGGAAAAACCTGTGGGTACGGTTTGGATAGGCTGGTGCGTCAACGGACAAACCACCACGGAACTCTGCCATTTTGACGGCGACAGAGCAACCGTGCGTGCTCTGACGGTTCAACAAGCCTTGAACGGACTCATTGAACGTCTGCAGTCAGTTAAAAGCTAGGGCAAACGATTAAACAACTGCGTCAGCTGCCTGCTTTTGTAGCATCGCCAACACATTGGCAATGGTTTTACGTAGCTCACGGCGATCAGAAATGAAGTCTACCGCGCCTTTTTGCAGCAAAAACTCAGCGCGCTGAAAGCCTGCCGGCAAGGTTACGCGAACTGTGGATTCAATCACCCTAGGCCCCGCAAAGCCAATTAAAGCTTTGGGTTCAGCAATCACCACGTCACCCACAAACGCAAAACCAGCGCTGACGCCGCCCATAGTGGGGTCGGTCAGCACGCTGATGTAGGGTAGGCCTTTTTTTGCCAGTTTGGTGAGTGATGCGTTGGTTTTGGCCATCTGCATCAGGCTTAGCAAGCCTTCTTGCATGCGTGCACCGCCAGTGGCCGTGAAGCAAATAAACGGCACTTTTTGCTCAATCGCGGTATGCACGCCGCGCACAAAGCGCTCGCCCACCACGCTGCCCATGCTGCCGCCCATGAAGTCGAACTCAAAACACGCGACTACCACGTTGACGCTGTGCACCGAGCCGCCCATGACGACCAGCGCATCAGTCTCATTTGTGTTTTCCAGCGCTTCTTTCAAGCGCTCTGGGTATTTGCGGCTGTCTTTGAACTTGAGCGCGTCTACGGGCAACACTTCTTGCCCGATTTCGTAACGACCTTCGGCATCCAAAAAATGATTCAACCGTGCCCGTGCGCCTATGCGCAGGTGGTGGCTACAACTGGTGCAAACATTTTGGTTTTGCTCTAAATCGGCTTTGTACAGCACGGTTTCGCAGCTAGGACATTTAATCCACAAACCTTCAGGAATACTGCGTCGGTCCGCAGGGTCAGATTTCAGGATTTTGGGTGGTAATAGTTTTTCTAGCCAACTCATGGTTGTGTCCTCAATCTACAGAATTATTTGGATTCTAAAGCAGCTCGAATGCCACTTAAAAATTCGCCAGCCACACTAACAACTTTGTCTCTGGGCTGGTTGTCTATCAATTGAATGATTTTGCTGCCAATCACCACCGCATCGGCCATTTTGCCAATGATTTGAGCTGTTGCGGCATCGCGAATGCCAAAACCCACGCCGACCGGGATGTCGGTCACGTGCTGTCGAATCTTTGGCAGCATGGCGGCAACGGCGTCTGTATCTAGCGTTCCTGCTCCCGTCACGCCCTTGAGCGAGACGTAATAAACATAGCCGCTGGCAATGCGGGCAACCTGCGCCATGCGTTCGTTGGTAGACGTCGGTGCGAGTAGGAAGATCAAATCCATGCCATTGGCCTTCAACTCGGCAGCAAAAGCTTCGCACTCCTCGGGCGGGTAGTCGACCACCAGCATGCCGTCTACGCCAGCTTCAGCGGCATCGCGAATAAAAGCACTTTTGCAACCGTCATTGTTATGCCGTTGATCGTAGCGTTCAATCGGGTTTGCATAGCCCATCAACACAATAGGCGTTGTCTGGTTGGTTTGACGGAAATCGCGCACCATTTGTAGAACTTGCGGTAATCCGATACCAAAAGCAAGCGCTTTATCGCCGGCTTTCTGGATAACGGGGCCGTCAGCGGAGGGGTCACTAAAAGGTACACCCAGTTCTATCACGTCCGCACCCGCAGCCACCATGCCATGCATCAGCTCGGGCGTGATGTCAGCAAAGGGGAAGCCGGCGGTGACGTAGGGAATCAGCGCGGCGCGGTTTTGAGCTTTTAAGGCCGCGAAAGTGGACTTGATCCGGTGCAAATGCTTGATCGTCATATCGTTCATTTCACCATCCTCACAATCTGCTCACTACCTTTGACCGATTGTCCTTCACAACTTGGACGACAAAAGAAATCAGCCTTGCTCAAATCAGCCACCGTACCAATGTCTTTGTCACCACGGCCAGATAAGTTGACCAAAATGGATTGATCTGGACGCATCGTTTTGGCTAATTTCATAGCATAAGCAACTGCGTGGCTAGACTCCAGCGCGGGGATGATGCCTTCGGTTCGGCACAGGTAATGAAACGCGGACAAGGCTTCTTCGTCGGTGATGCCGACGTATTCAGCGCGACCAATGTCCTTCAAAAATGCATGCTCAGGGCCTACGCCTGGGTAGTCCAAGCCAGCGCTGACGCTGTGGGTTTCGGTGATCTGGCCATTGTCATCTTGCAAAATATAGGTGCGGTTGCCGTGCAACACACCTGCACTGCCGCGCTGCAGCGAAGCCGAGTGTTTACCACTTTCCAAGCCCTCACCGGCCGCTTCAACGCCAATCAAACGGGTGTTTTCATGCTTGATGTAGGGGTAAAAAATACCCATGGCATTACTACCACCACCCACGCAAGCAATCACGGCATCGGGTTGCTCAGTTTTACAGCCGGCCGCTGTCAGCATTTCTGGCATTTGCACCAAGCACTCGTTTCCAATCACGCTTTGAAAGTCGCGAACCATCATCGGGTAGGGGTGTGGACCTGCCACGGTACCGATGATGTAAAAAGTGTTGTCCACATTGGCGACCCAGTCGCGCATCGCCTCGTTTAGCGCGTCTTTCAAAGTGCGGCTGCCGCTTTCAACGGGCACGACTGTCGCGCCCAGCAGTTTCATGCGGTAGACGTTGGGGCTTTGGCGTTTCACGTCTTCACTACCCATGTAGACCACGCATTCCAAGCCATAGCGGGCGCAGATGGTAGCCGTGGCAACACCGTGTTGGCCAGCGCCTGTTTCAGCAATCACGCGGGGTTTTCCCATGCGCTTGGCGAGCATGGCTTGGCCGATGGTATTGTTGATTTTGTGTGCGCCAGTGTGGTTCAAGTCTTCGCGTTTCAGGAAGATCTGCGCCCCGCCTTGCTCACGGCTCATGCGGGCTGCGTGGTAAATGGGGGAAGGGCGGCCGACAAAGTGGGCGAGTTCAGACTTGAATTCCGCAATAAACGCTGGGTCGTGCTGGTATTTGGCGTAAGCGTCTTTGAGTTCGTTGATGGCGTGCGTCAGCGTTTCAGACACAAAGCTGCCGCCGTAGATGCCGAAATGACCGCTTGCATCGGGTTGTTGGTAGTCAAACATGATTAATACTCTTTTAACGATTCTTGATGATTGAATTAAATTGTTCATCCGCAGCGCGTACGGCTTGGACGAATTGATGGATTTTGTCGTGGTCTTTGATGCCTTTGAGGGTGTTGCCCTGCGCATCCGTTGCTTCAACGCCAGAGCTGACGTCTACCGCCAGCGTTTTACAGCGTGGCCGAACCTGCAAAATGCCATCGGTCACGTTGGCAGCGTTCAGCCCACCACTTAAGACGAGGTGAGCGTTGACGTTTGTTGGAAGCAGTGACCAATTGAATGTTTTTCCGCCGCCACCATAACCCTCGACATGGGCGTCGAGCAAAATGGCTTGGGCTTGTGAGTAATCTTGCACATATTTTACTAGGTCAAAATGGGCGGCATCTGGTCCTAGGGGTATTCGTGCGGCACGTATGAAGCTGCATTTTGCTGAGTTACACATTTCAGACGTTTCATCACCATGAAATTGAGCTATAGCCGTCGTATTCATTGCCTGAGCAGCTATTATATTTGTAGTGTTTTCATTGACAAACAGCAGCACAGGTGTCACAAAAGGCGGTAAACGACGCGCCAGTTCCGCGGCGCGTTCGGGTGTTACATAGCGTGGACTGGCTTTGTAAAGCACAAAACCGATGGCGTCAGCACCGGCGGCGACGGCTGCATCGACGTCTACTTCACGCGTTAAACCGCAGATTTTGATGCGCGTGCGCTGGGCTGCCAATGAAGTTGAAAGAGCGGAATTCGTAGCAAAAATCGTCATAGCCTGCATCTTAGTGCATAGCGGATGACTTTGAATGGCTAAGTCTTAGGCTATGGCAACCAGTCAAAAGCCGCCGTTTGCTTAGGTAGCCCCCAGCTGTCTGGGTAAACCGGCCCAAGAAAATACAAGCCATCCGGCGAGAAGGTGGGCGCAGCGGCATCTCTGTTACGCTTGGCAAGCACATCCAGTATCCATTCTGGCGGCTGGCGGCCATCACCCACCATCAGCAGGCAACCCATCACGTTTCGGATCATGTGGTGCAAAAAGGCATTGGCCTCGAACTCAAAACGCCAGTAACGTTGCATCGGCTCGCCACGATGTGAAATATCAATACGCTGCATGGTTTTGAGAGGTGACAAAGCTTGGCAAGCTGCCGCCCTAAACGAGCTGAAATCATGCTCACCGAGCAAATATCCGGCTGCTTTTTGCATGGCCTGAGCATCCAAACTACGGTAAACCCAGCCGACACGACCTGCTTCCACGCTGGGCCGAACCGCAGATTCCAGCACCACATAGGCATAGCGCCGCGCAGTCGCACTGGCGCGGCAGTGAAATTCTCGGGGAACGATTTGCGCCCATTGGACGGCGATGTCTTTCGGAAGGTAAGCATTGGTGCCGCGCACCCAAGAGGTGGGTTCGCGCTCAGCGTCAGTGTCAAAATGCACCACTTGCATCAAACCGTGAACACCAGAGTCAGTGCGACCTGCGCACAAAGTAGAAACCTTATTTTGGGTGAATTTGCCCAAAGCGGCTTCTAATTTGTCTTGAACCGTGAGACCTGAGAGTTGGCTCTGCCAACCCTCATAGGCACTACCGTTGTAGCTAACCCCGAGCGCAATCCTCACAGAATGGCGCACAACATTGCTAAAAGAGCGGAATTATCCAATCTCAGCAAGAAAGGTTTCAGCTCTGGTCTTTAAACTGCCAGTAGCGAGTGTTAAAACTTCGTTAGCTAGCATTTTTGCACCTGTCGCATCGCCAATCGCACGGAACTCTTGCGCAAGTGCTAATTTGGTTTCTAGAGGCGCATTTCCGTCTGCACCTGATGCTGATGCAGCATTACTAGCCTTTGGTGCTGTGTTGTTAAGGTCAAGTGATAAATGGCCAAGATCAAGTTCTAGAGGTTTTGGCAGATTGTTTGAAACGGTTGCTGCCTGCGGTGCAGCTACAACAGCAGTTGTTATGGCTGCCGCAGCAGCGACAACAGGTGCACTGACAGAGGAAACGGCTGGTTCTAACGCGGCTTTAATCGGTTCAAGTGAAAAATCAGGAAAATCAACCAAAGGCGATTTTGGCGGTTCTGCTTTTTTGGTTGATTCTGGGAATGCAGAGGCAAAGTTAAAGTCCAAATCAAGATCTACAGATGCAGGTGATTTGGCAGATTCTGGGTCTAGCTGTGCAACAGTGCGGGTAGAAAACTCTGTACCGCTAATGGCTGCAAACGGGTCATCCGCATCAGGCGCGCCAGCATGGTACAAAGGGTTGCTTGGCTCTAGTTCAAAACCTTCTTTGCTGAGAGCTAGCCATTGTGGGTCAGATTCAGTTAACAGCAGCTTTGCTTTTAAGGCCATTTGTTCAAAGTTTTTAGCATCACGGCGTTTTGAGTAAATGCCCATTAACTTCGCGTAAATTGCAACATTTTCTGGCTGTGTTTTGAGACCATCTTTGAGGATTTCTTCAGCCTGCACGTCTCGCCCGTAATCTAAATAGACATTGGCTTCTGTCAGTGGGTCTACCACTGCATGCGCGTTCACAGCGGGTGTCGTGATTTCATTCACTTCATTGGTTATGACGGGTGCAACTTCCTCAGCCACATGAGCCGTGTCAGCGATTTCAACGCCTGGCGCTTCATGCTCCATGATGGGTTCATTGGTCGTTTCATTGAAAAAAGATTTTTCAGCAAAATGCTCATCAGACAATGCGTCATCTTCAGCTTGCTCAGCTGCATTGCGCTCTTTACGCTTACTGTTGGCATACAAGCCACCCGCTAAAAGAGCCACCAGCAAACCACCAGCGGCTGGCAGCACAACGGGGTCATCCATCAAAAAGTCTATGGCGCTCGGCTCGGCTACGGGTGCAACCACAACGGGTGCTTTGGCAACGACTGGTGGCTTAGGAGCTGCAGGTGTCACTGGTGCCGAGGGCACTGCTGGTGTGGTGGTTGCCACGGCAGGTGCAGCAGCAACTGCAGCGGCAGGCGCGGCAGGTGTTACTGACTTTTCGGGAGTAGTAGCTACAACAGCGGCAACAGCCGGAACAGGAGTTGTTACAGATGGCGCTGCAGCTTTTGGTGCTGTAGCTGCCGTTGCAGCTGAGGTTGCTGGTGCAGTTGGTGCATTTGGAGTTGCACTGGCAATTTTGTTCAGATCTTTGATGTTTTTAGCTAGCTCAGCACTGCGTGCAGCATCGTCTTTGGCTTGGCGCTCTTTGGCGATTTTTTCTAAATTCTCTTTTGCTGCAGCGGCAGATTTGTCACCAGCCGACAATCCACCTTTTGACAGCGTGAGCTTGTCTGGTGTCACTGCAGCGGCTTTTTGATCTTCAACTTTGGCTTCGATTTTGCCGCCGGCAACGCGGTCGGTCGATTTCGAGGCTAAAGCGGGTGCGCTTTCAGCCAGTTTTCGTCTAAAGCTGTTGAAATCTTTGCTTTGTGCAACGACGCTTTGCTTCGCTTCATTGGCGGAAAGAGCGGCAGCTTCGGCTTCCGTTGGTAAATCTAAAATCGCGCCAGCTTTTAAACGGTTGATGTTGTTGCCCACAAACGCTTGCGGGTTGCCGCGCAGCATGGCAACCAGCATTTGCTCTAGCGATACGTTACCAGGCAGATTGTTAGCCGCAATTTTGCCAGCCGTGTCGCCATTACCAACTTTGACTTGTCCGCCAGAATTGCTTGTGGGAGCTTTTTGTTGGGCAACGCTCGGCTTGGCTGCTGCTGCAGGTGCTTTTGGCATGGCAACAGGTGCTGGCGCAGGGCTTGCCGCAGGAGGTGATGGTGTCGTTGCGCGAGCTGCAACTGGTGCTGAAACCACAGCTGGCGAAGATACAGCTGCTGGAACAGGTGCAGGTGTGGCTGCTTGAGGAGCAGGTAAAACAGCTATTGGCGCGGTCACGGCTGCAGCTTCGCTTTGTTTGGCTGCTGGTGGGTCGAGCAAGAGTGTGTAATTGCGTACAATGCGACCGGTTGACCAATTGGCGCTGATCACAAGGTTGATAAACGGGTCGGTCACGACTTTGTCGCTGCGCAAGAGCAAGTAGCTGCTGCCATTGTCACGACGAATCAGGGTGATTTGTGTTGATGCCAAAGCAGGGTTGTACTCCATGCCAGCAATCCTAAAAGCATCTGGTGATGCTAATGACGCTTTCAGGCTGGCGCGTTCTTCATCGTTGATATCAGGCACATCAATACCAGCAAGCAAAGGCTCGCCCAATGACGACAAAGACGTGATCCGTCCTAGCGCCAGCGCATTTGCGTCAATATGTGCCACACTCAACAACGCGCCCATGGCTGCTGCCAGTGCGGTTAAACGCCAAGGCTTGATCGATGCTGGCATGTTGGCTTGTGTGATTGAGTTCAATTTGGTATGCATTTGCGTCTTATTTTCGTATTCTGTGAAGGACCGTCAGCTTATCGACGCAACAAAGAGGCGTATGAATCTTAAATTAAATAAGATTAAATTTCATAACACATCAATGGCTTACGTCAAAAAGCTAAGTCAATTTCTATATTGTGACTTGTACGGTACTACTTTAACTTGCAAACATAAAGACATTCACAGTTTTAACCAATTGACTGTTGTGAGTAAGCAACTATTTAACAAGACTAAGTGCGCTTAGCTGCCACTCACAAAGATTGTGCGACTTTAGTCTTCAAGCAAAATCCGCAGCATACGGCGCAAGGGCTCAGCCGCACCCCAGAGCAACTGGTCACCAATTGTGAACGCACCCACATACTCGGGCCCCATTGCCAGCTTGCGCACGCGGCCCACTGGGATGCTCATGGTGCCGGTCACTTGCACTGGTGTTAATTCGCGCAGAGTTGCTTCTTTGGTGTTGGGTACGACTTTGACCCACTCGTTGTCCGCCGCCATCATGGCTTCTAAATCTGCCACTGGCACGTCTTTTTTCAGCTTGAAGGTCAACGCTTGGCTGTGGCATCGCATCGCACCAATACGAACACAGAAACCGTCAACTGGTGTGGCAGCCGTGCCAAACATCGCGCCCTGGCCCAAAATCTTGTTGGTTTCTACGCCACCTTTCCACTCTTCTTTGGACATGCCGTTGCCCAGATCACTGTCAATCCACGGAATCAAGCTGCCACCCAACGGTGCGCCGAAGTTGGCAGTCTCAGACGCGGTGAGCGATTGCTGTTTCGCCAGCACTTTGCGGTCGATTTCCAAAATCGCAGATTTTGGGTCGTCCAGCAGCGAGCGAACTTCGCCATTCAGCGTGCCAAACTGGGTAAGTAGCTCGCGCATGTGCTGTGCGCCGCCACCTGAGGCAGCTTGGTAAGTCATAGTGGTCATCCACTCGACCAGACCTGCTTTGTACAGCGCGCCCACACCCATCAACATACAGCTCACGGTGCAATTGCCGCCCACCCAGTTGTTACCGCCTTTGGTGAGTGAGTTTTTGATGACCGGCAAGTTCACTGGGTCAAGGATGATGATCGCATCGTCCTTCATCCGCAGGGTCGAAGCCGCGTCAATCCAGTGCCCGGTCCAACCCGCTGCGCGTAGCTTAGGGAAGACCTCAGAGGTGTAGTCACCGCCTTGCGCGGTCAAAATGATGTCGCACTTTTTCAACGCTTCAATGTCAAAAGCGTCTTTCAGCGTGGTTTCGTTTTTGGCGTAAGCGGGGGCTTTGCCGCCCGCGTTGGAGGTGGAGAAGAACACCGGCTCGATGAGCGCAAAATCGCCCTCAGCCTGCATGCGGTCAATCAGCACCGAGCCGACCATGCCGCGCCAGCCTACCAAACCTACTAAGTTACCTACTTTTTTCATTTTTAAGCGCCTTTCAAATTAATCAGTCTTGACTAATCCCCCGGCTCGTCTAGCTCCGGGGTGGGCGCGACGAACCGGGCTGGATTAGCCTTTAATGGTCGTCGTTTTGGTGGAAGTTATAAACGCGCAAACATCCAGCGCACAAGCGGCTTGGATGGTTGTTGTGGAGGTCACAGGGGCGTTCATGAGTTTGATTATAGCTGAGTACTTCAACTAATTCATTTTTCCAATAGCGGCGCCCATTCAATGTGCTTGAGCGCATCAATCCCCTTATAAATCGATTGCTCGTAAAGCACACCAATTCGCTCTTGAGCGATTTCCCCAGCCAATTTTCTTCTTTCAACAATTGAAGCAGTATTTCTGCCAGTTAAGGCATTCATAGCCTTTTCGTTAAACTCTAAAGCTTGCACTCGATAGCTATCCTTAGGTAGTGTCATAAGTTCTGCTTGCGTAATTTTTGATGGAGCAGCGTTATATTGCACCATAGAGATCTTTCGCTTCTCGACAAGAGCTTTGCTAAGGTTATTCACCGCGTTCTCAAATATTTTTCTATCTTCTGGCCTTAGCTCAGTTAATGCGGGCGTGTCCGTCAGCATTTTCTGCAAGCAACTTTCTATATCAATGTCATAAACTAAATCGGCTCTTGATTTAGGTTTTACGGTGATTTCGTCTTTTTTAATAGTATTACTAGTTGTATTAAATCTGCCTGTACATGGTGGAACAGCAGTAACATAAAACTCCCGTACTGCATACAAGCGTATTCGTGCGTAAGATTTATTTAGAATTTTTGTTGTATTTACAAGTTCAACTTCTTTTTTTGCTATCGCTTCCTCTAGTAATGCCTTTTGATACAAAGGTAGAACAGTAAAATATATACTTCCAATCGTGAATAAAAAGAGTCCGAATTGAGCCAAATGACTCAGTCGAGGCAGCCAAATATCTATCCAGTGAGCTTGGCTGTGACTAACGACCTGTCTAATATTTGTCGATCTGACTGATCGTAAATTTCCAATGTTCTTATTTCTGAGCATGGCAATACCAATCTTGTAGTTCTAAAATTCGACAAATTAAATAAACAATAACGAGTAAAAATTCGTACTTATATTTTAAATGGAAGCACCAGAAATTGGGGTCAGCAACTGTCTTAGAAGTCAAGTTAAATCAGGCAAGCCATGGATTGCAAAATTAAACGGCTTGTTATCGCGCACCATTGCAT
>JBEBJY010000013.1:0-51347 GCA_040079635.1 Burkholderiaceae bacterium | reverse complement strand
TGATTCGTGGTGAAACGTGGCCAGTGCTCGGCACCGGGGATGATTTGCGCCAACTCGGCAAACATCTGGCAGCCGTTGCAAACGCCCAAACCAAACGTGTCTGGTCGGGCGAAGAAGGCTTGAAACTGGTCTGACAGCACCGGGTTGAAGGTGATCGACCGCGCCCAGCCGATGCCCGCACCCAGCGTGTCGCCATAGCTGAAGCCACCGCATGCCACGATACCGACAAAGTCTTTCAGGTTCGCCCTGCCCGTTTGCAGATCGGTCATGTGAACGTCAAAGGCGTCAAAACCAGCTTCGGTGAAGCAATACGCCATCTCGACATGCGAGTTGACGCCCTGCTCGCGCAGGATGGCGACTTTGGGACGAGTCAGGTTCAACTGAGTCGCGTCATTCCCGCGCAGGCGGGAATCCACAGCTCCGTTGAAGATTGCATCCGTATTTTGAAATGAAGTCTCATGGATTCCCGCCTGCGCGGGAATGACGGGAAGTGTGGATTTTGCAAAGTTTGAGCCTAATTTGACATGCAAACCAGGATCAGCAGGCAAACCCGCCGCTGCGTGCTCGCTGTCGGCACAATCCGGGTTGTCGCGCAGTTTGGCGATTTTCCAGCTCACGCTGTCCCATACCTGGTGCAAGTCATGCAGCGGTGCGCTGAACACGGTTTTAGCGTCGCGCCAGACTTGGAGTTGCCCTTTACCGGCGTCAATCGTAGAAGATTCAGGACGCGTTTTGCCAATGAAGTGGCTGAATTTGCTTAAACCGTGCGAACGCAAGGTGTCCATGATGGCGTTCCGCTCAGATGTGCGGACTTGGATGACAGCGCCCAGCTCTTCGTTGAACAGCGCCTTCAAGGTCAGCTCTTCACGGCGTGCAGACACCTGCCCTGCCCAGTTTTTGCTGTCGCCAGTTTCCATGCGGCTATCAGATATGCCGTCGCCTTCTGTGACCAACATATCTACGTTGATGGACACGCCCACATGCCCCGCAAACGCCATCTCGGCCACGCAGGCCAGCAGGCCGCCATCGCTCTTGTCGTGGTAGGCCAAAATTTGGCGATTCGTGCGTAACTCGTTGATAGCGTTGACCAAATTGATCAAGTCCTTGGCGTCGTCCAAGTCCGGCACGCGGTCACCAAACTGGTCAATCGTCTGCGCCAAAATGCTGCCCGCCATGCGGTTTTGGCCTTTGCCGAGGTCAATCAGGATCAGCGTTGTATCGGCTTCGGTTGCGTCCAGTTGCGGGGTCAAAGTCCCACGTACATCAGCCAGCGTTGCAAAAGCGGTGACGATAAGACTGACAGGTGACGTCACTTTCTTGGATTCTGAGTTTTCCTTCCAAGTCGTCCGCATGGACAACGAATCCTTACCCACAGGAATCGAAATCCCCAGCGCCGGACACAGCTCCATGCCCACGGCTTTGACCGTTTCATACAGCGCGGCATCTTCGCCGGCTTCACCGCAAGCCGCCATCCAGTTGGCGGACAACTTGACGCGGGACAGCTCGAACGGCGCGGCCAGCAGGTTGGTGATGGCCTCTGCAACCGCCATGCGACCCGAGGCGGGTGCGTCAAGTGCCGCCAGTGGCGTGCGCTCACCCATGCTCATGGCTTCTCCGGCGAAACCTTGGTAGTCCGCCAACGTCACGGCGCAATCCGCCACGGGTACTTGCCACGGGCCGACCATCGGGTCGCGATGGGTGAAACCGCCCACGGTGCGGTCGCCAATGGTGATGAGGAAGCGCTTGCTGGCGACGGTCGGGTGTGCCAAGACGTCGATGACGGCTTTTTGCAGATCCACGCCGGTCAGATTCAGTGCGGGAATCTGGCGTTTGACGGTTTTGACGTCGCGGGTCATTTTGGGCGGTTTGCCTAACAAAACATCCATAGGCATATTGACTGGAGACTCTGCTCCCTCGTCAGCCAAAACGAGCTGCTTTTCATCCGTCGTCACCCCCACGACGGAAAACGGACACCGCTCACGCTCACAAATCGCCTTGAACGCCTCCAAAGACTCGGGCGCAATCGCCATCACATAGCGCTCCTGGCTCTCATTGCACCAGATTTCTTTGGGTGCGAGGCCGGACTCTTCCAGCGGCACAGCGCGCAAATCGAAGCGTGCGCCACGGCCTGCATCGTTCACCAGTTCGGGGAAGGCGTTGGATAAACCACCCGCGCCCACGTCGTGAATGGCGAGGATGGGATTGTTCGCGCCCGCTTGCCAGCACTGGTTGATCACCTCTTGCGCACGGCGCTCGATTTCAGGGTTGCCGCGTTGCACGGAGTCAAAATCCAGCGAGGCGGCGTTGGAGCCGGTCGCCATCGAGCTGGCCGCGCTGCCGCCCATGCCAATACGCATGCCAGGGCCGCCGAGCTGGATGAGCAAGCTGCCCGCAGGGAAGAGGATTTTGTGGGTCAAATCGCTGTCAATCACACCCAAGCCACCAGCGATCATGATGGGCTTATGGTAGCCGCGCTGAACGGTGTCGAGGCTGCTAGCGACGGATTGCTCGTACTCGCGGAAATAGCCCAGCAAGTTGGGGCGACCAAACTCGTTGTTGAACGCCGCGCCGCCCAGCGGGCCTTCGATCATGATCTGCAGCGGGCTGGCGATGTGTTCAGGTTTGCCGTAAGTCTCTGATTTATTTGATTTTTCAGCGCTTTCACTATCGAAATTCATCTTCGACACGGTAAAACCCGTCAAACCTGCTTTCGGTTTAGAACCACGCCCCGTCGCGCCTTCGTCCCGAATCTCACCGCCTGCACCCGTCGCCGCACCGGCGAATGGGGAAATTGCTGTTGGGTGGTTGTGGGTTTCCACTTTCATCAAAACATGCTGTAATTTGCTATTCTTTTTATAGCTACTTAAGCAATCAATACGCCGGCTAGAGTCGATTTTTGAAGATGAATTATCGTTACTTTTTATAACATTACCTTCAATAACATTTTCACCAAAATTTGCACTGAAGCGCTCAACCACACTGCCTTCCATGACGGAAGAATTGTCCGAATACGCCACCACCATGTGCTGCGGATGCAGCTGATGGGTGTTGCGGATCATGCCAAACAGGCTTTTGTCCATCGCCACGTCATCGATGATGAAGTTGGCGTTGAAGATTTTGTGTCGGCAGTGCTCGGAGTTGGCCTGCGCAAACATCATCAGTTCGACGTCGCTGGGGTTGCGCTTCAAACCAGTGAAAGCGGTGACCAGGTAATCCATCTCGTCATCGGCTAATGCCAATCCGAACTCGGTATTGGCAGCTTCCAAAGCGGCTCTTCCACCTGCAAGTACGTCAACATACTCCATGGGTGCTGCAGTAACGCTAGCAAACAAGCCCAATGAATCTTTGCGGTCAAACAGTACCGACTCGGTCATGCGGTCGTGCAGAAGTGCGGCGACGTCTTGAAGTTGCTCGGCTGAGAGGCTGGCCTTACCGAATAAATCTAAAATCGGATTTTTCAGGGTGATGGCGTATTCGGTCAAGCGTTCGACGCGTTTGACTGCCAAGCCGCAATTGTGGGCGATGTCGCTGGCTTTGGAGGCCCATGGCGAGACGGTGCCCAAGCGTGGGGCGACGATGATTTGGACCGTATTTGACTTTGTCTCAAGCTGCTCAGCCGGCTCGCCGTAGGTCAATAGGGATTGCAACTTTGAACTTAAAACCTCGTTTGGCGGCGTTTCAGTGGCGGCCAAATGCACAAACCGTGCGCTAAGGTGGCTAATTTTGTCACTTACTGCCTGAAGTTTTGGCAAAAGTTGGTTGATGCGAAACGGGCTGAGAGCGCTGCCGCCCTCGATGGTGCTGATATGCAAGTTCAAAATGTGAGCCTGGTGTTGGGAGGAAAGCAAGTGCTAGGATAGGAATTACCCTTGGATTTTAACGGTCTAAGTGTGCCTAAGATAGTTTCTCAAAACTTAGATGCTCAAGATTAAAGATAAGTTAGATAAGTAAAGACACCCCAAAATAGCCGCTTTTTAAGGCAGAATGTATCAAATTGTATTAATCATTTGATTTACTAACCATATTTAGCGATTTTTATTCCGATTCTGGCGTGTACGAACTACAAAAATATGCAAGACCTTGATTTAAAAACTGAATTATCGGAAAACGATTGGATTGAGGATGAATCTCTGCGTTTGTTGACTCAATCGCGCTCGCGTATGACTTGGTTCGCGGCGGGCACCATGGTGGCTATGGCGGCTCAATTGTTTGGGCACGTCAATGTTTTCTTGCTAGCGGTGTGGCTGATGGTGTCTCTGGTGGTGGTGGTTTTTCGTGTTTATATCAAATCCGAATTCAACAAACACTTTTCAAATGCCGAAATCGGTGTCAAATGTGCCTTTATCAACCGAAACCAGCTGGCTTGGACGTTGAATGCATTCACTTGGGGCGTATCAGGCTGGTTATTTTTCACCAGCATTCCTATAGACAATCAATACATTGGCGCAACTATTTTGACCTTTGTCGGTTTGGTTGCTGTTCATAACCTCAATACACACCGCGAAATTTCAACGCAATTCATCAACATTTTGATGGGCACGCAAGTTTTGGGCGCTGTTTGGTACATCGCTTATGAGTGGCGATTTCAAGGGCCGCAGCTGCAATATATACATTTGCTTAGTTTGGTAGTGATTTGGGCAGTTTTGCATAGTTTCAACAACCGCTTGTTCAACGCCTTCAAACGAAATATGTCGCTGCAATTTCGCAATAACAGTTTGATCCGAACGCTGAATTTAAAAACTGAACAGCTGGCGCATGAAAAGCAAGTGGCCATGAACGCCAATGAAGTGATTCAGCGCTTTTATTCCAGCTCCGCTCATGACATCAGGCAACCCGTTTACGCCTTGAAAATGTATGCTGAGTTAGCTGCTACGGATAATGCGCAACTACCAGCACTGTTACCCAAAATTACAGCGTCGTGCGATGCGATTAACAATTTGTTTGACTCGCTGTTTGATTTTGAACAAATCAACTCTGGGCATGTCAACGTTGCACACCAAACTGTTGATATTGATGAACTGATTGATGATTTAGAACATCAATTCAAGCCTTTGGCACGTCGCAAAAAATTAGAATTTCGCACCAACACGGTGTCGGGCTATTTGCAGACCGATCAACTGCTGGTTAAGCGCATTTTGACTTGCTTTATATCTAACGCCGTCAAGTACACAGAAAAAGGCGGCATTTTGATCACCGTACGCAAGCGAAGATCCATGGTGGTATTTGAGGTCTGGGACACTGGCATAGGCATTGATGCTGCGCATTTAGAGCATGTGTTTGAAGAGTTCTACAAAGTTGGCGATTTTTCAAGCACTGACGAAGGTTTCGGACTGGGTCTCAGCGTGGTAAAAAGTTTATCTGGTTACGCTGAAGGTTCGAAAATTTCCGTCAACTCAAGAATAGGCGTTGGCAGCGTGTTCCGCTTTGCGATGCCTTTAAAAATCTACACACCGCCATATATCAAATCGAGGTTTGAAAATTTAAAAACCTTACCCTTGGTACTGGACCACGATATCAGTTGATGTTTGCTTACCAGTTTGAACAAGTTATGTGCGAACTAACTTCAGCGCTTCAAACTTCCCGCGCACGACAGAATCGGCATTCACGCCCCACCACTGCTGCGCTACTGTGGTGTAAATTTGCCTAAAGTCTGTCGTGTAGAGCACGTTTTGGTTACCGTCTAAGCGGTTTAAATCTGGCGCTTGGCCGTACAAACCGCCACGCACTGCCCCACCTGCGATGAAATGCGGCGCAGCCGTGCCGTGGTCAGTGCCGCCAGAGCTGTTTTGTTTGGCGCGGCGACCAAATTCTGAAAATGTCATCACCAGCGTGCGGTCCCAAGCGCCCAGCTCAGTCAAAGCACTTTTCAGCGCCGCCATGCTCTCAGCCAGCTGTTTCAGCAAACCCGCGTGCGTACCAAGCTGGTTTTGGTGGGTGTCAAAGCTGCCTAACGTTAAACACATCACTGGCACGCCACCAGCTTTATCGCGATGCTGAGATGCAACGATTTGCGCTGCCGCAGCCACGCTGTTGCCAAATTGCCCCGTAGGAAACACGGTGTTGAAAGCGTGTTTATCGCCTCTCAAACCATCCGCCGCTTGCGAAATTTCATTTTCCACTTTGAGCAAATAGCGTAGTGCCGGGTTTTGTGTCGATGCGACCAGTTCGTTGACGCGCGCTAGACGAGATTGGTTGACGAAGGCAACCGGGTCATTCAACGACACGGCTTTTGCGCCGGCTAGTGGGCCAAAGTCGTTCATGCCAATCAACACCCCTTCTGCTGTGAACTTGGTTTTGGATGCTAAGCCACCTTGCATACCTCGGGTGATCCAGCCGTCACTCAAATATTCACTGGCTTTGGAGGCAGTGTCCCAAATCTCAATCGATCTGAAATGCGACAAATTAGCCTCGGGGTAACCCACGCCCTGCACGATTGCCAGTTCGTTTTTCTCCCAAAATGGCAACATCGCTTTGAGTTCTGGGTGCAGACCGACTTTATCGTCGAGTTTGATAACTTCGTCGGACTTGATGCCAATGGAGTTACGCAATTGGTAATAGGTGTTGTCTGCATACGGCACGACAGTATTCAGCCCATCGTTGCCGCCTTTGAGCTCAATCAAAATCAAAATACGATCTTGCACGCTGCTGGCACGTTGCGCCACAGCTTGAGCCCAGCCAGGGGCATGGGCAGACAACAGTGCTGCGCCAGTCACCGTGCTGAAGTTGCTTATAAAATCTCTTCTTTTCATGAGGTACTCACTTTTTCATTTCAACTGGTAGGCTGGGTCAAGCGTCAGTGTTCGCAAATACGCCGTGCCCACCGTGCCATTTGCTATATTTTGTGTAGCTGATGAGGCAAGTAATACGCCGGCTAAAGTCGTTTTTAAGGCATCATTTGGCACACCATCTGAACGTCCGCCATACGGCCTCAAGAACGCATCGGCATCCAACGCCATCACGGCTTCAGCTTTGCCAACTTTAAACATCGCCATTCTTCCCAAAGCTGGGTTCATAGATAAAGTCGCAAGGGGTTCTATCGATCTAAACAACTGCTGGGTGAAGTTTTTACGCTCCAAAAGCGTCGTCGCGTTGATCCAATCTGTGTAGCCAGGCCAGCCTTTGACATTAGGCGGCATCAAGAGGTTTTGCCCCAGTTGCGAGGTTTTCAGCACAAACGGCATCACATCGCTGTAGCTAAACGCAAACTGCCGTACTGTGCCGACAACTAAATCCACAGGCGACTTGATCAAGCTGCCACGGTTACTTTCTGCCCAAAACGCGTCCGTAGTCAACAAATCAGCCAAAGCGCTGTCAATGGCGTAGCCGTTTTGGGAAAAACGCTTCGCTATTCTGTTAACTTCCAACTTGTCGGGCGTGGGAGATACAAACTCTTTCCACAACTTGCCAACGATGAATTCGCCACACGCCGCCTGCGCCAGCATGATGTTCAGCACATCATCGCCATTGAAATTACCAACTTTGCCTAGCACCGTTTTAGAAAAAATATCATGTGCTGGGGCGCGGAACTTGAAGCTGAAATCTTCTCTGTCCACGCTCCAGCCCGTAAAAGCACGGGCGACTTCTTTGATGTCTTGCTCGTTGTAGCCACCGCCTTGGGTGGCTTCGCCCAAGGTGAACAACTCCATCACCTCGCGCGCAAAGTTTTCATTCGGTGCATCGCGTCGGCTGTTGGCGGCATCGAGGTAAACCAGCATGGCTGGGTCTTTGGCGATGCCGTGCAGCAAACTTGCGAAGCTGCCCAAGGCATGGCTACGAAACAGCTGGTGCTGCCGCCACATGGCCTGCGAGCGCACCACTTTTTGTTGCGACGTGGCGAAATGGTTATGCCAAAACAGCACCATGCGTTCTGCCAAGGGCGTAGGCGTTTCCAGCATTTCGCGTAGCCACCAAGCTTTCAGCTCTACGCCTTCGGATATTTGCGCACGTCGCTGCTCTTGCCGTTCATCTACTGTTTTGAGCTGGTTAGCGGGTGTCGGCGGTGGTTGACTCACAAAAGCGGGCGCTGGGTATTTGGGTTTTGTCGCAAGTGCTGCGGTGATGATGTCGTTGACAGCTTGTTGGGCGCTTTTTCCCACCAGTTTGTTAACCTCAGCTTGCGTGGGCGCAAAACCTGTGCGAATCAGCAGATGTCTAGCCTGCTGGGGCGTCATTTGTGGTGGATTCAGCATAGCTTATTCAACGTTAAAGCCGTTGATTCAGCTTACATCGTTAACCCCCAAGAACCGTACAAATTTGTAAAGGCTTTGTAAATTTTGGCGAATGCGTTGAATTTAGCCGGAATGCTTGCGGTTTTGCAACACCGCCTCAGCCAGCGCAAAGTCTTCGGGATACGTCACTTTGAAGTTTTGGGCGCTGCCGCGTACAAGCTTGGGCGCATGACCCATGCGCTCCATGGCACTGGATTCGTCGGTAATCAAAGCGTTTGATGTGTCCGATAAATCACCCGCTGCAGTTAAAGCGTCCAAAAGCGCACCAATTTTGAACATTTGCGGCGTTTGGGCCAGCCATTTGTCGCTGCGACCTAAAGTTGCGGCAACCCGACCCGCTTTTTCGCTTTTCAAGGTATCTGGCAAAGGCAAAGCTAGCAAACCGCCTATAGCATCATCTTTGCAGGCATCGATCAATGCGTTGATTTGCTCAGGAGTGATGAGGCAACGTGCCGCATCATGCACCAACACCCAGTCGGTAGCCGCTGCGCCATGCTGCAAAAGTGCTTTTAGACCCTTAAAAACGGTCGTAGCCCGTGTATTTCCTGCCTGAGGTGCTATTGAAAATATAGTATTTTTTGATGTTTTCAATATTTCAAGCAAATAATCATCTTCTTTTGCAATCACCACCAAACCACCGGCCAATCGTTCCACTTGCTCAAAAGCCGCCAAAGTGTGCATCACCATGGGTTTGCCAGCGATGACGCGGTATTGCTTGGGAATCTCACTCTGTGCCCGAGAACCACTGCCACCACAAGGAATCAGCACCCAAAGTTTGGCGTTATTTTCAAGGTTGTTTTCAGCGACTTGAGCGTTTGTCATGGTGGCTATTCTAAAATGCAATGCTGTACAAAGTTACACCGAGTAGCTACACCGAACTAAATATTGATGGATTTACCCAAGCTCTCCCTAGGCAAACGCTACACCCTGCCCCGCTCCATTGGGTCGTCTGATGCGCTGTTGCTTGCTAAATTAGCCCAGCATGATAAAGCCGCCAAGCGTTTGACAGCGATTGTCACGTCTGACGCCACAGACGCCCAGCGGCTGATGCATGAAATCGCCTTTTTCGCCCCAGAAGTGCGGCTGACCCTGTTCCCCGACTGGGAAACTCTGCCTTACGACTCGTTTTCACCGCACCAAGACCTGATCAGCGAACGCTTGGCGACGCTGTGGCGTATCAGTCAACGCGACAAAGACAGCGGCGCAGATGTCGTCATCGTCCCCGCCACCACGGCTTTGTACCGCCTCGCACCGCCCAGTTTTTTAGCAGCCTACACGTTTTCGTTTAAAACCAAGCAAAAGCTGGACGAAGCCAAGTTCAAAGCGCAATTAACGCTAGCGGGCTACAACCATGTCAGCCAAGTCGTCAGCCCCGGTGAATATGCTGTGCGCGGTGGGCTGATTGACCTGTTCCCCATGGGCTCGCTCGTGCCGTATCGCGTCGATTTGTTTGACGACGAAATCGACAGCATCCGCACCTTTGACCCCGACACCCAACGCAGCTTGTACCCCGTGCCCGAAGTGCGTCTGCTACCTGGGCGCGAGTTCCCGATGGACAACGACGCCCGCACCAAATTTCGCAGCCGCTGGCGCGAACTCGTCGAAGGCGACCCGACCAAAAGCCGCGTTTACAAAGACATTGGCAATGGCGTGGCGACGGCGGGTATTGAGTATTATTTGCCACTGTTTTTTGAAGAAACGGCGACCGTATTTGACTATTTAGCAGGCCAAGGAAATGCGGCAGACCAAGCCACCGTCGTCCTCCACGGCGATTTAGAACCCGCTTTCCAGCGCTTTTGGCAAGACACCAAGGATAGGTATCGACTCGTTCAAGGCGACCCAGATCGCCCAGCGCTGCCGCCTGAAACCTTGTTTTTAAGCGCCGAGCAGTTTTATGCACGAGCGAACGACTTCGCGCAGTTGGCGATCAAAGTGGCTCCGGCAGATGCGTCGAATGAAGATTCTTTTGTTGAATTTGGCGCTTTGCCCGATTTATCCGTCGCGCGCGGCACAGAAGACCCGCTGGCAAAGCTAAAAAACCATCTCAAAAGCACATTGCAACGTGTGTTGATTTTGGCGGAATCTGACGGGCGGCGTGAGAGTTTGCTGGACTTTTTACGAGCCAGCAACCTGTCTGTGCCCGCTTTTGACAGCTTAGAAGACTTCCAAACCAGCGTCGAGAAAATCGGTATTGCCACCTCGGGCTTGAACGTCGGTTTTAGCTGGCAACAAGCTGGCTTGGGTAAAAACATTGCTGAAGGCATTGATTTCGTTACCGAGACCGAGCTGTTCGCCGCCGGTGCCGTCACCCGCCGCCGTAAAAAGCAAGAACAAGTCAGCGACGTTGAAGCGTTAATCAAGGATTTGTCTGAGCTCAACGTCGGCGACCCTGTGGTGCACAGCGCGCACGGCATCGGGCGCTACATGGGTTTGATCAACTTGGATTTGGGCTTAAGCAAACAAGCCGATGGCTCTATGGCGAACGTGCTCTCAAGCACCGTTCAAGAGTTTTTGCACCTGGAATATGCTGACAAAGCCACGCTGTATGTGCCCGTTAGCCAGTTGCACCACATCAGCCGCTACACCGGCGTCAGCGCCGACGAAGCGCCGCTGCACCGCCTCGGCTCGCCACAATGGGACAAAGCCAAACGCAAAGCCGCCGAGCAAATTCGCGATTCTGCCGCTGAATTGCTCAACATATACGCCCGCCGCGCTGCTCGCGAAGGCCACGCATTCCGCTATTCGCCGCAAGATTACGAAACCTTTGCCAACGACTTCGGCTTTGAAGAAACCGCCGACCAGCGCGCCGCCATCCACTGCGTGATTCAAGACATGATCAGCCCGCGCCCGATGGACCGGCTGGTGTGCGGCGATGTGGGTTTTGGCAAAACCGAAGTGGCGCTGCGTGCCGCGTTCATCGCCATCACAGGTGGCAAACAGGTCGCCATTCTTGCGCCCACAACGCTGTTGGCAGAGCAGCATTACCAAACGCTGGTCGATAGGTTCGCCAAATGGCCTGTCAAAGTGGCAGAGATGAGCCGTTTTCGTTCTGCTAAAGAAATCACCGCCGCTATCAAAGGCATCGCTGATGGAACCATTGATATCGTCGTCGGAACGCATAAACTGCTCAGCAAAGACGTTCATTTTCAGCGCTTGGGCTTGCTGGTTATCGACGAAGAGCACCGGTTTGGCGTGCGCCACAAAGAGATGATGAAAGCCATGCGAGCGGAGATTGACGTGCTAACGCTGACCGCGACGCCGATTCCGCGTACGCTGGGCATGGCGCTGGAAGGCTTGCGCGATTTAAGCGTCATAGCCACCGCGCCGCAGCGCCGTTTGGCGATCAAAACCTTTGTGCGAACCGAGAGCAATGGCGTGATTCGCGAAGCTGTGCTGCGTGAGCTGAAGCGCGGCGGACAGGTTTACTTTTTGCACAACGAAGTGGACACCATCCAAAACCGCAAAGAGCGGCTGGAAGAAATCTTGCCCGAAGCCCGCATCGCCATCGCCCACGGCCAAATGCCCGAGCGCGAGCTGGAGCGGGTGATGAAGGACTTTGTCTCCCAGCGCTACAACTTGCTGCTTTGCTCCACGATCATTGAAACGGGTATCGACGTGCCGACGGCGAACACGATTGTGATGGCACGCGCTGACAAGTTTGGTCTCGCGCAACTGCATCAACTCCGTGGCCGCGTCGGCCGTAGCCACCACCAAGCGTATGCGTATTTGATGGTGCCGGATATTGAAGGTTTAACGAAACAAGCTGGGCAACGCTTAGAGGCGATTCAGCAGATGGAAGAACTGGGAAGCGGTTTCTACCTCGCCATGCACGACCTGGAGATTCGCGGTACGGGCGAGGTCTTGGGTGAAAACCAGTCCGGCAACATGATGGAAATCGGCTTTCAGCTCTATAACGAGATGCTGGGCGAGGCCGTGCGCTGCCTCAAAGCCGGTATCGAGCCGGATTTGATGTCGCCCATGAACGTGACCACCGAAATCAACCTGCACGCACCAGCACTGCTGCCGGACGACTACTGCGGTGACGTGCATTTGCGCCTCTCCTTCTACAAAAAACTGGCGACCGCCAAAACGACTGAGCAAATTGACAGCTTGTTAGAAGAAATTGTTGATAGATTCGGCAAACTCCCCCCACAAGCGCAGACGCTGCTGGACGTGCACCGCCTGCGCGTCATGGCCAAGGCCTACGGCGTGGTCAAGGTCGATGCCGCACCTGGCGTCATCAACATCACCTTCAAACCGAATCCACCGATCGACCCGATGAGCATCATCCACCTCATCCAAAAAAACCGCCACATCAAACTCACCGGCAACGACAAACTGCGCATAGAACGTGACCTGCCCGAAGCCAAAGACCGCGCATTAATGGTGCGGGATGTGTTGCGGAGTTTGGGGCAGCCTAAGGTGGAAGTGGCAAAGCCTGAAAAAGCAGCTGTTTTACGGTAAAACCCAATGAACGACTTAAAATACCCCCTAAATAGACCTCTAGCCGGCGTATTTATTGCCTAAGCAGCTATCAAAATAATAGTAAAAATCATAACTAATTACCTCATGCAAGCAACTGAAATCTCCCCAGGCCTCGTTATCCAAGGCTTTACCCCACCTTTGAATCTGAGCAACTTCAAACTCATCGCGTTTGACATGGACTCAACGCTCATCAACATCGAATGTATCGACGAGATTGCTGATGCTGCAGGTCGCAAGGCGGAAGTTTCGGCGATTACCGAGGCTGCCATGCGGGGCGAAATTACGGATTTTAAGGACAGCTTGCGCCGGCGGCTGGCGCTGCTTGAGGGCGTGAGTGTGGCGAGTATGGAAGCGGTTTATGCGGAGCGGCTGCAGATTAACCCAGGGGCGAAGGCGCTGATTGACGCTTGCAAAGCGGCGGGGATGAAGGTGCTGTTAGTGAGTGGTGGGTTCACGTTTTTTGCGGATCGGGTGAAAGAGGCGCTGGGCATTGACTATGCAAAGGCCAATGTTTTGGAAGTCAAAGACGGTAAATTAACTGGAAGGTTAATCATGCAACCGTGGGGTGAGATTTGCGATGGGGAGGAAAAGCGTCTTACTGTGGCTGCCACGTGTGCGGATTTGGGCGTGACGCCTGCACAAGCGATTGCCATGGGCGATGGCGCGAATGATTTGCCGATGATGAAGCTTTGCGAAGAAGCTGGCGGCCTGTCTGTGGCTTACCATGCTAAGCCTAAAGTTCGCGTGCAGGCGATGGTGGCGATTAACAGTGGCGGGCTTGACAGGCTTTTAAGCGTATTTACACCGAATTTACACCCCATAAATAGTAACTAGAGAGCCGACTTGTTTCATTTTCAGGAAAAGTTAAGTCAGCACAAAGACTGTAAAAATACAATTAGATACATGAACCTGTAGCGCAAAGCTTTAACTATCTACAAAGCTTGCTATTAAAGTTAAAAACTTTAGTTAAGCTTTTTTTCGGACGATTTTTATGACTATTTTTAACAAAACTTTGATCGCAGTTGCTGCAAGCTGTGCCCTGTTTTCAGCCCAAGCGCTGACGCTTGGCGTCACAGAAGGCGTAACTTACCGAGCAACCGAGGCTGAAATCGAAGCCAAATTTGCACCGATTGCCAAAATGATCAGCTTGGCGACCAAGCAGCCCGTCAAAATTCAAATCATCCCTTCTTACAATGCGTTGCGCGATGCATTGAAGCAAGGCCAGTTGGATGCCGCCTTCATACACCCGGCGCATGTGTCTTTTGAATCCATCAAAACCGGCGCTTATAAATCTGTCGCCTGGACCACGGGTTTTACGGAATACAAAGTTTCGTTTCTATGCAAAGAACCCGAGGCGATCAAAAACTGGACTACAGTGAACGGCAAAGGCTTAGTCACGCCTGATGCAGATTCCATCACCGCCATCATGACACGCTCCATGCTGCGTGAAAACAAATTGAACTCAGCTACTGACGTGAAGCTTCAAGTCACACGTTTTCAAGATGCCGTGCCGTTTTATGTAGACAACGGCTTTGCAGCATACGGCGCTACCGCATCGGGTGCTGTCATCAAGGCTTGGAAAGAAAAAGGCGGCAAAACTTGCGCCCAATCGCGCGGTATGCCTATCAAACATTGGATTGTTTCTAGCAAAATGAGTGCTGAGCAAGCCGCTAGTGTGCGTGACGCATTGCTGACCATGGATAAATCAGAATTAGGCGCAAAAGCGCTGGCGACCTCTGGCTACAAAGGTTTTATTGCCAGCGATACGGAAGTGGAAAAAACCCTGACCAACTGGCTGGGACTCTAAAGCTGATCTTCAAACTGGCATCAAACCTGATATATTGAGGTTTTAAAAATATATCGGGAGCGAGCTTTGTCTAGTCTTTTTCAAAATGTCGACGCCAATGGGTTATTAGAGTATTCCGTTGTTTATACCGACCGTGCGCTGAACCACATGTCGCAAAACTTTCAAGGCGTGATGCGTGACGTGTCATCTATCTTGAAAGAAGTTTACAACGCCAAATCTGCCTGCGTTGTGCCTGGCAGTGGCACCTATGGCATGGAAGCCGTGGCACGGCAATTTGCATCAGGCAAAAACGTCATGGTGCTGCGCAATGGTTGGTTTAGCTACCGCTGGACGCAAATTTTTGAGATGGGCAGCATTCCTGCCAAAGAAACCGTGCTCAAAGCACGCCGTCAAGGCGCAGACAAACAAGCGCCTTTTGCGCCAGCGCCGATTGAAGAAGTCGTCACAGCTATTCTCAAAGAAAAGCCCGAAGTCTTTTTTGCACCCCACGTAGAAACATCCTCCGGCATGATTTTGCCCACAGCGTACATGCGCTCCGTGGCCGATGCCGTGCACAGCGTGGGCGGCATTTTTGTGTTGGATTGCATTGCCTCAGGCACAATTTGGGTCGATATGGTTGCTTGCGGCGTGGACGTTGTTATCAGCGCACCGCAAAAAGGTTGGAGCGGTTCACCCTGCTGCGCATTGATAGCGATGAGCGAGCTCGCACGTACCCGCATCGACTCAACCACCAGCACCAGCTACGCCTGTGATTTGAAAAAATGGCTCAACATCATGGAAACGTACGAGGCCGGCGGTCACGCCTACCACACCACCATGCCAACCGATGCTCTGCGCCGCGTGCGCGACACCATGCTGGAAACCAAAGCATATGGTTTTGCCAAAGTCAAAGCTGAGCAACAAAAACTCGGTGATGACGTGCGCGCCATGTTCAAAAGCCGTGGGCTCAAAAGCGTTGCGGCGGCTGGCTTTGAAGCACCAGGCGTCGTGGTTTGCTACACCGAAGACGCGGGTATTCAGTCCAGCAAGAAGTTCTTAGCCGTCGGCTTGCAAACCGCTGCTGGTGTGCCGTTGATGTGTGACGAAGGCGCAGATTTCCAGACCTTCCGCATCGGTTTGTTTGGCTTGGACAAGTTGCACAACATCGAGCGTAGCGTGAAATCGCTTAGCGATGCTTTGGACAAGGTTTTGGAGCCCTTAGAACCAGTCTTAGAGAAAATTGCAGTTCCAGCTTAAAACAAAAGCTTAAACGCGCTCTAAACCCGCTCAATAACCGCTTTATTTCCGCGCTCAGCCGCTGGCACCACAAACTGTGCCAATGTGCTGGGCGTTGTTGTTTTAGCTCGAACATTATCAACAATGCGCAAAGTCGTAGTTAGTTGTTTAGTCGTGAAATCAACCACGCCATAGCCCCTGAATTTGGCATCTGCAAACACAAAATGCGGATTCTCCGCCAAGCGCTCAGGGGTTCTCTCCACCGCAGCACTGCCGGCTGGAGACGTGATACTGGTTCCGCAAAACTCCACACCTATCGCTGCGCTGGCTTGTGCAGCAGCCGTTTGCGAATAATCGGCTTTCAAGTAACCCACCCAGTTTTCATGCACATCGCCGCCCAGCATCACGGAGTTGCTCACCGTGTTTTTCTGCAAAGCATCGGTCAAACGCTGCCGTGCAGGTGCGTAGCCGTCCCAGCCGTCGTTGAACAAACCTTGCTCTTTGCTGGGGTTGTTGTCTCGTGCGCCAAAGAGGGTCGATTGCGCCATCACGTTCCAAGTTACGCCACGTTGTTTAGCAGACGCAAATTCTGCACCCAGCCAAGCCTCTTGCTGCGCACCTAAAAGCGTGCGTTTTGGGTCTAGCCATTGCGCACATTTGGCAGGATTGACCACGCTAGAACCCAGTTTTCCGTCTTTGGAGCAGAGCTGTTTATCGCGATACTGGCGCGTATCTAGCATGTAAAACGAAGCTAATTGCCCGACATCGACGCGTTGATATATTCGTAGTTCATTACGCATTTCAGATCCTGACACCAAACCTGACAAGCTTTTGGTCAATGCGGACGCCCGAATCGGCATATTCTCGTAATACGCTTGGTAGGCTGCCGCACGGCGGGCGGCAAAGTCTGCGGGGTTAGAGAAGATATCGGCAAACCCGCTGTCTCCGCCCGTCAAGCCTGCATAGTCGTTTTGCACCTCGTGGTCATCCCACGTCAGCAACCACGGGCAGGCAGCGTGCATGGCTTGTAAATCGGCATCGCTTTTGTACTGCGCGTAGCGACTGCGGTAGTCGTCCAAAGTCAGCACAAAACCCAAGCTGGATGTTGCACTGGGCACGCGCACGGCTGAGACTGGATTGCCAGGGTATTCGTAAATGTAATCGCCCAAAAACAGCACGGCATCCGGCTTTTCAGCCAACATGTGTTTATAAGCCGTGAAATAGCCCGCCTCCCAGCGCTGGCAAGACGCATAGGCGATTTTTAGCTTGTCGACTGCTGTGCCAGTTTTAGCAAAAGTGCGCGTTTTGCCAACGCTGCTGACCGCATCGCCCACCATAAACCGATAAAAATACCAGCGGTCGGGTCGTAAATTTTGCAACTCCACATGTACGGAATGCCCCAAATCTGCCGTCGCCAGATGTTGCCCGTTCTGCGCAATACGGGTGAATTTATCGTCTTCTGCGACTTCCCATCGCACGGTGACAGGGCGATTGTCTAAGCTACTTTCAACCAACCGCGTCCACAGAACCACCGAATCATGCGTGGGCGAACCGCTCGCAACGCCTAGCGCGAACAGATTTGTCTGAAATTTTCGTGAGGTGTCCGTCTGGCCCCACACACTGCGCGGCAGCGACAAAACGCTCGCACTAGCGGCTGCGAAACCTGCAAGTTGTAAAAATTGTCTGCGTTCAAAAATAGCCATACCGACAGCATAGCCTTTATCCTTTTCCTTTTTCCTTTGAGTGAATATCGCTATGCTTGTATTTTTTCAAACAACCTCTCAGGAGTTAACGACTATGGCACTGAAACAAAGACTCACGGCGCAAGACTTTGACCAAGAACTGCTGATTTTGTTTGATGCCTACGTCCACGGCGGCATTGACAGACGTGGTTTTCTCGAAGGCGCTGCCAAATTCGCCACCGCTGGCACGACGGCTGCGATGCTGTTAACCGCACTCAGCCCTAACTTTGCAGCCGCCCAAGTCGTCCCCAAAGACGACAAACGTATTGTTACCGAAACCGTTGAAGTGAAATCTCCCGACGGTTCGGGCAGCATCAAAGGCTTACTCGCCCGCCCTGCCAGTGCAGGAAGCAATAAATTGCCCGCCATTTTGGTCATCCATGAAAACCGTGGCTTGAACCCACACATTGAAGACATCGCCCGACGTTTGGCGGTTGACGGCTACATGGCCTTCGCACCCGATGCGCTCACCCACTTAGGCGGCTACCCCGGCGATGAAGACAAAGCCCGCGAACTGTTCCCCAAGCTTGACCAAAAGAAAATCATCGAAGATTTCATGGCCAGTGCCGCGTGGCTGAAATCCCGCGCTGACGCCACCGGCAAAATGGGCGTCACCGGCTTTTGCTACGGCGGTGGCATTGCCCACACCCTAGCTACCCGTTTGCCAGATTTGAACGCTTCCGTCCCCTTTTACGGCAACCACCCCGCAGCTACAGATGCCGCCAAAGTCAAAGCCCCGCTGTTGATTCAGTTCGCTGGCATCGACGACCGCATCAACGCCGCTTGGCCCGCCTATGAAGCCGCCCTCAAAGCCGCCAACGTGCCGCACACCGCCTATGTTTACGCGGGTACGCAGCACGGCTTTAACAACGACACCACACCACGGTTTGATGCGGCCGCGGCCAAATTGGCGTGGGAACGGACGATGGCGTTTTTTGACAAACACGTCAAAGGCTAAGCATCTTTGATGGAAAATGGGCGACTATGATACAAATTCGCCCATTTACAGCATCAGACTGGCCAACCCTCTGGCCGATATTACAAACCACATTCGCAGCCGGTGACACCTACACTTTTTCACCCCAAAGTACAGAAGCAGAGATTCACAAAGCGTGGATTGAGCTGCCCGCAGCGACATTTGTAGCGACCAATGAAACTGGCGACATCGTCGGCACCTACTTCATCAAACCCAACCAACCAGGCTTGGGTGCACATGTGTGCAATTGCGGTTATGTCGTCTCAAAAGCAGCTCAAGGCCAAGGTATTGCCGCGCAAATGTGCGAGCATTCGCAAAAATTGGCTGTTGAAATGGGTTTCAGGGCCATGCAGTTCAACTTCGTCGTTTCGACCAATACCGGCGCGGTTCGGCTGTGGCAAAAGCTGGGTTTTGAGATTGTGGGCACGCTGCCAGAGGTGTTTCAGCACCAAAAACTGGGATTTGTGGATGCGTTTGTGATGTTTAAACGCTTGATTTAACAACTTTTCACTATTATTTTTATAGCTACTCAGACAATAAATACGCTGGCTAGAGGCATTTATTGTTGTTAAAATCGTCTTTTAGCTTACTGCCTGCAAGTTTGGCACGGACTCTATTGACTCAAACACTGTCAACCCTAGCTTTCTAGCGGTTTCAACATCAAGGTCTGCACCTTTTGAAGCGCCGGATATTCGCAGCACGGCATCACATCGGCTTAACAGGCGTTGAGCGACTGGGTATTGGTAAGCATTAAAAATGTCATCGCCATGATGCTCGCTGCCAGCGCTTTTAACGATGGGCAATGTCATCCATTCACTGACAATGGGTAAATGCCCGCGCTCAAACAAGGGAAGCGCGAAACTTTCCAAACGCGCTTGATTGGCCGCGATTTTGCTCGGGTCGCCATCCGTGCCAGACATATAGGGACCTGCAATCAAAATAACCATGGGCTTCATAAATACTACTTTTCGTGCAATTTCAAATAATTTCATGCATATTATTGCACGAAATTTTATATAAAACAAAGAAATAAATGATTAATTAGCAAATTAAAGCTATTTCATGCTATTTCGTGCAATCAATTTGTTTATTGGTTAAGATGCTTAAATGCTGACCTCACAAAGAAAACAACTCATTCTTCAACGACTGCAATCGCACGGCCAAATCGTGGCAAAGGACTTGAGCCTCGAGTTGGGCACGTCTGAAGATACCATCAGACGCGATTTGCGTGAACTGGCATCACAAGGAAAATTGCAGCGCGTGCATGGTGGCGCGCTGCCGTCGTCCCTAGCTGCTGGGGATACTTCAGCGCGGCAGCTGATTTCAACCGATGAAAAGGTGGTTTTGGGGCGCTATGCCGCGTCCATGATCAAGTCAGGACAAGTGGTTTTGTTGGATGGCGGCACCACGACCCTGCAAATTGCAAAGCACATTTCGCCTTCGCTTCGAGCAACCATCATCACCCACAGCCCCGTATTGGCGGCAAGCTTGGCTGCTTTGCCGTTGCTGGAAATCATCATGCTGGGCGGCACCTTGTTCCGTCACTCCATGGTCAACATGGGGGCACAGACCTTGGCGTCAAGCATGCAAATCAACGCAGATGTGTACTTCATGGGCGTGACGGGGGCGCATCCACAGGCTGGGCTGACTACGGCAGATTTTGAAGAAGCTGGGCTGAAACGTGCTTTTCACAGCCGCGCTGCAGAAACCGTTGTTTTAGCAAGCTCAGAAAAACTGCTCACAGCCTCAGCTTACAAAGTGTGTGATTTAAAAGACATCAGTGCTTTGGTCGTCACACCGGCAACGCCAGCAGATTCAATCGCCGCCTTGAAACAGAGCGGTGTTGAGGTCATTTTCTGCTAAAAAAAATGCTGTTTTTACTATTAAAAATATAGCTACTCAGGCAATAAATACGCCGGCTATAGTCGTTTTTAGCTCTCTAAAATTACTATTATTTTGATAGCAAATCGATGTCATCACCTATATTCACCTACTTCGACCATTCCTAAGCGGTTTCAGCAAATCGCCCAGCCCGTTGTGGTCAATCTCTTGCATCAGCGCCAAAAGTCGGCCGATGTTGGATTTTGGGAAGCCTTCGCGGGCGAACCAGTTCAAATAGTTGCCGGGCAGGTCGGCGATGATCACGCCTTTGTGTTTGCCAAAGGGCATTGGAGTACTCACTAAGAGCAATAGATCATCGGTTTCCATAGCAGCATCGTACAATACAAGTATCGTTGCCAGCATCCCTGCCCAGACTCTTGCTAAAAGCCAAGTTAGCCCAAAATATCACCCATGTCAGACCACTATGCAGCTTTAGGCTTAGCCAGCAGCGCCACGCTTGCCGACGTTAAAAAAGCGTATCGCCAAAAAGCCGCTTATTACCACCCAGACCGCAACGATGCTGAGGATGCGGCCGACCGATTTCGGGCTGTGCAAGCGGCTTATGACGTGCTCAGTGATACCGACAAAAGACAAGCTTTTGACGACAACCGTCGCCGCAACTTGCTAGACAATCCGCTCGAAACAGCACAAGGCATTTGGCACAATTACTTTAAAAACATAGTGTTATAGAGTTTTATTAAAGTAACTTATCAAATACCTTATTCAATGAATGACGAGAATATCATGACAACATCTGCCTACTTCAAACTCTTACGCACCAGCTACCAAGCGGAGCTGGACGACTTGACTTCGGACTCTGAGGGCAAAGACGTCTTGAAAAAGCGCTTGGCTGAAAAGCGCAAAGAGTTGGACTTTTTGAAGCAAATGATCGAGCTCAGCCCCGAAATGGTGGCTGTGATTTTTCACAACGCTTTCACCATCAAACTGCCGGCAGTGATGGACGATTTACTGAGTTTTGAGTCTGACGAATTGCCCGAGTGGAGCACTTTGAGTGATGTGGTCACGCTGGCTGATTGGGCGAAAGAACCCGCTAAAGTGATTTTGGCAGAGCCACAAGGCGAAACCTTCATGACCGTTGCCGCCGCTTTGGAATACATGTTCCACAAGAAAACCCACCGCCCACCTTTGCATGAGAACGACGAAGAAGACGACGACAACGAAGACCATGACGGCGGCGCTGACTACGACAGCGAGCACGACAAACAAGCCAACAAAGAAGCCAAAGCCCGCGAGGAAGCGGGGCAAGATTGGATGGTTGAGCAAGGTTTTGATCGAAAAGACTAAGCTAAATATTAGATTGAAGGGCTTTGTTCCCCACTTTGAAAAAGGGGGGCTAGGGGGGATTTAAACCTAGCAAGTCAAAATACAAAATGCAAACAGAGACATAGGACACTAAATGACCGAACAAACCAGCAGCCAACTCGCCCTGATCACCAAAACCCAAGCGCTCATCGCCGCTGGCGACATCGTGGGCGCGGAGTATGCGCTGGTTGAACTGGCGGACGCTGAGGGCGACCAGGCGCTGATGGTGGTTTTGGAGCAACTGCCGCCTAAGGACATTTTGGCAGTGATGCGCGAGTACGACAATTCCAAGGAATCGGTCGTCAACCTGCTGGTGTCACCCAAGCAATTCGCCCGCGCTGTCGTCATTGAAAAGCAGTACAAAGACCTGTCCCGCACCCACTTGCGCGGCATGATGAATTCGATTTTGTTCCGCGACGGTGCCGACACCGACGAGTTTTTGACCGCGATTGGCGATTTAGAAGGCGGCAGCGACGCCTTGGCCGACTATTTCTCTGAAAAATGGAGCCGCGTCGAAGCCTTCGCCCGCTCAGGCACGTTTGAAACCATGGAAGACGACGGCGAGATGCTGTCGGAAGAGGCGCTGTACAACCAGTCCTATGCCAAACCCAAAGTTGACGAAGACGACATCGCCGACCAAGACTGGATGCAGTTGGCCTGGATTTTGCGCTACCGATTGCCCGATTTGTTCATTGAAATGATCCTCGTCCTACGCGCCAAAGCTCGCGCACATGATGCTGGTTTGGGTGAAGAAGATGGCGAAGAGGACGACGGCAAAGTTGAAACCGGCGATACAGATCGCGGAAAAGCCACCCCTGCGGCGCTGGAAGACGACGAGGAATCTGCTATTTAAATTTGCTATTAAATTTATAGCTAGTTAGGCAATAAATACGCCGGCTAGAGTCATATTTAGCCACTATTTTTATGTCCATCAGCCTTTACGATTCCCGCCCCTTCTTCGAAAAAGCCCTGCAATACGGCGTGCAGCACGGCATCATTCCGCCTGCGAAGTTGGAAGCGATTGAAACCGAAGCGCCCAAAGGCATGGTACAAATTGCGCGCTATTTTGGCAGCGAGTATTTGCGTCCTGAAATCGAACAAGCCAAAAATCGCATCGTCAACCTCGTTAGCCTCTACCTAGAGCACAGCACGGGCGGCAATGTGCAGCTGGCGGCGGAATCGCTTCGGGACAACTCGTTTTTGTCGCACTCCAAAGCGGGGTCAACGCTCTTAAAAGACCTGATCACCCTGCCCCAAAACAGCCACTTTGGCATGAATGAGCGCACGGAGTTCACCGACGAACACATCCCGTTGCTGGCCAAATGGACGCTGCGCACCCTCCCTGAGTTTCAAGCTGAGCTGGCGAAACGTCAAAAAGTCGCAGCCATTGTTGACGCCGCGATTTGGCTGGCCGAACAGCTGGGCTTTGACGAAGAACAACTAGAAGAAGCCGGCATGGACGCCGAAGCCGTCATCCGCACAGCATTATTAACATTAGCCGCCAAAAACAGAAAACTTCCAGATTGGGCTGGATTTGAGCGTTTGGTGGGACTTTTACGTAAAAAACCGGCTGCTGATGTCAAAAAATCGCTCGTTTTGCCGAAAAACCTGCCTGATGCGTTCACCGAAGTGGTCGAAACCGTCCGCAAATCCGTCATCGCCGACCTGTCCAAGTTGTTAGACCCAGAGCTGCCCGCCAGAAAACTCTTCAACCAAACGCCAGCCTTCATGGGCCGCTACTTTTGGGTGGAAGACGCGTTGAGCGAGGTCGACACCTACGAACGCGAAGTAGACGACAAACACGCCGCCCGCATCGAGCAAAGCAGCAAAACCTGGCAAAAAGCCACCCAAGGCCACAGCGACGACAGCTCACTTTTGACGCTTTTTTTAACGATAGCCGCCGGCAGCAAGCCCATCAGCCTTCTAACCGAAAAATCCGCCACCGCCTTAATCAAGAAAATCCGCAAATCCGGCTTAGATGCAGAACTCCCCCTAGCCTACATCCGCGAACATGCGCCAGTGGCGTATCAAAACGACTTCTGCGAGATGTGGCAAGAGTTCATAGCAGATGCACAAAGCACCCTGAAAAGCGACTTTGACTATCAACTACATGATGCGATGGCGCTGCTGCGGTTGCAGTGTAATGTGGAGCAGAAGTAGAAATTACTATGCTTTTTGTAGCTGCTTAGGCAATTAATACGCCGGCTAGAGGTAAAAATAATCATTTTTTGCAAGGTTTCAATTCCCGCTTTAGCTAAGTGAAATTTTGACTTGTTCTAAGTCTAGAAATTTAATGAATATTTCGATGCATCAATTTGAGCTTGCTTACAAACAACATTTGCATATTCCGCTGAATCTTTGAGAATTTGACGGATTTCAGCTGCTTTAACGTCAGATACGCGGCACCCCAGAATTACCCTTCGAATTGACGATTTCGGAAAGTTAAACAAATGGACTGCTGCAGGCCCCTCGCCGATAACAGTAGAAGCGCTTTCCAAGTTGAGCATCATTCGCCATTCTGTTTCGTAGCTCCATTCGAGTCCTTTTGTTAAAAATGGCGTGAAATCTTTTAACTTAGACAGAACAAAACTTGGTCTTGTTTCAGAATAAATGACTTTTCGAAGACAGCGAAAGTCATCCTCTAGATGTAACCTTTGATCAAAAAATGGATGATCAGTATCGAATTCAACAACGAATCCTTGGTGAGAGTCCGCATAGTGCGCCCACATAAGCAAGTTATCCGGTGATTCAGTCAAACACAAAATACCGATCATTTTTGCAAATGTATTTTCCATTGAGTTTTGAAGTACTGGCAATATTTGATCTGAAGCATCTTTTAAGTGTCCATACGCCACTGGCAATTGCGCTTTAGCTATTACCTGAAATTGTTTCCATGAAACCCTTCTACGCTCTGATCTCGATAAAGCAGCATATTTTTCAGACAGCAGCTCTGGCAAGTTCAATTCGAATCCAGATTCAAGCTCACTCTTTGGTGCTATTCCTGAAATGTAAGGCTTCAACTCAAAAGGGTCATTCAGCACTTTAGGAGAAGAAAAGCGAATAGTTCCGTTTTCTAAAACGTCGGTTCGATCAGGATGAAAGTATTTGTATAGACGCATATGGACTGATTTTCAGTGTAAATTACATGTCAATTAATTACTTTGTCAAATCTAGTTGAGTTAATTATCAATGAACACCATTCGCGTCAAAATTCTAGAGCCCGACCTCACAGCCAAACTTCGTTTGGCTGCAGCAAGTCATGGTCGAACCATGGAAGAAGAGGCTCGAAGCATCTTGCATGAGCACTTTAAGGAATCGGCTCCTATCGGTGGAATGGGTGATCGCATGCATGCTAGATTTGCTGCAATTGGCGGTATTGAGCTTGAATTGCCGTCTCGGGCAGGCGCTCCAAGATTTGCTACGTTTGACTAATTTACTATAATTTTTATAGCTACTCAGGCAATAAATACGCCGGCTAGAGTCATTTTTAGAACATTAAATTGGCTACTTAATCCACTCACCGTTTGCCAACAACTCAGTGAAGAAGTCTTGCAAAGTCGCCGCACTCATGCCGTAGGGGTCAAAACTGGCGGAGCGGGAGTATTTCAAATAGATATGGCGGTTGGCTTCTAGCGGGGCTAGCGATCCCATGGCCCATGTTGTGAAGCGGCGGCTGTTGATTTCTGCAAAGTTGAGGACGACGGGGTCGCGGTGGCGCGGGTCGGTCGAAATGCGGTGGTATAGGCGGTTGACTTCTGTGCGGTCGCCCTCTAGCTGCTGCAAAAAAATGCCATTTGCAAAACAAAGCGCTCCAGTCACACCCACACGAGCATTATTTCGTTTAGACGCAGCAAGGATATTGTCTAAATCTTCGGGTTTGAAAGCAAGTGATGGACGGCTTGCGTAAGTGAGCTGAATCAGCATGAATCTGTCCTAAATATTGTCATTCTTAAATTTTCCCACAAAAGATACGGCGCTGTGATGAGTGAGGTTAATGCGGCAGTTGAAGCAATTAACAGTCGTTATGCTCCCAAGCCTGCAACAACCTTGTCCATCACCTGCTCTACCGCGTTTTCTTGGTACTTGGGGTGAAGTTCTAAGCCGCACATGGCTTGGCTTTGCATGATGGAGGCTAGTCCGTGCAGGGTAGACCAGACGAACATGGCGGCGGTGTCTATGGCTATTTGCAGTTTTTCTGAATTTTTGTGAAGTGGCTCATACAGTGGTTTTAACGCGCCGCGCAGCACGTCAAATGAATATCTGGCATCGGCCAACATCTCTGGCTGGGCTGCAGCTTCGGGCCAAGGGGTGCCAAACATCAAGCGGTATTCGAGTGGGTTGTGCAGCGCAAAATTCATGTAACTGATGCACAACGCCCGCATGTCCTC
Organism: Burkholderiaceae bacterium; assembly: GCA_040079635.1. Lineage (GTDB taxonomy): Bacteria > Pseudomonadota > Gammaproteobacteria > Burkholderiales > Burkholderiaceae_C > Aalborgiella. The sequence goes on along the minus strand of JBEBJY010000013.1, from coordinate 25,302 downwards.
AATAGGGTTGTCAGAGCGATGGCGTGCATTCAAGGCGTCTGAAAAGCGGTTAAAGCAGCGACGAATCACCTCTGCCAACAGGTGGTCACGGCTGGCGTAGTGCTTATAAGGCGCTTGGTGCGAGACATTGAGCTTGCGCGCCACATCCCGAAGGCTGAGCTTTTCAATGCCGTGCTCCGCTATCACCGCATGCGCTGCCGTGACGCATGCATCTTTCAAATCCAAAGGTATCGGTTTTGGTGTCGATTTTTCAGCCATATTATTTATTTTAACCCTATTGTTGACAGTGTCTACTTTTCTCGATTATGATTGTTGACACTGTCTACCAAATTTACTTTTTCCCATTTTCGTCCAAGTTTTGAAAGGATTTATATGTCTACTTTAACCTCAGCAGATGCAAGCTCGCTTTGGCTCAAACGCAGTGCTTACATCACAGCAGTGCTTTTGGTCATTTGTGCGATTGCCTATATGTTTGACACGCGGCTGGTCAACGGTATCAACGTTTGGACCAAGCCCAACAAATTTAACGCGTCGTTTTTAATGCAATTAATCACCGTGCTATTGCTTTGGCAACTGGTGGAGCCTGCGAAACGCGCCACTAAATTTGCAGTTGGCTTGATGGCAACGCTGGCTATCAGCGGGTTGATTGAGATTTTTTACATCGCTTTTCAATCTGCGCGTGGCCGCGCTTCGCACTTCAATAACGAAACTGCTTGGGAAGCATTCGCATACACCGTCATCATGGGCGGAGCGGCTGTGGTGTTGGTGGTGACGACATCTATCGTGGGAGTGCTGATTTGGCGACATGCCACGACGGCAGCACGCAAAAACAAAGGTTTGTACTGGGGTGCAGTTTTGGGGCTATTTTTAGGCGGTATCGCGACTCTTATTACTGCTAGCGCAATGGCCTCTGGTCAAATTGCAGGTCCTGGGCATTGGGTAGGCGGTGTCCGTACTGACGTTGGTGGGCTGCCGATTTTAGGCTGGTCTACCACGGGTGGCGATTTACGCGTACCGCACTTTTTTGCGACGCATTTGATGCAAGCTTTACCGCTTGCAGGGCTTTTGGCAGATAAGTTTTTACCCTCGCAGGCGACTTTATCGGTTTGGATGGCTGCCGCACTAGGTATCGTGGTGGTTGTGTTGACGTTTATGCAGGCGGTGAATGGGTACAGCTTTACAAGTTTTTCACTGTAGAAGAATCAAAATTAGATACTCTAAGCATAAAAATATAGTACTTGTATTAATATTCAGCACTTTTTGAATCCAACCGTCTACATTGCGTTCACGGGCATGTGCCTGTGCAACCTGGTAATTTATGAGTAAAAACTCTGCCGTTCGTTCTCTTTTTCGTTCTTCAATCTTGACAGCAACTGCCGCTGGCGCTGCGTTGGCTTTGACTGGCTGCTATGTTGTACCGCTGAACCAGCAGACCAACCACGCGCCTGCCACGGTGTATGTGCCTGTGGCACCACCCGCACCCGTCACTTTTGCCGCGCGGCTGTATCCGAGCAACGATTTAGCGTCCAGCTACGGCATGGTCAGCGCGGTGGTGACGAATGATTTGAATGGGCGCGGTACGTTTAGCACAGCTATCAACGGTGAGAACTTCATGGGTGAAGCGACCCGCTCCAACGGCAGCTTACGCACGGGCGTTGCAAATGGTAGCGGCAACCGAGGCAGTTACATCAACTGCACCTACCAAATGAACTCTGCCACATTGGGCAGCGGGCAATGCAAGTTGTCAAACGGGGCGCTGTTTACGATGCATGTGGGCAGTTAATTGGCCTGAGTCTGAGCCTGCGCCACAATGACAGGTGGCGCTTTCAAGTGCCCCACGTATTGCAGCGTTTGGCGAATCTTGATCGATGGCACGTCACCCTCGCGCATGTGCAGCAAATCACCAGGGCTGATGAGGCGCGGATCCGCGTCTGTCAACGGGAAGCCTGCGGTTTTGTAGGCCTCTAGGACAAATTGAGAGCAGAAAAACTGGTCATTCCGCCCCAAGCCAAGCTGAATCGCCGCCACGCCTTGAATGCAAAAATCGCGGATGGGCGATGGCACCAGTGGCAGCTCGCAGACGCGGCGCTCGATGGAGAACGGCGCTTGCAGCATCGCGCCAAAGTAGTTGTACTTTTGCCCAACGTGCTTTTCAACAAACGCATCCATCTTGCGCATGCCATCTTGTGTCACTCCGGGGTGGCGAAAGACGACGATGGTGGTTTCCTCAGCCAACAAATCAGCTACCGAGCGGCGACGAATGCCGTCACCCACGGCTTCGGCGACTTGCTGGTCTGCCATGTAAACGGCGGCATGGCTGACGGGGGATAGCGTGATCAGCCGAATCCCCTGGGATTTGATGCCGTTGTCCGCTGTCAAAATAATGTCACCCGGCTGCAGCTGTGCGCCATTGATGAGCAAGCCGCCGTTGGCGGGGCTAAGCGCTTTGTTTTGAAACGCCAGTGTCGGTGTAGGGTTGGCCTCGGATGTTTTGAGACCAGTGGCGCAGCTGGCTAAGAGGATGGTCAGTGCGAGACTGAGAAAGCGGCAGGAGCTTTGGGCTAATCTTTGGCTGTATCTTTGGCTGTATCTTTGGTTGAGTAAATGCATCGCTGCATTCTACAGAACGGATTCAGCTAGCCCAGACCAACTGGGTCAAGCAGGCTTATGAGCATCCATTCATATACACTTGCAAAGTCGAATCAAAGTCTAAGCAAAGGGGTGAACAAGCATGTTGGACACACTCATCAAAGGTGGCACAGTCATTGATGGCACGGGGAGCGACGCTATTTTGGCGGATGTGGGTATTCGCGACGGCAAAATAGTTGTGGTTGGCGCTACGAGTGAGCCGGCAAAGCGAACCATAGACGCTACGGGTCTGCATGTCATGCCAGGGTTTATCGACATTCATACGCACTATGACGGTCAAGCGTCTTGGGACGAAACCTTTGCGCCCAGCATTTACCACGGCGTCACCACCTTGGTGATGGGCAATTGTGGCGTGGGTTTTGCACCTGTTCGACCGGGTGACCGCGATGTGTTGATTGACTTGATGGAAGGCGTGGAAGAAATTCCGGGCACGGCATTGTCAGAAGGCATGAAGTGGAATTGGGAAACCTTTACCGAGTACGGCAAAGCGCTGGATGCGCAGCCGCATTCGCTAGATTTCATGACGCTGGTGCCGCACGACACCTTGCGCTTGTATGTCATGGGCGAACGCGCCGCCAAGGGCGAGCCAGCGAACGCACAAGACATACTGCAAATGCAAGCCTTGCTAAAACAAGCGCTTTTGGAAGGTGCTTGCGGTCTAGGCATTGGCAGCACAGAGACGCATCGCACATCACACGGGCAAATGACGCCGTCGTTTGAAGTATCCCCCACCGAACTGAACAGCTTGGCCGCTGTTTTGAAGGATTTGCCTTACCGCGTGATACAAGGTGTCAGCGATTTTGCCAGCCCGCGCGGCACACCTGCCGAAGAAAAAGCGCGGTTTGACCGTGAGTACGCCAAGCTGGAAGACATGGCGCGGGTGGCAAACCGGCCCATAGCTATCACTTGGATGGACAGGGTCAACGCGCCCCAGCAAAGCAAGTGGTTGGGAGATGCCGCACTGGCCAGTGCCGAAAAAGGCATTGACGTGAAGCTGCAAGCTTCGCCGCGCGGCATTGGTGTGCTGAATGGTTTGGACACAACGCTCAATTTGCTAGACGCCTATCCCAGCTACCGCGCTATTGCACATCTTCCCGTGGCCGAGCGCGCAATCGCGCTGCGAAACCCTGATTTGCGTCAAAAAATCCTGAACGAAGCACCTCTGAACTTATCCGTAGCTGGCTCATCCGTACCACCGCTGGTCGATTATGTGATTAAGAATTTCGAACAAGTCGCCTTTATGCTGTTTGCACTGCTACCCGACGCAGGCGGCAGCATGGATTACGAACCGCTGCCCTCCTCGTCATTCGGCGCACAGGCCAAAGCCAAAGGCGTGAGCGCCCGCGAGCTGATGTACGACCATTTGGCTGGCGGCGATGGCACCAACTTGGTTTATTTCCCGATTTTTAACTACTTGACGGGTTCTTTAGACCGCGTTCGCGACATGCTGATTCACCCCAAAGCGCTCTTTTCATTGGGCGATGCGGGCGCACACGTGGGCACGATTTGCGATGCCAGCGCCTCCACCACCCTGCTTGCCCATTGGGGCTTGCAGCGCACTCGCGGACCCAAAATCCCCTTGCCGCAAGTGGTACATATGCTCACACAGCGCAACGCTTTGCACATGGGGTTGACGGATCGCGGTGTGATTGCCGTTGGTATGAAGGCCGATATCAACATCGTGGACACACATAGTTTGGCACTTCCTCTGCCAGAAATCGTGCGAGATTTGCCTATGGGCGGACGCCGTATGCTGCAAAAATCGACCGGCTATGTCGCAACTTTGGTGTCTGGCGAGGCCGTCATAGAAAATGGCGACATCACCCCAGCCCGTCCAGGACGTTGGACGCATGGGCCAAAGATATAACGAAGTATAAAAATACTATGCTTTTGATAGCTACTTAGGCAACAAATACGCCGACTAGAGGCATATTTATCACCTTTAATTTCAAATAAACTTAACCACAGCCACCGGTGGTAAGTTTTGTGAAATCGTCCCCCAACTTTCCCCTGCATCGCTACTCGTCCACAAGCTGCCTGTGGTGGAAGCCATGGCCAAATCCTGACCATTGGGGGCGACGGCCAAACCATGGCGGTAGATCAGGTCGTAAGCATGGCTTTGCGGCAAACCCTTGCCAAAGGCTTGAAAGGTTTTGCCGCCATCGTCCGTACGGGTGACGACCAGTTTGCCGTCGACGGGATAGCGAAATTGGTCTTTAACCGCAGGTGCAAACCACGCCCGTAGTGGGTTGGCGGGGTCAACCGCGACGGCGAAGCCAAAAACGGATGGGAAATTGCTGGATATGGACGTGGTGATTTGCTGCCAAAAATTGCCGCCGTCCGTCGAGCGGTAAATGCCGCAGTGGTGTTGTGACCACAGGACATCTGGCGCACCAGCGCAGCCAACGACGCAGTGTGGGTCTTGCGAGTTTTCGTCTTCAGCCATGTCGGGCGGGGTGTAGTCTGACTTCATGCCTTTGGCCATCAATGACCAGTTTGCACCACCATCAAAGGTCTGCCAAACACCTGCACAGGAAACACCCAGTGTGACGTGTTTGCTGTCGCGCGGATCGACAACGATAGAGTGAATCCCCGCCAAATCGTAGCCACCGCCAAACCACGTTTGCCGACGTGGGTCGCGCCATAAGGGCATGTTCAGCGTCCAGCTTTTACCGCCGTCGGTCGATTTGAACAATCCCGCCGGAATGCACCCGGCCCATAGCGTATTCGGCTCATCCACACCACCCACACTGAGTGACCAAATCAGATCCACATTCCATGGTGTGGGGTCGTCTTTGAAATTCTCAAAATCAGCATCGCCAGCTAGGGGCTTGGTCGGAAAAGCTGGCGCAGCAAGCGCCGCCCAGGTTTTTCCTTGATCCACGCTTTTGTGCAATTTGATGCCAAAATGCCCCAAATTAAGCGCAACTATCCATGATTGGTCGTGCGGATTAACCAGCACTTGCGACACCGGCTCGCCCTGAAAATGGTGTGCGGTGATTTGCTGCTTATCTACAACAAACAGTCCTTTTCGAGTACCTACGAGTAATGATGTCATCGTTTTATTCCCCAAAAAAAATCCACCAGCAGAATTTAAGCTCACCCTCCAGTAAGGGCTTGCACTACCAGCACTTGGTCGCCAGATTGTAAAGTTTGCGTCAAATCAGCCCGATTTTGCAACATGTCGCGGTTGATGAAAATGGCGACATGTTTGCGAATATTAGCTTGATCGTCAAAGATGTAATGCGCCAAATCGGGTGCGGCCAAAAGAGCAGTCTTTAAAACTTCGCGCAAGCTGGCAGGGGCGACGTTTTGCGTTGCGCAACTGATGTGGCGTTGCAAACTGGCAGCGAAAGTGACGCTTACAAATTGCGGTTTATCTGGCGTTTTTTCTAACATGGCCATATCTTAACCATCTGGGTAACTTTTGACATACATCAAGCACAAACCAGTCATCAAGCGTACTATTTCACTGTCGATGTGAGGAAACTGTCGCAAATAATCGCACGATAGCGGCTCTGTCCTACACGGTACGGCTTCGTTTAGAGGGAGTATCTACTTAAATTTCATTTTGAAAGAGAGGCTCATCATGTTCAAACATATTCTTTTCGCAACCGACGGCTCTAGCGCCTCTGAGCATGCATCACAAATGGCGGTCAATATGGCGCGCGCGCATGGCTCGCATTTGACCGTGGTTTACGTGATAGATCCTTACCCCTATATGGGAGGCGGCGAGATGAACCTTGTGGGTTTTGAGTCTTACATGGAGTCTGGCCGCAAACATGCTGCAAAAGCATTTACACATATCAACCACTTAGCCAGTATTGGCGGCGCAGCTGTGCAGGTGAAAACACGTTTGGTGGAGGATTCTTCTGTCGTCAAAGCGATTTTAAAAACCGCTGAAGAAGAGCATGCCAAACTCATCATGCTGGGCTCGCATGGACGCGGTGGTTTGGAGAAACTACTGGTGGGCAGCGTCGCTGCTAAAGTGGTAGCGCATTCGACCAAGCCGGTGATGGTGATTCGTTGATATTGCGTTGATTTTTTTCTGATTTGGCGTAATATTTCAATCCCACTTTCAATGCGGGGAGTTAACAGCCATGCCGATATCAGTTGCACTGAAAACGCCATTTGATGTTGAAATCAAGCAAACGCGGCACGCCAATGCAACGGTTCGTATCGTCAAGCGCTTGCTCAATAACTTTCATGGCGCCATAGCGCTGCGTTTATGGAATGGTACGCAATACGTTTTTGGCGATACTGTGCCGAAATTCACCTTGGTGGTTCGCGACCCTGCGGTGTTGCGCAAGTTAATTTTGAAGCGTAACCCCATCACACTGGTTGATGCGTACTTTCGTGGACTGGTAGATTTTGAGGGCGATTTGTACGCGGGTTTGCGCCTCAAGCCCTATTTTCAAAAACTGTCGTTACCGATTCGCAGCCGCGCCGCGTTGGTACTAGATGCTTTACGGCTACCTGCACAAACGACGTCTGATGCCATCGCTGCCAGCGTTGATGGCCTAGACAGCAACGAAGCGCACAAACACAGCCGACTGAGCGACCGTGCTGCCATCTCGTTTCATTACGATGTGTCCAACGCGTTTTACAAGCTGTGGCTAGACGAGCAAATGGTCTATTCATGCGCTTACTTTAAAACCCCAAACGACTGTTTGGAGCAAGCCCAGCGTAACAAGCTAGACCACGTGTGCCGCAAGCTTCGCCTAAATCCGGGCGAAAAATTTTTAGACATTGGCTGCGGCTGGGGCGCGATGGTGTGCTGGGCGGCGCAGCATTACGGCGTGCATGCGCACGGCATCACCCTGAGCCAGCGCCAGCTTGACTACGCCACAGAGCGCGTGAACCGCTTAGGACTACAAAACTTAGTGACGCTAGAGCTGCGCGATTACCGCGATTTAGCGGGTGATGGCGTTTACGACAAAATATCCAGCATCGGCATGTTTGAGCACGTGGGCTTGGTCAACTTGCCGGTCTACAACGCCACAGTGGTGCGCCTGCTGCGTTCTGGTGGTTTGTTTTTAAACCATGGAATCACCCACGACGAAGAGGGCTGGCAGCCGACGCTGGATGCAGAGTTCATCAACCGTTACGTTTTCCCCGGCGGTGAGCTGGACACCATCAGCAACATTTTGCGCGGTATGGAGCAAGCAGCGTTTGAAATCCACGATGTTGAAAACCTGCGCATGCACTACGCCATGACCCTGCGCGAATGGGTGAAACGCCTAGAGGCTGCACACGATACTGCGCTTAATTATGTGAGCGAAGACGCCTACCGCGTGTGGCGCTTTTACATGGCGGCCTGCGCGATGGAATTTGAAGCCGAGGGCACGGGCATTTATCAGGTGTTGGCATCTAAGCGCGGCTCGCACAGCTTACCAGTGCCGCTGACTCGGCAAGACATCTACAACCATTAATGTCGCCATCGATATTAGGTACGCAAATTCCGTAGCTGAATTTGCTTATTGCTTTTCATTCAAACTATTTGAATGAAATCATCAATTCCGTGGAACTTATTTTGAGTTAAGGGCATCTACACTTACATCTATATAACCAAATCGGTTGCAAGTGAGGTGTTAAGTGTCCCAAGTTCATATTAAAAACAATCTAATTAAATCAACCCAAGCCTATGATGAAGGTAAGCGCTACTCTGCAGTAGCTATCGTGTTGCATTGGCTGTTAGGTTTGTCGATTTTCGCCATGTTCGCGATTGGCATTTACATGTCTGACCTGCCGTTTTCGCCTTTGCGCTTGAAGCTGTACAACTACCACAAATGGGCTGGCATCACGTTTTTGATTTTGTCTGTACTGCGTTTGCTTTGGCGCTTGGTCAACAAGCCACCCGCTTTGCCTAAAGCGATTGAGCAAGCCATGCCCAACTGGCAAACCAAGGTTTACCACGCTACGCATTACGCACTTTACGCCTTGTTTTTCGCCGTTCCGTTGATTGGCTGGGCTTACAGCTCTGCTGCTGGCTTCCCGATTGTGTTGTTTGGTGTCTTGCCGTTACCTGATTTCATGTCTGTAGACAAAGAATTTGCCAAACAAATCAAAGAGTTGCATGAAATATCAGCCTTTGCGTTACTCGGTTTGGCGCTTTTGCACATTGGCGCAGCGCTGAAGCACCACTTTATCGATAAAGATGGTTTGGTCAGCCGTATGTTGCCAAGTTCATCAAAATAATCAATCTACATCAACGACTTATAAAATTTAACTTTACGGTTAATTAACTTCAAAAAAAAATACCATGTTCAAATTTCCAACCACGTTTACCAAGCCAAACGCTTCCTTCTCCTACCTAGCCGTTGTTGCCGCCTCACTAGCAGCCGCTGCCTTGCTCGTCACCCAGCCAGCTATCGCCCAAGTTGCAGCCCAACAGAAACTAAGCCCAGCGCAAAGCGAAGTGGGCTTCCAGTTCAAGCAAATGGGCGTGCCGGTAGACGGCAAATTCACCAAGTTTGACGCGCAAGTCAGCTTTGATGCTGCCAAGCTGACCACCAGTAAAGTCAATTTCACCGTAGACATTGCCAGCGCCACCTTGGGAGACAAAGCTACAGATGCCGAGTTGCCAAAAGCCACTTGGTTCAACACCGCCAAGTTCCCGCAAGCAACTTTTGCCTCTAGCAGCATCAAAGCGCTGGGAGCAGGCAAGTTTGAAGTGGCTGGCAAGCTCAGCATCAAAGGCGTGGCGCAAGATGTCGTCGTGCCTGTGACGATGACACAAGCCGCTGCGGTAACCACAGCCGTTGGCACCTTCCCCATGAAACGCCTGACCTACAAAATCGGCGAAGGCGAATGGGCTGACACATCCATGGTTGCCGACCCCGTGCAAGTCAAGTTCAAGCTGGCTTTGACTGGCGTGGGCAAACTATAAATCCATTTAAGCCGTCATTCCCGCGCAGGCGGGAATCCACAAGCGCCACGATAGATTCCCGCCTACGCGGGAATGACGAGATTTCGGTTCGTAGTTTTTTATTTTTTCACCCTGTTTTTTCAACCCGTCCTTTGGAGACTTTTTCGATGCTTTCTATGTCTAAATCTTTGACCCTTTCCCTCCTCGCAGCCGCAGCCCTGACTTCAGGCGCAGCCTTTGCCCAAACAGCGTCTTACGTTGTAGAGCCAACCCACACCTTCGCGTCATTTGAAATTGGCCACTTCGGCGTGTCCACCAACCGTGGTCGCTTCGACAAAAAAGAAGGCAAAATTGAGTTGGACAAGACTGGCAAAGCAGGCAAAGTTGAAGTCACCATCGACATCACCTCTATCAACACTGGCACACCAGGCTTTGACAAACACCTGCAAAGCGCCGACTTGTTCAATGCAGCAGCGCACCCAACAGCCAAGTTTGTGTCAGACAAATTCAGCTTCAACGGCGACAAAGTCACTGAAGTGGCCGGTACTTTGACACTTTTGGGCAAAACCAACCCAGTCGTCTTGAAAGCCAACAACTTCGGCTGCTACATGAGCCCTATGATCAAGCGCGAAGTTTGTGGTGGCGACTTTGAAACCACCATCGATCGCACAGCCTTTGGCATGAACTACGGCGTGGATTGGGGTTTCCCGAAAAACGTGCGTATCGTCGTTCAAGTTGAAGCGATCAAGCAGTAATTTACGAATATGGTTATGTCATTCCCGCGCAAGCGGGATGTCAGCATGATGAAAACATCTAATTTCGCTATATTATTTATAGCTACTTAGGCAATAAATACGCCGGCTAAAGCAATATATTATTATGCTTAACCGGCGAATTCAATGCTTAAATGGCTATCAAAAATTTACAGTTGAAAATTAAAACCAAGAAATTTAAAGCCCTAATGCGGCAATACCCGCTTTGGCAATTTGAGCATCTTCAGTAGATTTCACGCCGCTCACGCCAACAGCGCCTAGGCATTGGCCGTCTTTCATGATCGGAACGCCACCTTCAAGCATGCCTTGCAAGTTGGGTGCGCTTAGGAAAGCGACACGAGGGCCGTTGATCAGGTCTTCGTAGATTTTGGTTTCACGCTTACCCACGGCAGCGGTGTTGGCCTTGGCGGGTGCCATGCTGGCAGACATCACGGGTGCGCCGTCCAAGCGGTTGAAATGCAGCAAATGACCGCCGTCGTCGACGATGGCGATGCTAACTGCCCAGTTGTTTTTAAGCGCTTCAGCTTCGGCAGCGGCGGCGATGAGTTTGAGGTCTGAGCTCTCGAGGGTGTGTTTGGTTTTCATCAGCTAATTCTACAAATGATTCTCCAATATTTAGTAGGATATTCGGACAAACACTTGATTTTTGCAAAAAACCCCTAAAATTTAGTCCATCTGCATATTTGCAGGATTTATAGGAGAACGTGCATGTCTGAACAAATTCTAAACAACACCGGCTTTGGCTCTGCAGTCAGCGTCGAATCACGCAACCGCGTGCTGCGCAACACGTATTGGCTGCTGGCTTTGAGCTTGATTCCTACTGTTTTAGGCGCTTGGGTTGGCGTGAGCACCGGCATCACCAAAGCGGTCATGGGCGGTTGGATGGGCATCATCGTGTTTCTAGGCGGCGCGTTTGCTTTTATGTACGCGATCCAAAAGACCAAGAATTCAGCCGCTGGCGTGCCGATTTTGTTGGGATTCACGTTTTTCATGGGCTTGATGCTTGCAGGGCTGATTGAGCGAACACTGGGCTTTAAAAATGGCCCGTCGTTGATCATGACGGCATTTGGCGGCACGGCTGGCGTGTTTTTCGTGATGGCTTCATTGGCTAGCGTCATCAAGCGTGACTTGAGCGGCATGGGCAAATGGCTATTTGTTGGCGCGATTGTGCTGATGATTGGCTCAGTGATTGGTATTTTGGTCGGCTCATCAGCAGCCATGATTGCCGTTTCAGTTGCAGCGATTGGTATTTTCAGCGCTTACATGCTGTATGACTTGAAGCAGATCATTGACGGTGGCGAGACAAACTACATCAGCGCGACGCTGTCTTTGTACTTGGACATCTTCAACGTGTTCCAAAGCTTGCTATCGCTCTTAGGCATTTTTGGCGGTGAGCGTGATTAATCTCACACGCTGAGCAAAAAAGGAGTCTTAGGACTCCTTTTTTTATTTTCAAACCCTGTCATCGCGCACATTAGCCACACGTTGCGGGTGCTGTGTCATTCATTTAGGAGCTAGTTATGTGGAAATTAGGCGTGCTGTGGTGGAAGTTCAAAAAAGAAATCTTGATGGTCTGGGCCATGCTGCGCAACCCTGCAGCACCTGGCGTGGCCAAGCTGGTGGCGCTGTTAGCCGCGGTTTATATCATCAGCCCCGTTGATTTGGTGCCAGATGTCATTCCAATTCTGGGCTGGTTAGACGATGGCGTAGTGTCGATACTGCTTTTCAAACTGGCATTCAAGCTCTTGCCTAAAGAGATGTACGAAAGCTTGAAAGCCCAGTTTGAGAAAAATGGCGGCAAGGTGAATGACGTTGTAGACGTCAAACCCAAGCGTTAAAGACAAAACAAATCAAATCAGACAAGATCAATTGACATTGCAGCTGTAGCTGAATTGCAAACTGCTGTTGGCTGGAAACGTGTTTATCGCCAAACCCGCGCCGGCTAAATTACCAAACGTGATGGGGGCAATTGGGCATATTGCCGTGCCCGTTAGCACGGCACAAGTCACTGTATTGCCTGCGGGGCAGGTTAAGCCCGCACCAGCAACATCAGTCAGAACAGTGCCATCAGCAGCAGATGGTCCGCTGTTACTGATAACCACCACATAATTATTGATATCCCCAGACAGGGTCGTGGTTTTGTTGTCGGTCTTGGTCACCGTGAGATTCGCAGCACAACTCAGCGTAGTGGCACTGGTGCTGCTGTTGTCGGCAACCACAATTTCACCAATAGCCGCACTACTTAATACCGCCGTATTACTTCTAGGTCCAGGGCAGGCAGCAGCTGCCACACGTACTGGTGCGGTGATGGTCGCCATCACGACTGGCGTCACATTACCCGCTGCGATATTGCCTGCGGCTACGTTACGCGTACATGTGAAGCTAGCATCGCCTGCAACACCTGTACAAGCCCAGCTTGCAGCTTCCGTGCCGCTGATCGTGGGTGGACTTGCCAATGTCATGCCCGTTGGCAAAGTATCTGTGATGGTGTATGGCGCGCCTAAAAGGGTAGAGACCGTTGCGGGCGTAGCTTGGTTGGTCGCATAAGTTAAACCTTGTACTGCTCGGCCTACATTGCTCACAGCGACGGTGTATGTACCACCTGCAGAGGTGCTGGCTGGTAAAAATGTGCCGGAGTTGGTTTTGACAATGCTTAAATCGGCTTGCAGTGTGACGTTTTCACCCGCAAGCCCCGTATCTAAGCCGCTGTAGTTGCTCCCTGGAATACTCACGCCGGCGCTGGCACCAGTTTGATATGTCGTATTTGTTGTGCCGCCTACCTGTGCACCAGCTCGATTTGCAGCGTTATTGGTCGCTGGTGTCACCTCTCTCGCGGCTGTACTACGTGTGGGGTCTAAATACTTCACGCCTGCAGGATTATGATAAACGCCGACTGAAGCCGTAGCTGGAACGTTAACCACGTAAGTCAATACAACATTGCCATTAGCGGGGATGGTCAAGTTATTCCACACCGGTGCAGCTGCCGGCGCGCCATTTGTTGCGAGGTTGGCAACCGTGCCCGGACTGCTGGCCACAGCGGGTACACCGGGTGTTGCACCTTCAATGAAGCCACCAAACGCAGCGCCAGACAATGCCGGAGTGAAGACAACACTGCTCGTGCTGGCGAAAGTCCAGCCTGGCGGTAATGTGTTGTCGACGATGTCAGCGCCAGCAGCTGGTCCAGCGCCAGTGTTGTTTACACTGATGGCATAGGTAGCAGTCGTCGCACCTGACACGCCAATAAGTGGTGTAGTAGTCGATTTAGTCACGGCTAAATTGGGCAGACAAAGATTGCTGCTGCCCCCGCCACCACCGGACGGATCAGACCCGATGCCGCTTGTCGCGCCAGTTCCGCCCGCCGTCGCACCATTTGCACTGCTACATGGCGCTACGCCTGTAGTCGGGCAGTCACCTATGTTGGTCACACCATTGTTGGCACCGGTCAGGCTTGTGATACCACCATCGCTAAAAACAACACCGCCACTACCGCCGCCGCCGCCAGCATGGGCTGTGGTACCAGTCACAAAACTGTCGCCGCCTATCCCGCCGCGTGCGTTGATCGTCAACGTGCCTACGGTGTTGCTGACTGTATTGACCAAGACCGACCCGCCTGCACCGCCGCCGCCGCCGCTATCGTTAGCCGTTTGCGTCAGACCATTTGCGCCATTGGCATTGATGGTGCCTGTGCCCGTCATGGTTCCGGCCCGGATCATCACAATACCGCCACCAGCACCACCGCTTGATGTAAGTCCTGGACTGTTGTTGTTAGCACCGGCGCCGCCGCCGCCGCCCATGACCAAACGAGATGTTGAGTTTTGCGCAAACGCAGCGCCACCAATACCGCGCAGATCTTGGGTTGTACCGGCAGGCCAGCCGGCACCGCTCCAGCCATAACCGCCAAAGCCACCTATAGCGCCATTACCGCCGCCACCGCCGCCGCCGTTATCGCGTGTTCCGTTCCAGTTATCTCCGCCTCCGCCGGCGTTACCAGGTGCGCCTTTACCTTGACCGCCAGCCGTGTAGTCTGTGCCCGTTGCCACCACGGCATTGGTCACCGAGTTATAGATATACGCTGGTGTACCCACAATGCCTTCGCCCTTGAATCCGGCCAAGTTGGTGGTGATATTGGTTGCCGTCACATAAGTGATGGCTGTGTCAGCCGTGCCGTTCCAAACCTGGCCACCACCACCTCGAAAACCGCGTCCTGCCACATCGATGGTGAACCCCCCCATATTGAGAGTGCCTGTGACATCCAAAAGCACAACACCGCCCGTGCTGCCATTCCAATTAGGCGCAGTCACATTGCCCGTCAAGGTGGCAGACGAATACTGCGCAACTCTGATGATTTGGTAGGTGCGCCTGTTGGTGGTTGCCAAAGCATCCTGCACGTAAGCGCCAGTCAATGGCGAACCGGTCAAGTCCAACGAAGTCGCAGTGGTGGCGGGGCCTGCTCTTAAATACTGGTATCGACCTGCCAAACAGCTCCCGGCGGGATCCGTATAACCGCGCCCAGTACCATTTCCCGCACCATAGTTGCTGGTATTGGTCGTGTCGATGTTTTCGCACTGCATCTGGATGACTGCGAACAAATCACCCACGGTCGGCGTAGCCGCAGCCCCAACCGGCGTGCCCAGCGGAATCGAGGTTGAACCTGGACCAACATTGGTAGACGGGGCGTAGTAAGTATTGATATTTCCTGCAATTGACCCGACACCATCTTTACCAGGGATACCACAAGTCTGCGCTACTGCTTGACAGCTTAGACTTAAAAACACCAGTGCAATTGATAAAACAGTAATTTTCTTCATGGCGAGGATTATCGCCACAAATTGCGATCAACACGAAATTGCAACCAAAAGTAATACAAAAATGCATTAAATTCCACATTTTCTGCCTTTTCCTGCCTTTTCCTGCTTTATTTTTTTGTCACGCTGAAGATCGATCAAAAACAGCAATCGATTCGACATGCGCCGTATGCGGGAACATGTTCACCACACCCGCCGCCGTGCAGGTGTAGCCCGCCTCGCTGACCAGCAGCCCAGCGTCGCGCGCCAAGGTCGCGGGGTTGCAGCTCACATAGACAATCCGCTTCGGCGGTTGCCATGTTTTGACGGCGTCTGAGGCCGTGTCCAAACCCTCGGTTTGCTGCATCAACTCAACCAGCGCCTTGACCAATGCAAACGCACCTTCACGTGGTGGATCCATCAGCCATTTTTCAGCGCCACCGTCTGCAGCCAATACGTTTCCGTTGATTTCAAACAGATTTCTTACTACAAAATTTGTAGCTGCTAATGCAGTATTTACGCCGGCTATAGCACTATTATCACTAATTATTTCATGATTATTCAGCAGATAATTTTGACGTGACCGTGCGACCAGCTCTTCACTACCCTCCACGCCCAATACCTCTCTGGCTTGCGTCGCCAACGGCAGCGTGAAGTTGCCCAAGCCACAAAACCAGTCAATCACCCGCTCAGACTTTTGCACGTCCAACAAGCGCAGTGCCCGCGCCACCAGCACTTGGTTGATATGCGGGTTGACCTGGGTGAAATCAGTCGGCTTGAAGGGCATGGTGATACCAAACTGGGGCAAAGCGTAAAACAGCGTGCTGACTTTGCCGAGCTTTTCGTCCATCAAATGCACGGTATCCAAGCCCTTGGGCTGCAGCCACCATTGCACGGCGGGATGCGTCACGGCGAAAGCACGCAATTTGTCCATATCGCCCTCTGACAGCGCTTCCATGTGGCGAACCACCATGGCCACCACGTCGTCGCCCACAGCGAGTTCGAGTTGCGGAATCGTCTCTTTCGCGTCCATGCTGCTGATCAGCGCGCGCAGCGGCATCAGCAAGTCGCTCACATGCTTTGGCAGCACGTGACACACCTTCATATCAGCCACATAGCGGCTTTTGCGCTCGTGGAAGCCGATAAGAACATCGTTCTTTTTACGCACAAACTTCACCGAAATACGGGCACGGTAGCGGTAACCCCAAGCCGGGCCTTCAATCGGGCGCATCACATTGCCAGCCTTGAGCTTGCCCAAATGCCACAAGCCGTCTTCCAAAGCGCGTTGCTTCACCGCCACTTGCGCCGCAATATGCAAATGCTGCATCTTGCAGCCGCCACATGCGCCCTCGTGCATGCCAAAGTGCGGACAGCCGGGGGTGACGCGCTGTGAAGATTCGCGTTGAATCGCTACCAGCGTCGCTTTTTCCCAGTTGTCTTTCTTGCGATTCGTGTTGGCCGTGACCACCTCAAACGGTAGTGCGCCGTCGATAAACACCACTTTGCCGTCAGCTTTGTGGGCGACGCCTTGGGCT
Source organism: Burkholderiaceae bacterium (assembly GCA_040079635.1). Lineage (GTDB taxonomy): Bacteria > Pseudomonadota > Gammaproteobacteria > Burkholderiales > Burkholderiaceae_C > Aalborgiella. The sequence continues at coordinate 8,693 of JBEBJY010000013.1, read as the reverse complement.
TCGATGTCCAAAGATTCGACGTTCAACCACTCGACAGGACGCTCGGTCCACGTTTTTTCCGTTGATGTTTCTGCCACTTTTTCAATTTTCTTAGATTCAATTTTTTCAGTCATAACCCCTATTGTCTCAGGGTTGTCTCTTAGATCTCACAGACTTCGTGCAAAATCATGCTGTGTCAAGATTCAAGTGTTTTAATCTTGGCAAAATAACAAAGCTGAAACAGACAAGAGACAATCCCAAAAATGCCATCATCACGCTACCCAGCCCCCGATCTCACCGATTTACCCAGCGACATTCTGAGCAGAATCTTAGAAGTGCAAGCCAAAGCTGGCTTCATTCCCAATGTGTTTTTAGGCTTTGCCCGCCGACCTGCTGAATGGCGTGCGTTTTTCGCTTACCACGACGCGCTGATGGCACCTGAAACCACGGGTCGAAAAAGCAATTTGACTAAGGGCGACCGTGAAATGATCGTCACCGCCACCAGCGCAGCCAACAATTGCTTGTATTGCGTGGTGGCACACGGGGCGATTTTGCGGATTCAGGAGAAAAAGCCGCTGGTAGCCGATCAAGTGGCGGTGAATTACAAAAAAGCCGACATCAGCCCGCGCCAACACGCCATGCTGGACTTCGCGATGAAAATTTGCCAACATTCAGCAGATGTTGAAGAGATCGATTTTGATATCTTAAACGCCCACGGTTTCAACGACGAAGATGTGTGGGACATTGCTGCCATAACCGCGTTTTTTGGCCTGTCCAACCGCATGGCCAGCTTCAGCGGCATGATGCCTAACCCAGAGTTTTACACCATGGGCAGAGAAGCCAGAGCGCCAAAAGCCAAATAGCGATAAAGTTGCCGCATGATTGACAACAGCCCCCAACTCACAGTCCGCAAGCTAGAAATCGACATTGAAAGCGGGTTTGAGCGTCATTGGCACGGTGGCGATGCGTTTTTGAGCCAGTATTACAACGCGCTGTCGATGAGCTTTCCCGTGGGTGAGCAAAGCTTTATTGACGCGGTGCGCGACTGCGCCAAACGTCTGCCCGACACGGAAGAATATGCGTCATTACGCGCCACCGTGGCGCAATTCGTCGGCCAAGAAGCCACGCACAGACGCATTCATAACTTGTACAACGATCATTTGGCGACACAAGGCTTGGTCAACCGCTGGGAATATTGGGCGACCAAACGCTTGGATTTTGCCCGCAAGCAAAACGTCAAACCCATCCACTTGCTGGCCGTGACCGCCGCTTTTGAGCACTGCACCGCCGTTTTTGCCGACGGTACGCTGCGCTACGACTCGTGGTTTGCGGGGGCGGACGAAAAAATGGCGACCCTGTGGCGCTGGCACGCCGCCGAAGAAACCGAGCACAAAGCCGTTGCTTTTGACGTCTACCAAGCCATTGGCGGCAACTACGCTTGGCGCATCCGCTGGTATCTCTACGTTTTGGTGCTGTTTAGCTATGACACCATCCGGCAAACGACGCTGAACCTGTGGCATGACGGCAGCCTGTTCAAACCTTCAACTTGGTGGAGTGCGGCGAAGTTTTTACTGGGTAAAAACGGCTTTGTTTGGCGCTGTACGATGCCGCTGTTGGCCTACTTCAAACGCGATTTTCACCCCAACGACGACCCGTTTGGCGACAACCAGCAGCTGGCGGCGAAGTGGCTATCGACTCACACAAGCAGTTGGCGGGCCGTTCGCTAAATACTGTTCAGTTCAGTTTAGATTCAAATTTGCTATGTTTTTTATAGCTACTTAGGCAATAAATACGCCGGCTATAGCCATATTTGGCACTGTATTTTTACGAATTTACGGGTTTTGACTCAATCCACGGTCACAATCTTGCGCATCCAATCCGGCAAGTCGTGCGACTTCTGTTTGGGGAAGTTGACCCAAATCGTCGTTGCACCACCGGCGGCGTAAATCACACCTGGCTGGTCGGCGCGTTCCATGGTTCCCCAGGTCTCGAAAGTCGTGCGGGCGGGGTCACTGGCGTACATTTTCACAATCACATCACCTGGGTATTCCAGCTGTTTGTAGAAGTTGCAAAACGCGTTGACGATGACAGGGCCGTCGCCGTTCGCATCCGGCAAAGCGCCGATTGAGCTCATCCAGTCAATGCGGCAGGTCTCTAAATACCGAAAATAGATGGTGTTGTTGACGTGGTTCATTGCGTCCATATCGCCCCAACGGATAGGCATGGACATCTCGTAAACAAGCTTTTTCTTCTCAGGAATGATGAATTTCATGGTGGTTTTATTCAGTAACGGTTGGTTATGGTTATGCGGAAACTTCAACGATGCGCTCGTTAACGGTGAGCCTTAATACTAGCCAAAATACCCAGCACAAACAACACGCCAGCCACGATAGCCAGCAAATCGGGCAACTGCCCATCCCACCACGATGAGTAAAGCAAGGCAAACACGGTCTCAGACACAATCAACTGCCCGCACAAACTGGCGCTAAGCCGCTGGCTGGCAATGTTCCAAAAAATGGTTGCCAGCCAAGCTGAACCTAGTCCAGTGGCAACGCAAATCAGCGCAAAAGATGCGAATTTTGGGTCACTGGTCATGGTTTTCAGGTCAGACCCCGCGAACAGCCACAACAGCCAAGCCCCCAAACCCGTCGCCACACCCAGCCAGTTCGCCCAATCGCCCGCGCTGACTTCAGGGTGCTTTTTCAGCCAAGCGGAGTTAAAAATCGCAAATAGCGTCCAACACACCATAGAAATGAGTGCAAAAGCAATGCCGCGCCAGTAATGATTTGGTTCAGCACTTGAAACACCCATTTGGCTATTTACTGTATGGCCATTCAACTCAACATAACCCATCAGCACCAAACCCACCGCTGTCAGCAGCAAACCCGGCATCAAACTGCGAAAGCTCAAACCTTGCTGCTTGCCGATAAACATCACCCAAATCGGAATCGTGCCGATGATGAGCGTTGGCATTTCTGTGCCAGCGTCGTTGATGGCGAGTACCAGCAGCAAGTAATATCCCGTAAAGCCCAGCAAACTCAAGGCCAAAGCGGCAAAAGCTTGGTTCAGTGTTGGCAGCTTACGATTCCCTTTTCCGAACATAAATCCTATGAACATCAACACCACAGCGAGCAAGCCGTAACTCAAAAAACGCCCCGCCGTTAAATCCACCGAGTTGAATCCTGCCGAGGTGGCCGAGTCACCCAACACCATGCGCGGCGCGACAAACACCAAGCCCCACAGCGCCCCCGCCGCCAAACCCGCCAAAATACCACCGCTTTTACCTTTAAACACCTGCATGAAACACCCACATTTTCAAAAATCTCCAAATAAGAACTGACAGTCTAATTGCGCCCATACGGTGCGCCAAGGTGCGCAATGGTGCGAAAGTGACAAAAAATCCGCACAACTCACTCTAAAATGGCATCAAGTTACAACTGCCACCTTAAAACAAGAGAGCCTACCATGACCCCACAAGAGATCCTCGCCACGCACGGCCCGCGCGAATCCATGGAATACGACGTCGTCGTCGTCGGTGGTGGGCCTGGGGGACTGGCGACAGCCATCCGTTTGAAGCAACTCGCGGCTGAAAAAGGCACGGATGTCTCTGTCGTCGTCTTGGAAAAAGGCTCAGAGCCGGGCGCACACATTTTGTCTGGCGCGATCATGGACCCGATTGCTTTGAACGAGCTCTTCCCCGATTGGAAAGAACGCGGCGCTCCGCTGAACCAGCCTGTGACGGACGACGCCATCATGTTCCTCAGCGAAAAGTCCGGCACCCGCGTGCCCAACATGCTGCTGCCGCCCATTTACGCCAACCACGGCAACTACATCATCAGCCTGGGGGCGTTCACCAAATGGCTGGGTGAGCAGGCAGAGGCGCTGGGTGTGGAGATATTCCCCGGCTTCACAGGTGCTGAGGTTTTGTACAACGACGATGGCAGCGTCAAAGGCGTCGCCACTGGCAATATGGGCGTGGGCAAAGACGGCGAGCCTATGGAAAGCTTCCAGCTCGGCATGGAGCTGTTGGGCAAATACACCGTGTTTGCCGAGGGTGCGCGTGGCCATTTGGGCAAGCAGTTGATCGAGAAATTCAAGCTAGACGCTGACCGCGACCCGCAAAGCTGGGGTTTGGGTATCAAAGAGCTGTGGGAAATCGACCCTGCCAAACACAAACCCGGCTTTGTGATGCACACCGCAGGCTGGCCTATGGATGCTGACACTTATGGTGGCGCGTTCCTCTATCACCTAGAAGGCAACAAAGTAGCCGTCGGTTTCGTCACTGGTTTGGGCTACAGCAACCCTTATTTGAGCCCGTTTGAAGAATTCCAGCGCTGGAAAACCCACCCAAATGTGCGCTATTACTTTGAGAACGACAAAGGCGAAATCAACGCGAAACGCCTAGGCTACGGCGCACGCGCCATCAACGCCAGCGGCATCAACGCCCTGCCGAAAACCGTGTTCCCGGGTGGCGCATTGATTGGTTGCAACGCCGGCTACTTGAACGTAGGTCGCATCAAAGGCAGCCACGCCGCCATCAAAACCGGCATGCAAGCCGCAGAAGCCGCCTATGACGCGATAGTCGCAGGTCGCCAGCATGACGAACTGACCGCCTACCCCGAAGCCTTCGAGAAAAGCTGGCTGCACACCGAGCTGAACAAAGACCGCAACTTCAAAAACTGGTTTAAACACGGCCTGACTGTGGCAACCTTGATGAACGGCTTCGAACAATTCGTCCTGCGCGGCCACATCCCCTGGACCCTGCGCCGCGACAAGCCAGACTACGCCTATCTGAAACCCGCGTCAGAATGCAAACCCATCGTCTACCCTAAGCCCGATGGCAAGCTCACCTTTGACCGCCTAAGCAGCGTCTTCATTAGCAACACCAACCACGAAGAGCAGCAACCTGCGCATTTGACCTTGCGCGAAGCCTCCGTCCCCGTCAACATCAACCTAGCCAAATACGCCGGCCCCGAAGCCCGCTACTGCCCCGCCGGCGTCTACGAATTCGTCAAAAACGAAGATAACACTGACCGCCTACAAATCAACGCCCAAAACTGCGTCCACTGCAAAACCTGCGACATCAAAGACCCAACGCAGAATATCGTCTGGGTGACACCAGAAGGCGGCGGTGGACCGAATTATGCGGGGATGTAAAAATAAGGCATAAATATGGCTGTAGCCGGCGTATTTATTGCCTGAGGGGCTATATTATTTATAGCAAATTTTGCGAAGCGTATTCCATATTACTGCAAAAACTACCACGTAAATACATGGAGATCTGAAATTGCCGAAACTATGGAAGTCAGAAGATGAACTGTCAGTGGCCATTCGCGCACTGATGTACAGAATCGACTCTCTACAAGCAAAAAGTGTCACTCATGATATTCAATCTAATGCTGTGAACGTCGTCGTCCAAGAGTCCGCTTTTCGCAATACGATTAGAGAAATTTTCGGCATCGACTCACCTGAGTTTGCAGACTTTGGAAGCACCCAAATGTTTCACGGGACGTTAAGAGTTGGGATGCCAGAATCCGAGAAGATACAAGCAAAACTGCTAGGACGCGAGTACATGGTTAACGTGTGCGTTGAACTAATTGGACGCCTACAACAAAAGATACAAGAACTACGCATACAAATTGCAGCTGGAGATTTGGTTCAGTGTTCTACTCCAAATTTACACCCTGTCATAGCTGCAGCAAGCCATGAACTAGTAGCGAATGGACATTTGTGGGAAGGCGTATTTGCTGCTGGCAAAGCACTTGTCATGCACGTAAAAGTTCGCTCGGGTCGTCAGGACATTGACGGGGTTGCACTTATGCGAACTGTCTTTTCGAAAAAGGATCCAGTATTAAAGTTCAACGCTTTAGAAACAATAACTGACTTAGACGAACAAGAAGGAATGATGCACCTTTTCGAGGGAGCGGTAATGGCGATCCGAAACCCTGGCGGTCACGGCTTTCCAAATGGTTCCGATGCTTTGGCAATGCAATACATTCAGCTACTTGGCCTCCTTGCTTCTCGAACCGATGAGGCAACTAGGCACGACCGAAGTGCGCCAGTTACCCAATAATAACAAACGCCGAATCTACTCAATTACCCCCAGTTTTTAGCACTTATCAGTTGTGTTTATTGCCTCAACTGCTATTTGATCTATAGCAAATTGACCACTTGCATTAGTTAGTATTTGATTTAAAATACTGTACATTAAAACAGCTATTTAAATCAAAATGCATCTACAATTTACTTGCTTTATTCGAATAACGCATCTACAATTTACTCATGGTCAGCTTTGATGAAACGAAGCGCCTGAGCAATATCAGGAACCACGGCTTTGACTTTATCGGCTGCGAGTCTGTTTTCGAGGGGTTCACTATTACCCGCGAGGATGGACGCGATGCATATGGTGAACTGAGGTTGCAGACGCTGGGGCTTTGGAATGATGTGGTTGTTTTCATCGTTCACACCCCGCGCGACGAGCTTGACCACATTATTTCGATCAGAAAGGCAGAGAAACATGAAGAACGCATCTACTGGAAAAACTACCCTAACTGACCCCGACAGCCCGCGCACAACTGTCGCCGACTGGGAGGGTGCGGTGCTCAAGCAAGGTGGCGTTGTCATCGGCAAAGCCAGAACACGTGGCCCCAATACTCGCCCAACCAAAGAACAAGTCGCTGTGCGCTACAGCCCCGACGTTTTGGCAGCCTTTCGCGCTACAGGCGCAGGCTGGCAGACGCGGATGAATGACGCGCTTAGAGATTGGTTAAGAACGCATAATCCGGCTTGATTTATGGCTTTAGCCAGCGTATTTATTGCCTAAGCAGCTATGCTATTAATAGCAAATTTAGTAGTAAACTTGCATTCTTGAGGCGGCTATAAACACATTTAACCCACCAATGGAGAAACGGCATGATCAACAACCCCATCGTCCATTTTGAAATTTACGTCCAAGATATGGCCAGAGCCAAAGCTTTCTACGAAGCGGTGCTAGGCGTCAAGCTTGAACACATGCCAAATCCAAGCGGCGATGCGGCCATTACGGACATGTGGTTCTTCCCGATGGACAAAGACAAAGGCATGAACTCTTATGGTTCGGGCGGGATGCTTGTCAAAATGGAAGGCTTTACACCCGGTGTCGGCGGTACTTTGGTCTATTTTGGCTGTGATGACTGCGCTGTTCAAGCGTCTCGCGCTGTCGCGCACGGTGGAGTTTTATGCAAGGAAAAGACATCTATTGGTGAACACGGCGCTTTCGCGCTCGTGCAGGATACCGAAGGCAATATGATTGGTCTGCATTCGATGAAATAACATTGGCAAACAGAATATCTACCCCATGACCCCCTCCTTCCTACAAATCTGCACCGTCCTCTTCACAGTCGCCATGCTGTGCATTTCGGCATACTTTCTCTTGGGGTCTGTGCCGCTGCTGATTTTGAAGCACGACACGCCGGTGGATGGACGGTTCATTCGGAGCTTTTTCAACCTGTATTACCGCGTGGCGGCGTTTGTGGCTGGGGCGGCTACGCTGACTTATGCGTTTTCGGGGCGGCCGTGGTTCGCCGTGGGCGCGGCGGTGATTGCGGTGTTGTCTGTGGTGCTACGGCGCACGGTCATTGCGAAGATGGACGCGCTGCAACAACACATCCAAAATCAGATTCAAGCCACCAACTTTGAAGCTATTCCTGAGTTTCGCAAAATCCACTTCAGAGCGATATTGATCAGCTTGGTTCAACTGGTCGTGGTGGTTTGGAGCTTGTTTTCACTCAAGCTGTGATTGAACGAAAAATACCAGCCAATTTACGTGGCTTTTAGGAACCTAGCCGGTGTATTTATTGCCTAATATGCTATTTTAAATATAGCAAAATACCTCGGCATATATAGCCTATAAGATCAATTTCAGACAATCACGCGTTAGTGGTTGCATGCTTGACGAGAGGTGACATGGATACCATAGCAGCGGGGCCGTAGATGGTGGCGAAGGCTACATCTTTGGCATCACGACCCATGGCGATGCGTACAAAGTTATCAATGGGCGACATATAAGTAGGATCAAACATGACCCAGCGGCCGCCAAGATAGGCTTCAAATACCGCATGAAAATCTGGCGGTGGTTCGTCAAAAAGTGCATAGCCGACAACCAAGCGCGCGGGGATGTTCAAAGCGCGGCAAAAGGTAACGCCTAAGTGCGCAAAATCGCGGCAGACACCTGCGCGATTAGCCAGCACGTCGCTCGCCGTGGTGAAGGCATCTGATGTACCGATTTGATAGGCGATATTTTGGTGTATCCAGTCCACGATAGCCTGCACGCGCGATAGCCCTTTTGGCAGCTGGCCAAACATGGATTGCGCCACTTGGCTTAATTTGTCTGATTCGCAATAGCGTGTCGGGTTCAGGTTGTGCAACAGTTCATCTGGCACTTGCGCGATTGGCACCTCTTGGGCAGCGGGGTCTAAAGGCTGTGTGATGCGCTTAACACGAGCCTGGTAGTGCAGCGAAAGCGGTCCACGATCTGCCTGAAAACGTAAAAACTGCTGACCAATACGAGGATCGGTAAACAGATGTCGCGGTAAATCAGGGGTCATAACCAAAGACTCGCTGAGCACTTGCTGATCCATGCCATTTAGGGCGTGTATTTGACACACAAAATCAGTAGGCCCACTCACCTCATAATTCAGAACGCAATCGACATCAAAGGTTTGGGTAATGGCTTC
>JBEBJY010000012.1:0-51739 GCA_040079635.1 Burkholderiaceae bacterium | reverse complement strand
CTCACTTTTTGTGATGTTGATCTCGTCACCGTGTTTCCAGACGTGGTGGACAGCATACGCGTGCACAGCATACGCCCCGGTATGAAAGAGGGAAGTTTGGATGTGCGTACGGAAAACAAGCCCTTGCTGCAAGTGCTGGCAGATGCCTTGGGTTTGTCAAAACTGCGCACCGTTATCACCGGCGGTGATGCTTACGAGGCAGAGCGTGAACAGTGGGACGATGGCAACAACCTGTTGGCGCTAGCTCCCGGTCTTGTCGTAGCTTACGACCGCAATACATATACCAACACGCTGCTTCGCAAAGCCGGGGTTGAGGTTATCACCATCCCCAGCGCTGAGCTCGGGCGCGGCCGAGGTGGTAGCCATTGTATGTCCTGCCCTATTGAGCGAGACCCAATTTAAAGATACCCATATGAGCTTCAATCTGCGCAACCGTAGCTTTCTCGATTTAAAAGATTTCGAGCCGCGAGACATCCGCTTTTTATTGGACTTGGCGGCTGAACTTAAGCGCTCTAAATACGCAGGCAACGAGCACCCGCGTTTGAAGGGTAAAAATATTGCGTTGATTTTTGAAAAGGCATCAACCCGCACCCGCTGTGCTTTTGAAGTGGCAGTGCACGACCAAGGCGGTCACGTCACCTATCTTGACTCGGCCGGTTCACAATTGGGTCACAAAGAATCGTTGAAAGACACTGCTAGAGTTTTAGGCAGACTGTATGACGGTATCGAATACCGCGGTTTCCATCAAAGCGTTGTTGAAGACATCGCGCGGTTTTCACATGTTCCAGTGTGGAACGGCTTGACCGATGAAGCCCACCCGACACAAATCTTGGCGGATCTGCTGACGATGGAAGAATTTGGTGAAAAGCCGCTGCACGAACTGTCGTTTTGCTATGTGGGTGATGCCAGCTTCAACATGGGCTGTTCACTACTCGTTGGCGGCACACAGATGGGCATGGATGTGCGTATCGCCGCACCTGTCGATCTTCAACCTCCAGCCGAACTTATTGCACAGATGCAAAAGCTGGCTCTTGTTACAGGAGCGCGCATCACCATCGATACAGATCCGCTGAAGGCTGTAAATGGTGCAGACTATATCTACACAGATGTATGGGTGTCGATGGGTGAACCTGAAGACGTATGGCGGCAACGTATCAAGCAGTTACTGCCCTACCAAGTGACGACGGCATTGATGCAGGCGAGCGGGAAAACACGCACAAAATTTATGCATTGTTTACCCGCTTTCCATAACCTAGAAACCGAAGTAGGTAGAGAAATTCATGAAAAATATGGGCTCAAAGAAATTGAGGTAACGGACGAGGTCTTTGAGTCAGACGCATCGATCGTCTTCACACAAGCTGAAAACCGTATGCATACCATCAAGGCTATTTTGGTGGCCACGCTGGCATGACAAGTTTGCCTTCTTCGGGAGTAAGTGTAGGTGCTGAGTTAGAGCAGAAGCCGCATCATCCTGAAATTGCACCAACCCAAGAAGCCCAGCTCACTTCACCCGTTAAGAGTGAAGAAACAACTCAAAATAGCAATGAGAAGAAAACATTAGCAACGCGCACTTGGTTCAAGATCGGCGTGGCGGCGCTGCTGATCAGCTTAGTGGCACTGTACTTATTGCGCAATGTGTTGCTCGGCACACCGACCAAGGCGTATGCAGCCACCAGCGGCGAATTAGTACAAACCGTGGTAGCCAGTGGCAGAGTCATCTCACCACAACGAGTGACTGTAGCGCTGCAAGGCTCTGGACGGGTCACGCGCATTGCAGTAGCTGAAGGCCAAACAGTCGAACTCGGACAGCTGTTAATTGAGTTGGATAACAGCGATAGCCGCGCTAGCCTAGCTCAGGCCAATGCAGTAGTATCCCAAGCACAGGCCAAGTTGCGACAAATTGCTGAACTCAGCCAACCAATGGCCTTGCAAGCCTTGGCTCAGGCACAAGCTGATGCATTGCGAGCACGCAAAACACTAGCGCGAAACCGCGATTTGGTGGCTCAAGGATTTGTCAGTCAGGCTGCAGTAGATGATGCACAACGAGCTGTTGATGTAGCAGTTAGTCAAGTGACCAGCACTCAGGCGCAGGTTAAAACTAACACTGCAGGCGGCAGCGATGCAATGCTCGCCGAAGCAGCACTGCGTCAAGCCGTCGCAGGCGCGCAGTTAGCACGGGCCAAACTTGACCAAGGTCAGGTGCTTGCACCGAGCAGCGGTATTCTGATTTCGCGGAATGTAGAAGTCGGCGATATCGTGCAGCCTGGTAAGGCGTTGATGGTCTTGGCAGTCAGTGGTCAAACACAAATTTTGATACAGATTGATGAAAAAAACCTTTCCAAAATTGCGCTTGCCCAAAAAGCCTATTGTTCTGCTGATGCGTTTGCTAGCCAACGCTTTGAGGCCGTTGTGGCGTATATCAACCCCGGTGTCGATGCCACACGCGGTTCGGTGGAAGTGAAGCTAAATGTCCCCAACCCGCCGCCTAGTTACTTGCGTCAGGACATGACTGTTTCTGTTGATATTGAGACTGCACGACGTGCCGCCGCCGTTGTAATTCCCAGCAACACAGTTGAAGACGCGACGACGGACAAGCCATGGGTGCTGGTGGTGCGCGACAAACGCGCCGTCAAGCAGTTCATCACGCTGGGTCTGCGCGGTGATACGCGGGTGGAAGTGCTTGCAGGCCTCACTGCTGGAGAAGGCATCATTCCGGTGTCAAAAACGGGTGTGAAAGAAGGTCAGCGTGTGCGCGCCACCTTGACAGAAGATCCTCCTAAACTAGGACAGGACATCACCACGGCTGGTCCGCCGTTGCGTTGATGCCATGAAACCATGAATCCGCTATTGCCTTTTGAATGGGTTTTGGCCACGCGGTTTTTACGTGAAGGCTTGCTACAAACACTTTTCATTATTGCGGGCGTTGCATTAGGGGTGTCAGTGATTGTGTTTATGTCAGCGTTACTAACCGGCTTACAGGCAAGTATTTTCAACACGCTGCTGGACTATCAGGCACAAATTGTGATTTCACCGCCCGAAGAAGCTCCGCGTAGTTTGCGGCAAGAGTTGGGGACTGAGTTTGCCGTAAATGTGCAACCACGCGCCCAACGTGAAAGATCATTAGACCAGTGGCAAAAGGTGCGCGAAATGACACTGTCGATTCCTGGGGTTCTAGTGGTGACGCCTGTGATCGAAGGGGCGGCATTTATCGTTCGCGGAGATGCAAATGTTGGTGTCGGTGTGCGCGGCATAGAACCTGAAAGCTATTTGCGCATGATCGCTTTGAAAGAGAAAATCATTGCCGGTAGTGCCAACCTGAGTAGTTCCGACGTGATAATTGGTAGCGATCTAGCCAAAGATTTGGGCCTTTCAATTGGCGACAAGTTGACTCTGAAAGCCGCCATAGGCACATCTACCGTACTGTTTGTATCGGGTATTTTTGACTTTGGCAACCGGGGGCAGAACTCTAGCGCCGTCTATGTGGTGCTGCGTACAGCGCAAAGTTTGCTTGGTTTGCCTGGTGGTGTGAGTCGCTTGTGGGTCAAGGTAGCTGAACCATTTGAGGCGGAGACAACTGCTCGGCTAATTGCAGCTCAACCCGGCATAAAAGTTGAAAGCTGGATTGAAACCAACGCTGAATTCTTCAAAGCGCTATCGGGTCAAACCATGTCTTTCTTCGTGATTCGTTTGTTCGTCGGCTTGACAGCTGCATTAGGCATTGCCAGCGTGCTGGTGGTCTCGGTGGTGCAAAAGTCTAAAGAAATCGGCATTTTGCGTGCCACAGGCACGACACGCGGGCAGATTTTGGGTGTTTTTTTAATGCAAGGTGCTATTTTGGGTTTGTTGGGGTCGCTGTTTGGCTCGGTGATGGGATGGCTGTTTTTAATTGCTTGGCGTGGATTTGCCGTGAATGATGAAGGTGTCCCGTTCTTCGTGCTGGAAGCTGGGCCTAGCCTGTACATGTATGTGGCAGCGGGCGCTACGCTAGTGGGGACACTGTCAGCCTTGTTCCCGGCGCAGCGAGCAGCTCGGCTAGACCCGGCGGTGGCCATTCGTGGATAAATTTAAAGCACCGTCTCTAGCCCAGGCGGATAACACCCCGACTCTTCAACTTGAGGATATTCGTAAGTCTTATGGAACTGGGACGGCTCATGTCACTGAAGTGTTACACGGCATTAACCTAACATTAGCGCGCGGTGAGTTTGTAGCTCTGATAGGGCCATCAGGATCTGGTAAAAGCACGTTGCTCAATATTATTGGTCTATTGGACAAGCCCACAGCTGGAAAGCTTTTTTTGAAAGGGCAAGAAGCAGAAAACCTACCCGACATGGCTTTGACCCGCTTGCGCGGCGACGCGATTGGCTTTGTTTTTCAGTTTCACAACTTGTTGCCTGCATTTACAGCGGTTGAGAACGTGATGCTACCGCTACTTGCCATGCGTGGCAAACCAGATCTAGAGATGCGCAAACGTGCTGAAGAGTTGATCGAGAAGGTAGGTTTAAAACCATGGGGACACCATCTTGCAAACGATTTATCAGGTGGCCAGCAGCAGCGGGTGGCTATTGCTCGGGCACTGATAATGCAGCCCGCACTGGTGCTCGCGGATGAGCCGACAGGCAACCTAGACACGCAGTCTGCAGACACAATTTTTGATTTGATGCGCAATGTGAGCAAAACTAGCGGCACTACATTTTTGATTGTCACCCATGACCCGCGTTTGGCTAAGCGCTGTGACCGAATTGTTGAACTGGTTGACGGGCAAGTCGAATCTGATAAACCAAATGTAGCTACGCCCACTGGTGAAAGCCAGAACCAAGCTACATCCTCAACAACTGAGTTAAACAGCAATAAACCGAGTGAACCAAAACCACCAAAGGTAAATCATGACTAAACGCATTTTTTCAATATGAAAATCCTAGTTGCACTCGGCGGAAACGCATTACTGCGTCGTGGTCAAGCATTAAGCGCAGAAAACCAGCTCGACAATATCAAACGCGCTGCTGCTCAGCTAGCTCGAGTTGCCTTAGATCACCAATTGGTATTAACGCATGGCAACGGGCCGCAAGTAGGCCTGCTCGCCTTGCAAGCTGTCGCTTATACGAAGGTCGATGCCTACCCTTTAGATGTCTTGGGAGCACAGACAGAAGGAATGATCGGCTATCTTTTGGAACAAGAACTAGCTAATATACTACCGCCATCGCAAACGGTCACAACGCTGCTGACCCGCGTGGAAGTTGATCGCAAAGATCCCGCGTTTAAGAATCCAACCAAACCGATAGGACCGATGTACACACTTGTCGAGTCGCAACAAGTAGCCGCTACGAAACATTGGACAATGGCTGCGGACGGTGATGGATTCAGACGCGTTGTCGCATCGCCAAAGCCACTGAGAGTCATCGGGCTTGATTCAATTCGATGGTTGCTTCTGCACGACGTCTTGGTTATTGCCGCTGGCGGTGGCGGAATTCCAGTGGCTAAAGGTGCAGATGGTCTTAGTATGCAAGGCGTAGAAGCAGTTATTGACAAAGACCTTTGCAGCAGCCTGCTGGCGCGTGAATTGGAAGTCGATTGCTTGATTATTGCAACAGATGTGGAAGCTGTCTACGTAGACTGGGGACTGCCTAGTCAACATGCGATTGATAACGTGACACCTCTTAGCCTGTCAAAGCATGAGTTCCCAGCCGGATCAATGGGCCCCAAGGTAGAAGCAGCTATCGGTTTTGCTCTAGCTACAGGGAAAAAAGCGGTCATCGGATCACTAGAGAAAATCGAAGATATGCTCGCAGGCAATGCAGGAACGCAAGTTTTTGATTACGCACATGAATTTACAGAGAATCTAAATTCATGAAGAACTCTGATGCTCAAGACAACATTGTGCGATTGCGCGTGGGCAAGTTAACGCCCAGCACAACATGGTCAACGCTGGTAGATGTGTGCCAACTATTAGGGCTTGACATGAAGGTTCAAGATAGAGCGCTGGACGCGTTGTTTCGACATAGGCTGCTAAAACCTGGTGAAAAGGCCTATCGCGTCGGGCAAACGTTTGAAGCGCTGTATGTTGTGAATGCAGGTTTTTTGAAAACTGTGATGCTGGACAGCGATGGAAACGAGCGCGTCGTCAATTTTCCGATGAAGGGTGATTTGTTAGGTAGCGACGGAATTTTCGCTGATCTTCATGCCAGTGAAGCAATCGCACTCACCGACTGCGACCTGATCGTGATTCCATTTAAAAAATTGATGTCGCTTGGCCGCATATGTCAAGATTTGGAGCACATCATTTGTCGTGTGGTCAGTCGTCAAATAGTCCATCAAAACGTCAATCATGTCAGCTTTGGTGCTTTACGATCAGATGCGCGTGTGGCCCGTTTTTTGACATTAGAAGTCGACCGTCATACGGCGATGAACTTTTCTTCACAATGTTTGAGGCTGCGGATGACGCGACGTGACATTGGTAGCTACCTTGGCTTAACGCTTGAAACCATCAGCCGCTCAATGTCAGCCTTGCAGAGCGCGGGCATTATTACTGTGGATCAGCGAGAAATAAAAATTCTCAGACCGCTAAGCCTACGCCACTTTCAAGATTCAAGTTTAAAAATCGTTGCACAACATTAATCGAAATGGGATTGATGCAATGACATAATGCTTAGATTATTTTTACATAACGGCACACCCATGAACGTCAGCACTTGGTGGATATTCGTCACCGCCACCTTCCTTATCAGCGCAGCGCCTGGGCCAAATATGCTGCTTATCATGAATCAAAGCGTTCGTTTCGGTCTGCGCGCCAGCATCTACAGCATGGCGGGCTGCATGACGGCATTGATGATCATGTTCACGCTGTCTGCGCTGGGCTTAGGTGTGGTGTTGCAAAATGCGCCAGCGGTGTTTGATGCGCTGCGCTGGCTAGGCGCTTTGTATTTGGCTTATCTGGGCTACAAGGTGTGGACTGCACCGGTGACAGCGACTTCCATCGATGAAGATGGTAAAATAGATGTCAAAAATAATAGCATCTTAGGCAATAAATACGCCGGCTACAACGCATTTAGCTTGTATAAAACTGGCTTTTTTACCGCCGGTAGCAACCCCAAAGCCCTGTTGTTTGCAGCCGCATTTTTGCCGCAGTTCATCCAGGCCACTTTGCCGCAAGCACCTCAGTTGTTGATTCTTTTGGCGACTTTCAGCGTCTTAGAAATCCTGTGGTACTTTATCTATGCGCTTGGCGGTTTGAGCATGGCGCAGCAGTTGCGCAAACCGAATATTCTGCGCTGGTTCAACCGAGTGACGGGTGGCGCATTTATCGGCTTTGCAGGGCTGATGGCGGTAATGAAGCGATGAGCCCTTCTTTATTGCTAACCTTTAACCTTAGCGTTAGCGTTTGAACTTGCCATCACTGCTGATGATGGACAAATCCGCAAAGTCTAAACCGGTATGGTCCGTCGTGCTGAAGTTGACTTCAAGCCCGCCCATGTCGTACTTCTTCATATTCTCTAGTGAATTTTGAAGTTTTGCCCGTGTTGGGCTAGGTCCACTGCGTTTTAAGGCTTCAACCAGAACTTTGGCTGCCGCAAAGCCTTCCAGCATGGCAGGGCTCAAACCAGTAGCATCTTTGCTGTCTTTGAGCAAATCTTGAGCTTCTTTGATAAAACCGTAGCTGATCGCGCGTTCGTTCGGAAACACCTGCGTCACTACTACACCTGGGCCCCGTTCGCCCAAGCTTTTTACAAAACCGCCTGAGGCGTTGTTGGACAAAGTCACCACTTGTGCACCTGAGCCTGCAGCACGTAATGCAGTAATTCCACTAACCACAGCGCTGCCAGACGCGATCATGATTACTGCTTGTGTGTCCGCAGCGACTATTTTGGGAACAATTTTTGAAAAATCCGGCTTAGATCGGTCAAATTTCTCAGTTACCACCGCTTCTAATTTTGTAGCAGTCAGGCCTTTTTGTGCACCGACCACGCCGTCAGCGCCAAAGCTGTCGTCGGGGTAAACCAAGGCAATACGTTTGATACCCAAAGTCCCCAAATGCATCACCGCTTTTTCCGCCTCGCGCTGGTAAGTTGCACGAACATTGAAGACATACTTTTTTACTGGTTGGTGTAACACCATAGCGCCAGTCGAGGGGCCAATCAAAGGCACACTACTTTTCTCCAACAACGGCAAAATAGCTTCTGTGTGTGGTGTGCCCCGCGTTAAGAACATAGCGACAACGTTTTTTTCTTCGATCAAAATGCGCGCATTCTCAGCCGCCAATTTGGGCTCAAACTTATCATCCAAGGCTATGAGCTCAATTTTTTGCCCATTCACGCCACCTTTGGCGTTGATGGCGTTGATGTACAGCTTCGCCCCATCAGACGTCTCTTTCACACCAGCTGCCACAGCACCTGTGAAACCCGCCGTTTGCCCAACCAATATTTGCGCATGCACGCTCATTGCACCCAGTAAAAGTGCAAACGTTATACTCAATTTTTTTCCTACAATTATCATAAAAATCTCCAATCGAAGAAGTTTATGTGATATTTGTCACACTACTCTGAACTTTTGGTGAACTTTGGATGAAGTGTTGGGTATGAATACCCTTGTGCAAAAAGTACTAAGTCTGAGAGTTCAATGTGCAGCTAAAAGCGTAAAAGCACTCACCACCTCAGTCGGTGCTTGCACCAACTCAATCAAAACGCCCTCGCCAGAAATCGGGAACTCTTCATTGCTTTTAGGATGTAAAAACGTGATGTCAAACCCAGCCGCACCTTTGCGAATGCCACCCGGTGCGAAACGCACGCCTTTCGCCGTTAGCCATTCCACAGCCCTAGGTAAATCATCAATCCACAAGCCCACATGGTTCAGTGGCGTGGTGTGAACGGCAGGTTTTTTCTCAGGGTCAATTGGTTGCATCAAATCCACCTCGACCTTGAACGCCCCACTGCCGATGGCGCAAATGTCTTCATCCACGTTTTCGCGTTCGGATTTGAAATTGCCAGTCACCTCTAAGCCGAGCATATCGACCCACAGCGTGCGTAGCTTGTCTTTGCTGGGTGCGCCAATGGCGATTTGCTGGATGCCTAGGACTTTGAAGGGGCGGTTGGAAGTTGGGTAATCAACGCTCATACCGCAAACTCCACAATGATTTGATCCACCACCAATGATTCACCCTTGGTCGCCGTGATCTTGCTAACCACACCATCGGCCGCTGCAAACAAAACGTTTTCCATCTTCATGGCTTCGATAACTGCGACGCGTTCGCCAGCTTGCACTTTTTGACCGACTTGCACGGATACTTCTGCCAACAATCCTGGCATCGGCGACACTATGAAACGGCTCATGTCGGGTGCGGCTTTGTGTGGCATCAGCTTGTGCAGCTCAGCCATGCGTGGCGAGACCACCATCGCATCAATCTTGGTACCGTTGTGCTGCACGCGCAGCGCGAGCGGGTTTTTCATGGCGGCGTTGTTCGCGCCACGCTCAACCTGTGCCGTAAACGCGTTGCCATTTACAGTGCCAGTGATGCAAATGTCGTTCAGGCGTGATGTGCTGCAAATTTTGTAGCTGTTCGGACCAACTTTGACCTGCGCCGTACCCGTTTCACCCACAAATTCATCTACATGTACGGCGGTGTAAACGTGTTCACCCGTCGCGCCCAAGGTGATAACGGTGTAATCACTACCCGCTTGCACGCTATAGCCTGGCAGTTGACCAGAAATGCTTGCGGCACGCTCTCGTGATTTGCGGCGCACAAAAGCAGCCAAAGCGACCAAGAAGTCCGCATCAGCATGCGGTACGTCTTCTGCTTTGAAGCCGTGGGCATAGTTTTCAGCGATGAAACCGGTGTTGAAATCGCCTGCGACGAACTTCGGATGGGCCAAGAGCGCTGCCTGGAACGGGATGTTGCTGCTCACGCCGCGGATCACAAAGCCGTTCAGCGCTTCGCGCATCTTGGCAATCGCGTCATTGCGGTCTTTGCCGTGGACGATGAGTTTGGCGATCATCGAGTCGTAGAACATCGGGATCTCGCCGCCATCCTGCACGCCGGTATCCACGCGCACACCGTACCAGTCGTCCACATTGGCCTGGAACATGGTCTGCGCCGGTGGTGCGAAGCGCACCAAACGGCCAGTGGATGGCAAAAAGTTGCGGAACGGGTCTTCGGCGTTGATGCGGCACTCAATGGCCCAGCCGTCACGTTTGACTTCAGCTTGCGTGAGCGGCAGTTTTTCGCCAGCCGCAACACGAATCATCAGCTCCACCAAATCCAGCCCGGTGATGCACTCGGTCACCGGATGCTCCACCTGCAGGCGGGTGTTCATCTCTAAAAAGTAAAAACTCTGGTCCTTGCCGACCACGAATTCCACCGTACCCGCGCTTTGGTAGTTGACCGCTTTGGCCAATTGCACAGCCTGCTCGCCCATGGCTTTGCGGGTCGCGTCGCTGATGAAGGGGCTTGGCGCTTCCTCAATCACTTTTTGGTGACGGCGCTGGATCGAGCATTCACGCTCGTTCAAGTAAATCACATTACCAAAGCTGTCACCAATCAACTGAATCTCGATGTGGCGTGGCTCTTCGACAAACTTCTCGATGAACACGCGGTCGTCTCCAAAGCTGTTGCGCGCTTCGTTGCGACAGCTGGTGAAGCCTTCAAACGCTTCTTTGTCGTTAAACGCCACCCGCAAACCCTTACCGCCGCCGCCAGCTGAGGCTTTGATCATCACAGGGTAGCCAATGCTTTGGGCAATTTCGACCGCTTTTTCAGGTGTTTCAATTGCATCGTTCACGCCGGGGATGCAGTTAACACCTGCCTTACCTGCTAGCTTTTTTGACTCGATCTTATCGCCCATGGCGGCGATGGAGTGGTGCTTAGGGCCAATAAAAATAATGCCCTCTTCTTCCACCCGCTTGGCAAAGCCTGAGTTTTCCGACAAAAACCCGTAGCCCGGATGCACCGCCTGCGCCCCCGTTGCTTTGCAGGCGGCGATGATTTTGTCGGCGACGAGATAGCTGTCGCGACTCGGCGCGGGGCCGATGTTGACAGCCTCGTCGGCCAGCGCCACATGGCGCGCCTCTTTGTCGGCGTCCGAGTACACGGCCACGGTTTTGATGCCCATTTTGCGGGCAGTCTGGATCACGCGGCAGGCGATTTCGCCACGGTTGGCGATGAGGATTTTGGTAAACATGTCTTTTATTCTTTCAAACGACTTTGAATGTGGTGTTCTGGTGTTGGCACAAATCGATAATCAGAGTGGAATATTTCCATGCTTGCGCCACGGATTCTCAAGCTTCTTGTCCTTCAACATCACCAGGCTGCGGCAAATGCGTTTGCGGGTTTCGTGCGGCAGGATCACGTCGTCGATGAAGCCGCGTGCGCCGGCGACAAAGGGGTTGGCGAAGCGGGCTTTGTATTCGGCTTCTTTGGCGGCCAGTTTCGCTGGGTCGCCTTTGTCTTCGCGGAAGATGATCTCCACCGCACCCTTGGCTCCCATCACCGCGATTTCAGCATTCGGCCAGGCGAAGTTGACGTCACCACGCAGGTGTTTGGAGGCCATCACGTCATACGCGCCGCCGTAGGCTTTGCGGGTGATAACCGTGATTTTTGGCACCGTGCACTCAGCATAGGCGTAGAGCAGTTTCGCGCCATGCTTGATGATGCCGCCGAACTCTTGCGAGGTGCCGGGCATGAAGCCGGGGACGTCCACAAAGGTGACGACCGGGATGTTGAAGGCATCGCAAAAGCGCACAAAACGCGCCGCTTTGATGGACGATTTGATGTCCAGGCAACCCGCCAGCACCAGCGGCTGGTTCGCCACGATGCCGATGGTCTGGCCGTCCATGCGGGCAAAGCCGATGATGATGTTTTTGGCGTACTCGGGCTGGATTTCAAAAAAGTCGCCATCGTCCACGGTTTTTACGATCAGCTCTTTCATGTCGTAGGCTTTGTTGGCGTTGTCGGGCACCAGCGTGTCCAGGCTCAAATCCATGCGCTCGGCCGGGTCGCCGCTCTTGCGCACCGGCGCTTTTTCGCGGTTCGACAGCGGCAAGTAGTTGTACAAACGGCGCAACATCAAGAGCGCTTCCACGTCGTTGTCAAACGCCAGGTCAGCCACGCCGCTCTTGGTGGTGTGGGTGACGGCGCCGCCCAGCTCTTCAGCCGTCACCTCTTCGTGCGTCACGGTTTTGACCACTTCGGGGCCAGTCACGAACATGTAGGACGAGTCTTTGACCATGAAAATAAAGTCGGTCATGGCGGGTGAATACACCGCACCGCCGGCCGAGGGTCCCATGATCATGCTGATCTGCGGAATCACGCCGCTGGCCATGACGTTGCGCTGGAACACATCCGCATATCCGCCCAGGGAGGCAACGCCTTCCTGAATCCGTGCGCCGCCCGAGTCGTTCAGGCCGATGACAGGTGCGCCGACCTTCATGGCCTGGTCCATCACTTTGCAGATTTTCTCAGCGTGCGCTTCACTCAACGCACCGCCAAACACGGTGAAATCTTGGCTGAACACAAACACCAAGCGGCCGTTGATCATGCCATAGCCGGTGACCACGCCATCGCCCGGAATTTTGGTCTCGTCCATGCCAAAGTCCACACAGCGGTGCTCGACAAACATGTCCCACTCTTCAAACGTGCCCGCGTCCAGCAGCACTTCCAAACGCTCACGCGCCGTCAGTTTGCCCTTTTTATGCTGCGTCGCAATGCGCTTTTCACCACCGCCCAATCGGGCAAGTTCGCGTTTAGATTCGAGTTGTTTGAGGATGTCTTGCATGGTTTGTTTTTGTTTTAAAGTTTAAATTACAGTTTAATTTGATTAAAATTTATCGATTTTTTACTATTATTTTGATAGCTGCTTAGGCAATAAATACGCCGGCTAGATGCCTATTTTCCCTTTATTTTCTACACTCAAGAGATTTCTAGCTGCCGTTGACGCAGCCACTCGCCCCTCGGACACGTCTTTCAGCAATTGCGGCAAAAGCGCTTGCACCTGCGGGTTTTGCTTGAATTGCAGCTTCAAACCCGCATCAATCCGCTCCCACATCCACGCCAACGACTGCGCTTTGCGCCGCTCTGCCAACTTGCCATTGGCGTTTTGCAAGGTCTGGAATTCTTGAACCGCCGCCCAAAAAGTATCCACGCCCTGACCGTTCAAAGCACTCAAAGGCAGCGCTTTGGGGTGCCAATTTTTCTCCGAATGTTCGCCAAACATGCCCAAAAGCTGCATCGCTGCAGTGATTTGCAGCCTAGCCCGCTCGGCAGCCAGTGGGTCGATATCGCTTTTGTTGATGAGCACCAAGTCCGCCAGTTCCATCACACCTTTTTTGATGGCCTGCAAATCGTCACCCGCGTTGGGCAGCTGCATCAGCACGAACATGTCGGTCATGCCGGCCACGGCGGTCTCGGACTGACCCACGCCGACAGTTTCCACAATCACAATGTCATACCCCGCTGCCTCGCACACCAACATGGCTTCGCGGGTTTTCTCAGCCACACCGCCCAGCGTGCCGCTGCTCGGGCTGGGGCGGATGTAGGCGCGCTCATCGACGGAGAGCTTCTCCATCCGCGTCTTGTCGCCCAAAATCGAGCCGCCCGAGACGGTGGAAGACGGGTCAATCGTCAACACCGCGACGCGATGACCCAGTTCAATGAGGTACAGCCCCAGCGCTTCAATAAAGGTCGATTTACCCACACCCGGCACGCCGCTGATGCCCAAACGCAATGATTTGCCAGTGTGCGGCAGCAAGGCAGTCAACAACTCGTCCGCCTGCGCCCGATGGTCGGCACGGGTGGATTCGAGCAAGGTGATGGCTTTGGCGATGGCGCGGCGCTGGGCGGCCGAAGCAGCCGGCTGAAGCACACCATCAATCAAACCAGCAGGTATCACGTATTAACCTATGGCTTTGCTAATCTGCAACAACACATCCCGTGCGCTGACCGGAATCGGCGTACCCGGGCCGTAAATACCTTTAACACCCGCTGCGTACAGCATGTCGTAGTCCTGTCGTGGAATCACTCCGCCTACAAAGACGATGATGTCGTCCGCGCCCTGTTTGCGCAGCTCGGCGATGATGGCGGGGACTAGGGTTTTGTGGCCTGCGGCTAGTGTGGAGACGCCAACGGCGTGGACGTCGTTTTCAATCGCTTGGCGGGCGCATTCTTCGGGGGTTTGGAACAACGGGCCCATGTCGACGTCAAAACCTAGGTCGGCAAAGGCAGTGGCTACGACTTTCGCGCCCCTGTCGTGGCCGTCTTGGCCGAGCTTGGAGATCATCACACGCGGGCGGCGACCTTGCTTCACGCCGAATTCGGCGATATCGGCTTTCAGTTGGTTCCAGTATTCCATGGTGTCGCCTTCATTATTAGCAGTGCCATCTGCGTTTGTTCCGTACGCAGCCGCATAAACTCCCTGCACTTTTTGCGGGTCAGCGCGGTGGCGGCCGTAGACTTGCTCTAATGCGTCGCTGACTTCACCTACGGTCGCGCGTAAACGCATGGCTTTGATGGTCAAATCTAGCAAGTTACCAGAGTTTTCTTTTGCTGCATTTGTGATAGCAGCTAAGGCAGCAGATACAACGGCTGCATCGCGTTTTGACTTGATGTCATTGAGACGTTTGATCTGCCCGTCACGCACCGAAACGTTATCAATCTCGCGGGTTTCAATCGCGTCTTCTTCTTTGAGTTTGTATTTGTTGATACCGACAATCACGTCCTTGCCGCTGTCGATACGGGCTTGCTTTTCAGCAGCGGCCGCTTCGATTTTCAGCTTGGCCCAGCCACTGTCCACCGCTTTGACCATGCCACCCATGGCTTCGACTTCTTCAATAATCGCCCAAGCTTTTTCGGCCATTTCGTTGGTCAACGACTCCATCATGTAGCTCCCCGCCCATGGGTCGATCACGTTGGTGATGTGCGTTTCTTCTTGGATGATGAGCTGGGTGTTGCGGGCAATTCGAGATGAAAACTCTGTCGGCAGGGCAATCGCCTCGTCAAAGCTGTTGGTGTGCAAGCTTTGCGTACCGCCAAACACCGCTGCCATCGCCTCAACCGTGGTGCGAACGACGTTGTTGTACGGGTCTTGCTCGGTCAAACTCCAGCCGCTGGTCTGGCAATGGGTGCGCAGCATGAGTGACTTGGGCGATTTGGCGTCAAAACCTTTCATGATGCGGCACCACAGCAAGCGAGCGGCACGCATTTTGGCGACTTCCAAATAGAAGTTCATGCCAATCGCCCAGAAAAAGCTCAGGCGACCCGCAAATCCGTCCACGTCCATGCCTTTGGCAATCGCCGTTTTGACGTATTCTTTGCCGTCTGCCAGCGTGAAGGCCAGTTCCAACGCCTGATTCGCACCGGCTTCTTGCATGTGGTAGCCGCTGATAGAAATCGAATTGAACTTCGGCATGTTCTTCGCCGTGTATTCAATGATGTCACCGATGATGCGCATGGACGGCGCAGGGCCGTAGATGTAGGTGTTGCGCACCATGAACTCTTTCAGAATGTCGTTCTGAATCGTGCCGCTCAACTTGTCCTGACTAACGCCCTGCTCTTCGGCCGCCACAACATAACCGGCCAGCACAGGTAGCACGGCGCCATTCATGGTCATGGAGACGGACACTTTGTCGAGCGGAATTTGGTCGAACAGGATTTTCATGTCCTCTACAGAATCGATAGCAACACCGGCTTTACCCACGTCGCCCGTCACGCGGGGATGGTCAGAGTCATAGCCTCTATGGGTTGCCAAGTCAAACGCGACCGACACGCCCTGCCCGCCCGCAGCCAAGGCTTTGCGGTAGAAAGCATTGGATTCTTCAGCGGTTGAAAACCCCGCGTATTGGCGAATCGTCCACGGGCGCACCGCATACATGGTCGCCTGTGGGCCGCGCACGTAGGGCTCAAAACCAGGCAAGGTGTTGGTGTGCGGCAAATCTTTGATGTCTTCCGCCGTGTACAGCGGTTTGACGGCGATGCCATCTGGCGTGTGCCAGTTCAAAGCGTTGACGTCGCCATTGGGGGCAGATTTAGCAGCGGCTTTGTGCCAATCGGCTAGATTGGCGGGTTTGAATTCTGAAGTCATGGTCTTTTTACGGTTGTTGGTTTTATTCTACGTTATTTATAATTATTAATGCAAAATATTATTCTGAGCTTACAATTCACACCATGCCCGCCGTCATTCAGCTAAAACAACCCCTTTCACCGTCTAATGAACCTACTTTAGGCGCAGATGTCGCAAATACCGGTGAATCTGATTCCCCAGTACGCTCGTTATCGCCCAAAGCCCTCTATATAGAAGTGGCCGAATTGCTGCGCCAGCGCATTTTTAAGCGCACTTCGGGGGATTTAGAGCCTGGCAGCTGGATTGACGAACTGAAACTAGCCGAAGAATACGGCATCAGCCGCACACCCCTGCGTGAAGCGCTCAAAGTGTTGGCGACAGAAGGCTTGGTCACCATGAAGGTACGGCGCGGCGCGTATGTGACCGAGGTGTCTGAGCAAGATTTGACCGATGTTTACCATCTGCTCAGCCTGCTGGAAAGCGACGCCGCTGGCGTGGTTGCAACTACCGCGACGGACGCGCAGATGACCGAACTTGGCAAACTGCACGAAGCGCTTGAGGCCACCGTTCCTGAGAATTCAAACTCAATCATCAATACACAACTTGTTGATACAGAACGATTTTTCTCAGTCAACGAGCAATTCCACATGCGGCTTTTAGCTATCGCCAACAACAAATGGCGCGACCAAATGGTGGCAGACTTACGCAAGGTGATGAAGCTGAATCGCCACAACTCGTTGCTCAAAACGGGACGCATTGCCGAATCCCTAGACGAACACCGTGCCATCATGTCAGCCCTCTACGCCCGCGATGCCGCCGCGACGGTGGCGGCGATGAAGGCGCATTTCAAGAGTGGTTTGGAAGCTGCAGGATAAACACATGCAAACTGGCATTCTAAAAACCGTTCCCCATCTCTCCACTTACCTGAGTTTCAACCTCGCCGGTGCTACTACCAAAACAGTTGCCCTTACTGGATTGAAACAACTTCTGCAGATGGCCGACGGTCAACGCACCGTTGTTGGTTTTAGCGCAGCACTTTGCAAAACGCTGAGCATCAAAGCGCCTAAAGAACTACGCGCGTTCAAGACGCCTACTGGCGGTAAGTTGAAATTACCCGAAACGCCCGTTGACCTATTGGTCTGGCTGCGTGCTACGCCTGCACAAGACAGAGGCGATTTGTTGACGATCAGCCGCCAAGTTCAAGCTCTGCTGGGCGATGGATTTGTGCTGACAGAGGCGGTAGAAGCCTTCAAACACCTGAGAAAAAACAGCACCAAAAGCCACGATTTAACGGGCTATGAGGACGGCACTGAAAACCCAAAAGGTCAAAAAGCGGTTGATTTTGGTTTCGCAGCCGATGGCAGCAGCTTTTTAGCTCTGCAAAAATGGCAACACAAGTGGGACAACATCGCCAAAATGTCTGCAGCCGAGCAAAACCAAGCCACTGGCCGCAACAAACAAACCAACGCCGAGCTTGAAACCGCCCCGCCCACCGCCCACATCAAACGCACCACGCAAGAGGACTTTACCCTGTCCGACGGCACCGAAGGCTTCACTCTGCGCCGATCTATGCCGTGGAGCGATGGGCACAACTCTGGGCTAATGTTTGCCGCTTTTGGCAAAAGCTTTGAAGCATTCGACCTGCAACTCGCCCGCATGGTAGGTGCAGACGATGGCATCACCGACGCGGTTTTTAAGATGTCAAAACCAATAACTGGTTGCTTTTTTTGGTGTCCACCGGTGGTAGATGACAAAATTAAATGCTTTTAAACACTATTAAATTAATAGCTACTTAGGCAACAAATACGCTGGCTATAGCCATAAATGAGCACCTTAGTTTGCATAATTTAAAAATCCCATCATCTAACATTCATATAGAATCATTTCATTACAAATTCTGTAATGCTAATAAAGGTTTTAATATGAAGCTAACCAAAAGCCGTTTCCTTAGTCTGCTC
The DNA here is from genome assembly GCA_040079635.1 of Burkholderiaceae bacterium. GTDB lineage: Bacteria > Pseudomonadota > Gammaproteobacteria > Burkholderiales > Burkholderiaceae_C > Aalborgiella. Next base: position 33,744 of record JBEBJY010000012.1, on the reverse strand, counting down.
TTACTAACTGGCACATTGTTAGTAACAGGATGTGCTGTCGAAAAACAGTTAATTCCAACTGGAGGCAGCCGTGCTGACGGTACAGTTAAGCTGTCGTTTGAGTATGGAGCTTTTGAAGTGCCAAAATTAGATACTGCACAGGCGTTGGTGCTTGCACAGCAAAGATGTTCTGCTTGGGGTTATACAGGAGCGGATCCTTTTGGTGGAGGGACAAAACGTTGCATATTTGGGAATGCTTACGGCTGTAATCGTTGGTTAGTAACATATGAATACCAATGCACAGGAAACCCGACAGCATCTAAATGATGCAAGTTATGCTATCTATTTAATAGCTACTTAGGCAATAAATACGCCGGCTAGGCGCTTATTTATTGCCTATTTTTTCGACTGCATCATCACCAAAAAAACCCCCGGTAATATCAACAATCCACCAAACAGATGGTGCCAACCGGGGGCTTCGCCTAAAAAAGCCCAGGTCATGAAAGCTGCGTAGAGCGGACCAAGGTACAGCGCCACTGCCGTGCGGCTTGCACCTAGTATTTTTTGGGCCCAGCCATAAATCCAATAAGCACCCAGACCCGGTACCAAGCCAGCAACGATGATGAGCAAAAAGGCCTCATAACCCCAAACTGTCAAATTGGGCTGGAACAGTTCCCAAATCGAAAACGGCAGTAAGGCAGCTACACCGCCCAAGCAAATCGCCGCTAACCGCGCTGTGGCGCTGAGTTGACTTGGCCATTTCTTTTGCAGCAGCGCATAGCCCGCCCAAGAGATGGTAGCCGCGACAATCCATAAATCACCAACGACGAATTGCACATTTGACAACGCCGCCCACTGCCCCTTTACCACCACATGAACCACACCCAGCAAAGCGAGGCATACGCCGAGTATTTGACGTTTGTTGATGGATTCGCTCAGCATCCAAACCGAGCCTAAACTAATTAACACGGGCGAGGCGGCGTAAATCAAAGCGATGTTCATGGCCTGCGTTGACCTTGCGCCTTGGTACACCCACGCCCCACAAATTAGCATGCCTAAAGCGCCCAAAATCAAGTATTGCCACCACGCTTTGGCGATATTGGCACGTTGCGCCCAAAGCTCGCTTCGAGCTAAAACTACCAAAACAAGCGCTGCCAAACCCCAACGCCCCAGCGCGAGCAGATGCGGACCGATGACGCCAGGGGCTTTGCGAGCGACGATGTAGTTCACCGTCCACAGTGCAGGGACGACCCACAACAAGATCAGGGCTTGGCTGGTTTGTTTGCTTATTGAATCGGGCATGAAGTTGAATTTAACACAGATTACTATAAATTTTATAGCTACTTATGTAATAAATACGCCGTCTATAGGCCAAAAATACCAAATTACGTGGTTGCTTGAGCGATAGCCATCACCTTGTGCGGCGGCAGCGCTTTTAGCTTGTGGTCGCTCCACACCTGCCGCCAACGGCGTGAGCCAGCCAAGCCGTGCCGTAAACCCAGCATGTGCCGGGCAATCGTGCCCCAAGGTGTGCCATGGTCAGCTTGCTCACGCTCCATGTAGACGACCATGTCAGCTTCAATCGATTCACGACTATCAGAATTTGGCGTTACGCCAAAAAACGCCTCATCCCACGACGCTAGCAACCACGGGTTGTGGTAAGCCTCACGTCCCACCATGACGCCATCCAAGCCTTGTAATTGCTCTGCAATTTGCACATTGGTGGTGATACCACCGTTGATGGCGATGTTGAGGTGCGGGAAATCCGCCTTCAGTTGATGGACAATTTCATAACGCAGTGGCGGAATATCGCGGTTTTCTTTAGGGGACAGGCCTTTGAGCCAAGCGTTGCGGGCGTGGACGATGAAGGTTTGGCAGCCAGCATCGGCCACTTTGCCCACAAAATCGCGCACAAAACCGTAACTTTCAGGTGTGTCTTCTGTTTTATTGATGCCAATCCGGTGCTTCACGGTGATGGGCATCTTGTTGGAATCATGCACCGCATCCAGCATGGCTTTGACGCAATCGGCCACCAAATCGGGCTCCGCCATCAAACAAGCGCCAAAAGCGCCCTTTTGCACCCGCTCGCTTGGGCAGCCGCAGTTGATATTGACCTCGTCGTAGCCCCATTCTTCAGCCACGCGGGCAGCGATGGCCAGTTTGTCAGGCTCGCTGCCACCCAATTGCAAAGCGACGGGGTGCTCCTCGGCGTTGTAGCGCAAATGGCGCGGCACATCGCCATGCACCACCGCACCGGCGTTGATCATCTCGGTGTAAAGCAGTGTGTTTTTGGATAACAGGCGGTGAAAATACCGGCAATGGCGGTCAGTCCAATCCATCATGGGGGCGACGGAGAGTTTTCGGTGCGTTGCAAAGCTATAAATGTCAGTCATTGCTTAGGATTATAGAAAGCATTCCCTAATGCGATACTAATGCAACTGGTGGTACGCTGACCCCATCATGAATACTTCAAAGCCTCTTATGCGTCAAAACCCGTCCGCCAAAAACTGGCTGATTCTTGGGCTGCTGCTCGTTTTGGCCACTGCCGTCTGTTTCTTGCTGGAAACTCATGTAACGCTTACCAGCCAATCCATGATTTATGTTTTGGCTGTGGTGATAGCCGCTTACAAACTTGATTGGCTGACATCAGCGATAGGTGCGATAGGCGCTGTCTTTGCCTTGAATTTCTTTTTTGTACCACCGCGCTGGACGTTTGAAATTGACAGTCAAGAGCACTTTATCGCGTTGGGCGTGATGCTGGTGCTGGCTTTGGTGATCAGCAGTTTGGCAACAGGGCTGAGGCGCGAAACCGAAATCGCTCAGTTGAACGAGCAGCGCGCGCAGCAATTGCAGGGTTTGGCCAGTCATTTGTCAGAAGCGCAGTCGTCTGAACAAATGTTGCAGCTTGCTCAGCAGGCTTTAGACACGGCTTTCGCGGGACCTAACACATTGGCGTTGTCGATGGATGGGGCAGCCTTGTCAGATGATGGCATGCGCCAATGCGTGGTTGATGCAGCAACGCTTGGCCCTGGCACGGGTCGTTGGCCTGGGCTAAATGCGTGGTATGTGCCTTTGGGTGAAAAAGACCAGATCACTGGCGCAGCGTGCATAAAACCTGCATTGGCTAACGATGCTGCGGGACTTGAACATGCGCAAGCACTTTGTTCCCAACTGGCTCAGTCGTTGTGGCGGTTGCGCTTGACAAGCAAGGTGCAAGCCGCGCAAACCGAGGTGCAACGACAACAGTTGCAAAGCACGTTTTTAGCCGCCATTTCGCATGATTTGCGTACGCCATTGGCGGCCATTGTGGGTGCGGCTTCGTCCTTGCAAACACAGCATGACAAGCTCCCTTTGCCAGAGCAAGCGCGTTTACTGGGCAGCATCGTTAGCGAAGCCTCGTACTTGTCTACCTTGACTGAAAATACTCTGCAATTTGTGAGCCTGACCAATGCCACGCAAGAGGTCAAACGCGATTGGGAGGCTATGGAAGAGATCGTGGGTGCGGTGCTGTCACGCATTCGGCAGCGGGATGTGAATCGCCGCATCAAGTCTAAAGTGCCCGAGGGTTTACCGCTGGTGAAGGCAGACCCAGTGTTGATTGCTCAATTGATCAGCAACCTGCTGGACAACGCGCTGAAATACAGCGATGGCGCGATTGATTTGACGGTTAGTGCTTCCGCCAAACAATTGGTGGTAACAGTGAAAGACCGAGGCCCGGGTATTTCAGAAGAGGCCCAAGCCGTCATTTTTAAGCCTTACACTCGTAGCGATCAATCTGGCCAACGCGGTGCTGGTTTGGGTTTGGCACTGTGTAAAGCCATCGCGCATGCACATGGCGGGCAGCTTAGCTTCCGCCCCCGCAAAAGCGGTGGCAGTAGTTTTGCGCTGACCTTGCCCATTGAGACACAACCAGCCGCCAAGGAGTTACTATGACGCTCAAAGTATTGGTCGTCGAAGATGACCGAGAAATTCGAGCGCTGATGCAATCATCGCTCTCGGTGGAAGGTTTTGAGGTGCAAACTGCAGTGTCTATCAGCGAAGCCAGCGCCATGTTGCGCCACAGCCCGCCAGATGTGGTGGTGCTTGATTTGGGGCTACCAGATGGCGATGGTGTTGATCTGGTCAAAGAAGTTAGACAACGGCAAGCCTTGCCCATCATCGTGGTGTCGGCTCGGCATCAAGAAGAGCAAAAAATCAAACTGCTGGATGCGGGTGCGGATGACTACCTGACCAAACCCTTCAGTGTGGCTGAATTGCTGGCGCGGATTCGTGTGGCGCTGCGCCACCGTGAGACGGCCTTGGCCGTAGCCATCAAAGAACACCAATTGGATGATTTGCGGGTGGACCTGGTGAACTATGTGGTTGAAAGCAAGGGCGAGGTGCTGCATTTGACACCGACCGAGTTCAAACTGCTGGCGCGCTTGGTGCGCAGCGCTGGGCGGGTGGTGACGCATCGACAACTTCTAGTGGACGTTTGGGGACCAGAATTTACTGAGCACACTCATTATTTGCGCCTGTACATGGGGCAACTGCGAGCAAAAATAGAGCGTGATCCGGCGGAACCTCGGCATTTATTGACTGAAACGGGCGTGGGTTATCGACTCGCTGTTGCCTGAATTCACATTCTTCAAAGTACTTTTTTGTTACTTATGCGTTCCTGATATGCAAAGGCGCACAGTCAAAGGATGTTCAACAACGATAGTTTGCAATGACAAAAACAACAAGCCGCGAAAGTATGGCTGCGCTAACACTAGGCGCTATGGGAGTCGTGTATGGCGACATCGGCACCAGCCCGCTGTACACGATAAAAGAGGTTTTTAACCCTGTCAACGGCATTCCCTTGGATGCTTTTCACATCATCGGTGCAGTATCTGTCATCTTCTGGGGGTTGATGATGGTTGTCACGCTGAAGTATGTACTGCTGATATTGCGAGCAGACAACCGTGGCGAAGGCGGCATCATGGCGCTGACGGCGCTGGCTGCCAATGCGGCTGGCAAAACAGCCCATAGACGTACCATTTTGCTGCTGATAGGTGTTTTTGGCGCGGCACTCTTTTATGGCGACAGTGTGATCACGCCTGCCATTTCTGTGTTGAGCGCAGTTGAAGGTCTAGAAGTTGTCACTCCCCTGCTCAAACCCTATGTGCTGCCCATTTCCATAGGTGTGCTGATCGCGCTATTTGCGGTTCAGCGGTTTGGTACGGGTTTGGTGGGCAAGCTGTTTGGCCCCATCATCATTCTGTGGTTTGGCATGTTGGCAGTCACTGGCGTGAACGAAATCATGCAACAACCCGCAATTTTGACTGCGCTCAACCCTCTACATGCATTTGCTTTTTTGCGCTCACGAGGCTGGCACATGTTTATTGCTGTGGGTGCCATCGTTTTGGCATTCACAGGCGCAGAAGCGCTGTATGCAGACATGGGGCACTTTGGCAAACGCCCTATTCAATACGCTTGGTTAGGTTTGGTTTTACCCGCATTGGCTATCAACTACATGGGACAAGGTGCGCTGCTAATGCGCGACCCTAGCGCTATGGACAACCCGTTTTACAAGCTTTTCCCAGAGGCTTGGCTGCTTCCAGCCGTGATTTTGGCAACTTTTGCGACGGTAATCGCCTCTCAAGCGGTGATTTCAGGCGCTTATTCGATGACCAAACAAGCGATGCAGCTTGGCCTGTTGCCACGCATGCAGGTGTTTTTTACCTCTACCAAAGAAGTCGGTCAGATCTATATGCCGGCCGTCAATTGGCTGTTATTGGTCTCGGTTTTGCTCGCAGTCGTCGGCTTTGGTAGCTCATCGGCATTGGCATCCGCTTATGGTATTGCCGTGACCTTTACGATGCTGATAACCACTTTGTTGACGTTTTTTGTCGTTCGCCACGGTTGGGGCTATCCATTGCCAGTGGCCTTGGCGGCTACGAGCGTGTTTTTAGTGCTTGATGCGCTGTTAGTCATCGCTTGCTCGCTCAAATTCATGCAAGGCGGCTGGTTCCCGCTGGTGTTAGGTATCGCCATCTTCACCATCATGGCGACTTGGAAGCGGGGTCGGGAGTTGTTGTTGAGCCATATTCGGCAAGATGACCCTGAGTTGCTCCCGTTTATCACGGCCTTATCAGCTGACGCAACGCATCGGATTCCCCGCACCGCTGTTTATGCCGTTGCCAACCCAGACACCGTGCCCCAAGCGCTGATGCACAACATGAAGCACAACCAGGTGCTGCACGAGCGTAATGTGATCCTCACCGTCAACTTTCATGACGTACCGTGGATTCCCTTTGAGGAGCGTGTTCATGTGACGCCCTTGGTACCCGGTTTTTGGAAAATTGAGGTCAACTACGGCTTCAAAAACACGCCGGATATCCCCAAAGCGCTGGAACTTTGCCAATCCAAACGCAATAGCCACGGTTTAGCCATCAATTTGTTTGAAACCTCGTACTTTTTGAGCCGCGAAATCGTGGTTCCTACCAAAGGCAACGGCATGGCGCAGTGGCGTGAAGCGATGTTTGCCGTCATGTCTCGCAACGCGGGCAGCGTGGCAGACTTCTTCCGCCTGCCTAATAACTGCGTGATTGAGTTGGGGACGCGGGTGCAGATTTGAAAGGATTCGGTGTGGTTTAGCGTAGCTGTACCGACCCACTGACCGTAACAATAACCGTGCTTTTACCCGCTTCAACCGGCACAGCAGCGTCCGCAGACGCTATTTTCATCGACATCTCCGCCATACGAGGACGTGGTGAGTAGCCTTGATCGCCCGCATTTACGGTTACTTCGCGCACCATATAGTTACCCATACCGAAGCTCTTCGCGATGTCGCCAGCTTTGGCGCGAAAGCGTTCGATGGCCGAGTTTTGAGCTTCTGCTTCGACCTTGGTGCGTTGCTCGCGGCTCAAGCTGAATGCGACATTAGCGATAGTTAGGGTTTGAATTTTGCCCGCTGCGGCGCTGATTTTGGCGAAATCTCGCCCTTCTAGCACCAGCTCGGTTGTACCCTGCCAGCCGTTGATTTTGCCGTCTTTACTGTAGCGCGGGTAGAGGCTGAAGTTGCCCGTGCGCACGTCTAATTGACCTGGTTGAGTCGTTTTTTTGGCCTCGGTCAACGCGTTGTCTAGCGCCGTCTTCAACAGCGTTTGCACCAGGTTAGCATCAGCCGCTTCACGCGTGGTGCTCATGTTGATGGTCAAAATATCTTGCTGTACTTCTACTGCTGCATTGGCGCTTAGCTGGACAATGTTCGCTGGCTCGCGGTAACGCGTTGCCTCTTGAATATTTTGTGCAAATATGACTGTAGCCGGCGTAAATATTGTCTGAACAGCTATTAATTTAATAGCAAATAAAATGTGTTTTTTCATGGGATTGTGTATTTCTAAAACTGCCATTCTCAAATCCCGACTACTTTTGACGCAACTGTTTACGTAGCTCCATGAGTTCGTCTTTGCTGAGGTGCTTCTCATTGACTTTTGGAGTGGCAGTCTCAACCGGTGCTAGGTTTGTCTTGCGCAGCGGTTGTTCAGTGCTCGTGGCGATGGGTATAGCCCCGTTCGCAGTTGAATTCGAATTTTGGGAGGTAGCAGAGCTATTTTTGTCTTTTGCCTGCGCTTGCGCAATTTCAATTCGCTCAGAGTTTTTGCTATGAAAATTCATCACTTTAGCTGCAATCCACTCCGGGTAAAGCCAATAGGGTACTTCCAGACCGGCGTGACTAGGCAGAGGCAAAAAAGCTGCTAAGCATAAGCCAAACTGAAGACTAATTCGAAGGTGAGCGCTATGAATTTTCATAAGATTTATAACGCTAACTGTAATGGATTGGTGTACGAAACTGGTTCTTGTGGTAAAAAAACTATATGCACAATTTCGCAAGAGTTGTAAGAATTTGTCAAACTAAGCCCACAAACTTGTGTATTCAGCTTTCTAGGGTACAAAATACAGTTTTGTAAATGTAACTGCGTTTTGATAGTCACATTCCTTCAATTTAGGCAAGAACTTACCATGAACCAAACCACCACACAAACCACCCGTATCTTGGTCGTCGACGACGACACCCGTATTCGTGACTTGCTGCGCAGGTATCTGACGCAAGAAGGCTTTGATGTGATTTTGGCGGAAGACGGCAAGGCCATGGACAGGTTTATGCAGCGGGATGCGATTGACCTGATTGTTCTCGACTTGATGATGCCAGGAGAAGACGGCTTGTCGATTTGCCGCCGTTTGCGCTCTGCGAACAACCGCATCCCTATCATCATGCTCACCGCGAAAAGCGAAGACGTTGACCGCATTGTGGGCTTAGAAGTGGGCGCTGATGACTATTTGAGCAAACCCTTTAACCCACGCGAGTTGCTGGCACGTATCCACGCCGTACTGCGCCGCCGACCTGCCACAGAAGCGCCTGGCGCGCCGTCTAGCGATGACACGCCAGTGCGTTTCGGCGACTATTTGTTTGACATGGCTGCCCGCAGCTTGACCAAAAATGGTGAAGATCTACCCCTCACAACGGGTGAATTTGCGATGCTAAAAACACTGGTTCGTCACCCACGCATCCCAATGTCACGCGACAAATTGGCGCAATTGGCGCGTGGCCGCGAGTTTGAAGCGTTTGACCGCAGTTTGGACGTGCAAATCTCACGCCTGCGCAAGCTCATTGAGGTTGACCCTGCCAAACCACGCCACATCCAAACCGTTTGGGGTGTGGGCTATGTGTTTGTGCCAGATACTGAGCAATCCTCAGCGTCACACTAAATCCCACACAATCAGTTATTTAAAGTCGTGTTCCAGAGCACGTTTAACCGAGCATATTTAGGATTGGGCTTAAACTTGGGTTCTTGCTCAAGTTAAAGCCATGAAACTTCGCCAACTCCTCCAAATCAGCCTGTTCTGGCGCACGTTTGTGCTGCTGGTGCTGCTGATTTTGGCGTCTTCACTGGTTTGGTACATCAGCTTCAAAGCGCTGGAATATGAGGCGCGCGCGCAGTTAGCAGCACGTCAAATCAGCTCAGCGGTCAACTTAACACGCAGTTCCTTGGTGCATGCTGATGCCATTTACCGCACAGCGTTAATCAAAAATATTTCAGACCAAGAAGGCCTGTACATTCGCCCGCGCGAGGCGGAAGACAAAATATCCACCTACGCCATAGACAACTACAGGCAACTTTTAGAGCTTGAACTGCGAAAAAAACTAGGCAATGAGACCATTGTGTCTGACCGTGTCAACGGCATCCCTGGTTTATGGGTCAGTTTTGCGATTCAAGGCGATCAATACTGGCTACAGACTGACATGGTGAGGATTGAGCCCGTCAACTCTGAGGCTTGGCTGTACTGGGTGGCGCTTGCAATTGCAATGTCCTTGGTGGGCTCCTTGGTGATTGGTGGTTTGTTGAATCGACCGCTCAAAGAACTCTCATTGGCGGCAAACCATGTTCGCTTAGGTCATTTTGACCGCGTCAAGCTGAATGAAAACGTGTTCACCACTGAAATTCACCAAGTCAACCGTGGCTTTAACAAGATGACAACGCAGCTGTCTAAAGTTGAAATTGACCGCACTGTCATGTTGGCTGGTATTTCCCACGACTTGCGCACGCCGTTGGCCAGGCTGCGCTTAGAGACTGAATTAAGTGTGTCTGACAGCGATGCTCGCAATGAAATGAGCCAAGACATCGAGCAAATTAACGTCATCCTTGGTAAGTTTTTAGACTATGCACGCCCCCATGTGTCGCAGCTGCAAATTGTCAATCTAGCAAGCGTTGTTTCCGCAGCGATGCAAACCGTGAATCTCAGTGCCAAAGATATGCAAGATATTGTGATATCTCACAATATCTCGCCAGACCTGCAGGTGATGGCAGATGCCGTGGAACTACAGCGTGTGCTGATCAATTTGCTAGAGAATGCGCGACGTTATGGCAAATCAATCATCTACCCTGCGACCATGCTGAGTTTGGAACATGTGGTTCCCGTTGCTGAAACAGTACCAGGCACTGAGCTAGACGAAGCTTGGTCGCCCACACGCTTGTTTGAAGAACCGATTGAAATTGCAAAAGTAGACATTGAAGCCCGCATACAAGGCGAGTGGGTGACAATCAGCGTACGCGACCACGGCGGCGGCGTACCAGCCGAAGCCTTAAAGCATCTCAACATGCCATTTTTTAGAGCCAACGAAGCGCGCAGTAATGTAACGGGAACGGGTTTGGGTTTAGCCATTGTTGACAAAGCAGTTCAAGGCATGCAGGGCAAGCTTAGTTTGTCCAACTGGGGCACGCTAAATATTCAGGACAAAGAAGATGCATGGGCCCACGTCAAACGACAAGCCAACCAAGATGGCGGTTTTTTAGCGGAAATCAGCTTGATGCGCCCAGCGCACAAATTAGCTGCTCAAAAGGCGCTGAACGACGCAAGGTCTTAATTTTCCGAATTCAGCAGCACCACAGCCCGTGCTTCCATACTTTTAAGCTCACCCACAGGCCCCATCTTCTCAGCCGTTTTGGCTTTGACGTTGACTTGCGACACAGTAATACCCAAAGCTGCTGCAATACGCTCTCGCATCTCGTTGATATAAGGTGCCAATTTAGGCGCTTGGGCGATGACTGTGCTGTCGATATTGATGATGGCATAGCCCTTGGCTTCAATCTGTTGCCCCGTTAGCTGCAACAAAACCCAAGAATCAGCGTCTTTGAAGTCTGCACTGGTATCCGGAAAATGCCGGCCAATATCGCCCAAACCCGCTGCGCCTAAAAGGGCATCGGTGATCGCATGCAGCAGCACATCCGCATCCGAATGCCCCAGCAAACCAGTGCTGTGTGGAATTTCCACTCCGCCTATGACGAGTCTGCGCCCCGCCACCAGCGCATGCACGTCCCAGCCTTCACCAATACGAATGTTCATAACAAAGCCCGTCATTCCCGCGAAGGCAGGAATCCATAAACCATCAGTTTACCCCTGCCCGTGACCTTTTGCAGCCAAAGCACGTTGTTTGTCCTTTTTGCTCGGACGCTTGCCTTTAATTCCGCCGTTTTTCGGATGATTGGGCGATTTCAAACTTTCGTCTGAACTGCCATCTTCGTTAACAACAACCGGCTTTAATGGCGCTAAAACGATTTCAGGCTCAAACCCTTCAATCTGCTCACGAATCAAATTCAAACCTTGGCGCTTTTCAATCAAGCGGAAATGCGCTTCGTTCTCGGCACTCACAAAACTGATCGCCACCCCGCTCTCGCCCGCGCGGCCGGTGCGGCCAATACGGTGAATGTAATCCACGCTGGAGCGCGGCAGGTCGTAATTCACCACGGCAGCCAGGTTGGCGATATCGATACCGCGTGCGGCCACATCGGTGGCCACCACCACTTGCCATTTCTTCGCCTTGAAATCCGCCAGCGTTTGCGTACGATTTCCTTGGCTCAGCTCACCGTGGAAAGGTACAGCGTTCATGCCTGAGTTGTAAAGCTTAGTTGCTACCAATTCTGCAGCGTACTTGGTCGCCACAAAGACCAGCACCTGTTCCCAATCGCTGGTTTCAACCAGTTTTTTCAACAACATCGTGCGGCGCTTCGGGTCAACTTGAATCGCACGTTGCAAAATGATGGGTGCTGTTGTCGGAGTCGATTCAACTTCAATCCGCACCGGCTCGCGCAACAGCGCATCTGCCAAAGCCTGCACATCTTTAGGAAACGTCGCTGAAAAGAACAAACTTTGACGCTTTTCTGGCAGCAAAGCCAAAATCGCGGCGAGTTCTTCGGCAAACCCACCGGTGCGAATCGCGCCGCCGGCCGAAGGATTGCCGCCCATATCGAGCAACCGATCCGCCTCATCCAACACCAGCATCTGCACCGAACCAAGTTTCAGCGCGTTGTGCGCCACCAAATCCAGCAAACGCCCGGGCGTGGCGACCACAATATCCGCACCGCCGCGCAAATTCATCATCTGCGGGTTGATGGAAACGCCGCCGAACAACACGGCAACCTTGAGCTGCATCGGTAAATGCTGCGCCAAGCTGCGAATCGCCTCACCCGTTTGCGCTGCCAATTCACGCGTCGGCACCAAAATCAAGGCCGAGGTGTAGCGGCCAGCATGGCGTACGCTACGCGCTTTGCCCTCTTGTTGAGACAACAGTTGCTGCAACAGCGGCAAACAAAACGCCGCCGTTTTGCCAGAACCGGTCTGAGCTGAGCCTAAAACATCTTTACCAGCTAAAACTGCAGGAATCGCCTCGGTTTGGATGGCGGTGGGCACTTCGTAGCCTTGCAGCTTGACGGCGTTGAGAATGGCAGGCGACAAGCCCAGCGTATCGAAAGACGCGACCATCGTTTCTGCGGTCGTTTCTGTAGGTGATTGATTCATCAGGCTTTTTTCAAATAAATAGATTTCAGGGTGAAGCTGCCCGCGTCCATGCGGCAGTCAACATCGTGGCCGTCTGAGCCACCGGGCACCAGACGAATGCTTTTGACTTTCGTGCCTTTTTTAAGCACGGTGGACGAGCCTTTGACCTTCAAATCTTTGATCAAAATCACCGCATCGCCATCCGCCAAAAGGTTTCCGTTGGAGTCAACAATGGGTTTGTCAGCGTCAGATTCGTCAGCCGCTGCGACGGCAGGCCACTCATGGGTGCAGTCAGGGCAAATGTAGTTATCGCCGTCTTGATAAGTGTTTTCTAAGGTGCAAACGGGGCACGCAGGTAAGTTTTGCATCCCATATTCTACCAGATACCCCGATTTAGACCCCTAAATATGACTCTAGCCGGCGTATTTATTGCCTAAGTAGCTACTAAAAATATAGCAAAATCAAACATTCTCAGGCTTTGCACCTGGAAACCACTCCGTATGTTGATCGCCCTGCCTACCAGCGTAAACCACGCGTTTGCCACGCAAGAAAGCGAAATAGCCTTGCACGCCTGCTTGCATGGCACGTTGTGAGAAATGGCGGAATTTTTGACCGTATTGCTGACTGTCCAAAACCGCAGCTTGCAAAGCAGCAGCATCGAAGTTTTCTGCAATAGCTGGCAGGTCTTCAAACAGCAAAGGCGCTGTCACCACGCTGCCTGCTGCGCTATAAAAGTTGAATTGACGGGCTGCGTAATCGACGTGGTAATACTCCACCCCCGTTGCCATCAGTTTCCCGACGATTTCAGGGAACGGCAACGAGCCAGTTAACGTAGCTTTGGCGGATTCAAGGACGATATCTGCGTTCAAAATTCACTCCAAAATTATGAATTTTACGTTTGAAATCATGCGCTTACGTTTTATAACTCTCATCCATCCTGTCCAACTTGCGCAGCAACGCCGGCCAAGCCAGCGCCGCGCCCTGCCCGGCTGTCGCTACTTTCATGATGCCCAAGTTCGCATCGCACACCGCTTGCGGAATCAAATTCAATGGTCCGCCAGCGGCTTGGGCGTCGATTTGGATACGGCAGCTGTTCTCAAACGTGTACATGTGCAAAAACGCGTCTTGGATAGTTCTGCCCACGGTCAGCAGCCCGTGGTTACGCAAAATCAGGTAATTAGCTTTTCCCAAATTGGCTTGCAAACGCGGTTTTTCAGCGGCGTTCAAGGCGACACCTTCGTAGTCGTGGTAGGCCAAAGACGCCAACACGAAGGTCGATTGCTGGCTGAGCGGCAGCAAACCGCCCTTTTGCGCGCTGACCGCAATGCCCGCCCGCGTGTGCGTGTGCAGCACACAGCCGGCATCTTCCCGCACCTCGTGCACGCAGCTGTGAATTGTGAAACCGGCGGGGTTCACTGGGTAGGCAGATTCGCTCAATTTGTTGCAGCTTTGGTCAATTTTCACCAAGCTGGAGGCGGTGATTTCGTCAAACATTAATCCGTACGGATTAATAAGGAAGTGATGTTCAGGCCCAGGAATGCGAGCGCTGACGTGGGTGAACACCAAATCGCTCCAACCGTAAGCGGCAATCAAGCGGTAGCAGGCGGCGAGGTCAACGCGCAGTTGCCATTCTTCGGGGCTGACTTTGTCTTTGAGAGAGGGGATGTTCAACATAGCTGCTTTCTGAATGGGTTAAAGAATGTCAAATTCGGTCAAATTCGGTCAAATTCAATTATGCGCACAAGTGTCACCAAACACAAACCCTGCGCTGTCACCTGGGCGCATGAAGCACATGAAACGCATGTTAAGTGCTTAGGCTATAGTAAAGAAGATACAACCGGAAGCTTGCTTTTACCCTCACCTTTAAATGGGTTGCTTTTGACATGATTCGTAAATTTTTATTTGGCGCACCGCTTTGGAGTTTCGCCGTGCCCGTCTTTTCTTGCGTGGTACTGGCCGCCGTTTGGGGTCGTCCGCTGGAGTGGGCGCTGCTTCTGCTGGTCGCCACTGCTTTGATAGCCGCCGTTTTGGTGGCCGTACACCATGCCGAAGTCATCGCTTTGCGTGTCGGCGAGCCATTTGGCACGCTGGTTTTGGCACTTGCTATCACCATCATCGAAGTGTCACTGATCATCTCGCTGATGCTCTCAGGCGGCGCCGCGACCAACGCCCTGGCGCGCGACACGGTGTATGCCACGGTAATGATCGTCTGCAACGGCACGGTCGGGCTGTGCCTGCTGATGGGTGCGCTGCGGCACCGCGTGCTCACCTTTCGGGTCGAAGGCACCACGCCCGCGCTGTCGGTGCTGGCCACCTTGACTGTGTTGACGCTGGTTTTGCCGTCCTTCACCTCCACCACATCGGGGCCTACGCTGTCACCCGTCCAATTGGGTTTTGTGGGCTTGGTTTCACTAACGCTGTATGGCGTTTTTGTGTTCGTTCAGACCGTTCGCCATCGCAGCTACTTTTTGCCCACTGACGTAGCAGCCGAAGAACATGACGTCGCACCACCATCTGCATCTGAGGCGTGGATGAGTTTTGCCTTGCTGTTTTTGTGCCTTGTCGCCGTGGTCGGTCTGGCCAAGGCACTCGCACCCAATATCGAGGCCGTCGTGCAGGCCACGTCAACCCCCAAAGCCGTGATCGGCATCGCCATCGCGCTCATGGTGCTGCTGCCTGAAACCTGGGCCGCCGTGCGTACTGCGCTGCGCAACCGCATGCAGACCAGTTTCAACTTGGCACTGGGTTCGGCACTCGCCACCATCGGCCTGACCATCCCCGCCGTGGCCGCCACCTCGCTGATCTTGGGCTTGCAGCTAGACCTCGGACTGCCGCCTAAAGAAATGGTGCTGCTGATGCTGACCCTGGTGATTTCAGCCATGACCCTAGCCGGCGGGCGATCCACTGTACTGCAGGGGGCGGTTCATCTTGTGTTGTTCGCCACGTTCCTGTTTCTGGCCGTCGTGCCCTAATCAATCAGTCAACTTATTCAAATATGCACCAATCCATCCTCAACTTCTGGTTCAAAGAAATCACCCCCGCTCAAATGTGGAAGGTCGACACGGCCTTCGACCGCCTGATCGCCGAGCGTTTTGGCGATATCCATGAGCAGGCAACCCGAGCCGAATTATTCACCTGGCGTGCCACAGCACATGGGCGGTTGGCTGAAATCATAGCTCTCGACCAGTTCTCCCGCAACATCCACCGTGGCACGCGCCGTGCGTTTGACGCAGACCCTTTGGCTCTGGCACTCGCGCAAGAAGCTCTTTCAGCGAAGGCAGATGAAGCACTGACGCAAGATGAACGAACGTTTCTGCTGATGCCCTATATGCACAGCGAATCTAAGCAGATTCACGCCGTCGCCGAGCCCTTGTTCAAAGCGAAAACGCCAGAGGGCAACTACAACTTTGAACTGCGCCACAAAGCCATCATCGACCGCTTTGGCCGCTACCCGCATCGCAACGTGATATTGGAGCGGGAATCTACGCCAGAGGAATTGGTCTTTTTGACTGAGCCAGGATCGAGTTTTTAGGCTTTAAATGAAAACAGTTAAAAATATGGCTCTAGCCAGCGTATTTATTGCCTAAACAGCTATTAAAATGATAGTTATATACGCAATTTTTCTTAAATGATGGCATCCCCAACGCTGCGCAAATACGCTGTGCAGAGCAAGATCAGGTGCGCCGTGACTGCTTCCGAGCGCTCTAACGGCACGACGCCAGTCAGCATCAATTGCACAGGACCGATCAGTGATCCCGTCATGACAATGGCGACAAGGCTTGGGTCTTGAAATCGCGCATCTCGACAACTGGCTAACAGATCACAAATGGCCAACTGGCCGCGCGTAGTAATTGATGCGATGACGTGATTGGTTGCAGCGTTTGACGGAAGCGCAAGCAAAGCCCGCGACGCATCTGGCCGTAGCAGCTTGACTTGGATGTAGGTTGATACCACGTGCTTGGCTATGCCCGCCATCGATTGCCCGCGCTGCTCTTGGCAAACGCGCTCTACAGCTTGAATCACGTTGTCCAGATGACGCGTGATCACCGCCACCAGCAAAGCTTGCTTGTTGGGGAAGTACTGATACACCGAACCCACAGAGACACCAGCACGCGAGGCGACACGCGCCGTCGTCAAAGCGTCATGCCCTTGTGACAGCAAAACCTGAATAGTTGCTTCCAAAATGACATCAACAGTGGCGATAGAGCGCTGTTGAAGTGGTGATTTCCTTGGGGAAATGTCGATTGATTTGACCATGATTAAACGCGACTAGTAAAACTGACGAATAGTTCATATATTACTACCATGTTCAACTTTTCAAACATTTAACATGAAAAAAATCGGATTAATCACGGGTGCGACATCGGGTCTAGGCTTGGCTTTGGCAAAAAAACTGCTGATGCAAAATGACATTCAACTCATTCTGCCCGTGCGCAATGCACAGCGTGCTAAGGAGTTGCAATTAGCGTTTACAAGCGAGAAAGCAAACCAATTGAGCTTTCCCATCATGGATTTGTCAAATTTGACCAGTGTTCGGGCTTTTGCGGGGTCGATGAAGGAAACGCTGAAAGGATCGCTAGACATTGTGATGCTGAACGCAGGCACGCAATCGGCGACGCAAACCATCTACACCGACGACGGCTTGGAGCAAACTTTTGGCGTCAACCACTTAGCGCACCATGTGCTTTTGAGCAATATCGAGCCGCTTTTGAGCCCAAACGCCGTCATTGGCTGGGTAGGCAGCGGCACGCATCACCCCGAGTTAGCCAAAACCTTTGGCTACACAGGCGCACATTACATTGCCCCTGAATTGCTGGTGAAAGGCGAATTCCCCAATATATCGGACAGCAGCCAAGCCAGTCGAAACGCCTATTCAACGTCCAAGGGTTTGAACATCCTGTCTGCGCGTTATTTTTCGCGTCATTCCGTAACCTCAAACCCGTCGAGAAGATACTTTTCGTTCGACCCCGGTTTGATGCCAGGCACTGGTTTGGCACGTGAAGGTGGCGCGGTGCAGCGTTTTGCTTGGACCTACATTTTGCCAATAGCCGCAAAACTAATGAAAGGAACCAGCACACCACAACGCTCTGCAGCCATGTTGGCAGACGTTCTGCTACGAAAAAAAACCATCAACAGCGGCGATTACGTCGAATTTACAGGCCACATCCTGCAACCCCACCTCCCGAACAATGAAGAAGCCTATGCCAAAGAGATTTTCGACTTTAGCAATCGCTATCTTTGATGTTTTTTAAGGTTTTGGCCTGAGAATAAGGCCAATATAAACTACCGCTTTTCCGGCGGCAATCCGTTAATCGCATCCACCAATTTCGCATAAACCACCAAATCCACCGGCCGGTGCTTCAGCGTGTTGCTGGCTGGGTCGTTCCCTAAAAAGTTGCCGTTTTTCCAATCCCGAGATGGCCGAACCGGCCGCTGCACAAACCCACCGCCGCAGTTTGGGCAAGTATTGCTCTTCAAAACCGTCTCAACGCAGGTGGCGCAAAACGTGCATTCGAAACTGCAGATGCGGGCTTCTAGGGAATCGGGTGGCAACGATGTGTTGCAGTGTTCGCAGGTAGGGCGGAGTTCTAGCATGATTTTTGTGCCTTAAGATTGTATTCAATGTATTTACATGATATGCTTTTGCTGTATAAAAAATCAGTTTTATTTATGAAGTGCTATCAATGCTCGAATAATGCAATGTACCAAGTTGTAGAACCATCAGTTCTACTGTGTCTTGATTGCTACTTTAAGTACAACCAAATTCAGCAGCAGCAAAGCGAAGACAACGAACGGATGATGAACTACTTAAGTGATCAAATCGCCTCAACCGTTGGTATGCCATCGTTCGGGCCGCGTTTCCCTGAGAGGCCAAGGCCAGTAATAGTCGCAGGAACAAAATTGAATAATATATCTGTAAACAATAGTGTAATAGGAACAATCAATACAGGATCAATCGGTACTGTAGATCAATCTATTGCTGTACTCGCACAAGCAGGTGAGCACGAGCTCGCAAAAGCTATCAAAGCACTATCTGAGGCAATTCTTCAAAGCAACGATTTGACTGGGAATCAAAAAAATGATCTGGTTGATAGTTTGAGCGTAATCACAAAAGAAGCTGCAACGCCAAAAGCTGATCGCAAAAATTCAGTCGCTTTAGCTCTCCTTGAACATGCTTCGAAAGTTACTTCGATGGCAAATGACATTACAGATATTTGTCAAAAATGGTGGCCAGTGCTTGTCGTGGCATTTTCAGTTGCAACTTAAAGTTAATTAAAGCTACTCTTTCAATAGCGACTAAGGCAATTAATACGCCGGCTACAGCCTAAAATACCCATCAAGGCGACCGATGCAGCCTAGGCGCTGACAGCAGCTGCAAATTCTCATTCACCGCTGCTTCCACGTTTTTGTGCTTTGCCATCAAACCGCCCACAATCATGGCTGCTTTGAGTTGGTTTAGGTCTTTGACTGTGGGGGCTACTTTAATTTGCGCTATTGCCGCATCGGTATTGCCGCTTTTGATGACTGCGAGCACTTTGGTGGCCCATTCGCCGGTTTTTGCCATTTTGTGGTTCCTTGGTTGCCTGTTATTTACGCAGGGCTTGCAGTTTGGAGAAGGCTGATGCCATCGCTGACGGCGCTGCCGCTACGGGCTGACCGCGATGCTGCTGGCCTTGGTTGCGATTGGCACCCTCAAAGCGATTGTCAGACCGATTATTGCCCTGTTCGCCCCGTTGCGCCGGTTTTTCGCCCAGTTTCATGGTCAAGGCGATGCGTTTGCGGGCCACGTCCACCTCCACCACTTGCACTTTGACGATATCGCCGGTTTTGACGACTTCTCTCGCGTCGGTGGTGAATTTGTGGCTGAGCTGGCTGACGTGGACCAGGCCGTCTTGATGCACGCCCAGATCGATAAACGCGCCAAAGGCGGCGACGTTGCTGACCGTGCCTTCCAGAATCATGCCTTCGCGCAGGTCTTTGATGTCGTCCACGCCGTCGTTGAAGCGGGCCACTTTGAAGTCGGGGCGCGGGTCGCGGCCGGGTTTTTCCAGCTCGCCCAGAATGTCTTTGACAGTGATGACACCGAACTTGTCATTGGCAAACAGCTCGGGGCGCAGGGTTTTGAGCATGTCCGCCCGCCCCATCAGCTCGGCGACGGGTTTGCCGGTTTTGACGATGATCTGCTCCACCACGGGGTAGGTTTCGGGGTGAACGCCGGTCATGTCCAGTGGGTTGTCGCCACCGCGAATGCGCAAAAAGCCGGCGCATTGCTCAAAGGCTTTGGGGCCGAGGCCGGTCACTTCGCTGAGTTGACGGCGGTTTTTGAACGCGCCGTTCGCCTCCCGCCAGCGCACGACGGATTTGGCGACGCTGGCAGACAGGCCAGAGACGCGGCTCAAAAGCGGCACACTGGCAGTATTCAAGTCCACGCCGACCGAGTTAACGCAATCCTCCACCACCGAGCCCAGGCTGCGTGCCAGCTCGGACTGGTTCAAATCATGCTGGTACTGCCCCACGCCAATGGCTTTGGGGTCGATTTTGACCAGCTCGGCCAGCGGGTCTTGCAAGCGCCGCGCAATGCTGGCCGCGCCGCGCAGGCTGACGTCCACATCGGGCATTTCCAGGCTGGCGAACTCGCTGGCGCTGTAGACGGAGGCGCCAGCCTCTGAAACTACTACTTTTTCTATAGCTGTTGAGGCAATAGATACGCCGGCTGGAGCATTATTTGATCCATTTTTAGCCACTAATTTGATTAAATCAGCAGCCAACTTATCCGTTTCTCGGCTGGCGGTGCCGTTGCCGATGGCGATGAGGTTGACGCCGTGTTTCTCGCACAGTTTGCTCAAAATGTGCAGCGAACCATCCCAGTCCTTGCGCGGCTCGTGCGGGTAGATGGTGGCGGTTTCGACCAGTTTGCCGGTCGCATCGACCACCGCGACCTTCACACCAGTGCGGATGCCAGGGTCCAAACCCATCACCACGCGCGGGCCGGCTGGTGCAGCTAGGAGCAAGTCGCGCAGATTGTCGGCAAACACCTTGATGGCGACTTTTTCAGCGTCTTCACGCAGGCGGGCGAACAAATCGCGCTCGGTGGACAAACTCAGCTTGACGCGCCAGGTCCAGGCCACGCATTTGCGGATTAAATCGTCCCCTGCTCTGCTGGCGTGGCTCCAGCCAAGGTGCAGAGCAATGCGAGCTTCTGCCAATGAAACTGGGGAAGCTTTACCAGCGACAGGTGGTTCGGGCGGTGCAGGCAACACCAGCTTCGCATCCAAAATCTCCAACCCACGCCCGCGAAACACCGCCAAAGCGCGGTGCGAGGGCACGCGGCCAATCGGCTCGTCGTACTCAAAATAGTCTCGAAACTTGGCAACATCGGCGTTGTTTTGGTCTTTGCCGTCCATCAGCTTGCTTTGCAGCAGGCCAGTGTCCCACAGCCATTCACGCAGGCTTTGCACCAAGGCGGCGTCTTCCGCCCAGCGCTCGCTCAAAAGGTCGCGCACACCGTCTAAAACGGCCGCTACGGTGGAGAAATCGGGTTGTTTATCGTCACCCTCAACGTGCGGTTTGAACGGAATGACAAAGGCTTCTGCTTCAACGCTTGGGTTCAAGGTCGGATCGGCAAACAGCTTGTCTGCCAGCGGCTCCAACCCTGCTTCACGTGCCATTTGGCCTTTGGTGCGGCGTTTGAGTTTGAAGGGTAGATATAAATCTTCTAGCTCTTGCTTGGTGGCGCAATCGGCTATTGAGAGTCGCAGCGCGTCGGTTAACTTGCCTTGTTCGTCAATCGCTTTGAGCACGACTTCGCGGCGGTCAGCCAGTTCGCGTAGGTAGGAAAGGCGAAACTCCAGTTCACGCAGCTGGATATCGTCCAAACCACCCGTGGCCTCTTTGCGATAGCGGGCGATGAAGGGAACGGTTGCGCCGCCGTCTAGTAGCTCAACGGCGGTTTTGACTTGCTCGGGCTTGACTTTGATTTCTTGGGAGATTTGGAGAATGATTTGCTGCATGAAACGTAAAGGCTAACGAATTGAGACTGAAATTTTAGGCATAAAAAAAGGGCTTTCCAATCTGAAAAGCCCTTGTTGCCTAGTTTCGATTTAGCCCTATTTTACGAGGGTCTTGCCTCGAAAACTCAGACTAACTGAGCAAGCCTTGGCTCTTTGCATTGCTAACTGCTTGTGCACGTGTGTGCACTTGCAATTTACGGTAAATATTTTTAATATGTGTGGTCACCGTTTGGGTGCTGATGTTGATTTTTAAAGCGATAGCACTGCTGGTGTAGCCATTCGCAACAAGTTCCAAGATTTCACGCTCCCGGTATGACAAGATATTGTTCCCCGGCAAAGAGATCACTTGGTTGGAAGCGTTTTGAGCATCGCCCATTGAGTTATTTGATATTTTCTGGATGAGCTTTCTAGCAAGATTCGGTGACACGAATGAGCCACCGTTGGCGACCTGCAGGACAGCTTGTGCAAAATCCCCAAACCAAGAGTCTTTCAAAATATACCCACTAGCGCCCAAGTTAAAAGCTTTGGTGGCGTTTTGCAGATCGTCCGTTTTTGAAATGACAATGACTTCAGCGTTAGGTCGCATCATTTTTGAAAATTTCAGCAACTCAAAACTCATGCCGTTGTGCATATTCAAATCGAGTAGCAGCACGTCAAAAACATAAGTTTCAACCAAATGCTTGCCTTCACGCATATTTGACGCTGTTGCGACTAAGGTCGTTCTTGGATCCAGACCAAGGTCGTTACCAACAACACCACGCAAATGCGTTTCATCTTCAATAAGTACGACGCGTAAGGGCTGGCCAATTTGGCCGACCAAAAAGTCTGGCCACAAATGTGCCTGCGTCGCGAAATAAGCAAATTGGCCTTTTGAATCGAGTCGTTGAGTACCCATTTCATCAGGACTTTTTGTATGGACAAAAGCATTGGCTAGTTGATTCATGTCGCACCTCCTATTAACTTGTAACTTATCGATTAAGAAGGTTGTAGATTAGCACCCTCAGATGTAATAAGCTACGTGAATAATACCCAAAATTGAAATCTTTAGATATACAAGTTACATATTATTGGTTATAACTGTAACGATTAATTAATTACTAAGTAGTAGTGATTAATTTTCATTCAAATGAATGAAAAATGTAACTTAATCAAGCACTTCCGCACTCGCGGCGGGGTTTTTTGAACTTTTTAGGTGCATTTTTCTTAATTTTTCACAATAATTACTTCTTTTTACAGCACGAATGTGCAAGTAATGTGAATTGTGAAGTTTTGCGGCAGAAAAAACATCCCTCAAAATGATGAGGGAAATAAGAAGATTTCAGTTTTTAGAAATTAAAAGCCATAAAATCCGAATTGATGCCCAGCCGCAGCTTGCGCAATCTCAGGCGTTTTCCCATGTATCAGCTCTGCAATCGCCTTTCCCGACCCCGCCCCATGCGTCCAGCCCAGCGTGCCATGGCCTGCATTGACCCAAAGTTTTCCGACTTTGGTCTTACCAATCATAGGAATATTGGTCGGCGTGGCGGGGCGCAAACCAGCCCAATAGTTGGGCGAGCCACCCTCCTCTACGTCGCGGGTATCGCACACGCCAGGTAACACCGTTTCTACCCGCTTGGCCAGCATGCGGCAGCGTATTTGCGACAAAGTAGAGTCAATCGTGTTGTCGTAAGCGCCAATTTCAATGGTTCCTGCAACACGCAGCTGGTCGCCCAAGCGGGTGATGGCGCACTTGGCTTGGTCATCAATCACCGATACATTGGGTGCTAACTCTGGCTTCAAAATCTTAAAGGTGGCGCTATAGCCCTTGCCTGGGTAAATGGGCACATCGACGCCAACGGTGCGCAACAACGGTGCTGTGTAGGAGCCGCAAGCAACGACATATGCATCTGCCGTTAACTCAAAGGCAGAGGTTTCTAAACCTTGCTTTTTAGACCCCGCATTTAGCACGCTAGCCGGCGTATTTATTGCCTTAACAGCTATAGATTTAATAGCATTTTTAGACATATTCAAGGCCAATACATCATGCCCGTACAAAAACTCTGCGCCTTTGGCTGCGCACAGTTCTGCCAGCTTTTGCGTAAAAACGCGGGCATCGCCACTTTCGTCACTCGCTGTGTAGGTGCCGCCTACGATGTGCGAGCCAAACGATTTCAGCGCGGGTTCGATTTTCAAAATCTCATCTCGCCCTAGCACTTGTCGATTCACACCATATTTTTGCATCAACAAAGCCGCTTCGCCCGCAGCATCTAAAGCATTCTGGTCAGTGAAATAGTGGGCGATGCCCTGTTCCAAGCGGTTGTAGTCAATGCCAGTTGCATTAACGATGTCTTTCAATGCCAAGTGGCTGTACGCGCCTAGGGCGACGATTTGCTGCACATTGCGCTCAAACGCAGCATCGTTGCATTGCCCCAAAAACTGCATGCCCCAGCGCCATTGCTGCCAGCCACCGCCGAACTTGGCGGTCGGGCCAAACGTGGGCAGCTGCGGCCTAAACAGCAACGGCGCTTCTTTGCTAAACATCCATTTCAAAGCTTTCAGTGGCGCGTCTTTGTTGGCCCACGGCTCGCAGTAGCTCACTGATATTTGCCCCGCATTGGCAAAGCTGGTTTCCAAGGCAGCGTCTGGCTGGCGGTCAACCACGGTCACTTCATGCCCCAGCTCCAACAAATGCCAAGCCGTGCTGATGCCGATGATGCCTGCGCCTAAAACGATAACTTTCATGCTTACTTATACCTCGTAGTTTTTGCTTATGGAAGTGTGCACCAAGTTGCTTAAAAATAGAAGCCTGATTAAACTATCAGCAAAAATATCAAGATTGCTAATAGAAGAATATTCAAGAAATCTAAAAAGAATTGAAAAAATGAAAGAGACAGAACATGAGCACATTTGACCCAGACGCCCTTGAATGCCTAGCCGCCATCATTGAGGAAGGCGGATTTGAACGGGCTGCACAGCGTTTGTCCATCACCCAATCGGCAGTGTCCCAACGTTTGAGAGCTTTGGAGGCGCAAGTGGGCACGGTCTTAATCGTACGCAGCCGTCCGCTCAGAGCGACCCAAGCTGGGCAATTGCTGCTGAAGCACACCAAAATGATACGGCTGTTGCGGGCCGATTTAGAGCGTGATATGAAAGAGCTCGCACCTAGCTCTTTGGGTGGTTCACGCGAAGAAGAGCGCATTTCCATCGCCATCAACGCTGACAGCATCGCGACTTGGGCACTGGGCGCGCTAAGCAAGTTGGCGACCGAGGGACTGCCGCTAGAAATCATCACCGACGACCAAGACTTCACCCAAGAATGGCTACGCAGCGGCCAAGTACTGGGCTGCGTCACCACCTTGAAGCTGGCCTTGCGCGGCTGCAAAGTCGTACCGCTGGGTGCGATGAACTATATCGCCGTGGCCGAGCCCGCCTATGCTGCCAAACATTACCCCGACGGCATGACTGCCTACAATTTTCGCACCACGCCCTTTGTATCCTTCAACCGCAAAGACGACATGCAGGGTGAATTTGTCAACCACGTGTTCGGCCTCAAGCGCGTCGCCTTGAACCAGCTCTTCGTCCCCAGTTCTGAAGGCCAAGTGCGCGCAGCTATGGCTGGCTGGGGAGCAAGCGTCGTGCCCGAACTGCTGGTGCGCGAACACATCGCCGCCGGCAGATTAGTCAACATCGCGCCAAGCAAAGTACTGCCGATTCAGCTGTACTGGCATTGCTGGAATTTGGAGTCGGACGTGTTGGACGCTTTGACGCAAGCTTTGCTTGAGGCTGCCGCTGTGTCACTTCCAAAAGCATAGCAAAAAGTACACGAAAAATAAGCGTTTAAATCGTGTTTTGCAACGCTATGCATATTACTCATTTGAATATGTCATAAAAGCTTCGAATACTAGGGTTTGCACCAAAGAGCTAGTTGTAACGAACTGCTTACAGTTCAACAGCAACTTAAAAGACACATTTTTGTCGATGCTTTAAAGAACCTCTTGGAGAACTTCATGACTTTCATACGCGTACTAGCCAACACACTTTTAGCTTTTGGATTCACTGCCAGCCTATTGGGCTGCAACAACGTCCCTGACGTCATCAAAATTGGTGCAGCGCAGCCTTTGACGGGTAACAAAGCCGGTCAGGGGCAAGATTTACTGAATGGCGTCAAACTCGCTGTTGCCGAGCTCAACAAAGACGGCTTCAAAGTCAAAGGTAAGTTAGTTACCTTAGAAGTTGTGGCTGTGGATGACCGTGCCGACCCCAAAACGGGTGTCGAAGTTGCCAAGCAGTTGGTCGAGGCCGGCGTGGTTGCTGTGGTGGGTCATTTGAACTCGGGTGTCAGCATCCCTGCAGCCCCCATCTACGGGGCAAGCAACATCGCGCAATTGGCGATTTCCACCAACCCTAAATTCACCACACTAGGCCTACCTACCACGTTTCGCCTTGTAGGCAACGATATTATGCAAGCCAAAGCCATTGGGAGCTTTGCAGTCAGTCAACTCAATGCGGGCAAATACGCTGTGGCTGACGATGGCACCACTTACAGCAAAGGCTTGGCTGACGGGGCTTTGGCACAGTTGAAACTGGCAAAAAAAGAGGTTGTTTTTAATGAAACATTTGATAAAGATACCGTAGCTTTTGAGGGCTTGGCACAAAAGCTGAAAGAGGGGAAAGTTGAAGTTCTCATCACCACACAAAGCGATTTTCAAGTTATCGCTTTGATAGAAGCTTTGAAAAAAATCAGCTACACTAACATCAAAATTTTGGGTGGTGATACATTAAAGACCACCTTGATGTTCAAAGTGGCAGGCTCTGTCGGTGGCATTTACGCCACTTCGCCCATTTTAGAGGCGGCAGAGTTTGCGGCAGGTAAAGAGTTTTTAGCCAAGTACCGTGCCGCTTACAAAATCGATCCTGAGTATGCCGGTCATTACACCTACGATGCCGTCTATGCCATAGCTGCAGCAATCAAACGTGCGGAATCGGTGAAACCAGCAGACATCACAGCCACACTGCACAAAATGGATTTGTATGCGCCAATCACGGGTTCATACCGATTTGATGCCACTGGGGAGCAGCGCTACGGTGCTATTGCGGTTTACAGCTTAGGCGCGGGAAAGTGGGAGTCCTTGATTCGATCTGACGTTTGGTAAAAACACAAAACGACGAATTGCAGCGTTGTAAGAACTTGCAGCGCTGCCACGACCAACTGGCAATACCCACACCAGGAGTTTGTCATGCAGTTCAAAAATGCGCATAGAAATGAATCCAGAAATTCGTTCAAATTTACTATATTTTTTATAGCTATTCAGGCAATAAATACGCCGGCTAGAGCCGAATTTAGTGCCTCTACAGCTTGTAAAGCAGCATCTGGAGCAACCATCACGCCGGTGGTTGAACTTTACACATCAGAAGGCTGCAGTTCGTGCCCACCGGCGGAGAAGTGGCTGAACACTTTGAAGGGTAAAACCACCGCCAATTCAAGCGCTAATTCGAACGCTAACTCAAACGCTAATCCTGCGGTGATTCAAGCTTTCCACGTCAACTACTGGGATTACATCGGCTGGCCTGACCGTTTTGCTACGGCTGCCCACACGAATCGACAGCGGCAGATCTCCGCTTGGAACAAGCAAAACGGCATATACACCCCACAAATGGTGCTGAACGGTGGCGATTGGCGCGGCTGGGGCGGTCTTGGGGCATTCAACACCGCAGTTCCTGCAAGTAAAACCGTTGCCACCAGTTCTATTAACTTGATCCAAACAGGCGCAGACCAGTTTGAGGCCGTGGTTAGTCCTGTTTCAGGGGTGAATTCACCATCAGGCAGGTGGTCAGCCTATTGGACCATCACCGAGCACGGCCACGTCACCAAGGTCAAAGCGGGTGAAAACAGCGGCGAAACACTGTTGCATGATTTCGTCGTTCGCCAGTACACGCCCGTGGGCGAGTACAGCGCGGCATCGCCTCAAAAGCTGAGTTTGCGCGGCGTCGCAGCGACTCCTGGGCACGAACGGCAGGTCAATTTGGTGGTGTTTGACCCGAAAACGGGTAAAACCCTACAAGCCATGTCAGCCAACTGCTCGTCTTAGATTTTGTCGGTTGAATTGAGGATACGATATAGTCATGAAAATACTACATCGTACAAAAAATCGCACAAAACATCGTATGAATCCAATGATCCGAAAGCTATTTCTCACCTCGGCCGCTGCTGCTGGTGTCGTTGCCCTCTTAGCTGGTTGTAGCACTTCCAACGAGGCCAACTTAGCGCCCATGCCCGTTGTCGCCAGCGTCGATGTTGCCAAGTATTTGGGTACATGGCACCAAGTGGCTTGGATTCCCAATAGCTTTCAGGGCGACTGCGCATCTGAGACCAAAGCCACCTACACATTAGATGGCAAAGATTTGCGGGTGCAAAACCAGTGCAAAGACGTGAATGGCAAAACGACCGAAGCTATCGGCATTGCCAAAATCGTAGAAGACAGCAACAACGCCAAACTGCGCGTCAGCTTCTTCCGCCCTTTTTACGGCAACTATTGGGTGCTGGCCTTAGACCCAGACTACAAATGGGTGCTGGTGGGTGAGCCCAAACGCGCGTTTGGCTGGGCGCTGGCGCGAGACACCAAGCTGGACCCCGCGACATTGAATCAAATCTTAGACCGTGCAGTTGCCTTGGGTTATGAGCGTGCTGCTTTTAAGATGAGTCCGTGAAACTAGAGAAATGACATGAAAAAAGCCTTGTAACCGATTGAGTTACAAGGCTTTTATTTTTTAGCCAATTAAAAATTGGCGGAGAAGGCGGGATTCGAACCCGCGGAAAGTTTTACCCTTCGCACGCTTTCCAGGCGTGTGACTTAAACCGCTCATCCACCTCTCCGTTGTATTGATTTTACCCCATAAAAAAGCCACCCCGGCCGAAAGCTGGGGTGGCTTTTTATTTAAGTGCTATCGTTAAATTAACGGATCACAGCCAAATCAACAGGCTTGCCGCCTTTGTATGTCTTCAATGTCAAAGCGCCATTTTTGATGTCGCCTTTTTCGTCAAAAGTGATAGGGCCAGTCACGCCTTGGAAGTTGACTGTTTTAGCCAACACAGGCAGGTATTTAGCTGGCTCAGCAGAGTCAGCTTTAACCATCGCAGCAACCATCACGTTGATTGAGTCATAAACGTATGGAGCGTAGATTTGCACATCTGCATTGAACTTAGTTTTGAACTTAGCTTTGAATGCGTCCATGCCAGCTTTTTGTGCGCCTTCAACGCCGCCTGCTTCAGCGCAGTAGACTTGGTCGTCTGCCATAGCGTCGCCAGCCAATTTAGCCAACTCAGCTGAACAGATGCCGTCGCCACCCATGAACTTGGCATTGATGCCGAGTGATTTCATTTGGCGCAACATTGGGCCTGCAACAGAGTCCATGCCGCCAAAGAAAATCACGTCAGGCTTTTTAGCTTTGAGGTTAGTCAAAATTGCCATGAAGTCAGTTGCTTTGTCAGTGGTGTACTCATGTCCAACCACATTGCCTTTAGCGCCAGTTACGGCTTTCTTGAACTCATCAGCCACACCTTGACCGTAAGCTGTGCGGTCATCGATAACAGCAATCGTCTTGCCTTTCAATGTATTGACAGCGTAACGACCCAATGTGCCACCCAAATGTACGTCATCAGCCACAACGCGGAACGTTGTTTTGAAGCCTTGGCGTGTGAATTTTGGGTTGGTAGCTGATGGAGAAATTTGTGGAATACCAGCATCGCTGTAGATTTTTGAAGCTGGAATAGAAGTACCAGAATTCAAGTGACCCACAACGCCCTTGACTTTTTGGTCAGCCAATTTTTGAGCAACTGCAGTGCCTTGCTTTGGATCGCCAGCATCATCTTCAGCCAACAATTCGAACTTAACAACTTTACCGCCGATTTTCACGCCTTTGGCATTCAACTCTTCGATGGCCAACTTAGCGCCGTTTTCGTTGTCTTTACCCAAGTGAGCGATGCCACCTGATGTTGGACCAACGTGGCCAAGTTTAATGACTTCTTGTGCTGATACAACGCCAGCAGCCATTGCCAAAGCCGCAACAGCGACCAATTTCATTTTCATTTGCATAAAATACTCCAAGTTAAAAAAAATCAAACTTAATAGTTGAGAAGCCTATTCAGCCACAACGGAGCGTACGATACATCAAATTTGACCAGTTACCACTAGGGAACACACTTAGATAAAAAAATCTAAATGAATTAATCTAGTTGTATAAGTCAAATGAATGGTGCATCAGTTATTTCGTTGCAACACAACAAGCTTAGCTACTTTCCACCGACAACGACATAACGCCTGGCATACTCGCCGTGATACTAGGGTTATCCCTAATTATGCGTTTTAACTCTGGCACACACGAGCCGCAATTGGTGCCGCATTTCAGGCTGGTTTGCAACTCAGTCAAACGCCGCTCATCAGAGCCAAAGCTTTTTGCCAATTGCTCAGTAATCGCAGCATCCGTCACGTTGAAACACGTGCAGACTGATTTACCGCGCGACTGCACGGCGATTGGCGCTTTGCTGCCTGGCACCAGCAACATGCGGCCATAGCTTTGCGCGGGCAGACTGTCTTGCAACAGCGTTTTAACCCAAGCTTCTGAGCGGGTATCACCCGCCAGCAAAAAAGCTTCCAACTCAGCATGCTCGCGGTTGCCAGTGAGCTTGATGGTGCGGTGCTGGCCTTTTTTGTAGTCGGCGTAGCGCATGATCTGAGTTGACCCAGTCGATGAACTCAAACCAAGCACAGCTTCAATCTGCTGCAAAACGTCTTCCGTAGGCGCCTCGTGCCCAGCGGCGCGGAACAGCAAACCCGTTCTCTCTGTTCCTTTTAGGCCTTTGACCTCTGCACCAATTTCTTTGTTATCCCCAAAAGGAACGCAACTAGCGAAGGGAAACAATCGCATCAAAGCTTTCAAAGCTTCGCGCGCAGCCAAAGCTTGGTCACTAGGCAACCATGCCACGCCCAAAAGCGTCCAAGGCAACTCGGCTTTGAGGATTTTGACAGCAGCATGCTTCAACTCTGGCTGCTTGGACGTGGGGCAAAAACTGGACGTAGTGATCGCATTGACGCCTGCCAAACGCTCGCCACTGCTGCTTTGACCACTCAAAAACTCCTCACCCCAGTGCATAGCGATGAATGCTTGGCTCATGCCCACTTCTTTAGACGCTTGCACCGGCAGCAAAATCGAGCCGCGCTTGCTGGTTACATGCACCAAATCGCCCTCTTTGATCAAGCGGCGCGTCATGTCCTGGACATTCATTTGCACTGTCGGCTCGGCCACATGACCAAACAGTTTGCCCAAAGTTCCCGTGCGGCTCATGCCGTGCCATTGGTCACGCAAGCGGCCTGTGGTCAGCGAGAACGGGAAACGCGACTCACGCGGCTCGGCCACCGGTTTGTAAACTGTGTTGACGAAGTTCGCTTTGCCACTCGCAGTTGGAAACACATCGTTTTCGTACAAGCGTTCTTTGCCGATGGATTCGCCCTCTTTCATCGGCCACTGCAGCGGCGTCGCTTCTAAGAGTGCATAGCTCATACCGGTGATGTCCAAATCACGACCGCGTGTCGATTCACGGTGCTCCTGCCAGACGGATTCTGGCGTCGGGTAATCAAACAAAGTTTGCGGTGATTTTGAAGGTAGCAACTTTTCCAAGCGGCGTGAAAATTCAACCGCTATCGACCAGTCGTGCTGAGTCTCACCCGGGGCAGCCACGGCGGGTCGAACACGGGAAACGCGGCGTTCGGTGTTCGTCACCGTGCCTTCTTTCTCGCCCCAAGTTGTGGCTGGCAGCAAAATATCGGCATAGGCACAGGTCGCCGTTGTCGAAAACGCTTCTTGTACGATGACCAACTCAGCGCGTTCCAAGGCTTTGCGCACAACCGCTTGGTCTGGCATGCTTTGCGCGGGGTTGGTACAGACAATCCACAACACTTTGATTTGCCCATCCGCAGCGGCTTGGAACATTTCTACAGCGGTTTTCCCAGGCGTGGACGGCACAGAAGGCACGTTCCACAGCTTTTGAATTTCCTCACGATGCTGCGCGTTCGCTAAATCACGGTGCCCACTCATCAAGTTAGCCATGCCGCCCACTTCGCGACCGCCCATAGCGTTGGGTTGACCGGTGAGCGACAAGGGGCCAGCGCCCGGTTTGCCGATTTGTTTGGTCGCCAAATGCATGTTGATCAGTGCGGCGTTTTTAGCCGTGCCGCTGCTGGATTGATTCAAGCCTTGGCAATACAAACTCAAGGTCGCTTTACTGGTTGCAAACATCTTGGCAGCGGCAAACAGGTCTTCTTTTTTGATGCCGCAAATGTCAGCGGTCAGCTCAGGGGTACAGTCGCGTACCGTCGCTTTGAGCGCGTCAAAACCGTCGGTGTGGGTGTTGATGAACTCGCTGTTGATCCAGCCTTCCCACAGCATGATGTGCAACATGCCGTTGAACAGCATCACGTCAGTGCCGGGCTGGATGGGCAAAAACAAGTCGGCCAGCTCGACGGTGTCGGTACGGCGCGGGTCGGCCACGATGATTTTCATCGCCGGGTTAGCTTTTTTAGCGTCTTCTATGCGGCGAAACAAAATCGGGTGCGCAAACGCGGTGTTGCTGCCCACGATGAAGATGCAGCCCGCGTGGTTCACATCGTCGTAGCAGGCTGGCGGTGCATCTGCACCCAAGGTTTGCTTGTAGCCAGCCACCGCGCTGCTCATGCACAAGCGGGAGTTGCTGTCGATGTTGTTGGTGCCTATCAAACCCTTGGCCAGCTTGTTGAAGACGTAGTAATCCTCCGTCAACAACTGCCCAGATATGTAAAACCCAACCGCATCGGGGCCGTGGTCGGCAATGACCTGGGCAAACTTCTGCGCGGTGCCATCTAAAGCTGCATCCCACGAAATGCGCTGAGGCCCAGCATCTCGACTCAAACGCTGCATGGGGTACAGCAAACGAGTTTGCTGCGTGACAGCAGCCGTAGCCGTCAAATGAAGATTTGAGCCTTTGGAGCAGAGTCGCCCAAAGTTGGCTGGATGCAGCGGGTCGCCCCGCACGCCGGTGATCTGGTCACCACTTGATTCGATAATGACGCCGCAGCCTACGCCGCAATAAGGACACGTCGATTTGGTTTCCAGCATGTAGCCTTAATCTATTTAAACGGTGGTAACTTTTTTCGCTGGGCCTGCAATTGGCGCGGTTTGGTCTAAAGCTAAAGTGTCAAGCTCTGGCTGGTTCAAATGCACCACGCCATCGGTCACTTGCACACGGAAAGCCTGCGTACAACCCTCATCCGGCTCTTTGGCACAGCCGGTGGCCAAGCCAATCGTCCAGTTGTGCAGCGGGCAAGCCACGCTGGTCCCAAAGACGATGCCCTGGCTCAACGGGCCACCTTTATGTGGACAGCGGTCCAAGAGCGCAAACACTTGGTCTTGGTCGTTGCGAAACACCGCCACATCCATACCCTTGGCACGCTGCACGCGGCGTGAACCTAAAACAGGGATGTCTTGCACCAGACAGATTTTTTTCCATTCAGTCATTGTTCTTATTCCGTTATCCTAAAATTTTGGCGTACATACCGGTGACACGATCCATCACCTGCAATAGATTTTCACTGGTCACAAACACATCTGCTGCTGATTTTGCACTGGCATTGTTTGATTTCAAGGCGTTGTCAAAAAACAGCCACTGATTGTCTGCCAATTGAAGCTCTTGTTTGATTTCCGATGTAGCTTCAGGCGCGTTGCGTAGTATCTCCATAGCGGGCACAAATTCGTCACGCGCTTTGATCATCTCTGTTTGGCTGGTAGCAACATCCACATTCCAGTTTTTTGCCAAATAAAACTCTGCCATTCGTTGCGACAACATGCGCTGACGCCCTGCTATGTTCACCAGCTTGCCCGCCGGTTTACCCGACTGCAGTTCAAACAAACCCGTGCCCTTGTGTGCTAGAGCCAGCACTTTGCCTGAATGATCCAGCATCATTTTGGCTTTTTCTTGCGCTGGTACCGCACCAACCAAGACAGCTTTGTAGTCGGACCAAACCGCCTCTAACTGGACATACGTGTTGCGTGTTTCGCCAGCTGGTGCAAATGCTTTCAACTCAACCAACTGCCTGTCAAACAACGCCATCGATACATCCAGCACGCGTCGCGCAGAATCCGACTGGATACCCTGTCCCAAACCCAGCCAAGCTTTGCCCATGCGTTGCGACAGCATGCGTTGACGTCCGGCTTTGTTGATGGCATCGCCTAAATTGGCAACCTGTGCATACGCGCGGCTGCCGGCATTGGCAGAAAGTGCCAAGCTGCAAAACAACCTGCGGTTTATTTTTGTGTGTTTCATGCTGGCAACTTCTCAAACTGGCGCGTATCGACTTCGGCTTCCTTGAAGTCAAACCACGGATCTGGCTCGCCGTCCAAGGCAAACTGCAAACGCTCCCACAGAGCTTTACGGCCTTCGTGGTCT
>JBEBJY010000011.1:0-55378 GCA_040079635.1 Burkholderiaceae bacterium | reverse complement strand
GGCCAAGCTATCGCTATCAACCGTCTAGATTACACAGCGCCAGCTTATTGGATTGACACCGTCGATTTGACGTTTGACCTTGACCCTGCCAAAACACGCGTACTCAATAAAATGCACGTTCGCCGCAATGCTGCGGTGGAAACGCAGCCATTGAAATTAGATGGCGACGAGTTGAATCTGTCACGCGTTTTGGTCAACGGCCAAGGTTGCAGCTTCAAGCTGGAAGGTAGCCGGCTGGTGTTGGACAACTTGCCAGACGAGTTTGATTTAGAGATTTTCACCACCTGCGCGCCCGCTAAAAACACCAAGTTGATGGGTTTGTATGTCAGCAACGACTCATTTTTCACCCAGTGCGAGGCCGAGGGCTTTAGACGCATCACCTACTTTTTAGACCGCCCAGATGTGATGGCGAGTTTCACGGTGACATTGCGGGCTGATAAAACTGCTTTCCCCGTGCTGTTGTCGAACGGCAATTTGGTCGAACAAGGTAATTTAGAAGGCACTGGCAATGAAAATCGCCATTTCGCCAAGTGGATTGATCCGCACAAAAAACCAGCCTATTTGTTTGCCTTGGTCGCTGGGCAGCTGGTGTGCCGCGAGCAAAGCATCACCTCCCGCGCTGGCAACACACATTTGTTGCAAGTTTATGTGCGGCCTGGTGATTTAGAGAAAACCGAGCACGCCATGAATTCACTCATGGCCAGCGTGGCGTGGGACGAGGCGCGCTTTGGTTTGAGTTTGGACCTTGAGCGCTTCATGATTGTGGCGACCAGCGACTTCAATATGGGGGCGATGGAAAACAAGGGCCTCAATATCTTCAACACCAAGTACGTGCTGGCCAGCCAAGCGACGGCGACGGATGTGGATTTTGCCAACATCGAATCGGTCGTTGGCCATGAGTATTTTCACAATTGGACGGGCAACCGCATCACCTGCCGCGACTGGTTTCAGCTCTCGCTCAAAGAAGGCTTGACCGTTTACCGCGACCAAGAATTTTCACAAGACATGGCTGGCGTTGCTTCAGCCCGTGCGGTGAAACGCATTGAAGACGTGCGCGGTTTGCGTGCGGCGCAGTTTGTGGAAGACGCCGGCCCGATGTCACACCCGGTGCGGCCGGATCAGTACGTGGAAATCAGCAACTTCTACACCGCAACGATCTACGAAAAAGGCGCAGAAGTGGTACGCATGATGCAGACTTTGGTGAGCACGCCAGATTCCCCGAGTGGACAAGCAGGCTTTGCCAAAGGTATGAAGCGTTATTTTGAGCGCTTTGATGGCCAAGCGGTGACGTGTGACGACTTTGCTTTAGCCATAGCGTCAGCCAACCCGAACTCTGAGCTTGATCGCCATTTGTTGCAATTCAAGCGCTGGTACAGCCAGTCTGGCACACCACGTGTGCAAGCCAGCGGCGTGTATGACGCGGGCGCTCGCACTTACAACATCACCTTCACACAGCACTTAAAAGCAGGCAACGAGCCGTTTGTGATTCCGCTTACAGTGGGTCTATTGAGCAATGACGGTGCTGAATTGTCTTTGCAGCTCAGTGACGAAACTTCTGTAACAGCAGGAAGCCGCACCATTGTGTTGACACAAAGTAGCCAAACGGTGAGCTTTATCAACGTTGATGCACAGCCCGTGCCGTCACTACTGCGCGGTTTCAGTGCGCCGATTATTTTGGAGTATGCCTACACCGAAGCGGAATTATTGACGCTGCTGGCGCATGACTCTGACCCGTTCGGCCGCTGGGAAGCTGGGCAACGATTGGGATTGAAAATTGCTATTAATTTAATAGCTAATGAGGCAATAAATACACAGGCTAGTATCGAAAATGCAACCCTGCAAAGCTATATTGAAGCGATGCGCAAGGTGTTGCGCGACCCCGCCTTGGATGCGGCTTTCAAAGAGCTGGTGCTGACGCTGCCGTCTGAAAGCTACATCGCCGAGCAGCTTGATGTGGTTGACCCGCAACGCATCCACACGGTTCGCCAAGAGCTTAGGTTGCAAATTGCCACTGCGCTGCAAGCCGATTGGCAATGGGCGTTTGAAGTACATGAAAACAATGGCGCCTACACACCAGATGCCTATTCCAGCGGTCGCCGTGCTTTGGCTGGCATGGCATTGGCGAATTTGTGTTTGACGGCTAAAGCATCCGGCGATTCCGTTTGGCCAGCTAAAGCTTTACAAAGTTTTAAAGACACTGGCAATATGACGGACAGGTTCAATGCTCT
This sequence comes from Burkholderiaceae bacterium, assembly GCA_040079635.1. Lineage (GTDB taxonomy): Bacteria > Pseudomonadota > Gammaproteobacteria > Burkholderiales > Burkholderiaceae_C > Aalborgiella. The sequence continues at coordinate 53,150 of JBEBJY010000011.1, read as the reverse complement.
AAGCGCACTCGTGAACGCTGGCCATGCTTTGGCAACACCAGCGCTGGCGCAATTCCATGCGATGTTCAAAAACGAGCCTTTGGTGATGGACAAATGGTTTGCCCTGCAAGCGGGCGCGCCCGACCATGGTGGCCATATTTTGCCTATCGTGCGTCAACTGATGACGTCGCCAGACTTTAGTCTCAAAAACCCCAACCGCGCACGCAGCGTGATCTTCAGCTACTGCAGCGCCAACCCTGGCGCTTTCCACCGCGCAGATGCAGCCGGTTATGTGTTTTGGAGCGACTGCGTGATGGAACTAGACAGCTTTAACCCACAAGTCGCCGCCCGCTTAGCGCGTGCTTTAGACCGTTGGAAAAAGCTGGCAGAACCGTACCGCAGTGCAGCGCAGGCAGCGATTGCCCGTGTTGCAGCAAAGAAGGATTTGAGCAACGATACGCGTGAAGTGATTTCACGGGCACTAGCGGACTAATTTAACGGATTAAATCCACACAGTGCACACCCCTAAACTCGTCATGAAACAACTACACGAAATCGCCCTGTCCATGCTCGACTTGGTCGCTGTACGCGAAGGCGGCACGGTGGGTGATGCGTTGAAAATTGCGCTTCGCACAGCGCAGCATGCTGAATCTCTAGGCTTCAAACGCTACTGGGTGGCGGAACACCACAACATGACGGGCATTGCCAGCTCGGCCACTGCGGTGTTGGTGGGGCATTTAGCAGGCGGCACCAAGACGATTCGCGTTGGCTCTGGCGGCATCATGCTGCCCAACCATGCGCCACTGGTGGTTGCAGAAGCATTTGGCACACTGGCCGAACTGTACCCGAACCGAATCGATCTTGGCTTAGGCCGCGCGCCTGGTACAGATCAAGCGACCATGCGGGCGCTGCGCCGTGACCGCGCAGAAGCCGAAGAAGATTTTCCGCGTGATGTGGCAGAACTCCAGCATTTGCTGTCAGCGCCGCAAGCCGGCCAGCGTTTGATTGCGATGCCGGGTGCGGGCACGAATGTGCCGATTTGGCTGCTGGGTTCTAGCTTGTTTTCCGCAAAATTAGCGGCTGAGCGCGGTTTACCTTATGCGTTTGCGTCGCACTTTGCGCCGCGTTTATTGTTGCAAGCTTTGGCTGTGTATCGCTCGAATTTTCGACCTTCTGAAACGCTTGCGAAGCCTTATGTCGTCGTCGGCTTGCCTTTGATCGCGGCGCCTACGGATGACGAAGCGCAATACCTAGCCAGCAGCACCTATCAGCGTGTTTTGGGTATTTTGACAGGAGATCGCCGTCGGCTACTTCCGCCGGTTGAAAACTACATGGCGCAGCGCCATCCACAAGAACGTGCCGCGATCGATGACTTCTTGGCTTGCGCTGTGGTGGGTGGACCAGAAACTGTGAAAGCGGGTTTAACCGCTATGGCTGAAGCGACGCAAGCGGATGAATTTATGCTGGTGTGCGACGTTTTTGACCCTGCATTGCGACTGCGTTCACTAGATATCGCCGCAGCAGCAATGAAAAGTGACTAATCTTAATTTGGTCTAGCTTTCGTTATGAGTCAACAGCCTAGCCTGCAATTTATCAATCCTGCGCCCTTCTAGCGCCAGCACTTCAAACTCCCAACCTTCGCAGGTAATGCGCTCGCCCACAACGGGCAATCGACCAGATACAGACATCAACAAGCCACCCACGGTGTTGTAGCGGCCTTTGTCTTCGTCGGGGAGTTGTTTGATTTCCAAGCGTGAGCGAAGCTCGGCCAAGGGCATCAAGCCATCTAGTAACCACGTGCCATCGTCGCTGTGCGTCGCCCATGCGTCTACTTGGGCGTTCGGTCGTAATTCACCCGTGATGGCTTCAAGCATGTCGCGCGGGGTCATCAAACCCTGCACTTCGCCGTATTCGTCTACCACCATCACAATGCGTTCTGAGCGCTGACGGAACTGCTCCAAAACTTCCATGCCAGTCAACGTTTCTGGCACAAACGATGCGGGGAGCGCTAACAACTCAATGGTTTTCTCCGTTTCTTTGGTAGCCAGCAACTTCGCCACACTGATCACCCCCACCACATGGTCTAAACCACCACGGCACACGGGGTACCACGAATGGTTGGCATGCGCTTCATGCTCGCCAATTTGCTGAAGCGCCTGTGCGACGGTGAGCTGCGCCCCCAGCCACGCAATATCCATACGCGGAATCATCAGCGATGTAAGTGGTCTGTCGTCAAGGTGAAACACATTGCGCACCATTTGGTGCTCATGCTCTTCGATCAAACCTGCGTCAACGCCTTCCTCCAAGCTCGCGGTGATTTCTTCTTCCGTCACACTACGCACGGCGTGCACGTCAAAACGAAGCAGTTTAAGAATACCTTGCGTGCATGCAGCCAGCAATTTTACAAACGGTGCCGCTATCGTAGCGATAGCACTCATGGGTCGAGAAATAAGTCTTGCCACCGCTTCAGGATGCAATTGACCGATACGTTTCGGAACAAGCTCACCAAATATCAGCGTAATAAATGTGATGACAACAACGACGATTGTCGTTGCAGCAACGCCTGCAATTTTTGGCGTTGTGCCAAAGCTTTGCAAAAACAAAGACACACCTTCAGAAAACGCTGCTTCACCCACGATACCGTTCAACATGCCAATAGAAGTGATGCCGACTTGCACAGTCGATAAAAAATGCGTAGGTTGATCCATCAAAGCCAGCGCCTTTGCCGCGCCTTTGTCGCCAGCCTCAGCCATCGCCGCTAGACGCGCCTTTTTACTGGCTGTCAGTGCCATTTCTGACATGGCAAACACAGCATTGAACAGCGTCAACACCAAAATCAAAATTAAATCCACAGCATCAAATCCATAAAACTATAGAGTGCAATAATAACTGATGGCAAATTACTTGATTGGCGACCTACAGGGCTGCGACAGCGCACTAGGGCGCTTGCTCGCAAAAATAGATTTCTCGCCTAGCCGCGATGTTTTGTTCGTTTTGGGCGATTTGGTCAACCGTGGGCCGGAATCTCTAGCTGTTTTAGAGCGTTTGATGCGATATGGCGATGCAGCGCAATGCTTGCTCGGCAACCATGACCTGAACTTACTCGCCATCGCCCACGGTGTGCGGCAACCACATCGCAAAGACACCTTGACCGAAATTTTGCAGTCGCCCAAGTTGCCTGCATTGATGCATTGGCTCAAACATCAAAATATGGCGATGCTACATCAAGCACCTAAAAGCATTCAAAATAGTGACTTAATTATGGTTCATGCCGGCGTATTACCTGCTTGGACTGCTACTGATACGATAGCGTATGCCAACGAAGTAGAAACCATCCTGCGTACTGCATCGCCCGCTGAGCTAAGTGAATTTTTACATGATATGTATGGTGATGAGCCTGCTGTATGGCGCAATGATTTAACCGGAACGGCACGCTACCGCGTCATCATCAACACCCTCACCCGCCTGCGGTTTTGCACGGCAGATGGGCAAATGGAATTTCTCACGAAAGACAGCGCAGATGCTGCACCAGCGGGCTACATGCCGTGGTTTGATGTACCAAACCGCGCCACCAAAAATGTCACCGTCGCTTTTGGGCATTGGTCAACTCTGGGTTGGCTGAACCGTCCCGATGTGCTGGCGCTGGATGGCGGCTGCGTCTGGGGCGGCTGCTTGAATGCGCTGCGACTGGATGAATCAGGCGGCGCGCAGCATGAATTGATTCATGTTGATTGCGAGCAATCGCAAAAACCCAAGCTTTAAATATTCAAATCTAATTGATTTCAGCAGGCTCTTGAACAGTTTCTACAACTACTGGGGCCGCAATCGCTTGAAACAACGCTGCCACACGCTTTTTAGAGCGGATATTGGCTGACTTACCAGCACGCGCAGGGCTTGCCTTTGCAGCGGCTTCCCACGCAGGAGTAACGGCAACGGCTGCGCCATCTGCTGCTGCTGCAACGGGTGCAGATTCGTATGGCTTGTCAAAAAACGGATCATGCGCTTTAGGTTTTGGGCCTTTGAACGCATAGCGTTCTCCTCGATCAGCTTGGCTTTGCGAATCATCTCTACCGCTGCGGTCACGGCTGCTGTTGCGGTTTGATCTGCTGCTGCCTTCGCCATTACCGTCTGCATCCTCAGAATACATGCGGCGGCCATCGTTGATGCGGCCTTGTTTGCGAATATCTGGCAGATTCTCTGGGTACTCAATACCTTCAAGCTCGATTTTTGTTTTGAGTAATTTCTCTAAATCAGCCACCAAACGGCTATCGCTAGGCGCTACAAAGCTGATAGCTACACCAGACGCACCAGCGCGGCCTGTGCGGCCGATGCGGTGCACATAGTCTTCGGCATTGAACGGCAAATCAAAATTAAACACTGCCGGTACGTCTTTGATGTCCAAGCCACGAGCGGCTACATCTGTGGCTACTAACAAATCAACAGCACCCGATTTGAAAGCTTCCAAAGCTTTAAGACGCTCGTCTTGGCTCTTGTCGCCATGCAGTGCCGTGGCTTTCAACCCAAATTTTTCTAACGATCGCGCCAAGCGGGCGCAGCCCAGTTTGCTGTTCACAAACACAAAAGATTGCTTGATCTCTTTTTGCTTGAGCAGCGTGACCAAGGCGTTTAATTTTTCGTCAGTAGGTGTGTTGAAAAAATGCTGCTTAACAGTTGATGCCGTTTGATTAGGCCGCGCCACCTCAATGGTGACTGGGTTTTGTAAGTAGCTGCTAGACAGGCGTTTGATCTCAGGCGAAAACGTGGCTGAAAAAAGCAAGGTCGTGCGCTGCTTGGGCAAAAAGCTCAAAATCCGCTCTAAATCGGGCAAAAAGCCGATGTCCAGCATGCGGTCAGCTTCGTCCAAAACCACGTATTCGACTTGATTCAACACGCAGTTTTTGGCTTCAATGTGGTCCAACAAACGGCCTGGAGTGGCGACTAAAATCTCGACGCCTGCTTTCAACTCAATGGTTTGCGGCTTCATGTCCATACCGCCAAACACCACCGCACTGCGGATGTTGGTGTACTTGGCGTAGGCTTTGACTTGTTGGGCAACTTGGTCCGCCAGCTCACGGGTAGGCAACAGCACCAAGGCGCGCACCGGGTGGCGGGCGGGTGAGGTCGAAGCATTTTCGTGCTTCAACATGCGCTGAATCAAAGGCAAGGAGAATGCCGCTGTTTTACCGGTGCCGGTTTGGGCAGCGCCCATCACGTCTCGGCCTTCCAAAACCACAGGAATCGCCTGTTCTTGGATGGGTGTCATGGTTTCGTAGCCCATGTCGGCTACGGCGCGTGCCAGCGACGGGGCTAGCGATAGTTGTGAAAAAGATGAGGTCATTTAGCCCTCTATTGTCGCATTTTGTTGTGACAAACCCAAATCTACAAATTCAAAAGGCGATTTACTGGACAAAATTCCAGTGAATCGCCTTATATCAACTTACTCTAAACTGCAGATGCAACCGCAGCAGGTCGGATCTTAAAGATCGCGCGTGCTAAACGTATCGCAGCTCTTCACACTGCCGGTTTGTAAACCCACATTGAACCACTTGGCGCGCTGGGCGCTGGTGCCGTGGGTAAAACTGTCGGGACGCACTTGACCAGTAGATTGACGTTGCAGCGCATCGTCGCCAATTTTGGCTGCCGCGTTCATTGCTTCTTCAATGTCGCCAGATTGCAAGATTTGGCGTGATTCATTGGCCTTTTTAGCCCACAAACCAGCGTAGCAATCAGCTTGCAATTCGACGCGAACTGATAATGCGTTGTTTTCACGCTCGCTCAATCGGCGACGAGCGGCTTCAACCTTGTCGTTCACACCCAATTGATTTTGCACATGGTGGCCAATTTCGTGGGCAACCACATACGCTTGTGCAAAATCGCCACCAGCGCCCAGCTGGCGTTTCAAAGTGTCAAAAAAGCTCAAATCGATATAAACTTTTTGATCGCCTGGGCAGTAAAACGGCCCCATCGCCGCTTGACCAGCGCCGCAAGGTGTGGGCGTAGAACCACGGAAAAGCACCAGTTTAGGTGCGATGTAAGTTGCGCCACCCTTGGTGAACACATCTTTCCAGACATCTTCCGTATCAGCCAGCACGACTGATACAAACTTGGCTTGCATATCCGTCGCAGGTGGCTTGGTCGCAGGACCTTGCTGCGTTTGCGGCGCATCACCACCGCCCAAGAAGCCGAGCACGGTCAATGGGTTAATACCCAAAAAGTACGATGCCGCCAACGCAATGATGATGGAGCCAATACCAAACTTGCTGCCAAACAGCCCGCCGCCCCCACCACCGCCTCCGCCGCTACCACGGCGGTCCTCGACGTTGTCAGACTCTCGGTTGCCTTCCCATTTCATACGCGTACTCCTGAACTCAAAATTGTTGCCACTTACTTGCAGATGGCCTGATTATCTTAGAGATTCTTAGATTTTGGTAATTTAAGCTTTGGGCAGAGTTACACCCGTTTGACCTTGGTATTTACCCCCTCGGTCTTTGTAGCTCGTCGCGCAAACTTCGTCCGCTTTGAAGAACAACACCTGCGCACAGCCCTCGCCCGCGTAGATTTTGGCTGGCAGCGGCGTGGTGTTGCTGAATTCCAGCGTCACAAAGCCTTCCCACTCCGGCTCAAACGGCGTCACGTTGACGATGATGCCGCAGCGTGCATAGGTGCTTTTACCCAAGCAAACCGTCAAAATATTGCGCGGAATGCGGAAATACTCCATGGTCCGCGCCAATGCAAAGCTGTTAGGCGGGATGATGCAGCTGTCGCCCTCAAAATCCACAAAGCTCTTTTCGTCGAAATTTTTAGGGTCAACCACGGTGCTGTGGATGTTGGTAAACACCTTGAACTCAGGCGCACAGCGGATGTCGTAGCCATAGCTGCTGGTGCCGTAACTGATGATCTTCTTCCCCTCCTTCTCCCGCACCTGCCCCGGCTCAAACGGTTCAATCATGCCGTGCTTCTGTGCGAGTTCGCGGATTTGGTGGTCAGCTAGGATAGACAAGGGAAACTCCAGTAAAAAATATCGAATTATGTAATATTGTGCCGTATTGTGGCGCAGGTTTTATGTTACGATTTTTGCTATATTTTCACTATGTTTTTAATAGCTACTTAGGCAACAAATACGACGGCTATGTTCCTAAACCGCACATAATTCTGGGGGGGGCTTGTTATTTTGCTGCCTCACGCAGTGCAAGCTTCTGCTCTTCATCGGGTTTGCCAAAAAACCTTTCACTCTTGCCTTTCTTCAGCAGCAGTCCCCATGCTTTTGAGCCGTTTGGCGCATACAGGACATAAAACATATTGCGATCGCAATCGTGGGGCTTGCAAACGCTGTTAATTTGATAAACAGCGCCAGGCAGTCTGATTTGCTTCCCAGGCGCAGCGGGACCGTCCTGTGTTTTCGAATATTTCGCCAGCCAGACATCCACATTTTTCTCGTCAAGAAACAAGGTATTCCAAGATTTTCTGTAGCTTGGATTTGCCAAGAGGTCATACAAATACACTTCTGCAAACGCCGTACTGGATGCCATGGACATAGCCGTCCCGATGAGAAAAGCAATCATTAGCAATGCTGGGGTTTTCATTTGAAACATCCTGTAATACTACAAATAGAATAGCTGATTAGGCAATAGATACGGCGGCCAGAGGCATATTTAAAGAGTGAAAATCAGCCCTGCTGCGAAATCACGGTTTTCTCTATCAAGCGATCATCGCCCAAGACAATCATCGCGAATAGTAGTTCATCTAGGTTCTCGGCACGGGCGGTGCGGCGCTCTAGCAAGGGGGTAGCTTTGGGGTTGAGGATGATGAAATCTGCTTCGCAACCGACTGCCAAGTTGCCGATAACGCCGTCTAAACCCAAGGCTTTGGCCGCACCAGCGGTGTGCTGCCACCAGAGGTTTTGTGGCGACAAGCTCATGCCAAGCTTGGGCTGGCCGCCTTGGAACAACGCTGTTTTGACGGTGGCGCGGCCGACGTAATAGGCGGCTAGCATGGTGTGGAAGGGGCTGAAGCTGGTGCCGCCACCCACGTCGCTGGCGAGGGCGTATTGCATGCCAGCGTCGTCTGCAGCGCGATAGTCAAAATAGCCGCTACCTAAAAACAAATTACTGGTGGGGCATACAGCCGCTGCTGCGCCTGTGGTTTGCATCAAGGCGCGGTCTGTGGCGTCTAGGTGGATACAGTGGGCGTAAACAGAGCGCTTACGCATCAAACCGAAGTCGTCATAAATCTGCAAATAAGAGCGGGCTTGGGGGAAAAGCGACAGCGCCCAGGTGATTTCTTCGACGTTTTCAGCGACGTGGGACTGAATCCAGACATCGGGGTATTTGGCGGCTAAGTCGCCCAAGCCGCGCAACTGGGCGTCGCTGCAGCTGGGGGCGAAACGGGGGGTGAAGGCGTAGCCCAGCCTGTCCACATCGTGCCATTTGTGCATGAGCAGCTCGGTGTCGATCAAACTTTGCTCTGTTTCGTCGCGTACACCATCTGGGCTGTTACGGTCTTGCATGCATTTGCCGGTGATGAGGCGCAGGCTGTTTTTTTGCGCTTCAGTGAACAATGCATCAACAGACGCGACGTGTGATGTGGCAAAAGTGAGCGCGGTGGTAACTCCATTGCACAATAATTCCGCTATAAAAAAAGTAGCTGCTTGGGCAGCATAATCAACGGCTACGAACTTTTTTTCTTCTGGAAAAGTGTAACCATCTAGCCACGGCAGCAAGCCCTCAGCGGGTGAGCCAATCACGTCGGTTTGGGGGTAATGCACATGGGTGTCGACAAAGCCGGGCGCGATGATGCAGTCTGGCTGGTGCTCCACTTTGACATCGGGGTGGCGCGCTTTGAACTCATCCGCCAACAAGTGGTAGTCGCCCACCATTTGCACCACTTGCCTGCCCTGTTCGTTCGCGCCAATGACGAGCAAGCCGTCTTCATCTAGCCTTGCGGAATTTGACGGCTCTGCATGTGGATCAAAACTCAAAATACGGGCGCGGTAGGCTTGGGGTACTTTTGCAGCATTCATGACGAACATTTGGTTGCTTTGTTGAAGCCTAGTTTATGCTGAATTCACGTTACAAATATGTTTATTACGTTTCAAAAGGGTGGTTAAAAAGACCAGGCTACCTTAGGCACAGAAGCGACTATAAAGCGTTTGCATCAAAGCCAAAGCGTCGTCACTAGCAAGAGAGTAAAAGATTTGTTTGCCATCGCGGCGCGTGCTTACCAAGCCCTCTTCACGCAGTACGGCTAACTGTTGCGACAGTGTGGGCTGCACGATGGAGGTAGCCACCTCTAAGTCTGAAACGCAGCTTTCTTTACTAGACAAATGGCACATCAAGAGCAATCGATCAGGGTTACTCAGCACACGCAAAAGCCGCGCTGCACGATCCATGGATTGGCGCATTTTCACCACGTCGATTGGTATTTGAGGCTTCATACTTTACTATTTCTTTTTATAGTATATAATTTTATATATTGTTTTTTAACTATTTATAAGGAATCTAACATGACTACAGTGAAAAATGCACAAATTCAGGTGCAATCTTTTTTTGACCCTGCAACTTGGACGATCAGCCACGTCGTGCATGCGGGCAAGGGGACCGCCTGCGCGATTGTTGATTCCGTACTCGATTACGACCCAAAATCAGGCCGAACGTCGACGGTCAGTGCAGACAAACTCATCAATTTTGTCAAAGCAAACGGACTCAGCGTTGAATGGCATTTAGAAAGCCATGCGCATGCCGACCATTTATCAGCAGCCCCATATTTGAAAAAAAACTTGGGTGGACGCACGGCCATTGGTAAAAACATCACCGTAGTGCAAGGTGTTTTTAAAAATGTATTCAATTTAGAGGCCGAGTTTAAGCAAGATGGTTCGCAATTTGACCATTTATTTGCTGATGGTGAAGTTTTCAATATTGGCAGTATTGAAGCAAAAGTGATGTCAACCCCAGGCCACACTCCTGCCTGCTCGGTGTATGTGATGGGTAATAATGTATTTGTGGGTGATACGATTTTTATGCCTGATGTGGGCACCGCGCGCTGCGATTTTCCCGGCGGTGATGCGCATACATTGTTTCAATCCGTTCAAAAATTGCTAGCCATGCCTGAAGATACCAAACTGTACCTTTGCCATGATTACCCGCCAGCGGGCCGAGAAGCGGTGATGTTTACCACGGCTGGGGAACAGCGCGCTAAAAATATCCATGTGCGACTTGACATCAACGAAGACCAGTTCATTGCCATGCGCACAGCCAGAGACAAAACATTGGAGATGCCCACCTTGATTTTGCCAGCTGTACAAATAAATATCCGTGCAGGCGAGCTTCCACCGGCTGAGGCTAACGGTGTCGCTTACGTAAAAATTCCGTTGAATGTACTCTAGCTAAAAGTCTCAAAGACTTCAGTTAACTTGTCAATATGGCAACGTTTCGCTGAATCTTCGAGAAAACTCGCTCCAAAGCTGTTGCGCGCTAGCTGGTAAGTGTGCTGGCCGATCATGCCAGTTGCGGCGAAGGTTTGCAAAAACTTAATCGCCCACCATCTTCACAACTTGCCCGCCCTGCCCGTTCAGCCAATGACGACAAAGCCGTCTTCATCTAGCCCTGCGGAATCAAAAGGCTCTGCATGTGGGTCGAAACTCAAAATATGGTCGCGTTAGGCATGGGTTACTTCGGCCGCATTCATGGCGAGCACTTTGTAACAATGATGAAAGCTAGTTTATGCTGAATTCAAGTTACAAACTGTCTAAAACGTGTCGAATATGACAGGCACTTGATGTTGTTGCAGAGCGCCTATCAATTTCTAAGCTAATATTTGAAAAAAACACATAAAGATAGCGCTCACCCATGACAACCCTTCTTATCAAAAACGCCCGCTGCATTGCTACCCAAAACGATGCTGAGCTTAAAAATGCCAGCATCTTCGTTCGCAGTAATCTGATTGAAGCCATAGGCGCTGCCGCTGATTTGCCGCAGACGGCGGACGAGGTGATTGACGCTAGCGGGCATTTGGTAACGCCGGGGTTAGTAAATACGCATCACCACATGACGCAGTCGCTCACCCGCGCGGTGCCTGGGGTGCAAAATGCGGAGCTGTTTGGCTGGCTGAAGGGCTTGTATCCAATTTGGTCAGGCATCACGCCTGAAATGGTGCTGGTTTCCAACCAAGTGGCGATGGCGGAACTGCTGATGAGTGGCTGCACCACCAGCAGCGACCACATGTACATTTACGCCAACGGCGTGCGGCTGGATGACAGCATTGAGGCGGCTAAACGCGTGGGGATACGCTTTACGGCGACGCGTGGCGCGATGAGTGTGGGCGAGTCGCAAGGCGGCCTGCCCCCTGACCGCTTGGTGGAAAACGAAGCCGCCATTTTGAAAGAAACCCAGCGCCTGCTGGAAACCTACCACGACACCAGCCACGGCAGTATGCTGAACATAGCAGCAGCGCCCTGCTCGCCCTTCACCGTGAGTCAAGATTTGATGCGTGAGGCGGCCGCCTTGGCACGCAGCTATAAAGCGCGCTTGCACACCCATTTGGCCGAGAACGACCACGACATTGCCTACACTCGTGAAAAGTTCAACTGCACGCCCACGCAATACGCTGAAAAGTTGGGTTGGGTGGGGCACGATGTGTGGCACGCCCACTGCGTGAAGCTGGACGACGAGGGCATTTACCTGTTTGGCAGAACCCGCACCGGCGTGGCGCACTGCCCATGCAGCAATATGCGGCTGGCCAGCGGTATTGCGCCTGTGCGCAAGATGATCAATGCGAGCGTCCCCGTCGGCTTAGGTGTGGATGGCAGTGCCAGTAATGACGGCGCACATTTGCTGGGCGAAGCGCGGCAGGCGATGCTGCTGGCGCGATTGGGTAAATCGTTAGAACTACCGCGAACTGATACCAACGGCAAAGTGGTTTTCGGCTGCGACACAGCCCCGCAAGAAATGACGGCACGCGACGCTTTGGCACTGGCCACCACGGGCGGCGCTGCGGTGTTGGGTCGTAGCGACATTGGCCACCTAGCCGTGGGTATGTGCGCTGACATGGCGATGTGGAAGCTGGACACACTAGCCTTTGCCGGAGGCGCTGTGCATGACGCCGTGGGTGCCCTGCTGCTGTGCGCCAGCCCGCAGGCGGACTACACCATCGTCAACGGGAGCATAGTTGTTCGCCAAGGTCGGCTAACGACGGTTGAGATTGAGCCCTTGATTGAGGCTCACAACCGGTTTGCTGTGGCTTTGGCGAGCTGAGGTTTTCATTACGAAAACGACTCAAAAACGGCGTTCAATTTGTCGATATGGCGCTGCTTGTCGGAAGCGTCCAAAAAACTCGCCTCAAAACTGTTACGTGCCAACTTGTAGGCGTGTTGGGCGGTCATACCCGTAGCGGCAAAGGTTTGCAAGAAATTGTCGTTCATATAACCACCAAAGTAGCTGGGGTCGTCAGAGTTGACCATGGCGACCAAGCCTGCGTCCAGCAATTGCGGCAAGTTATGGTTGGCTAAGTCTTTGAAAACACAGAGTTTTAAGTTGGACAGCGGGCAAACGGTGAGCGGAATGCGGTCTTTTTTCAACCGCGCCATCAACAAGGCATCTTTGCTAGATTGCACGCCGTGGTCGATGCGCTCGACTTTTAGCAAATCCAGCGCCGTCCAGACATATGCCGGCGGGCCTTCCTCGCCTGCATGGGCGACGAGGTGCAAACCCAACTCGCGACATTTGGCAAAGACTTTGGCGAATTTCTCAGGTGGGTTGCCCACTTCGCCAGAATCTAGACCGATACCGATGAATTTGTCGCGGAACGGCATGGCAGCTTCTAGAGTTTCAAAGGCAGCTTCTTCGCTCAAATGGCGCAAGAAGCACATGATCAAACTGGCGCTGATGCCGTGCTTAGCTTGCGCTTCCACGCAGGCGCGGTGCAAGCCGTTGATAACAGTATCCATGCTCACACCACGGTCGGTGTGGGTTTGGGGATCAAAGAAAATCTCGCAAACCGCTACATTATCTATAGCTTCTTTGGCAATATATGCGATGGCTAGGTCGTAAAAGTCTTGTTCTTTGAGTAATACGCTAGCACCTGCGTAGTAAATATCTAAGAAGCTCTGCAAATTGGTAAACGCATAAGCGCGGCGCAGCTCGTCCACACTGGCGTAAGGCAAAGTCAGGCCGTTGCGTTTGGCAAGGCTGAAAATCATCTCGGGCTCAAGCGAGCCTTCGATGTGGATGTGCAGCTCGGCTTTGGGCATGGCTCTCAGCAAATCGGGCAGACGGTCTATGGGGATGTTTTTTACTTGATACATGTGCATATTTTGCAATAAAAAAGGCTACCCGAGAGTAGCCTTTTTTTAGGTCAGCCGAACTTACTTTTTATCGCCACCTGGGACTTTGCCTTCCACGCCTTTGACGTAAAAGTTAATGCCGCCCAAGAACTTGTCATCTGCCACAGCGTCTTTTGCCAGCAGTTCTTTGCCATCGCTACCCATGATAGGGCCTTTCCATATAGCGAAAGTACCAGCTTTCAGGCCAGCCTTGATTTCGTCGATTTTGGCTTTGGTGTCGGCAGGCACATCAGCCGAAACATTGACCATGTCAATCGCGCCTTCTTTCACGCCCCACCAAGTGTGACCGCCACCTTTCCAGGTACCAGCTAAGGCTTCGCCAGTGGCTTTGATGTAGTAAGGTGCCCAGTTGATGACGGCAGAACCCAAATGGGCCTTCGGGCCGTAGGCAGTCATGTCTGAATCCCAACCAAATGCGCGTTTGCCCATTTTTTCTGCGGTTTGCAAAACAGCTGATGAGTCGGTGTTTTGCATCAACACGTCAGCGCCGCCATTGATCAAAGCTGTCGCTGCTTCAGTTTCCTTAGTCGGATCAAACCAAGAAGAAACCCAAACCACCTTGGTTTTGATTTTAGGATTGCTAGATTGCGCACCCAATGTAAAGCTGTTGATATTGCGAACCACTTCAGGAATTGGAAATGATCCTACAAATCCGATCGTATTCGTTTTCGTCATCTTGCCCGCAATCACGCCAGCCATATAAGCACCTTCGTAGGTGCGGCTGTCGTAAGTGCGCATGTTGTCAGCTTGTTTGTAGCCGGTAGCGTGTTCAAATTTCACATCTTTGAATTCAGGAGCCAACTTGAGCATGGGCTCCATGTAGCCGAAGGTGGTACCAAAAACCAACTTGTTGCCCTGGCTCGCCAAGTCACGGAAAACGCGTTCTGCATCGGCAGACTCAGGCACTTTTTCGACAAAGCTGGTGACGATTTTGTCGCCAAACTCTTTTTCAACCGCTTTGCGGGCGTTGTCATGCGCAAACGTCCAACCGCCGTCGCCCACAGGGCCAACGTAGGCGAAGGCCACTTTAAGCGGCTCGGCTTTTGCAGGAGCAGCTGCAGCTGGCGCTGCTGGTGCAGCGGCGGCAGGCTTGGCTTCTTCTTTTTTGCCACAACCGACTAAAGCGGCAGCGGCAATCGTGGTCATAGCAGCAACTTTTAAGAGTGTGCGTTTTTGAAAATCTGTCATAACAAAAGTCCTTTTTAGTTTAAGTGAAAGCGGTTGAGAAAGAAATACAAAAATAAACAACGCAAGAAGCAAGCCAAAATCAAGGTGAAAACGGTTTGCCAAGAGATGCAGGCATGTTGATCCGAATAAAAGCGGTATTACGTGAAATTAGCACCAGTACCACTATCGTAACAATATAAGGCATCATGCTGAGAAATTGACTAGGTATTTCCACCCCCACGCCCTGCATATGCAGCTGCAATAGAGTAAACCCACCAAACAAATATGCACCTAAAAGCACCCTAGCGGGTCGCCAAGTGGCAAAAGTGGTCAAAGCCAAAGCAATCCAGCCCTTACCTGAAACCATGCCCTCAACCCATAGCGGGGTGTAAATGGTTGCCAAATATGCACCTGAAAGTCCACACAGTGCGCCACCAGCTATAACTGCCAACAAACGGATACGTCGAACTGGGTAGCCTAGTGCATGAGCGGATTCAGGCGACTCTCCCACTGAACGCAACACCAAGCCCGCCCGCGTGCGGTACAAAAACCATATCAAAACAAGCGTAAAAGCCACAGTTATGTAAACCATAGGGTGTTGCTTAAACAATGCCAGCCCGAGCAAAGGAATGTCACCTAACAGTGGAATTGAATACTGCGTTTGCTCAGGCAATTTTTCTTGAACGTATGTGATGCCTGCAAATGCTGAAAATCCAGCGCCAAACAAACTCAAGGCCAAGCCTGTAGCCACTTGATTTGTATTAAGCCATATAACCAAAACACCAAAAATAGCGGCAAGCAATGCGCCAGTAGCCATGCCAGCCAAAAACCCCAACCACACATTGCCGGTGTGAACGACAGTTGCAAACCCTGCAATCGCGGCGCAAAGCATCATGCCTTCTGCACCTAAATTAACCACGCCAGCTTTTTCGTTGATGAGTAAACCCAGAGCAGCAATGGCTAAAACTGTGCCAGCGTTCAATGTGGCAGCTATTAAAAGTGCATAGGCTTCCATTAAGCAGCACCTCCCGTAGTTGATTTAGCGTCAGACTTCAGCACCAACTTATAGGTCAGCAAGGTGTCGCAAGCCAATAAACTAAAAAGCAGTAATCCTTGAAACACACCCGTGATCGATTTAGGCAACCCTAAGCGCGACTGCGCTAACTCGCCACCGATGTAGAACATACTCATGAGGACAGCTGAAAAAATCATACCAACTGGGTGTAGTCGCCCCACAAACGCAACAATGATGGCCGCAAAACCATAGCCAGCAGGCACATAGGGCGTGAGTTGCCCCATCGGCCCAGCAACCTCTAGCGCACCTGCCAAGCCAGCGGCAGCGCCTGAACACAACATCGCGACCCACAGGGCGCTACGGCTAGAAAACCCAGCATAGCGTGCAGCGGCTGGCGCTAAGCCACCGACTTGTTGCGCAAACCCAGCACGGGTGCGAAACAAAAACACCCAAAGCGCAGCAGCCGTTGCCATTGCAATGGGTAAGCCAATCGTCATACGCGAGCCCTGCATGAGTCTTGGGATACTCGTCACTGCTTCAAAATTTTTGCTTTGTGGAAAGTTAAAACCATTTGGGTCTTTCCAAGGCCCAAACACCATGTAACTCAAAAGTAAATCCGCCACATAGACCAACATCAAACTCACCAAGATTTCATTGGCATTGAATTTATCGCGTAAAAATGCTGTGATGCTTGCCCAAGCCATGCCGCCAAACATACCGGCGATCAAAATCGCCAAGACAATCCAGCGGCTGGTGTCTTTGTTAGCCATCAGCGCAATGCCACCCGCAGCCAGCGCGCCAACAACGAACTGACCTTCTGCGCCAATATTCCAGACATTCGAACGAAAGCAAACGGCCAAACCCAGTGCGATGATCAACAGCGGTGTAGCCTTGACCATCAACTCGCCCCAAGCATAGCTAGAGCGAATCGGCTCCCAAAAAAACATTTGTAAGCCACGGATGGGGTCTTTCCCCAAGGCTACGAATAACAGAACGCCAATGATGACGGTCACGAGCAAAGCCAACACAGGAGAACCGTAGCTCCAAAAAGCAGAGTTTTGCGCACGCGGCTCTAGTTTTAAACGCATCATGCGATTTCCTCTTTGCTTTCCATGTCATGAGTCTTGTCATGGGCCTTATCTGCCGATACTGGCCATAAACCACTCATCCATTCACCCACAAGTGAGACCGTGGCATCCTCGCGTTTGAGCGATGGCGATAGCTGCCCTTTGGCCATGACATGCAGACGATCACTGATTTCAAACAATTCATCCAGTTCCTCGCTCACGACCAGCACAGCACAGCCAGCATCACGCAAAGCCAATATAGCGCCACGAATTTGCGCAGCTGCACCCACATCGACACCCCAAGTGGGTTGCGAGACGATGAGTAGCTTGGGGTTTGCGTCAATCTCTCTGCCCATAATAAACTTCTGCAGATTGCCGCCAGACAATGATTTGGCAGTTGCCTGCGCACCACTGGCCTTGACTTTGAAACGGGCGATGATTCCATCGGCCTGCTTCGCTAAGTCTTTGCTACGAATCCAACCCATTTTTGAAATAGCGTTGTCACGGGTCAACATCAAGTTATGTGCCAAGCTCATACTCGGCACAGCGCCGCGACCAAGTCGCTCTTCAGGTACAAATTGCACCCCCAAACCGCGACGCTCGGCAGGCCCCATACTTCCGACCGATTTGCCAAACAAAGTCACCATAGCCGCTTTAGCACGTGTATCTTCGCCCGACAATGCGTACATCAACTCACGCTGCCCGTTTCCTGAAACACCCGCAATGCCGACAACTTCACCAGCTTTAACATTCAAAGAAACCGCGTTGAGAGCCATACCAAATTGATCAACACGTGGCAGTGTCAACTGATGAACACCTAACACAACATCACCCACATGTGCAGCACGATGCTCTAGCGCCGGTGGCTCAGCACCAATCATCATGCGGCTGAGTGAGGCATTGCTTTCTTCTTGTGGGTTGCAATGCCCTGTTACCTTACCCGCACGCAAAACTGTACAGGCAGTGCACAACTCACGAATTTCATGCAGTTTGTGGCTGATATAAAGGATGCTGCAGCCCTCAGACGACAGTTTTTTCAAAACCACGAAAAGCTTTTCAACCGCCTGCGGTGTGAGCACAGAAGTAGGCTCATCCAAAATAAGAAGTTGAGGATTGGTCAGCAAAGCGCGGATGATTTCAACGCGCTGCATTTCACCAACGCTCAAAGTATGAACAGGACGACTCGGGTCAATATCCAAACCATATTCACTGGCTTTGGCGGAAATACGCTGTGTCACCTCTGCCAGCGTCAGATGTTTATCCAGTCCAAGCCAGACGTTTTCAGCCACGCTCAAAGTTTCAAACAAACTGAAATGCTGGAACACCATACTGATACCCAAAGCCCGCGCTTCTTGGGGGTTGCGAACATGCGCGGCTAAACCGTTGAAACTAACCGTACCTGCATCAGGCTTGACTGAACCGTAAATGATTTTGACCAGCGTCGATTTACCAGCACCGTTTTCGCCTAATAGCGCATGAATCTCGCCGGGCAATACCGTCAGGGATACGTCTTGATTGGCCAATACTGATGCATATCGTTTTGATATCGATGTCAACTGCAATCTAGGTGTCACATCCGTCATAGTGCTGCTTTTTGTAAATGATTACTACAACACTAATATAGCCCGAAAATCGTTCACGTTAGTAAAAGTTGGCCCTGTTATGAGCAAATCACCCAAAGGTTCAAAATAGCCATAGGCGTCATTGCGATCCAAAAAGTCATGAATTTTCATGCCTTGTGACTCTGCTCGCGCTAAGGTTGTAGGGTCAACATACGCACCAGCATTGTCTTGCACGCCATCTATGCCGTCAGTGTCCGCTGCCAGAGCATAGACATTGTCTAAACCGTGCAAAGCCTGCGCCAAACCAAGACAAAACTCGCCTGCTCGTCCGCCCCGCCCTTTGGCTGCGCCAGGCTGTCGCGGACGAACCGTGACCGTGGTTTCGCCGCCTGACAGAATGACGCAAGGGCGAACAAAAGTTTGAGTCTGGGCTGCATCGCCACTTTTGGAGGCGATTGTTGCTATACTTTTAGCCGCCGCCCCAGCCAAAGCGGCATGAACAGTGCCGACCTCGCGCGACTCACCCTCCATGTCGTCACTCAAAATATAGGCGTGTAAACCTGCATTTCGCACCACTTCAGCTGCTGCTTCCAGACTTTGCTGTGGCGTAGCCGTCATATGAACGACATGCCCCTGAAAGATCGGGTCGTTTGACTTGGGTGTTTCAAGCGCGCCAGTGGCCAATTGCGCAGCAATCGAATAAGGTACATCAATGTTGTATCGCTTCAAAATTGCCAGCGCCTGCGCACATGTCGTATCGTCTGGCACAGTGGGGCCGCTGGCAATGATGCTGGGGTCGTCGCCTGGAACATCGCTGATCGTTAAAGTCACAACCTTTGCAGGAAAACAAGCAGCCGCCAAGCGACCGCCTTTGATGCGAGAGAGGTGCTTGCGCACACAATTCATCTCTGAAATAGGAGCACCAGAATTGAGCAAAGCTTGGTTAATGCGCTGCTTATCGGCGAAATCCATCCCCTCCACAGGTAGCGATAACAAGGCTGAACCACCACCTGAAATCAGGCAAAGCACAACGTCGTCTGCAGTAAGGCCTTGCGTCATATCCAAAATACGCTGCGCAGCTTGTAAACCAGCACCATCGGGAACGGGGTGCGATGCTTCTACGATTTCAATACGGTAGGGTTTACCATCAAGCTCAGCAGGCCGAGCAGGGGTATGGTGATAACGGGTAACCACCAAGCCAGACAAAGGCACGTCAACGGGCCAGTGCGCTTCCACAGCTTGCGCCATGGCGGCACCCGCTTTGCCTGCCCCAAGCACAATCGTACGTCCACCATTTGTAGGAGGCGAAGGCAAATAGGCGGCGGTGTTATGCAGTGGCAACGCGCGTTTTACAGCTGCTTGGAACAGATAAGTTAAAAACTCACGTGGATTTCGTGTCGGTTCTGGTGCTGTCATGACGCAGCTCTTAATGTCTAAAGTGACGTACACCCGTGAACACCATCACCACACCGCGTTCGTCTGCGGCAGCAATGACTTCAGGGTCGCGCATGCTGCCACCCGGTTGAATCACGCAAGTCGCTCCAGCATCCACCACGACATCTAGACCATCACGGAACGGGAAGAATGCATCACTGGCGACTGCTGTATTTTCCAGAGACAAACCTGCATGCTGCGCCTTGATGCTGGCAATGCGAGCTGAATCTAAACGACTCATTTGCCCTGCGCCTACGCCCATGGTCATACCACCCGCGCAGAAAACGATGGCGTTCGATTTGACATATTTCGCAACTTTCCAAGCAAACAGCAAGTCTTGCAATTGCTGCGGAGTTGGTTGCGCTTTCGAGACGACTTTGAGATCAGACAAAGTCAATTCATGGTTATCCGCTGTCTGCATCAACAAGCCTGAACCGACGCGTTTGACATCAACAGCATTACGACCATTGTCCCAATCGGAATTACCCGCTTTTCCGACGCCTTCAGGTAACTCTATTTGCAGCACACGTACATTCGCCTTGGCTTTAAATATCTCCAAGGCTTCTGGTGTGTAGCTAGGCGCCATCAACACCTCAACAAATTGCTTTGATATTTGCAGCGCAGCAGGAACATCTACAGTTCGATTGAAGGCGATGATGCCACCGAATGCAGAGGTAGGGTCAGTTTTAAAAGCCTTTTCGTAAGCTTGTAGCGCATCATCACCCACAGCAACACCGCATGGGTTGGCGTGCTTGACGATGACACAAGCTGGCACATCAAAGCTTTTGACACATTCCCAAGCCGCGTCTGCATCCGCAATGTTGTTGTAGCTTAGTTCTTTACCCTGCAATTGCTTGGCAGTTACGAGCGAGCCTGGTGCGGGATACAAATCGCGATAAAAAGCAGCCTGCTGATGCGGATTTTCGCCGTAGCGCAAGTCTTGCAATTTAACGAAACGGCCATTCGATTGCGCAGGGAAGAGTGCATGGCTGCCATCTTCTTGAATGCTAGACAGGTAGTCGCTGATGGCACCGTCATATTGACTGATACGGTTAAATGCGGCGACAGACAATGCAAATTTTGTTTTGTCTGTCAACTTCCCGCTGGCTTTGAGTTCTGCAAGCACAACTGCATATTGAGATGAGTCAGTTAATACACCAACATCCTTCCAATTTTTAGCAGCCGAACGCACCATGGCCGGGCCGCCAATATCGATGTTTTCGATGGCATCTTCTAAGGCACAGCCGACTTTGGCAACGGTCGCTTCAAACGGATAAAGATTAACCACCAACAAATCAATCGTATCGATATGATATTCAGCCAAAGCAGCCATGTGTTCTGGCAAATCGCGCCTAGCCAACAAACCACCATGAACTTTCGGGTGCAGCGTTTTAACGCGGCCATCCAGCATTTCAGGAAAACCTGTGAGTTCAGCGACTTCTGTTACTGGTAAACCTTGATCGGCTAAAAGTTTTGCTGTGCCTCCGGTAGACAGAAGTTTGATGCCCAAGGCATGTAATTCACGGGCGAAATCTACGACGCCGGTTTTATTGGAAACTGAAATTAGTGCATTCATTGTTTGTATTTTTTTAAGGGAAATTTGAGAGAAACGAAAGAAAAAAGAGGAAAGCGATTTTGGGCTTAGATTAAATTAAATTGTGGTCCAAGAGTTTTTTGCGCAAAGTATTTCGATTGAGGTTCAACCATTCTGCCGCTCGTGATTGGTTGTTGTCTGCTTGTTTCATAACCACTTCGAGTAATGGCTTTTCGACCGCTTTAACCAGCATGTCATACAAGGCGTGTGGCTGCTCGCCATCCAAGTCTTTGAAGTAGGCTTCTAAATTCTCGCGTACGCATTCGTCTATTTGTTTTTTACTCATCTTTTAAACTTCTTTTACTTTTCTTTTAGTCACTTACTTTTAGCTCATTTTTATTAATCGAATTTACTTACACTTAAACAAACACACCTGCTCCTTCATCTTGAGCATGTGCAATTGATTGCGGTATACGCTCATACTGAGCTGCCAACTCATCAAAAAATTGCGCCACTGCAGCGTGCTGTGATTCGCAGGTCTCAAGCATATTTATCCGATCTCGAAAAGCTTCACCACCTGGCAACGCACGCACGTACCAACCAATATGCTTGCGTGCCGTCCGTACACCTGCAAATTCACCATACAAATCGTAATGATCAAGCAAATGGTCACACAGCAGGCGCTTTACCTCAGCAACCAAAGGCTGAGCCAAATGCATACCAGTAGACATGAAGTAAGCAATTTCTCGAAAAATCCAAGGTTTGCCTTGTGCCGCACGTCCAACCATGATGGCATCCGCTCCCGTGAACGCCAAGACATCACGCGCCTTCTCTGGTGTAGTTATATCGCCATTTGCAACGACGGGAATATGAACAACAGACTTTACTGTTGCAATAGTTTCATACTCCGCTAAACCCTTATAGCCTTGCTCGCGCGTGCGGCCATGCACAGCGAGCATTTGCACACCTGCTTGCTCAAATGCGCGCGCTAAAACTACTGCATTTTTATGCGACTGACACCAGCCGGTGCGCATTTTCAAAGTGACAGGCACATTGCGAGGTGCACAAGCAGAAACGACAGCTTCAACAATTGACAATGCTAAGCCTTCATCTTGCATCAGCGCGGAGCCCGCCCATTTGTTGCAAACCTTCTTTGCAGGACAACCCATATTGATGTCAATGATTTGCGCACCGTTATCAATGTTGTACAACGCAGCCTCTGCCATCATTTCGGCAGATGTTCCGGCGATTTGCACGGCGATAGGAGCGCTTTCGCCATCGTGGTTAGCTCGGCGTGATGTTTTAAGGGTACTCCACAATTCGCGTTTAGACGTCACCATCTCGCTAACCGCATAACCGGCTCCCAACTTCTTGCAAAGCATGCGAAACGGCCTGTCAGTCACGCCAGCCATAGGCGCGACGAACAAATTATTTGGCAAAGTGTATTGACCAATGTTCATGCAGAATAGGGCTAGGGGAAATGAATGAGTTGCTTAAAAATGAAGCACAATTGTACCGCTCTATACTAGGCTTAACTGGTCTTTTTTTTTGACTTCTTTTTGTCTGATTGGTTAACTTTTACACTTGGTTTTAAATGGAAATTTGGTTAGAACAACTTTTAATCATGCTGGCATTGCCTAAGTTTGGCTTATCGACAGTGTTTGTCGTATCACTCATCAGCGCGACACTGGTTCCTCTTGGATCAGAGCCTGTTGTTTTTGGACTCATCAAACTCAATCCAGAACTTTTCTGGCCAACTATATTGGTGGCAACAGCGGGCAATACTGTCGGTGGTGCGATTGATTGGTGGATGGGTTACGGTGCCCACCGAGTTATGGACAAGTACACCGGCTCGCGCAGCCATGCTAAAGCGCTGCAATGGCTAGAGAGTTTAGGACCAAAAGCGTGTTTATTGGCCTGGCTGCCTGCTGTAGGCGACCCATTGTGTGCCGTTGCTGGTTGGCTCAAACTCCCCTTTTGGCCATGCTTGGTCTACATGGCTATAGGGAAGTTTCTGCGCTACTTGCTAATTACGACGCTGCTGTTAAATGCCTTTCCAGGCAAATTTCCTATGTGGCCGTTTTAGCAACATCTGCATTGCGCAGGCGAATATGCAATTCTTTGAGTTGCTTTTCGTCAACCAATGAAGGCGCTTGCGTCAGTAAGCATTGAGCACGCTGGGTTTTAGGGAAAGCAATCACATCACGAATAGACTCTGCGCCTGTCATCAAGGTCACAATACGATCTAAACCGAAAGCCAAGCCACCGTGCGGCGGAGCACCATATTGCAGAGCGTCTAGCAGGAAACCAAATTTGATTTGTGCTTCTTCCGGTGTGATTTTCAGTGCATCAAATACTTTCTGCTGCACATCAGCACGGTGGATACGCACCGAGCCGCCACCCATCTCCCAACCATTCAACACCATGTCGTAGCCTTTAGAGATACATTTCTCAGGGGCTGTAACCATCCAGTCTTCATGGCCATCTTTGGGCGCTGTGAACGGATGATGCGTTGCCGTGTAGCGTTGTGCTTCTTCGTCGTATTCAAACATCGGGAAGTCAACCACCCACATCGGACGCCAAGCTTTCTCAAACAAACCGTTCTTTTTACCAAACTCACTGTGGCCGATTTTGATGCGTAATGCGCCAATCGCGTCGTTCACCACTTTTTCTTTGTCAGCGCCAAAGAAAATCAAGTCGCCATCTTGCGCGCCCGTACGAGCCAATACTTCAGCAATCGCTTTGTCATGGATGTTTTTGACAATTGGGCTTTGCAAACCGTCACGGCCTTTAGCCAATTCATTGACCTTGATGTAAGCCAAGCCTTTAGCACCGTAGATTTTGACAAACTCGGTATAGCCATCAATTTCGCCACGGCTCAAACCACCGACTTCACGAGCGCCACCAGGCACGCGCAAAGCGACCACGCGTCCATTTTTCATGGTTGCTGCGCCTGAGAAGACTTTGAAGTCAACATCGGCCATCACATCCGTGACTTCTGTGAATTTAAGGCTGACGCGCAAATCGGGCTTATCAGAGCCATACACATGCATGGCATCCTGGTAGGTCATGACGGGGAATTCACCCAAATCCACATTCATCGTATTTTTAAAAACGGTGGTGATCATGCCTTGGAACATGTCGCGAATTTCTTGCTCGTCCAAGAACGATGTTTCAATATCGATTTGCGTGAATTCTGGTTGACGGTCAGCGCGCAAATCTTCATCTCGGAAACATTTCACGATTTGGTAATAGCGGTCATAACCAGCCACCATCAACAATTGTTTGAACAGCTGTGGCGATTGTGGAAGTGCAAAGAAATGCCCATCATGCACACGACTTGGCACCAAATAATCACGAGCACCTTCTGGTGTGCTTTTTGTCAGCATCGGTGTTTCGATGTCGATAAAACCATTTGCATCTAAGAACTTGCGCACTTCCATAGACACTTTGTAGCGCAGCATCAGGTTGTTTTGCATGTACGGACGGCGCAGATCCAGCACGCGGTGCGTCAAACGTGTTGTTTCAGACAAGTTCTCGTCATCCAGTTGGAATGGTGGTGTGACTGACGCATTAAGCACGATCAACTCATGGCACAACACTTCAATTTTGCCGCTCTTCAAACCATCATTCACCGTGCCTGCAGGACGTGCACGAACCAGTCCTTTGATTTGAATACAAAACTCATTGCGAACACCCTCAGCCAGTTTGAACATGTCTGCGCGATCAGGGTCACACACCACTTGCACATAGCCTTCCCGGTCACGTAGATCAATAAAAATCACACCGCCATGGTCACGGCGGCGATTCACCCAACCGCACAAACTCACAGTTTCGCCGAGCAAAGCCTCAGTCACCAGACCACAATATTGGGTACGCATTGCCATAATTTTCTCTACTCTATTCGTTAATAAATTCGTTAATGATTCTAGTTATTTAGGAAGCAAGGGTGCAAGCATTGTCGGAGAAACCACCCCCATGGACACGATATATTTCAACGCATCATCTACACTCATGTTCAACTCTATGCAATCCGATTTCTTCAGCATCACAAAATAACCGCCTGTTGGATTTGGTGTTGTTGGCACATAAACACTGAGATAGTCACCTTTAAGATGATTTATCACATCACCACCCGGCGTTCCAGTGACAAAAGCAATGGTCCAAACGTCTGGACGTGGCCACTGTACTAAAACAGCAGTACGGAACGCGCTGCCACCGTCGGCAAACAGGGTGTCCGACACTTGCTTGACACTTGAATAAATGGAACGAACAACAGGAATGCGGTTTAAAAATGCATCTCCCCAAATCATCAATTGACGACCCAAGAAATTACTGGCAGCCGCGCCCACTAACAGCAAAATAGCCAACGCCAGCAACACGCCAAAACCAGGAATATGAAATCCAATCAGTTTGTCTGGGTGCCAAGCAGCTGGCAAAATCAACAGTGTTTTATCTAACGTGCTGAGCATCCATTCCAGCAGCCAAATCGTGATGGCAAACGGCACAATGACCAGTAAACCAGCAAACAACCATTTACGCAGTTTAGCCATGGACTTCCTTGGGATATTGAAGGTTAAACGCTTGAAGCTGGTGAGGCAGCAGGCGCAGAAGTTGATGTGGCAGCTTTTGAGGCAGCAGGCGCCGGTGCAGATGGCGCAGAGGTAGTTGTAGCCGCTGTACCCGCAGAGTTGCTCTCTGAAGATGTTGAATTTCCAGCCGTCGTGGTTGCTGGCACATCGCCAGATTTCGCATCAATAGCAGGCGCAGTGGTTTTGCCACCACCTTCACGGAAATCAGTCACGTACCAACCCGTACCTTTGAGCTGGAAACCAGCCGCAGTGAGCTGTTTTTTAAAAGTAGCTTGGCCACAAGAGGGGCAATCGGTGAGTTGCGGGTCCGACATTTTTTGCAAAACGTCTTTGGCATGCCCGCAAGCGTCGCATTTGTAAGCGTAAATAGGCATAAAAAGAGGGGATTAAAGCGTCATAAAGACGCAAAAGCATTGAAAACACTACTTTTGCGCAGCCAATCATTATAAGTGTCTTAGGCTACACACCATCGCGGGTAAAGATGCGTTTAGTCTTTTTTACATCCATTCAACTGAGTGGCAGAAAATTACATAAATTTGCTATATTTTTTATAGCATAAAAGGCAATAAACACGCCGGCTAGCGGCATATTTTTAGTAATTTCAGCTCTATTTAGCAGAAATCAAAAAATAATTAAAAAACAAACATATGCATACGAGATACCACTTGCATGACGATCAAACCTACGATAAAACCAAAACCAGCGTACATCAAACGTTGCAGTAATTTATTCGTTCTTTGTTGCTCGCGCAGCAAATCTTTGAGGATTTGCGACTCTGAGTCAGTACGTGAGGATTTGTGTTTGAGGTAATTTGCCAGCAGGGCCGGTAACTCCGGCAACAACTTGGCGTACTGCGGGGCTTGGTTTTTCAGCTCCTCAAGCAATTTTTGTGGTCCAATTTGCTCCAGCATCCATTTTTCCAAAAACGGCTTAGCAGTGTTCCACAAATCTAAATCAGGGTCTAAATCGCGACCCAAGCCCTCAATATTAAGCAAGGTTTTTTGTAACAATACCAGCTGTGGCTGAATTTCGACATGGAAACGGCGCGAGGTTTGGAATAAACGCATTAATACCAAACCTAGCGAGATTTCCTTGAGTGGACGGTCAAAGTACGGCTCACAGACGGCTCGAATGGCAGATTCCAGCTCGTCCACCCGCGTTTCTTTGGGCACCCAGCCGGATTCAATATGTAATTCGGCAACTCGTTTGTAATCACGCCTGAAAAACGCTGTGAAGTTTTGCGCCAAATACTCTTTGTCCACCTCCGTCAAACTGCCAATGATGCCAAAGTCTAGCAAAATATAGCGCCCAAAGGTCTCTGGCTCAAGGCTAACTTGGATGTTGCCTGGGTGCATATCGGCATGAAAAAAACCATCTCTGAAGACTTGGGTAAAGAAAATGGTGACGCCGTCTCTGGCTAGCTTTTTGAAATCGACTCCTGCATCACGAAGTTCCTGCGTTTGGTTGATCGGTACGCCTTTCATGCGCTGCATCACCATTACTTCGGGGTGGCAGTAGTCCCAGTACATGTCGGGAATCATGACCAAGTCTTTTTCCGCTTTGTGCAGCGACATATTACGCTTGAGCTGCGCGGCGCTGGAGGCTTCGCGAATCAAATCAAGCTCGTCATGCAGGTATTTGTCGAACTCGCTAACCACCTCTCGTGGCTTCAGCCGTTTGCCATCCGCGCTAAGCTTTTCAACCCAACCCGCCATCATGTGCATCAGACCCAAGTCTTTATCAATCACTGGTAGCATATTCGGACGCAGCACTTTGACAGCAACGTCTCTGCTGATGCCTTGTTTGTCAGTGATTGTCGCAAAATGCACCTGCGCCACCGAGGCACTAGCTACGGGTTTATGGTCAAACGAGGTAAAAATCTCTGCGAGTGGTTTTTTAAAGGCGCGCTCAATGGTTTCCACAGCAATGCGCGAATCAAACGGCGGCACGCGGTCTTGCAAACGAGCCAACTCATCGGCAATATCCAATGGCAAAAGATCACGCCGTGTTGACAGCACTTGTCCGAATTTAACAAAAATTGGCCCCAAACTCTCCAAGGCTTCCCGCAAACGCTGTCCACGCGGTGCATTCAAATTTCGTCCAAGCGACGCAACACGGGCGATAGCAGTCAGCCACGGTTTTTGAAAACTCGTCAAGACCAGTTGGTCTAAACCAAAACGCAACGCAATCCAAACAATGAAGACGCCCCGAAAAAGCCGTCTCATGAGGCAGCCTTAGGTGGTTGATTGGCTACTGATTTATTTCCTGCGTCAGTGTCAGCAACTTTGGTGACTAAAAATGATTTCAACCCTGCAACGACTTGTTTTGCCGCGCCAGCCACCGCATGCGCGGGGGCATCACCCAAAATACGTGATAAATCCTCTTCAACGTCCCAGCGTAGGTGGTCGACCAGCCAGTTCACCTCGGCTGCGAGCTGCACATCGCCTTCAATCTTGATAGCAGGCTTACCGCCAGCTAAAGCTGTTTGAATCAAAGACGCAGGTGAATCTTCGGCTATCAACAGGCTTAAATCAGCAGCTTTGTGCTTAGCAGCGTGCTCTAGCAGGCCTGCTGGCGTAGCCGCGAGCGTCATCGACAAGGTTCGCCACTGAACACGAACGACACGTCCTTTGAGCCGAGCCAGCCGTGCTGTCGCTTCGGGCTCTTGCATCAAGACATGATTTAGTAGCAAAACGAGTTTGTTCTGCACCTCGTCAACAACCCAATCAGGGGGTTGAAGACTAACGAGCTTGTTAGCGAAGTCACCAAATAAAGAATTTAGCAAAGAAAAAGGGGACGATGTTGCCATAGTCCCCAATTATTCACGACTTTTGCTGGAATTCCAGCAACAAGGTCTTAATTTGCTTTATTGCAGCGCTTGCACACCCGCAACCAACCAGCCACCGCCATTTTTAGACTTCGTCATGTTCCATACCTCGCGGAACGGTGCTGGACCGGCAGACACGTCTTCTCGAATCATGCCTGAAAACTCCACACTGGCCATGTATTCAGTTGCCATTTCTTCGATACCAAGCAACTGCGCATCCAACATCACCACGTCAGTTTTATTGACCACGCCAGCTTGCACACCACGCTCAGCCAATTGGGTTTTGATCTCGGCATCCATCTCGTCGGTCATCATCCCCTGTAATACGGCGATGTCAGACTTGTCCCAAGCATCTTGCATGGTCACAAAATTGCGTTTTGCTGCCGTCAAAAAGCCTGCAGTGTCGAAATCAGCGGGGATGCCCCAAGATTGCGAGCCAGACAAACCGGAATTGTTGCCAGATGCTTGCAAGCCAGAGCCAATCATTGATTTACCAGCTTGCCCAGCATTTGAGTTGTCAAAAGCGGTGGTATTGCCTTCCCATGGACGAGCAGATGCATCGTTTCCGACGTTTTGTGGACTATACGAACGTGGTGCAATAGCATCAGTAGGTGAAGCACTGCCAGCACCTTGCATCGCATAAGGGCTACCCGAGTTAAACGTATTGCCGTCGGACTTTTTGCCACCATTTTTACGAGAACGGATAAAGTACATAACTAGAGCAATCACACCAAACGCCAACAAACCAAACATGACGGCTTGCATAATGCCACCCAACATGCCGCCTAAGCCCAACGAATTTGCCAACCAAGCCAAACCTAAACCAGCGGCCAAACCACCGAGCATCGCGCCCCATGGTTTTTTAGGCGCAACAGCAGGAGCCGCTGCAGGCGCAGCTGCAGCAGGTTTGGCAGCAGCACTGTTTGCGTTTTGTGCAGGTGCAGTCGGCGTTGCGCTTTTCTGCGTTACGTTGCTGGATTGTTTACCCATTGAACCACCGCCACCCATGCGTCGAGCAGCCTCAGCGTTCAAGCCCGAAAAAGCAAGTGCACAAACCAATATTGCAGACCAAAGTTTCATGTTTTCTCCAAACACACATGTTGACATCAACACCCCATAAATGTAGGGGTAAACGCCTTGTATTTCAATAGGTGCTTAAAGAGACTTTGTACGGATAAGGTTAATTTGTTAGCTAATATTCACAATTTGTGAATATTCACACAATTTAGATTTCAAAACGTGCGTTTAGCGAAACTGGCGCCTAGCACTTGATACCCACATGCAAAGCCACCACGCCGCCCGTCAAATTATGAAAATCCACATGGCCGAAACCAGCTGTTTTCATAAGCGATTTAAGCTCTTCTTGACCGGGATGCATGCGAATCGACTCGGCCAAATAACGGTAACTGGCATCGTCACCCGCTACCAATTTACCAAGTTTTGGTAACACATTGAAAGAATACCAGTCGTAAACTTTTGACAAGGGTTTGGCGATTTTGGAAAACTCCAGTACCAAAAGTTTGCCGCTAGGCTTCAAAACACGGTTCATCTCCTTGAGCGCCGCGTCTTTGTGCGTCATGTTGCGCAGCCCGAAAGCAACTGTCACGACGTCAAAATGGTTGTCTGGAAACGGCAATTTCTCAGCGTCACACACAAACGTCGGCAAAACGACACCAGCGTTAACCAAACGATCACGCCCTTCTCGAAGCATGGCTTCGTTGATATCTGTGTGTACCACGCGGCCAGTCTTGCCCACTTTTTTGGCGAAAGCCAGTGCCAAGTCACCTGTTCCACCGGCGATATCCAGCACTTGCGAACCCTCTTGCACGTTAGCGACCATGACGGTGTAGGCTTTCCAAGCACGGTGTAGCCCAATAGACATCAAGTCGTTCATGATGTCGTACTTGGGCGCTACGGAGTCAAACACGCCGCGCACATGTTTGGCTTTGTCTGTTTCTTCGACGGTTTTAAATCCGAAATGTGTTTGACTCATAAAAATTATTTAAAAAATTTGTTCAAAATTTAATGACTTGCGCAGCCACCAGCGGATTTTTCAGCCATGGGTGCATCACGGCTGATACCAGCCGCTTTCAGTCGCGTTTC
Organism: Burkholderiaceae bacterium; assembly: GCA_040079635.1. GTDB lineage: Bacteria > Pseudomonadota > Gammaproteobacteria > Burkholderiales > Burkholderiaceae_C > Aalborgiella. The sequence goes on along the minus strand of JBEBJY010000011.1, from coordinate 22,534 downwards.
ATAATCTTGCCAAATTTCAGCTTGTTGCGAGCCTAAAAAGTACAAATAATCCCACGTAAACAAACCCGTATCGTGCCCATCGGTAAAGCTGGGCTGAATGGCGTAATTGCCGATGGGCTCTATACCCACCAAACCAACATCGCGTTTACCGGTTTGCAGAATCTCTTGCCCTGGGCCGTGACCCTGCACTTCTGCGGATGGCGAAGAAATACGCATCAATTCAAACGGAATTTGAAAGCATGCGCCATCGGAAAATTTGATTTCCAAGACTTTTGATTTCGCATGAACGGTGAGTTCTTCTGGTGTCGGTGAACCTGCTGCTAAACCTGCCATGATGATTCCTTGGTATTCCTATTTAACCTATTAAACCAACACGCGCTCGATGCCGCCATTGTTAGCCAAAGCGACATATTCAGGCATCCACTCTTTGCCCAAAATTTGGTTCGCCATTTCCACCACAATGTAATCCGCTTCCAACAAGCCGTTGTTCAAGTCATTGCCATAGCGGCTCAAACCCTGCAAACAACTTGGGCAACTGGTCAAAATTTTGACATTTGCCTTTTCGCCAATCGCACCAATTGCTCTCAACTTATCTGCGCCTTTTTGCAACTCTTCCTCTTTGCGGAAGCGCACTTGCGTTGAAATATCTGGCCGTGTGACACCTAGCGTGCCAGACTCACCGCAGCAGCGCTCGTTTTGCAGCACATTGTCGCCCAACAGCGCTTTAACCGTTTTCAGAGGCTCTTGCAGCTTCATGGGGCTGTGGCATGGATCATGGTACAAATACCCAGCGCCGACACCCGTGTTAATATCTAATTTGATATTTTTTTCAAGCAAATATTCATGAATATCGATGATGCGGCAGCCTGGGAAGATTTTTTCAAACTCATAACCCTGCAGCTGGTCGTAGCACGTGCCGCAGCTCACCACCACGGTTTTGATGTCCAAGTAATTCAGTGTGTTAGCAACGCGGTGGAATAGCACGCGGTTGTCGGTGATGATTTTCTCCGCTTTGTCGAACTGGCCACTGCCTTTTTGCGGGTAGCCGCAGCACAAATATCCGGGCGGCAAGACCGTTTGTACGCCCGCGTGCCACAGCATGGCCTGCGTCGCTAAACCGACTTGACTGAACAAACGCTCTGAGCCGCAACCGGGGAAATAAAACACGGCCTCGGTTTCGGCATCCGTCCCTTTGGGGTTGCGAATGATGGGCACGTAATCGTTGTCTTCAATATCCAACAAAGCACGGGCTGATTTTTTCGGTAAACCGCCCGGCATTTTTTTGTTGATGAAGTGAATCACCTGCTCTTTGATAGGCGGCAAACCGACGCTAGGGCGCGGTTTGGCGGTTTGCTTTTTGGCAAACGGGCGCAGCACATCATTCGCGAAACGCTGCAGCTTGAAGCCCACACCCACCATCGCTGTACGCATAAGGTTGATGGTGAACGGATTGGTAGCGTTCAAAAACGTCATCGCCAACGCGTTGCCAGGGCGGAACGATTTTTGCCCCATCTTGCGCAGCAAATTGCGCATATTCATCGACACATCGCCAAAGTCGATATCAACCGGGCAAGGCGTCAAACACTTGTGGCACACCGTGCAGTGGTCGGCCACATCTTCAAACTCTTGCCAATGCTTGATGCTGATGCCACGGCGCGTTTGCTCTTCGTACAAAAACGCTTCAACCAACAACGAGGTGGCCAAAATTTTGTTGCGTGGGCTGTACAACAAGTTAGCACGCGGCACGTGGGTGGCGCAAACCGGTTTGCACTTGCCGCAGCGCAAGCAGTCTTTCACACTGTCGGCAATCGCGCCAATATCGCTTTGCGACATGATGATGGACTCATGCCCCATCAAGCCAAAGCTTGGTGTGTAGGCGTTGCTCAAATCCGAATTCCAAGTCTTCGCTTCATCGTTCAATTTAACAGATGAATCAGCCCGTAGCCGGCGTATTGATTGCCTAGACTGCTCTGTTTTTTGTAGCGAATTTGCAACGTTATTAGCAACTTCAGGACGAATCAAACTCTCACGCAAGAGTTTGCCTTTGTTGAATCGGCCTTCCGGGTCAACGCGTTGCTTGTAATCGGCAAACGGTTGCAGCTCCGCATCCGTCAAAAACTCCAGTTTGGTGATGCCAATGCCGTGTTCGCCAGAAATCACGCCATCCAAGCTACGCGCCAACACCATGATGCGCGCCACGGCGGCGTGCGCCGACTGAAGCATTTCGTAATCATCGCTGTTCACAGGCAAGTTGGTATGCACATTGCCGTCACCTGCATGCATGTGCAAAGCTGCCCAAACACGCCCTTTTAAAACGCGTTTATGAATCGCTGTGCATTCATCCAAAACCGGTACAAACGCTGCGCCTGTGAAGATCAATTGCAGCTTGGCGCGAATATCGGTTTTCCAGCTGGCACGCAAGGTGTGGTCTTGAAGTTGTGGAAACAGCGTCTCCACATTCGCCAACCAGCCTATCCATAAATTGCGCACGTCTGCAATCAGCGCTAAAGCTTGCGCGACGCGGTCTTCCAGCAACTCGCTGGACGTGATGCCCGCTGCATCGTCTTGCTTGCTCAGCGGTAAGTTGCCCTGTTTAAAGAAATCTTCCAACGCATCACACAGCTTGATTTTGTTTTGCAAGCTCAGTTCGATGTTGATGCGCTCGATGCCGTCGGTGTATTCCGCCATGCGCGGCAGCGGGATGACCACGTCTTCGTTGATTTTGAAGGCGTTGGTGTGCTTTGAAATCGCTGCAGTGCGCTTGCGGTCTAGCCAAAACTTTTTGCGCGCTTCAGGGCTGATGGCGATGAAGCCCTCGCCATTGCGCGAATTCGCAATCCGCACCACTTCAGAGGTGGCACGCGCCACGTCGTCGGCATTGTCGCCTGCGATGTCGCCGAACAACACCATTTTCGGTAGCCCATTGCTGGTGCCCGTGTGTGATCGCTTCGATTTGGTGGCGTAACCCACCGCTTTCAAATAGCGGTCGTCCAAATGTTCCAAACCCGCCAATAAAACGCCCGAGCGCTTTTGCTCGGCAAACATGAAATCTTTGATTTCAACAATGCTGGGCACCGCGTCTTTGGCATTGCCAAAAAACTCCAGGCAAACGGTGCGCGTGTGCTGCGGCATTTTGTGTACCACCCAGCGGGCGCTGGTGATCAGGCCGTCGCAGCCTTCTTTTTGAATGCCTGGCAAACCACTCAAAAACTTGTCGGTCACGTCTTTGCCCAAGCCTTCTTTGCGGAAAGACGGGCCGGCAATGTCTAATTGCTCAGTTTTAATCAGCTTTTTGCCATCGGCTTCGAAGTATTTCAACTCAAAACTGGCCATCTCCGCATCATGGATTTTGCCCATGTTGTGGTTCAAGCGGGTCACTTCCAGCCACTTGGCGTCTGGTGTCACCATGCGCCAGCTGGCCAAATTGTCCAGTGCTGTTCCCCACAACACGGCCTTTTTGCCGCCCGCATTCATGGCGATGTTGCCGCCAATACAGCTGGCTTCGGCTGATGTTGGGTCAACCGCGAAGACGAAACCGCCCCGCTCCGCCGCATCCGCCACACGTTGCGTGACAACGCCAGCCTCGGTCCACACGGTGGCAACGGGCTGTGAATGACCCGGCAAGGTGCGCATTTCCACCTCAGTCATGGCTTCTAGTTTTTCGGTGTTGATAACTGCGCTTTTCCAGGTCAGCGGAATCGCCCCGCCGGTGTAGCCAGTTCCACCGCCACGCGGGATGATGGTCAGTCCCAGTTCGATACAGCCTTTGACCAAGCCTGCCATCTCGGCTTCAGAATCGGGCGTCAATACAACAAATGGGTATTCCACGCGCCAATCGGTCGCGTCTGTCACGTGGCTGACGCGGCTTAGGCCGTCGAACTTGATGTTGTCACTCGCTGTGAGTTTACCCAGCGTTTTCAAAGTCTTTTTACGCAGCGCTGTTGCTTTTAAAAAGATAGCATCAAAGGTATTGATTGCGCCGGCTGCCATGGTAATTAGCTCACCTACCAGCGCATCTCTGGCAATATCAACAGCCGGTGTGCGGCGTTTTTCCACTTCTGACAATCTGTGACGCAAGGCATCCACCAACTGCTGGCGGCGCTTGGGGTTGTCCAGCAAATCGTCTTGCAGATACGGGTTGCGCTGCACCACCCAAATATCGCCCATTGCCTCGTACAACATCCGTGCAGATCGGCCCGTGCTGCGTTCTTCACGCAATTGGTTCAAAATTTGCCAAGCGCGGTCGCCCAAAATCCGCTGTACGATTTCACGATCTGAAAACGAGGTGTAGTTGTACGGAATCTCACGAATACGCTCGGCATGACCGTACACAGTTAGAGGCGCTGATAGAGGGAGAACGAGAGAGGGAGGCATGGTTGAAGGATTCATCTCCCCCAATATTACCGCAGTGCAGCATACCCTTGTCACCCAGCGGACACATTTAGGCGCTAAATTCAACTTGGAGAACTGTAAATACAGCCACTCACAGCTTAGTAGTGGATAACCCGAAGCGTTTTTCAGGTTGTCTCAACTATCATTTACCAGACATTTGCTAGACGATTCCTTAGGTAATTTGTTGATTAATTTGGAGATTTATATGAAAACGATGCGTTTTTCCGCAACTGTGGCAGCTGCCGCCGCTGCAGTTTTGAGCCTTTTTAGCCTGCAAGCGCAGGCGCAAACCGAGGTGCAATGGTGGCATTCCATGACCGCTGTCAACGGCGAATGGGTGAACGACCTCGCAAAAGACTTCAACGCTAGCCAAAAAGAGTACAAAATTGTGCCCACCTTCAAAGGCACGTACGACGAATCGATGACCGCCGCCGTCGCAGCCTTCCGCGCTGGTAACGCACCGCACATTTTGCAGGTGTTTGAAGTGGGGACTGCCACCATGATGGCCAGTAAAGGTGCGATTATTCCTGTGGCGCAGGTCATGAAGGATGCTGGTGAAAAGTTTGACCCTACAGCCTATGTTTCAGCCGTTGCGGGCTATTACACCGCGCCAAACGGCCAAATGCTGAGCTTCCCGTTCAACAGCTCAACCACCATTTTTTACGTCAACAAAGACACCTTCAAAGCAGCCGGCATCGATACCGTCAAACTCCCGACAACTTGGCCAGAAGTGACTCTGGCAGCTGCCAAACTGAAAGCTAGCGGCCACAAATGCCCGTTCACCACGGCTTGGCAGGGTTGGACGCAGTTAGAGAGCTTCTCCGCTTGGCACAACGTCGAATTTGCTACCAAAAACAACGGTTTGTCTGGCTTGGATGCGCGCATGAAGGTGAACTCGCCCCTGCACGTCCGCCACATCGAAAACTTGGGCAATATGGCTAAGCAAGGTTTGTTTGTGTACAAAGGTCGCGGCAATGTGCCTGAAGCCAGTTTTGTATCTGGCGAATGCGCGATGATTACAACATCCGCTGGTTTTTACGGCAATGTGGCTAAAAACGCCAAGTTTGGGTACGCCCTAGGCACCATGCCTTTCTACCCTGATGTGGCTGGTGCGCCACAAAACACAGTGATCGGCGGCGCAAGCTTGTGGGTCATGGCAGGCAAAAAGCCAGCTGAATACAAAGGCATTGCCAAATTCTTCACCTATTTGTCTAGCCCAGAAGTCCAATCCGCCAGCCACAAACGTACGGGCTATTTGCCCATCACCAATGCGGCATTTAAGCTGACTGAAGCATCTGGTTTCTACAAAGAAAAGCCAGGAACTGACATTGCCGTATCGCAAATGATCCGCAAAGTCACCGACAAGAGCCGTGGCATTCGCCTAGGTAACTACGTGCAAATCCGCGCGGTTGAAGACGAAGAATTGGAACAAGTGTGGAATGGCAAAAAGACCGCCAAAGAAGCCTTGGACGATATTGTGAAGCGTGGCAATGAGCATTTGGCGCGGTTTGAAGCTGCTAATAAAGGCAAATAAAAAGGCAAATAAGTGGAAAAACGCGTTCAATTTCGATCAACTTGGTTGCCCTGGCTGCTGATTGCACCCCAGTTGGTCGTGATTCTCGTGTTTTTCTTTTGGCCCGCCGCGCAGGCGGTGCTGCAGTCTTTTCAAGTGCAAGACGCGTTCGGGTTATCCAAAGAATGGGTTGGCTTTCAAAACTTCCTACAGCTGTGGAACGACGAAAGCTACCTAGCGTCCTTCAAAACCACGGCTATTTTCTCGCTCTTGGTTGCAGTTTTGGGCATTGGCCTATCCTTGATGCTGGCTATTTTTGCTGACCGCATCATCAAAGGCGCGATGCTGTACAAAACGATGTTAATCATCCCTTACGCCGTTGCTCCTGCTGTGGCTGGTGTGCTGTGGATTTTCATGTTTTCGCCGTCGTTAGGCGTGGTTGCCTATGCTTTGGGCAAAATTGGCATCAATTGGAACCATTTGCTCAACGGTACGCACGGCATGACGCTGATTGTCATGGCCGCCGTGTGGAAGCAGATTTCTTACAACTTTTTGTTCTTTTTGGCGGGTTTGCAGTCCATTCCCAAGTCGCTGATCGAAGCCGCCGCCATTGATGGCGCGAAGCCATGGCGACGGTTTTGGACGATTCAGTTCCCGCTGCTCACGCCCACCACCTTCTTTTTGCTCGTTATCAACATGGTGTACGCGTTTTTCGACACGTTTGCGATTGTTGACGCCACCACCCACGGCGGACCTGGACAAGACACCTCGATTTTGGTTTACAAGGTCTATTACGACGGTTTCAAGGCGATGGATTTGGGTGGTTCTGCCGCGCAGTCTGTGGTGCTGATGACAATTGTGATTGCGCTCACGGTGATTCAATTTCGTTTCGTTGAAAAGAAAGTCAATTACTGATCATGGTTGAAAGAAGCCCCTTCCTCACCTTCTTAGCCCACGCAGTCATGTGGATTGGCGTGCTCATCGTCGCTTTTCCGCTGTATTTGGCTTTCATCGCCTCTACCCACACCGCACAAGAAATCGTGCAGACACCTATGCCGCTGCTACCTGGCTCCAACATGTGGGAAAGCTACGCCAAAGCACTGACGGGCGGTGGTGCTGGCGGTGGCGGCTCGACAGCGCCTGTGGCGCATATGATGTGGGTGAGTTTTGTGACGGCGATGGTGATCGCTATTGGCAAAATCACGATTTCGCTGCTGTCCGCCTTTGCTATTGTTTACTTCCGCTTCCCCTTCAAAACCCTGTTTTTTTGGATGATTTTTGTCACGCTGATGCTGCCGGTCGAAGTACGCATTGGCCCGACCTACAAAGTGGTAGCCGATCTGGGCATGCTCAACACGTATGCGGGTTTGACGGTGCCGCTCATCGCCTCCGCCACCGCCACCTTCTTGTTCCGCCAGTTTTTCATGTCCGTGCCCGATGAGCTGACCGAAGCCTCGCGTATGGACGGTGCCAGCCCCATGCGGTTTTTCTTCGATATTTTGCTGCCCCTGTCCAAAACCTCCATCGCCGCCCTGTTTGTGATTCAGTTCATCTACGGCTGGAACCAATACCTGTGGCCGCTCTTGGCGACAACGACCGAGAGCATGTACCCCGTGGTGGTCGGCATCAAGATGATGGTGGCGGGGGGCGACTCACAAAACGAGTGGAACGTCGTCATGGCGACCGCGATATTGGCGATGCTACCGCCAGCTGCGGTGGTGATGTTGATGCAGAAATGGTTCGTTAAGGGCTTGGTGGATACTGAAAAGTAGTCACAAACGCACAAAACACCATGAAAACCCATTTTTACCCCCTCAAATATGACTCTAGCCGGCGTATTTATTGCCTGAGCAGCTATTAAATTTATAGTGAAAATATTGCGTTAATCTACAAAATGGCTTCAATCTCCCTCAAAAACATCATCAAGCGCTACGGCGTTGGCAAAACGGCGACGCAGGTCATCCACGGCGTGAATGCTGAGATTGCAGATGGCGAATTCATCGTCATCGTCGGGCCCTCAGGCTGCGGCAAATCAACGCTGTTGCGCATGGTGGCGGGGTTGGAAGAAGTCTCTGGCGGCGAGGTTTGCATTGGCAACCGCGTGGTGAACGACCTCGAACCCGCTGACCGCGACATCGCCATGGTTTTCCAAAACTACGCACTTTACCCGCACATGAGCGTGTTTGACAACATGGCTTACGGGCTAAAAATCGCCAAAGTGCCGAAAGACGAGATCAAAACCCGCGTTGACAAAGCCGCCAAAATCTTAGAACTCGGCGGCCTGCTAGAGCGCAAACCGCGTGATATGTCAGGCGGACAACGCCAACGCGTCGCCATGGGTCGCGCCATTGTGCGGCAACCGCAAGTGTTTTTGTTCGACGAGCCATTGTCAAATTTGGACGCAAAACTGCGCGCCCAAACCCGCTTAGAAATCCAAAAACTGCACCGCGAGCTGGGCATCACCTCGCTTTTCGTCACCCACGACCAGGTCGAAGCCATGACGCTGGCGCAGCGCATGATGGTGATGAATTCCGGTGTGATGGAGCAATTTGGCACGCCCGAAGAGGTTTACAACCGCCCTGCCAGCACCTTTGTGGCGAGTTTTATGGGGTCACCGCCTATGAATTTGCTGAAAAATGCACCGGGCTGCGTCCATGGCCAAGTGCTCGGTATTCGGCCGGAGCATTTGGATATTTGCAACGCCACAGCGGGCGGCTGGCAACTGCAGGCTGACGCCATTGAGATGCTGGGCGCAGAGCGCTTGGTGTATGCGCTCTTGGGCAATGAGCGCCTGATCATCCGCCTTGATGAAAACCAAGCCGTGCCGCAAATCGGCGGCATGCTTTATGCCAAACCCCGTGCGGACAAGTTGCATCAGTTTGATGCCGTCACGGGCAAACGCTTACCCTAATTTGCGCTTCATTGGAGTAAGCTTGCGGCATGCAAACCGTCAATTCTGAAAATTGGATTTACCCGAAGTGGATAGCCCACCGAGGCGCTGGCAAACTCGCCCCTGAAAACACCCTCGCCGCCTTCAAACTAGGTGCCAGCCACGGCTACCGCATGTTTGAGTGCGATGTGAAGCTAAGCAGCGATGGCGTGCCGTTTTTGCTGCATGACAGCACTTTAGAGCGCACGACATCGGGCAAAGGAATCGCTGGTCATCAAACGTGGGATGCACTCTCACAACTCGACGCTGGCAGTTGGCACTCACGTAGCTTTGCAGGAGAACCGCTGCCAACATTCGCTAACATCGCCCAATTTTGCTTAAAAAACGGCTACTTTCTCAATATTGAAATCAAACCGACACCCGGCCAAGAAGCTGAAACCGGCAAAATCGTTGCAGAACATGCCGCGCGTTTGTGGCTGGACGCAGAATTTCCGCCCCTCCTCACCTCCTTCCGCCCCGAATCCCTAGAAGCCGCCCAAACCGCCGCCCCACAACTACCACGCGGTTTGCTGCTGGACACGCTGTGGAAAGGCTGGCTCGAAACCGGCTTGGTGCTCGACTGCGCAGCCATCGTTTGCAACCACTTCCTTTGGGACAAATCATCCGTCACCCAAGCCAAGAGCGCCGGTTTTCGCTGTCTGAGCTACACCGTCAACGACGAATGGGCGGCCAAACGCTTGCTAGATTTGGGGACGGATGGCATCATTACCGATAGAGTGGATATGTTTTCGCCCTTTGACTAATTGAATTTTAGGTGCTGAATTTACTATACATTTAATAGCATCTTAGGCAATAAATACGTCGGCTAGAGTCATATTTAGCCCTATAAATTGATGTTTTAGGAGAATTTCATGCGTAAATTGACTCTCACCTTCTCATCTGTCGTCAAACTAGCCATCGCCATACTCGCTATCACCCTGCTCAGCGCCTGCGGCACACCTTATGCCACAGTCGCTAACCGCGCTGGCGAGCCTGTCATGCTGCTCGGTTACGACCCCGTCGCCTACTTCACCAAGGGCGAACCCGCGCGCGGCAATTCTCAGTTCAAAACCAACTTGCCAGACCGCACTTACTACTTTGCCAGTGCCGAAAACCAGTCACTTTTTGCCGCCAACCCCGCCAAATACGAGCCACAATACGGTGGTTTTTGCGCCAGCGGGGCAGCATTTGCCATCAAACTGGGCAGCGACCCACAGCTTGGCAAATCTACAACGGGCGATTGTTCATTTTTGGCGATGTGCTCGGCCAAACTGCGTGGCAGTTAGACCCCGCTTGGAACGTGGACCATGTCGACAAACTGTGGCCAAGCATTGCCACCAAAGGCTGGCGCGCCGCATCGTTACAAGCTTATGCATTCAAAGTGCCGCACTACAAAACCGGCGCTCAAATCAAAGCTGAATACGACGCCAAAAACCCAGGTAAACCGTGACCGGCTATGACCCAGGTGGGATGATGAAGAATTTATTCAGCAAACAGCCGGGTTGGCGGTCAGCGGAAGGGTTTGGGCAGCCGGCGCTGGGGTATCCGGAGTAATGATTTATCTATTCAATGAAATTCATAAGCTATTGATTTAATTTGTTTATTTCTAAATTTATCTATTCATAAAACCAATTGCTGTGTTTGAACAAAAGCTAAAAACACTCAAAGAAATAGAAGCTGATGTGACTCGCTTAGCGAAACGCATTAGTGCTACAAGTAATCAGTTACCTACATACAACATAAGCCGAGATATGGGTTATAGACACATTGAGATTGAAAACCAAAAATATCAATACGTTGGAAAAGAGCGCGGTCTCGAAATTCACAGAACATCGACAAACGACTATGACGAGCTTTTATATTGGGTGTTCAAAGATGCAACTTGGTCAATTGCATCGGACTATGAGCAAAACAACCGAATTGAAGATCAAGACTGCAGAAGGATTATGTTTTCTCGCCAAATTGAGCTGATGCACAAAATAAATCCCAAAATGGGAAAACTTTGTGAACACAGAATTGCGGAAATCCTAAGTACGCATCCTTATGATGATGAACCTACCAGAGTGGTAAACCGAATGAATCGCCCCAAAAATGACAGGCCTTGGTGGAAATTTTGGTCGCTGACTTAACCAAGTAGGTTGGGCTGACGCAGGAAGCCCAACACCAAAGACCATGTCGGTTGAGTTATCAGGGTTTATGTGGGCTACCGAGAGTGTTGGGCTTTTCAGCCCAACCTACGAGTCACAAACTGCGAAAAATTAATATATTGCTATATTTTCCATAGCAATTTAGACAATAAATACGCCGGCTAGAATCATATTTTACTCATAAAAACTAAACCCGCCACCCCTGATACCACCACTGGCAAACCGCCGCCACAGTGACCATCACGCCATAAGTTGCCATCTTGCCATCCGTGCTGAAAATCACCAATCCGGCGAATAAAACGCCCAAACACGCCAAGCTGGTGACCATCATTTGCGACTTTAGCGGACGCTTCACGGGTGTTTTTCGCCAAATCAAACGGCTAAAAAGCGGCACCAACACGCCCATAGCGATGGCAGGTAGCGCAAAGTTGACGAGGTGGTTGAGTAGGTCGAAAAAGCTCATGGACGGAGTTTAATGGGAGTGTAAAGGTAGTTTAAGGGGAAAAATTTATAATACGAGGATGGCAGTTTGGGCATTAGGAATTAATCACACCACCGCGCCGCTCGATTTACGCGGGCGGTTTGCGTTTGCTATCGACCAAATTGAGCCGACTTTGCACCGTATGCGGTCGGATTTGGGTCGTAGTTTGGCTCTGCCTAGCGATCAAACCCCCTTAGAAGCCGCACTGATTTCCACTTGTAACCGTACTGAAATTTACATTGCCAGCGCCGAAGTTGCCTCACATGTCAGTTCAAATGCGACACTGGCATGGATGGCGCAGTTAGGTGGTGTTTCCCCAGATGCTTTGCGTGCGCACTCCTACACCCTGCAAGACGGCTTGGCCGCACGCCACGCCTTTCGCGTTGCCAGCGGGTTGGACAGCATGGTGCTGGGCGAGCCGCAGATTTTGGGGCAAATGAAGGACGCCGTGCGAGCCGCTGGCGATGCGGGCGCTTTGGGCGCGACGCTGAATCAGTTGTTTCAACGCAGTTTTTCAGTCGCCAAAGAAGTACGCAGCACGACAGAGATTGGCGCGCATTCCATCAGCATGGCCGCCGCTGCGGTGCGCCTGGCGGGTCAATTGTTTGAAGATCTGGGAAAAATCAAGGTCTTATTCGTCGGAGCCGGCGAAATGATTGAGTTGTGCGCTACACATTTTGCAGCAAAACAACCCAAATCCATCGCCATCGCCAACCGCACGCTGGAGCGTGGAGAAAAGCTCGCCAGCCGCTTTGGCGCGGAATCCATCCGCCTGGCCGACCTGCCCAGCCGCCTGCACGAGTTTGACGCTGTTATCAGTTGCACCGCCAGCACGCTGCCCATCATCGGGCTGGGTGCGGTGGAACGCGCTTTGAAGCTGCGCAAGCACCGCCCCATGTTCATGGTCGATTTGGCTGTGCCGCGCGACATTGAACTGGAAGTCAAAGCCCTGCAGGACGTGTATTTGTACACGGTAGACGACCTGGCCGGCGTGGTGCAAACTGGTCAAGCCAACCGCCAAGCGGCCGTGGCCGAGGCCGAAACCATCATCGACGCCGGGGTGCAGAGTTTCATGCACTGGTTGGATCAACGCAACCCGGTCACCGGCAGCGTCTCGCTGATCCAGCAACTCAACGCCCAGACCGACGACTGGCGCACCGCCGAACTGGCACGCGCCCGCAAGTTATTGGCCAAAGGTGCACCGGTGGACGAGGTACTGGAAGCGCTAGCCAAGGGATTGACCCAAAAAATGCTTCACGGTGCCTATGCCGAGCTGCATGCCGGAGACGCGACCGCCCGCGAGCACACCGCGCAGGTGGTGCAAAAGCTGTTTTTACGCAAAGAACGCGGCTCGTCTTCTGAGAATTAGCGACGCTGCCTGCTGATCGAGCTTCACGGCTCCGCTCTTATTTTTTGACCGCAAGTTTGCCGTCAATTGATCCATTCCTCACAGATTTCAGTGAATATTTATGAAACCATTTCTACGTCAACAGCTAGAACGCTATCCCGTCCGCCTTGGTGAACTCAACTTCTTCCTGCAGCAAGAAGGTATCACCGACGACATGAAGAAGTATCTGGCGCTGAACAAAGAGCATGCCGAAGTCAGTATCGTAGCTGCGAGATTTGAGCAGTTTTTGAAGCGTGAAAAAGATCTGGCCGATGCCCAAGCCATGCTGGATGACAACGACATGGCCGAGATGCACGATATGGCCAAAGAAGAAATCAAAGACGCCAAAGCCGAACTTGCGCAACTTGAAGACGAGTTGCAAGGCCTGCTGTTGCCCAAAGACCCTGACGATGAACGCAATGCGTTTGTGGAGATACGCGCCGGCACGGGGGGCGACGAATCTGCCTTGTTTGCGGGCGATTTGATGCGCATGTATACCAAATACGGCGAGCGCATGGGCTTCAAGGTAGAGATCATCAGCGAGTCGTTTGGTGAGGTGGGTGGCTATAAAGAGGTGGTACTCAAAATGTCGGGCGACAACGTTTACGGAAAGCTCAAGTTCGAGTCCGGTGGCCACCGCGTGCAGCGCGTGCCAGACACCGAAACGCAAGGCCGCATCCACACCAGCGCCTGCACCGTGGCGGTGATGCCGGAGCCGGACGAGGCGATTTTGATCACCCTCAACCCGGCAGACTTGCGCATAGACACCTACCGTGCCAGCGGTGCGGGTGGCCAGCACATCAACAAGACGGACTCTGCCGTGCGCGTCACCCACCTGCCCACCGGCCTCGTTGCTGAGTGCCAGGATGGCCGCAGCCAGCACAGCAACAAAGCATCGGCCCTGAAAGTGCTGCAAGCGCGTCTGAATGAGAAAGACCGCTCCGAGCGCCACGCCAAAGAAGCCGCCACCCGCAAAGGCCTGGTCGGCAGCGGCGACCGCAGCGACCGCATCCGCACCTACAACTTCCCGCAGGGACGCCTGACCGAACACCGCATCAACCTGACCCTGTATAAGCTGCAGTTTGTGATGATGGGCGAGATTGACGAGGTGATCGAAGGACTGCTGCTGGCGCGCAAGGCGGAGCAGCTGGAGGAATTAGAGGTAGGGGTAGCGGCTTGAAGGATATCGTTGACCCTTCAGCGAGGAGCTAAATCGCTTTACCTTGATATGTATCAATAGCTACGTCCTGTTCGTGTCCAACAATGGGTTGGCATGCCGTCTTAAAGGGAGTAGTTATGAATCAATCTTCACTTCGAATGAAATGGGCCGCCGCCTTGGCTTTGTTTGGCGGGGGGTTGTTGCTGTCCTGGGTCACCCACGGCACGGGTGTGGTCCGCGACGACCCCAAGCGCAACATCAGCGTCCCCAAACAGCTGACCGTACCGCTGCAGGTGCAGGCGGCCTACAACGGCACGGACATGTTTTTTCGCTACCGCTGGCCGGCGGACAAGCCCGGCATCTTTCATGATGTGGTGAAGTTTGAGGGCGGCAAGTGGGTCACCAAGGGCAGCGCCAATCCCGGTTCGCAGACCGACGGTTTGCATGAAGACCGGGTGGCCATGATGCTTGACGATGGCAGTGTGCCGGAGTTCGCGCGCTATGGCGGCTACTTGGCGATTGGCTCAGGCATAGCGACTTTCACGAACCACGCCAAATCGGACGAAGTCAAAGCGCATCCGTACCTGGGCAAGAAACTCAAGCAGGAAGAAATTTCCAAATCTTTGCCCAACACCCGGACAGATATCAACAACTGGGCCAGCGTTCAGCCAGAAGACAAGCTCAAAGCCCAACGCGAAGCGGGCTACTTCCTCGACTTGTGGCACTGGCGTAGTCATCGCTCCAACCCCATCAATATGTCGGATGACCAGGTGGTGGCTGAAGGACGGCTCAGCGATGGCGGAAAAAGCGCCGCTGCCAGCAATTGGGATGGCGATCGCAAACAGCCGAAACTGATGTTCAACGCGGCCACCACTGGTTACAAGGCCCTGAAATGGGATGATGTTAAACAAGGCAAGGTGGCGCAGGATTCGACCTATTTCCTGCGTGAAGGCGAGGCCGTTGCCTTTGATCCAGCTGCTGGCTGGTCTGAAGGCGACACACTGCCACGGCGTACCCTTCGCGCACCCGAAGGTTCGATGGCCGATATTGCTGTTCAAGGCAAGGGGCGCTGGGCTGATGGATTTTGGGATGTAACTCTCACGCGCAAGCTCAACACAGGCAACCCGCTGGACGACAAAATCCTAAAGGATCAAGGTGCGTACTCGGTGGCTTTCTCGATTCATCGCAACGCCACGGGGGGCCGCTGGCACTATGTCTCACTGCCCTACTCCCTAGGCCTGGGACGCACTGGTGACATCATGGCGCAGCCATTTGCGGGCACCACGCCTCAGTGGAAAGAACAATGGACCAACATCGAACTGTTCTACCCCGGCCAGGTGAGCTGGCCGCATCTCAACAGCAGTAAACACGCGGGCGCCAAATTCATCAGCAAAGGGCAACCGGTCACAACGCACCACAGCGTTGGCCAACTCAAATACTATGGTGTAGAGGCCGAGTTTGCCGACGAGATACGGCGCCAATGGTTGTTGACGCTTTTTGCAGGTATCGCCTTGATAGCAGCTTTTGGTTTCGCATTAAATCAGTTGCTCAAACGCAACGAGGGAGTTTGAACATGGATGCATATCACGTTTTGATGGTTCACTTTCCCATCGCTTTGTGGATGACAGCGACGCTGGCCATCCTGTTGCGGGCTTTTTCTGATGGGGCTTTGGCTAAATCGGTCGATCATGCACTGGTGCCGCTGCTCAGCATCAGTTTGATTTTCGGCATCATTGCTTTCTCAATTGGTCTCATGGTCTGGCCCTGGGAAACCATTTCAGCGTCCGCCCTTGGGCGCAACCACGTGCTGACAGCCAGTTGGACAGTGGCGTATTGGGCTATTTTGCTGTTTGTGCGCTGGCGTCGCGGTGAAGCCGTCTGGTTAGGCATGTCGCGCTGGGTCATGGCCGGTCTGGCCTTGCTAGGCAGTGCCCTACTTGGCATCACTGGGACACTTGGGGGTCATTTGGTCGGTATTTACACGGAAGTATCAGATGGCTTGCGCATGTTGGGTTGGGAGGTCTACACAACCTACTATGTCCCCGATATGACCTTGATGGCCTTGGTAGGTATCGCCGTGCTATTAATTGGTTTGGGCCTATTGAGCCGTCACAAAGCGCAGTAAAAGTGCCATTGATCTCATAAAAAGACCTCACTCGGTAGCCATTCTGTTATCGAGGTTGGTTTATACATTGCTGCCATGGGGCACTTTTGGAATAAGCTGCACCAGCAATGCAAATCAAAAGGATTGCTGGATGTGTGCAAACGCACAGACCCAGTGATCTTTTCAACCTATCTTTTGCGTAGTTGCAGCCTTTGTTGCAGCATCACGCAAAGGATAGTTATGTTGAAAAATAAAATTGTTTTGGTCACGGGCGCATCGTCGGGTATCGGTCGCGCTGTGGCGCTTGTCTGCGCGCGCGAGGGTGCAAAGCTTGTGGTATCGGACGTGCACGCGACCGCAGGTGAGGAAACTGCAGCCATGGTGCGCGGCTTGGGCGCGGACGCCTTTTTTGTCGCTGCCGATGTGGGTAAACCAGAAGACCACAAGGCTCTGGTGGAGCAAACGGTGGCTATTTTTGGTCGCCTAGATGTGGCTTGCAACAACGCGGGCATTGGTGGCCCCAGTGCGGCTACAGCTGACTACCCGATTGACGGCTGGGCACAGGTGATCAACATCAATCTGTCGGGTGTGTTTTATGGCATGCAACAGCAGATCGCAGCCATGCTTAAAAACGGTGGCGGCTCAATCATCAATATCGCATCGGTGCTGGGCGCAGTGGCTTTTGCCAATTCGCCCGCCTACACCGCCGCCAAACATGGCGTGGTGGGCTTGACGCAGGCAGCTGCACTGGAATACGGCACACAAAACATCCGCATCAATGCCGTTGGACCTGGTTTTATACGAACACCCATGATCAGCGAACTGGAAAAGGACACGGCGGTCAACAACATGCTGGTTGCAGCCCACCCGATTGGACGGCTGGGTCGCGCCGAAGAGGTGGCTGAACTGGTGGCTTGGTTGGCCTCAGACCGCGCCTCTTTCGTCACCGCCGCCTACTACCCGGTGGACGGCGGCTATTTGGCTAGGTAAGTTGTTAACGGCCTGTCGCATCCACCGGCCGGCCGGCTTCAAGCAAGAATCAGGTGCGCCGCTCGCTCTCGTCGATCCAGACTTCGATCATACTGGTGGTAGCGATGTCTTTGTGGTCTTCGCAGACGTTGTGCGCCTCGCGCAGGCGGGCGACGATGGTTTTGTTGTCTTCGCACAGCTCGGCCAGCATGTCAGAAGGCTCTACGTACAAAGCGTCGTTGTCCAAAATCCGCTGGGTGCGGGCGATGTGACCGATCGAACGCAACGTGGTACCACCGACTTTGCGGATGCGCTCGGCGATGGGGTCAGCCATGGCGTAGATCTGATCGGCCTGCTCGTCCAACATAACGTGGTAATCACGAAAATGCGGGCCACTCATGTGCCAATGGAAATTTTTAGTTTTCAAATACAACGCAAAAACATCGGCCAAGATGCCGTTCATCGCGGCTGAAATATCTGTGGTGGCTGCTGTTTTTAAATCGGTTTGGGTGATGGCGGCGCGGCTTGACGCTTTTCCATAGAAACCAGGGTTGGTTTTGATGGTTTTTCAGACTTTGGCATGGTGCGGTCTTTCAAGTTAAATATAGCTTGTGGAATTTGAGTCGCTGCAAAAATGCTTATCAATGCAGGCATCAATCTATGCAACCTTTAGCCCAGCGTCTGTGCGCTGACTCACATAAGCAACTACAAATCCAACAAAAAAGCCACCCTCAGGTGGCTTTTTCATCGACTAAAAATTCTCAATTGAGCGCTGATTATGCCGTCACCCCATTCGTCTTAAACCAATCAACCGCCCGCTTAAACCCATCTTCCGCCGGCTCTTTGCGGTAACTTGGGCGGTAGTCTGCGTGGAAAGCATGCGGAGCACCGTCATACACCACAAATTCTGATTTCTTAGCTGCAGCACTGCCCGTCGCCAATGCCACTTTCATTTTGTCAATACTGGCTTGTGGAATACCTGTATCTGCGCCACCATAAAGCCCCAAAACTGGGCCGTTGATATTGGCAACCACATCCATCGGGTTCGTTGGCGACAGTGGGTTTGGTGCGCCTTCTAAGCGCCCATACCATGCCACACCGGCTTTGACAGCCTTATTGTGCGCGGCATACATCCATGTGATACGGCCACCCCAGCAAAAGCCGGTAATGCCAACCTTGTTTGCGTCGCCGCCGTTGGCAGCAGCCCACTTAACCATGCCGTCCAAGTCCGCCATGACCTGTGCATCTGGCACTTTGCTGACCACTTCCTTGATCAAATCAGCCATCACGTTGTACTTGCTAGGGTCGCCTTGGCGGGCGTATAGCTCAGGTGCGATGGCCAAGTAGCCTTGTTTTGCGAAACGGCGGGCGGTGTCGGCAATGTATTCGTGCACGCCGAAGATTTCTTGAATCACCAAAATCACCGGCAAATTGGTTTTACCCGCTGGCGCAGCGGTGTAAGCTGGTACTTTGAAGCCGTTGACTTCCACCATGATTTCGCCCGTTTTGAGGCCATCAGACGACGTTTTTACCGCCGTTTGTGCCATGATGTCGCCGGCTGCAGCGGTGTAACCCACACCCAACGCCACCTTCAGAGCGGTGCGACGGGTGGCAGTGTGTCGCTCTGAACTGCTGTCAAGCAGGGCTTGAGCATCCGTCATTTGGTCTTGTGTTGTCTCGTTCAGCATGGGGTTCTCCTAATGAAAGTGAAAGCAAAAGTGATTTAAAAGTTGAGTATACAAACACGACATTCGCTGCTGAATAGAAAGGTTATTTTTTAAAAGCCACGCAACAATTGAGCACCCAGCGGAATCAAAATCGAAGCCAAAAGCACTTGTATAGCCAATGCCAAACCGGCATATGCTCCCGCATCTGAGTTGACCTGCATCGCCCGCGCTGCACCAATACCATGAGCGGCTGTACCCAACGCAAAACCACGCTGAATCCACCCCGATGCGTCCGTCTTGATACCAACTAGATCAAAAATATACTTCCCGCTGATAGCGCCCACCATGCCTGTCAACACAGCAAAAACGGCAGCTAGCGCAGGGATACCGCCAATTTGTTGCGCAACACCCATGGCCACGGGCGCAGTGACGGACTTAGGCACCATAGACAACAACACTGTCAAAGGTAGCCCCAACAGTTTGCCCAGTAAAAACGCACTTCCTACTGCAGCCACTCCTCCTAAAAGCGCCGCCAAAAGCAAGCCACGCCATGCTTGCATCAGCGCGGCTTTTCGTTGCCACATGGGCCAAGCTAAGGCAACCACAGCAGGACCTAAAAGTACGTGGATGAACTGTGCGCCGGCAAAATACACGGGGTATTTGATACCTGTCGCCAGCAACACAGCAGCAATGCACAGCACCGACCACAACACAGGGTTAGCCCAAGGCGCATGGTTAAATTTCACATAAACCGCATGTGCAAAAACATAAACCACCATGGTTGCCGTCAGACCAAACAGCGGGCCAGACGTCAGGTAAACCCAGAGTTCTACAAAATCTAGCATGGTCGTTTATCCTTCTCGTCTGTTTTGTAATTGCTGCTTTTGCAGCCAGCGCAGTGCTAGCGCGGTTACGGACAAGCCGACCCAAGTAGACACGACCAACACGATGGCGATGCGCCAACCAAAATCATTGAAAATACCGAGGTGCGTCATCACCCCAACGCCCACAGGTACGAAAAGTAAAGACAAATGGCTCAGCAAAAACTCTGCGCAACTAGCCACCTCCGCTTGAACGCTAGGCCAGCGTAGCGCGAGCAATAAAAAAATCATGCCTAAAACGGGGCCTGGTACGGTAAGACCCAACTGTTTCACGACGAGTTCGCCCACCGTTTGAAGCGCTAAGAGCCACGCGAAACCGCGTAAGGCGCTCATCGAGTTGAAGGCATTTGGCGTTTGCGATGGCGCTGAATCTGTAGGGTTAGACATAATCTGCATTCTGACCGAAAATTAGCAGTCAAGATTATTTCTAGGAACACCATGCCAACCATCCGCGTAGAACTATTAGAAGGCCGCACGCCAGAGCAAAAAACAGCCCTCGTCAAAGCCCTGACCCAAGCTGCTGTTGAGAGTCTGGGTTCAAAACCCGAATCCGTCGATGTGGTGCTTTTCGACATTCCACGTCAAAATTGGGCGACTGGCGGGGTGCAGTGGTCCGAGAGGACATGACCCCTTCTTCTCCTGGGTTGCGTTCAGTAGAACGCCTGTGTTTTGCCGTGCTGTTGGGCAGCCTGAGCGCCTGCAGCAGCATCTCCTCAACGTCCAGCACCTCCCAAACCGTAGGTATAGACGGCCAAGTGTGTATGCTGAATGGGGTCAACGCCTTGCCAGAAGCCACGGTGGTGGACGACGCCGCGATGCTGGCGCTTGCTCTAGGAGCATCGCTTAAAGGGGGCATCTGTGCAGGCAAAGCCTTCAAAGTCAACCAGCCGCTGCAGGTGTACCGCCTGTGGGATGGCCAGATCGCGGCCTCGCAATACGGCAGCTGGTGGGCCTTGACCCGACCCAGCGGCTCACGCGATGCCTACCGCCAAGACTATGGCATCTGCCCCAACTGGAGTGCGCTCAACCGCTTGACCGCCTGCACCGTCAAACCCGGAACCGTCATCGTCATCGGCAGCACCCAAAGTGTGCAGTGCGACGACGGTAGCTATGGCGTATCGCCCTCAAGCCAGGTGTTCATCAAAAACAACGCTGCCGCTGGCCAGTTGGCTGTGGAAAATTGCCAAGACCAAGGGGTTTGGCCTTAAATGTAGCCTTAAACATAACTTATAAGGAGGTCTACCATGTCCAGCATCGTCATGTACGGCAACGAGTACTTTGGTCAAATTGCCAACGGGTTGACGCCCGCGCACTTCAAATACCGCATTTTGGTCGAGGGCGACTCGTGGATGGACCGAAGCTCCATGTTCCACACCTCGCTGTTGCAGTGCCTCGCGCCCGAGTTTGACAAAACATTCGAAGACGTGATGTTCGTCAACGTCGCCATGTTTGGCGACACCATGCGCCGCATGGGTGGCCAAGCGCAAGACGATTTCTCCAGCTGGTTGAATGACGATTTGCCTTGGAAATTCGACGCGATTTTGCTCAGCGCCGGCGGCAATGACTTTATCGACGCCGCGCGCGACCCAGACCCCGGCTTGGGCATTTTGAAGGACTTGGCTGTCCTGCCCCGCCCCGCCAGCGGCCACGACTGCATAGACCGCGAGGCTGTGGCGAAATTGGTCGGTTTTTTAGACTTTCACTTTGGCCGACTGTATGACGTGGTGCAAAACAGCCGTTTTCATGCCGATGTACCCATTTTTCTCAACAACTACGACACCCCCACCGCCCGCAATGCCCACGCGCTTGCGGGCAACAAAGCTTGGTTATACGCGGCTTACCTCAAAAACAGCATCCCCGCAGATTTGTGGCCAGACCTGACCGGCAGCATCTTCAACGACGTGCAAACCACCATAGCGGGGTGGACGATGGGCAGAGCAAACGTCCACGTCGTGCCAACCGATGGCACGTTGACGCCCGCCGCTGAAGGCACTGAGGGCAGCGATGGCGACTGGCTCAACGAAATCCACCCCAACGCCTCAGGCTGGCATAAATTAGCCAAAGTTTGGCATGCTAAACTCAAAGAAGTACTGATTTAAGTCATTTCAGAGGTCAAATATGCCTCTAGCCGGCGTATTTATTGCCTAAGATGCTATTAAAATCATAGTAAAATTCGTATTTTGAACATCCAATCTGCCCTACAATTTGCCGCCCAATTTGGCACCCAACCTAGCGTTGAGCGCCTTGACGCCCAACTTCTGATGCTGCATGCGCTAGGCCGTTCGCAGGCAGACCGCGCCTGGCTCATCACGCATGACAATGAGATGCTGAGCGAACCCACCGCCCTCGCCTTCCGCGCCCTATGCGAACGCCGTTTAGCGGGTGAACCGCTGGCTTACATCGTGGGCAGTAAGCCGTTTTTTGGACTGGATTTGCAGGTCGATAAGCGCGTCTTGGTGCCCCGCCCTGACACTGAGACTTTGGTGGAGTGGGCGCTCACTTTTGATGCCGCCCATAGCATTTTGGACATGGGCACTGGCAGTGGTGCGATTGCTTTGGCGCTGAAATCAGTCCGCCCTGACTGGCAAGTCACCGCCTTAGATGCCAGCGCCGATGCTTTAGCCGTGGCTCAAAACAACGCCAAGCACTTGAATCTAAACGTTAATTTTTTACAAAGCTCGTGGTTTGATGCTTTGAAAAACGGCACATCCAACACCAAATTTGACGTGATCGTCAGCAACCCACCCTACATCGTCGAAGGCGATTGGCACATGGCAGCACTGGCGCATGAGCCCAAGCAAGCACTCACTTCTGGCGCAGACGGTTTGGACGATATCCGCAAAATCATCCAGCAAGCGCCAGATTTTTTGACGTCTGGCGGTTGGCTATTGCTAGAACATGGCTA
>JBEBJY010000010.1:0-60278 GCA_040079635.1 Burkholderiaceae bacterium | reverse complement strand
TACTGCACCAGCAGAAACCACGACTACCACAGACGGTGGCACGGGTACAACTACGGATACAGACGCAGGCACAGGCACAGGCACAGGCACAGGCACAGGCACAGGCACAGGAACAGGAACAGGCACAGGCACAGGCACAGGAACAGGAACAGGAACAGGAACAGGAACAGGAGGCGGTACCACCACTACACTGGTGACCACCACCTGCACCCCCGCACCAGCGTTGCCATCGGCCTATTCCCGCGTATTCAAAGGTTGTGATTCGGCCGGAGTGGCACAGTATTACGAACTAACAGAATGTGTGCGAGACAACGCTACAGGTTTGATTTGGCAAGGGCAGACGACCTCTGGAAGTGATTTGCGATACAGAGGTCGGATATTAAATAACTATGACAGCACAACGGGAAATCAAAATTACAACAGCGGTGTGCCAACTCCCGTCTCTAATAGTCAAATTAATGATTTAAACAATTCAGTAGGTTTCAAAAATGCAGTGAATGCTACAAATCTATGTGGTTCAAATGTATGGCGTTTGCCTACTAAAGATGAACTTTTGGGACTGGTTAAATCTACGGAGTCGCCGAAAATTGATAATGCAGCGTTTCCAAATACTCAAGGCTACTTTTACGCTTCGTCTACGCCGAGTACTGCAGCCGCTTATTTAGTATGGGTAGTCAACTTTAACACTGGCACCAGTAGCGAAAACTACCGCAATAACGGTGGTGGCGGTTTTGGTGCACTGGTCCGCTTGGTGCGGTAAAGATAGTCAGATATTCAAAACTAACTAGGAGAACAGCCATGAAACGTTTTTCGTTTTCAATCATAGCTATAGCTTTTGCTATGACATTGCTCAGTCAACCCGCACACGCACAAGACCGCTTCACCTACAGCGCCAACGGCGCTGAGGTCACAGACACATCAACTGGCTTGACATGGCGGCGGTGCAGCGAGGGACAGCAGTTTAGCTATGACCGCTGCGAAGGCAAGGCAACTGAGCACAACTTCAAAGGCGCTTTAGCCCATGCCAAAAGCCGTGCTACCCGCCAATCTGCTTGGCGCGTGCCAAACATCGAAGAGCTGGGCACGTTGGTTGAAAAGTCAGGGCGACCTGCAGCCGTTGACGCCAGAGCTTTTCCAGACACAGTCGCAAACCGCTACTGGTCATCTTCCCCGCACGAAACTGATGCCACGCAAGCCATGATCGTTCTATTCAAGGACGGCCATGTCTTCAAATACCACCGAAATAACAAGGCGCATGTGCGGCTTGTGCGAAATTAATCTTTTACATGAATCTGTATGAAACATTCCAAATCAAACTCAATATTTGCATCAATTGCTTTAACGACTGCACTACTTGCGGCCTGCAGCGGTGGCGGTGATGCAACCGCACCGGCTGAAGTCCCTACGCCCGCCCCCACCCCAGCGGGAACACCTGCGCCTGAACCAACGCCAACTCCTGCACCGTCCCCTACTCCAACTCCAGCACCTACAGCTGAGCCAACCACTGGCTACGGCTACGTCACCAACCCAGCGGGTGGGAATTACGGCATTCAATGTGCCAAAGACTATGCAACGGGCTTGATTTGGGAAGGTAAAAATCCAAACCCCGCGCATCCGCAAGGGATTGGGCGTACGTATACCAACTATGACAATAGCGCTGCGGCGCAAGTACGGGTATCAACACCTGCTTGCCCAAGTTGCACAAGACAACCCACGGCGGGTGAAGTCTCAGCTGCTGCAAACTCTTTGGGATATAGAAATAGCATCAACAGCACCGCGCTTTGCGGGTTTTCCGATTGGCGTTTGCCAACCCGTGACGAGTTAGCAGGCTTAGGGCAAATAAGTAGCAAATTGGCAGATTTTCCTGAGACAAGTTCGGGCACGTATTGGTCGAGTTCTGCGGCTGACAGAGATGATAATGGCGTGGTTGTTCGACCACCAGACACTGCGGGTAACAAAGAATCGCGTGGTGGCACGTTCGGTCTGCGTTTGGTGCGCTCCAGCCGCTAATTGATGTACTTAAAGCTTGCGCTATCATCCAGAAATGCCAATAAGCACACGACCGAGAATATTAGTCGCTGACGACCACGCCATGATGCGCGACGGCATGGTGTTGATGATTCGCACGGATTGGCCTGAGGGTGTATGTGATGTGGCGTGTGATTATCTAAGCGTGGTTGATCAATTAGATGCGCAAACGACCGAAAACCGTTTTGATGCGGTGATTTTGGATTTGCGTATGCCAGGCATGCGCGGCGTGGAAAGTGTTGAACAGATCACGCAACGCGCAGTTGGCATCCCCGTTATCGTCTGTACCGCCTTGGAAGACCCGAGCTTGGTACAGAGGTTGCTGACCAGTGGTGTTTATTGCGCCGTTAACAAAACCAAAGGGGCGGACGAGCTGTTGACTCAACTTCGCGCCGCTTTACAGTTGCCGCACAGATTTAATGGCGTGGGCGGTGAGCATGGCACATCGCAATCGCATAAAAAGCAGTCCACTTTGGCGCAATTGTCGCCAATGTCGCAACAAGGCAGCTCTCAATTAACACCCAGACAGCGCGAAATACTGAAGCAGTTACATACCGGTAAGCCCAGCAAAGTCATCGCAGCGCAATTGGGCATCGGCTTAGGTACGATAAAAAGTCATTTGCACACGCTGTATTCGGTGATGGAGGTGAGCAACAGGTCTGAAGCCATTGTGAAATCACAAAATTGGCTGCTATGACGGATAAAAATCCAAACTTACTGCAAGACGCAAGGATTCGTGCTGTCGTCAAAGAGAATTTGTACAAAGGCATGTTGGTGCGGGCGATTACTGTGCCGCTACTCAGCGTCTTGTTTTGGTATCAAACGGTCGTTTGGCCTCATCCACCGTGGTTAATTGTTGCCCTGCTCGCATGGGGCTTGAATTCACTTTTATATTTTGCACTACATGTTTACCACCGCCGGCAGCCTTTAGAACAGCGCCAACTACCAGCAGAATCTCAGCGGTATTTACAGCTCTTGGTTTGGAACTGTTGGCTCGATAGTTTGCTTTTGGGTTTTGTTGCGTTGTTTCTGATCGAAGTAAAGCCAGATTGGGAGATCATGGTGGTGGTGGGAACCACGATGTATATGTTCAGCGCCTTTATAAAAAATATGGCGCACCCCACAGCAGCACGGCTTTTGCCCGCTTTGGTCTACTTGCCTATGACCATCAGTTTTTTGCTAAAGACGGATAGCGCGCATCTTATTATTGCGATGTATTTCATAATTTCCACTATAAGTATGGCTATATATGGCGTCAACGCTTCAAGTGCGATTTTGCTACCCATCAAACAACGCTTTGAGTTGGAAGAATTAACGGTCAAACTAAATATCGAGCGCGAACGTGCCGATGCTGCAAATGCAGCAAAATCCAATTTTTTCACTGCTGCCAGTCACGATGCACGGCAACCGCTGCAAGTGATTAGCTTGTTATTTCAAAGTTTACAAAAATCCAGCCAAATCAACAGCCAAGATAAAACTGTCATTGACAAAATTGATGTCAACCTCAACACGATTCGCAGTTTGTTTGACCGCGTTTTAGATATTTCACGTATCGATTCTGGCAATGTCATACCGCACATGCAAGCGGTTCAACTACAACCATTGTTTGATAAGTTTGATGCTCAATTTGGCGAGCTGGCCGCATCAAAAGGCCTGTGGTTGCGCTTTGTACCCACAGAAGCTTGGGTCGAGCAAGACCCTGAACTGCTGGATCGCATCTTGTCAAACTTGATTCACAACGCCATTAAATATACACAAACTGGCGGTGTCTGGGTGGCTTGGCGAGCTGCGCGCGGCCGCATTGAGGTACGCGACACGGGCTTAGGGATCAGTGCCAAACATCAATTAACGATATTCGACGAATTTGCGCAAATCAACAACCCGGCACGCAACAATGACGCCGGATTGGGCTTGGGTTTATCAATTGTCAAACGCTTGGCAGACTTGACCCAAACACCAATAGGTCTGGTATCAAAATTAGACCACGGCAGTACATTTTGGTTAAGCTTGAAAAAGGTAGAAAAAACAATACCAAATATATTGAAAACTAATGATAATATTAATGCCAATATTAATAATGCACCGCTTGCAAATTTACATTTACTCTATGCGGAAGACGAACCTCAAATACGCGAGTTATTTTCAAATTTACTGCAAGCGGCAGGTGCAGTTGTTTATATCTGTACAGATGTCAATGATGCTAAACGATATATCGATAATCAATCTTTAATTCATCTCGTTTTAACCGATTACCGTTTAGGCGAAAGTGGTACAGGCGTGGATATTGTGCAGTATGCAAGAGATCAATATCGAATAACTGATAATAACGATAACAATGTATTACCTGCCATTATTTTGACAGGGGATACGGCCGTTAAAGATTTGCAATCCATTCAACAACTTCCCCATTGCACACTGCTGCACAAACCGCTTGATTTTGACCGGCTGGTGGCAGAGCTGCAAGCGGTGGCAAAGCTTAGATAATAAATTGCCTGAATGTATTTTGCTGTTATTTAGCTATTATTTTTATAGCTTCTAAGGCAATAAATACACAGGCTAGAGGCATATTTATTGCGTATTTTATGTATTTTCAGTGCATTTAAGGCTTGAATGCCTGAACCGTATCCCAAGCCACTTGTTGTAGGTGCTTAGCCGTTTCAGCTGGCAAACCTGCTGTGTAGGTGTTACCAACAGGGTTTTGTTTGAACAGCGACGCCATTACAACGTTAGCTGCCAAATAAGTTCCCGCCAAACTTGGGTGGCGTTTGTCAGCAACATACAAATTCAAATCTGGCTTGATTTTGATGGAGTTGGCAAACGCTAGGCCTGCGGGTATCACTTGCGCATTGTTTGCCTTACCTGCTTTGACATATTCAGTCAGCAATTGCTGGGTCATTTCTGGCGCATCTTGGTAAGCCCAAGATGCAAAAAGTGCAGGTTCAGCACCATAACTTCTCACTGTATCGCTGTGTTTTTTAGCGTATTCATAAAACACAGATTGCAATTGCGGATGAATCGGGCATTGGCTGCAATCCATCATCATGACCACGTCAAAAGGACGGTCTAGGGTGTTGAACTTAACCACGTTTCCAGGCAAAAACGAATAACTACCCACCCCGCCTGGCTTGAAATGCGCCGAGACATCATGCCAATTGATACCTGACCCACTGATGGTGGCCGAAGTTTGCCGAACGCCAGTAACTTTAGCGGCAGAGAGCAAATTACCAACATGCCCGTGCATAGAGTTGTTGTAATAAAAGAAGCTGTTTCCAACCCACAGGACGGATTTTGGTGCGCCGTCAGCCGCTTTGTAGCCTGCTTTGGGCGTAGATGGCATTGTGCTGCAGCCCGCCAATCCCAAAACAATCGCTACCACGCCCCCAAGTTTCCATGCCGTTGTCTTCATCTTATGCTCCTATGTTCAGTTAAAACTGAAACTAGTTTAAATCGGTAGCGCTGGCTAGTTACTCAGTGTTTTCCCTTTTTTTGAGCGTAAAAACGGATGCTATTCAGACATGAAGCCATCGAAAAAAGCAGCTAGTACATCGGTTGCATCAAGCGGCAAGATATGGGCAATGTACTGATCTGGCCGCACCACGACCAAGCAGCCAAGCTCGCGGTTGATATTTCGCATGGCATAAATGTCTTGGCTTGTTTCATCGATATTGCAAAACGCTTTTTCATAGTCGTGCAAACCGTAGCGTCCCTTTTGGGGAAACAGCAGTGCTGGTAAATCCGTCACCGCAATTGTGTGGTGGCTTTGTTGAAACACGGCTCGCACGTCAAAAACAGAATCCACATCACCACCAACCGGTGTGAAGCGTCTGAGGGGAGATTGCGGCGAGTCTGTAAGAAACTGGCACAGTTTTACGATGCTAGACGACGTGCTTGCGCCGTCAGCTTTACCCGCAAACGCGATCAAGCGCCAGCGACCATCGGCTGCCAAAGTTTCGCCCAACTGCATTTTCTTGCCATCTCCAACGCGAATCACAGGTGCGGAATGGAAGCGTGTGCCAATCAGCAAGTCTTTTGCTAATGGTTGATATGTTGCTTGCCCCGTCAGCAGCGCAGGTTTGTAGCATGTTGCCGTACCAGCGGTGTAGCGGCCATGCTGCACAAAGTAGCGCTGCACTTCGCCACCGGCTTGCGTTTTCGGGTCGCTCAACATCGCTGCCCACTCGCGGTCAAAGTCAATCAGGTCTTTAGCGACGGCTTGCCGCTCTGCCGAGTAGGTGCGGAGCAAGCTGGCTGGGCTGCGCCCCTGCAAAACCGCTGCCAGCTTCCAACCTAGGTTAAACGCGTCTTGCATCGAGACATTCATGCCCTGCCCCGCTTTTGGGCTGTGGGTGTGACATGCATCGCCCGCAATGAAAATGTGCGGCAAACGTGTTGCCACTTCTTCGGGCTGCAAGTCATCAAACCTATCCGTCAAACGCTGGCCAATTTCATAGACCGACCACCATGCGACTTCTTTGACGTCCAAGGTGTAGGGATGAATAATTCGCTTGGCGGCCGCAATCAACTGCTCAATGGTGATGTTGCGCCCCGCTACGCGCTCATTCGGGTTCAGTTTGTCCAACTCCACATACAAGCGAACCAAGTAGCCGCCCTCTCGCGGGATGATCAAAATGCTGCCTTCCTCTGCAGATTGAATCAATGATTTGAACCGAATGTCCGGAAAGTCACTGTTCACCAAAACATCCATCACGCCCCACGCATGGTTGGCCGAATCACCCTTCAAAGACGCACCAATCGCTTGACGTACGCCACTGCGAGCACCGTCGCAGCCTACAACATAACGAGCACGAATCGTCTCGATCTTGCCTTCGTGTCCAGAATCTTGACGTTCAAACCGTGCTGTCACCGGAAAATCAGTTACCCCATCTGCAGCGCGTTCTAGCCCAGCAAATTTACGGTTGTAATGCGGCACCAGTCGCGAAGGCGATTTCTCCATGATGTCCAAATAAAAATCATGCACACGCGCTTGGTTCAAAATCACGTGTGGCATGTGCGATAAGCCGTCTTCCACGTCTTGCACCCGCCCGCTACGCGCAATGCGGCTGCGGTCAGCTTCGCTAGGCTTCCAAAAAGTCGTTTCATTCACCCAATAAGCCTCTTTCAACACGCGGTCGGCAAAACCAAAAGCCTCGAACATTTCCATGGTTCTGCAGGCGACACCGTCAGCTTGACCGAGCTGCAACGGACCAGGTTTTTGCTCAACAATCACAGTACGGATATCTGGAAATGCAGCTAATTGCGCGGCTAAAGTCAGCCCAGCTGGGCCGCAACCTACGATGAGAACATCGGCTTCGGTGGGCAAATTGACTCTTGTCTCTCTGGATACAGTTGAAGCCGCATCGAAAAAACTAGGGTCTCCGGTACGAAATCCGTTTTGGTGAAATTGCATCTTTGTCTCCTCTATCGTTTGAAGTTAAGCGACTATCGCAGAGTCCCACTATGTCGTCAAAGTCATATTTCTAATATTTGGTATATAGTTTTGATATATTGTCTAAGCATTCATAAACATTCATCATGGCAAAACTTGATTTAGACTGGCTCTGCGTTTTCGTAGAAATCTACAAAACCCAAAGCGTTTCTCGCGCTGCACAAGCCTTAGGCATGGAGCAAGCTAGCGCCAGCATTGCTTTAAACAAGCTACGTCGTCATTTTGACGATCCTCTTTTTTGTCGCACCTCAGCCGGCATGTCACCAACGCCACGAGCGCAAACGATTTATCCCGATTTGCTAGAGGCGCTGCTGAGGTTAGAGAAGTCTCGCGGAGCCAGCGCTGCATTTTTACCCCAAGAGTCCAAACGCGAGTTTCGAATCTGCATGACCGACATCAGCGAAATTGTCTTGTTGCCTAGTCTCATCAACCACTTGCAAACCATCGCGCCAGGTCTCGTCATCGCCGGCGAGAAGATTTCGCCAGATAGCCGCCGCAGCTTAGAGTCTGGCGATGTTGACTTGGCAGTGGGTTTTACGCCCGATCTAGAGGCAGGTTTTTACCAGCAAGCGCTGTTTGCGCAAAACTTTGTCTGTCTCGCATCTGGCAACCACCCGCGCATCGGCAACAAGCTCACACTCAAGGGGTTCTCAAACGAAGGGCATATCCAAGTCATATCGTCTGGCACGGGGCACTCGATTGTGGATAAAGTATTAGCCAAAAACAAAATTGACCGCCGCATCGTGCTGCGCGTGCCCAGCTACTTGGGCGTAGCGCGAATCGTGGCACAAACCGAGTTTTTGGTCATCGTCCCACGCCAGTTGGGCCATGCACTAGAACAACAAGAAAACGTCAAAGTGCTAGAGCCGCCCATGCTGCTACCCAGCTACAAAGTCAAACAGCATTGGCATGAGCGCTACAACCAAGACGCGGGTAATGTTTGGTTGCGCAAGACTATGGCTGAGCTTTTTACAGGCAACGGCTGAACTTCTAAGTATTCAGCAGTTTTTAGTTTATCTACTCCTTGGCGATAAATTCTTAATTTAACGCTATTATTTTTATAGCAAGTTAGGCAATAAATACGACGGCTAAAGGCATATTTAAAAAGTAAACTATGACAACTAAAAAGCCACTATTATCTACAGCATGATTTTTCCATAGGCGCATGTTTGATCTAAATCAAATGTGCCGATATCAAATTGTCACTTAATATAGTATTGAAATTTTTTAAAGATTCCAACTTGAAAGCGAATAAAAATGTCGTGGATTGCATCATTAAGTCGGGGGCTTCCGCGCTGGATGGTTGGGTTGATTCTGGTCGTAGGAGTCGCACTGATAGCCCTGTTTGGACTACGCATACTGAATCAGTTGGACTATTCACGAAAAGTACAAAGCGGTGAGATTCAGGTCGAGACTCTACGCGGCTGGATGACACTGTCCTACATTGCTCACGCCTATGGGGTTGAGGAAACCGACCTTCGCACTGCGCTTGGTGTTGCTGCACTAGGGTATTCGGAACGCAGTTTGCGTGAATGGATCGATGCTTCTGGGCAAGACCCGACATCAGCTCGGAAAAAAGTTGAAAATTTGATCGTGGCACGCCGCACCGACAAAACTGACGGCACTAGGATTTCACCGTGACAGTTTTGACTGAATGGTTGCTAACTGCGCTCTTGAATTACGGTAATCTTCTACTTGCTGTAACTCTGTTCCTTGCCGCTACAGGTATTCCGCTACCAGCTACGGTTCTGCTTGTGGCCGCAGGGGCTTTCAGTCAGCAGGGTTACTTGGCATGGGAAGGAGCGGCTCTTTCTGCATTTGCAGGCGCAGTGGCAGGTGACGGCTGCAGCTACCTAATAGGTCGCTACGCTTCTGCACGTTTGCCGAAATGGTTGCGACAAGGCGAAGGCGGCGTCCAGTCGACAAAGTTGTTTGAACGTTGGGGTGTTTGGAGCATTTTCCTGACGCGGTTTCTTTTGACGCCGATAGCACTGCCGGTGAATTTACTGGCGGGTTCGACCCGATTTTCTTGGCGAAAATACATGACTGCGGTGATCACAGGCGAATTGATTTGGGTCGCACTGTTCGGCGGGCTAGGTCGCGTGTTTGCTGACCAATGGGAAATGGTCAGTCAGCTAGCTGGAGACATAACGGGCATCCTGCTGGGCGGTCTACTGACTGTGGGTGGCCTAGCTGCTGTCGTCATGCGAAATCAACGCCTCAAGAAGGGCGCACCATCCAAACGACCTTAACATATCAAAAGAATCAATACAGCTCAGGTATGAAGGAGGGCTAGCGCTGCCCGAACCGTTAAGGGTTCGGGGTTTGCAGGGGAACTTGGATGGTGGGTCTATTTGCGCGCCGGCGGTAAATCCGTGCAACTGCCATGCGCAACTTCCGCTGCCATACCAATTGACTCACCCAGTGTCGGATGCGGATGGATGGTTTTGCCGATATCTACGGCGTCTGCACCCATTTCGATTGCCAAGGCGATTTCACCAATCATGTCACCCGCATGCGTGCCGACCATGCCGCCGCCCAAGATTTTGCCGTGGCCGTGCGCTTCGGGTGAGTCGTCAAACAGCAGTTTGGTGACGCCTTCGTCGCGGCCATTGGCAATCGCGCGGCCTGATGCCGTCCACGGGAACAGGCCTTTTTTGACCTTGATGCCTTTGGCTTTTGCTTCGTCTTCGGTCAGACCAACCCAAGCCACTTCAGGATCTGTGTAGGCGACGCTTGGAATCACGCGGGCGTTGAACGCTGCGGCTGCCAGCTCTTTGTTGCCTTGTAACTCACCAGCAATCACTTCAGCCGCCACATGCGCTTCATGCACCGCTTTGTGCGCCAGCATGGGCTGTCCCACTATGTCGCCAATCGCGAAAATATTGGGTACATTGGTGCGCATTTGGATGTTGACGGGGATGAAGCCACGGTCTGTGACTTCAACGCCGGCTTTGTCTGCCGCAATTTTTTTGCCGTTTGGTGTGCGGCCCACGGCTTGCAATACCAAGTCGTAAGTCTGAGGCGCAGGCGCTGTGCCGCCCTCTTCTGCTGCGGCAAAGGTCACCTCAATACCCGCTGGCGTGGCTTTCGCGCCCACGGTTTTGGTTTTGAGCATGATGTTATCAAAGCGTGGCGCGTTCATTTTTTGCCAGATTTTGACCAAATCGCGATCAGCGCCTTGCATCAAGCCGTCCATCATCTCGACCACATCCAAGCGTGCCCCCAATGTGGAATACACGGTTCCCATTTCCAAACCGATGATGCCGCCACCCAAAATCAACATGCGTTTAGGCACTTCTTTGAGCGCCAAAGCACCCGTAGAGTCCACCACACGCGGGTCTTCTGGCATGAAAGGCAGGCGAACGGCTTGGCTACCTGCGGCGATGATGGCGTTTTTGAAGGCGATAACTTTCTTCGCGCCCGTTTTTTCTTGTGCTGTGCCAGAAGTTTCTTCTACTTCGATGTGGTTCGCGCTTACGAACGAGCCGTAGCCGCGCACGATCGTGACTTTGCGCATTTTGGCCATGGCAGCCAATCCACCGGTCAATTTGCCAATCACTTTGTCTTTGTGACCGCGCAGTTTGTCGATATTGACAGCTGGTTTGCCGAAATCGACGCCCAAATCACCCAAGTGCGCCACTTCGTCCATCACCGCTGCAACGTGCAACAGCGCTTTGGATGGGATACAACCCACGTTCAAACACACGCCGCCAATCGTTGCGTAGCGCTCTACCAAAACGACTTTCAAGCCTAAATCTGCCGCTCTAAAGGCCGCAGAATAACCACCTGGGCCACCGCCCAGAACCATCAAATCGCACTCTAAATCGACTGTGCCAGCGTAATTTGATGCTATAGTATTAATAGCTACTGAGGCAATAGATACGCCGGCTGATGCCGAATTTGATGCCGCATTTGATGGCACTGGAGCTGCCGCAGGTGCTGCAACAGGTGTAGCAGATACAGCTGCGCCACCAGCCACATCCATAGTCATGATGACTGAGCCTTCTTTGACTTTGTCGCCGATTTTGATACTCAAACCGGTGATCACACCTGCGTGGCTGGAAGGGATTTCCATCGACGCTTTGTCGGATTCAACCGTGATCAAGCTTTGTTCGGCTTTGACGGTGTCGCCCACTTTGACCAGCAATTCGATGACCGCTACCTCTGCGAAATCACCAATATCCGGCACTTTGATGTCTATATTTGCCATGTTGTTATCCTTCTTAATGCGTCTCTAAATGATTTATGAGTGATTTATGAATTATTTATGAATAAAGTCACTTCATTTTGATGGTGAAAATATCCATAGATCCACCGGAATTTTTATCAAACTCGCAACCCGCTTTGATAGCAGCTTCAGCCACTTCACGTGCGGTTTTGGCTTTGGCATAGGTGGCGTGCATGGCACCCAGTGCAAAACCACGGCCAGATCCTATTCCCCAGAACTCTTTGAATTCAAACACTTCGCGGTAGCTGTACAGGCCATAAATGCCGGTTTGGTTGGCTATCAACACGCTGAACTGGCTGGACTCATACGGGTCGCTGTCTTCTTCCTTGGTTTGCAAGAAAAAGGTTTCTTTGAGCATGGGGTGTAGCTTCAAAAAGGTGTCAAACACCTCGTCTTTGCTGCCAAACAAACGCTCTGCCTTGGGCAAAGCGTTGATGACTTTGCGCAAGGCGGGGAAATGCGCCACCGTACCCGCCATGCCCACATAAGTGGGCCCACTTGCCGTATCGAATTTGAAAATTTTGGTGTTGTTTTCAAACCGATGCGTCAGCCGGGTATCGCCAAACGTCACAAGCGTTTCTGCCGCAATGGCGATTTGCTTGCCTTTTTTAACGACAACAACCGTGGTCATAACACGGCTTTCATAGCAATATACGGCGGTAATCTGACAAAACTTGACCCAAATAAGCGTTAAATCTAGCAGCAGAAGCACCATCAATCACGCGGTGGTCGTAACTGAGGGACAACGGAAGCATGAGGCGCGGCGCGAACTCTTTGCCGTTCCAAACTGGTTCCATCACCGATTTGCTCAAACCCAAAATTGCCACTTCAGGTGCGTTGATGATGGGGTGGAAATAACGACCACCAATGCCACCGAGCGACGAAATGGAGATGCAACCGCCCTGCATATCACCACTACCCAGCTTGCCATCACGTGCTTTTTTGGACAATTCGCCCATCTCTGACGAGATTTGGAAAATACCTTTTTTGTCAGCATCTTTCAACACAGGTACAACCAAGCCGTTGGGCGTATCGGCTGCGAAGCCGATGTTGTAGTACTGCTTGTAAACCAGTTGGTCGCCATCCAAGGACGCATTGAAATCAGGGAATTTCTTGAGTGCAGAGACGACCGCTTTGATCACGAATGCCAACATGGTTGTCTTAATGCCAGCCTTCTCGTTTTCCTTGTTCATCTGAACGCGGAAAGCTTCGAGCTCGGTGATGTCTGCATTGTCATGGTTGGTGACATGCGGAATCATCACCCAATTGCGGTGCAAGTTGGCGCCACTGATTTTCTTGATACGCGACAAATCTTTGCGTTCAACCGTGCCAAACTTGGTGAAATCGACTTTCGGCCATGGCAAGAGCGTCATGCCACCTAGATCACCACCATATCCACCCTTAGCCGGCGTATTTGTTGCCTGAGCAGCTATTGTTTGTATAGCGCCAGCCATGACTGATTTGGTGAACTGCTGGATGTCTTGTTCAGTGATGCGACCTTTTTGACCGCTGCCTTTGACTTCAGCCAAAGGAACACCCAGCTCACGTGCGAACTTGCGAACGGAGGGTGACGCATGCGGCAAGTTCAAGGTATTAGATGTCGGTGCATGCGCTGGCACGGCTGCTGCGGGAGCTGCCGGTGCTGCGATTGCAGCCGCAACAGGTGCGGATACTGCAGCTTGCGGTGCGGCGGCTGGTACAGTGGCAGCGGCTGCCGGTGCAACAGCGGCTGAAGACACTGCGCTTGACCCTTCCAAAATGGCGATCAAATCGCCAATATTGACTTTGTCGCCCAGCTTGACCTTGAGTTCTTTGAGCACGCCAGCGGCTGATGACGGAATCTCCATCGCTGCTTTGTCGGATTCGACCGTCATCAACGATTGCTCAACTTTGATGGTGTCGCCCACTTTGACCAAAATCTCGATGACAGATACGTCTTTGAAATCGCCAATGTCAGGGATTTTGACTTCGACTGGGCCAGAAGCAACTACCGCAGTCGCGACAGCCGCAGGTGCTGCTTGTGCAGCGGGGGCAGGTGCAGGAGCAGCTGCAGCGAGTGCTGAAACTACCGCTGAAGTAGCTGCATCCGCAGCCACTTCGAGTGACAAAACAATGGAGCCTTCTTTGACTTTGCCGCCTACGGCAATTTTAATTTCCTTAACCACACCAGCGTGGCTGGACGGGATTTCCATCGATGCTTTGTCGCTTTCCACTGTCAGGATGGATTGATCCACCTTGATGGTGTCACCCACTTTGACCATCAATTCAATGACGGCCACTTCTTCGAAGTCTCCAATATCTGGAACTTTGATGTCTACCATTGCCATATTTATCTCCAGAATTATTATGCGTACAGCGGGTTGATTTTGTCGGTTTTGATGCCGTATTTTTTGATAGCTTCAGCCACTTTGGCGACTGGCACACTTCCCTCTTCTGACAGTGCTTTGAGAGCGGCGACCACAATGTAATGGCGGTTGATCTCAAAATGCTCGCGCAGCTTGGAGCGGAAATCAGAGCGGCCAAAGCCGTCTGTACCCAACACTTTGTAAGCGCGATGTTTGCCGTCCTTGTAGTTCGGAATGAATGGACGAATTTGCTCAGCATAGGCTTTCATGTAATCGGTCGAAGCGACAACAGGGCCAGCGTGGGCGGATAATTGTTGACCCACGAACGACATACGTGGTGCATCCGTCGGATGCAACAAATTGTGGCGCTCAGCGTCTTGGCCATCACGGGTCAATTCGTTGAAACTTGGGCAGCTCCAGACGTTGGCGGCAATGCCCCAGTCTTTTTCCAGCAGCTCTTGTGCAGCGATAGATTCACGCAAAATCGTGCCTGAACCCAACAATTGCACCGTCAAAGCTGCTTTAGCAGCAGCCGGCTTGCACAAATACATACCCTTGATGATTTGCTCTTCCGTACCAACGGTCAAACCCGGCATCGCGTAGTTTTCGTTCAACAACGTCAGGTAGAAATAAACGTTATCTTGTTTTTCCACCATGCGTTTCATACCGTGGTGCAAGATGACACCCACTTCATGTGCAAAGGTTGGGTCGTAGCTGATACAGTTTGGAATCGTACCGGCCATGATGTGGCTGTGGCCGTCTTCGTGCTGCAAGCCTTCGCCATTCAGCGTGGTACGGCCAGATGTGCCGCCTAACAAGAAGCCGCGTGCTTGCATGTCGCCCGCCGCCCAAGCCAAATCACCAATACGCTGGAAGCCGAACATCGAGTAATAGACGTAAAACGGAATCATGATGCGGTTGTTCGTCGAATAAGACGTTGCAGCCGCAATCCAGCTGGACATTCCGCCCGCTTCGTTGATACCCTCTTGCAAGATTTGACCGTCCTTGGCCTCACGGTAATACATCACCTGGTCTTTATCTACCGGTGTGTAGTTTTGACCTGCTGGGTTGTAAATACCGATTTGACGGAACAAGCCTTCCATACCAAAAGTACGTGCTTCGTCAACCAAAATTGGCACCACGCGTGGGCCGAGGGCTTGGTCGCGCAGCAAGGTCGTCAAAAAGCGCACATAGGCTTGGGTCGTTGAAATTTCACGGCCTTCGGCGGTCGGCTCAATCACAGATTTGAAGGTTTCCAACGCTGGCACGGTGAACTGCTCGTCCGCCTTGGTGCGGCGATGCGGCAGGTAGCCACCCAAGGCTTTACGGCGCTCGTGCAGGTATTGCATTTCTGGCGTATCGTCAGCCGGTTTGTAGAACGGCAGATCGGCCAACTGGCTGTCTGGAATTGGGATGTTGAAACGGTCGCGGAAAGCTTTGATGTCTTCGTCCGTTAATTTTTTAGTTTGGTGGACGTTGTTTTTGCCTTCGCCCGATTTGCCCATACCAAAACCTTTGACGGTTTTGATCAACAGCACAGTTGGCTGGCCAGTGTGGTTAACCGCTTTGTGATACGCAGCGTAAACCTTTTTAGAATCATGGCCGCCACGACGCAGGTCAAAAATCTCTTCATCGCTCATGTGAGCGACCATCTCTAGGGTGCGCGGGTCTTTGCCGAAGAAGTGTTTACGGACGTAAGCGCCGTCGTTAGCTTTCATCGCTTGATAGTCACCATCCAAGGTTTCCATCATCAACTTCTTCAACGCGCCATCTTTGTCACGCGCCAAGAGTGGGTCCCAACCGCTGCCCCACAACAGCTTGATGACGTTCCAGCCCGCCCCACGGAATTCGCCTTCCAGCTCTTGCACAATTTTGCTGTTGCCACGCACTGGGCCGTCCAAACGCTGCAAATTGCAGTTGATGACGAAAATCAGATTATCCAAACCTTCACGGGCGGCTAAACCAATCGCGCCTAATGATTCGACCTCGTCCATCTCGCCGTCACCACAGAAGACCCAAACCTTGCGGTTTTCAGTGTTCGCAATGCCGCGTGCGTGCAAATACTTCAAGAAACGGGCTTGGTAGATCGCCATCAACGGGCCTAAACCCATGGAAACCGTAGGGAACTGCCAAAACTCTGGCATCAATTTAGGGTGCGGGTAACTGGACAAGCCTTTGCCATCAACTTCTTGGCGGAAATTCAGCAATTGCTCTTCGGTCAAACGACCTTCTAAATAGGCGCGGGCATAAACACCTGGTGACACATGACCTTGGATATAGAGGCAATCGCCGCCGTGATTTTCAGATTCAGCATGCCAAAAATGGTTGAAACCGGCGCCAAACAAGCTGGCCAAAGAGGCGAATGAACCGATGTGGCCACCCAAATCGCCACCATCCGCTGGGTAATGACGGTTAGCTTTGACCACCATAGCCATCGCGTTCCAGCGCATGTAGGCGCGTAAACGCTCTTCTATGGCTAAATTACCTGGGGCGTGTACTTCTTGATTTGGCTCAATGGTGTTGACGTAGGCCGTTGTTGCTGAAAACGGCATGTCGATGCTGCTTTGGCGCGCGTGTTCTAAGAGTTGCTCAAGTAAGAAATGCGCCCGCTCAGGGCCTTCTGAGGCGATAACGGCGGACAAAGCGTCCATCCACTCGCGGGTTTCTTGGCTATCGGCGTCTTGGGGCATCAGGCCTTGTAAATTGGCTGGAACTGCTGACATGTTTTGTCTCCTGTTAATTTAGACTTTTAATCCAGTGATACCACTAGGTTTAAAAGGCTTGGTTTTTGATTTTATTGACGCGTAACTTACATCGAATTTAAACGCAAATTAGGTCAAGTTCTCTATTGTGGCATAATTTTTTAAAAATATCAAATGGTGATTCACTGTTTCACATAATGAAATTATAAATACTTTTAAAGCGGATCAGAGTATGTATGCAAAGCAATACACTCTGTGTATGGATTTGAGCCCGATTAAAAGTAAAAAAACCGACGCAGTGACGGGAATACCCGTATGGCTTCGCAGTTGGTGGCGCAGACAGTCACCCAACAGGCAAGACCGATATGCCAGCATCGCGCCACTGATCACGGTGCTTTTGTTTTTAGCCGCCATCGTGGCTTCCTTTTCATACTTGCGATTAGAAGAAATAGACCGAGAACAAGAAACCATCAAACGCGATGTCGAATACGCTCAGCAACGTTTGCGTCTGCGGCTGTTAGAGCGGCAAGAACAACTGATGCGTGTGGCACGTGATGTGTCAAGCAAAGAGATTGACGCTGAAGACTTCACGACACAAGCTGAAACGCTGATCAACAACTATCCAGAATTGCACGCTATTACTTGGATTGACAGCAAACAACGTGTCCGAGCGGCGTACGCCTCGTCAAGTGCTTCGAGCCAACAATTGCGTGGTGTCGGTAGTACGGTTAGTTTTAAAGAAGCTGAAGGTTCATTTGCATTTAATTTAGCCAAAGACTTAGCGCAACCCATGTATTCACGCCCTATTCTTGAAAAAGGCGCACAACCGATTTTGCAACTGCATATTCCGCTAACAGAAAAAAATAAATTTGCAGGCGTCATCATGGGTGAATACTCTGTGGATGGCGTTTTACGCTATGGCGTACCCAACGAAATCACCGCCAAATATGCGGTATCCCTGATCAACGGCAAAAATGCCGTGTTGGCAGGACAAACTATCAAGCCGCGCAACGCGGCTACCAAGCTCTTGCCTTGGGCTGCTGCACCAAATGAGTATCAAATCCCCGTTTCACCCGTCGGCAACGACTTGGTTTTGCGTGCACAAGCGTATCGCACCTCTTTAGGGTTGGTTGGCAGTGGTTTGTTTTGGCTAACCGCAGCACTGAGCGCGTTGACCGTTTGGATGCTGGTTGCCACTTGGCGCCACACCCGCAGGCGCATGCGGACTCAGCAAGCACTGATCAGCGAAACCAACTTTCGCCGCGCTATGGAAAACTCCATGCTTACAGGTATGCGTGCACTTGATATGCAAGGAAAAATCACCTACGTGAACCCTGCTTTTTGTGAGATGACAGGTTGGACTGAGAGTGAATTAATCGGTACAACAGCGCCCTTCCCCTACTGGCCAGCCCAAGATTACGAAATCTTAAGCAAGCAGCTTGAAGATGAGTTAGCTGGACGCTCACCCGCAGGTGGTTTTCAAATTCGCGTGAAGCGTAAAAATGGCAAATTGTTTGATGCCCGTATGTATGTATCGCCCTTGATTGATGCCAAAGGCCAGCAGACAGGTCTGATGACATCAACCACAGATATCACCGAACCGAACCGCGTACGCCAGCAACTGCTCGAATCGCAAGACCGCTTCATCACGGTTTTAGAGGGCATGGACGCTTCCGTGTCGGTTGCACCTTTGGGTCGATCTGACCTGCTGTTTGCCAACAAAATGTATCGCCAATGGTTCGGCGGCGATACCGTGGGGCACTTGCAATTAATTGCGCAAGCGGGTGTCGTCATGGCGCTTCCGCTAGAAGAGATGGGTGACGATGTGGACAGCTTGGCGGGCTTGCCGTTAGACCAACTCAGCACTTCGCAAATCAAAAACTTCGAAATTTTTATTCCCGAGCTTTCCAAGTGGCTAGAAGTCCGCTCACGTTACCTGACGTGGGTCGATGGTAGATTGGCGCAAATGGTGATTGCGACTGACATCACATCCAGGCGCGATGCCGAAGCCTTGGCTTTACAGCAAGCAGAACGCGCGCAAAGCGCCAGCCGTCTGATCACTATGGGAGAGATGGCCTCCAGTGTGGCGCATGAGTTGAACCAGCCACTAACTGCCATTAATAATTACTGCAACGGCATTGTTTCGCGTATCAAAGCGAAGCAAATATCTGAAGAAGAGATGCTAGGAGCGCTGGATAAAACGGCAAAACAAGCACAACGCGCCGGACAGATCATCCAGCGGATTCGCTCATTTGTGAAACGCAGCGCACCCAACCGAACCGCCTCAAACGTGCAGGCTATGGTGGAAGCCGCCAAAGAATTGGCCGAAATCGAAATGCGACGCAGGAATGTTCATTTGCGAACCTACGTGGCGGCTCGTTTGCCTGATTTGCTAGTCGACCCGATTTTGATCGAGCAGGTGCTGATCAACC
The DNA here is from genome assembly GCA_040079635.1 of Burkholderiaceae bacterium. Lineage (GTDB taxonomy): Bacteria > Pseudomonadota > Gammaproteobacteria > Burkholderiales > Burkholderiaceae_C > Aalborgiella. The sequence continues at coordinate 41,094 of JBEBJY010000010.1, read as the reverse complement.
TACTGAAGAACGCCGCAGAGTCTGTCGACGCAGCGCAGCGCAGCTCTGCCAACCGAACTGTGGAGTTACGCGTTACACCCAAGAAGGTTGAAGACAGGCAAGTGATTGAATTTGCGGTAGTTGATAGCGGTTTAGGCCTTCAGCCCGAGGTGATGGCGCGTTTGTACGAATCCTTCTTCTCTACCAAAGCTGAGGGTATGGGCATGGGCTTGAGTTTGTGCCGTTCTATCATAGAGTCTCATTTGGGGCGCATCGCCGCTGAGAACATCTACAATGGAGCGGATGTTGTTGGCTGTCGATTTGCGTTTTGGTTGCCTTTACAGCTAGAGAGTTTGCAAGAAGCCACCACAACACAGAACGCAGCGTAACTGAATTTATATTAAGCAGGAGTATTTGCATGAGTTTGATTCCTAAAAAAGGCACTGTTTACGTTGTGGACGACGACGAGGCGGTGCGAGACTCTTTGCAATGGTTGCTAGAGGGCAAAGATTACCGAGTGCGCTGTTTTGACTCAGCAGAAACCTTTTTGAGCCGTTACGATGCCCGCGAAGTGGCTTGCCTGATTGTGGACATCCGCATGGGTGGCATGACGGGTTTGGATCTTCAAAACCGCCTGATTGAGCGCCAGTCTCCCCTGCCCATCGTGTTTATCACCGGTCACGGCGACGTGCCCATGGCGGTGGACACCATGAAAAAAGGCGCGATGGACTTCATCCAAAAGCCTTTTAAAGAAGAAGCCTTGGTCAGCTTGGTTGAGCGCATGCTTGAGCAGGCCAAAACCACCTTTGCCGACCACCAGACCTCCGCCAGCCGTGATGCGCTGTTGGGTAAACTCACGTCGCGTGAATCGCAAGTTTTAGAGCGCATCGTCGCAGGCCGTTTGAACAAGCAAATCGCGGACGACTTGGCCATCAGCATCAAAACCGTAGAAGCGCACCGCGCCAATATCATGGAAAAGCTGGGTGCAAATACGGTGGCTGATTTGCTGAAAATCGCTTTAGGCAAAAATGCGCCTAAAGTGGGTGCTTAGTTATTGCCTTTTAAAATATCTAAGTTGCTATATTTTTTATAGCTATATAGGCAATAAATACGTCGGCTATAGGCATATTAGAGCATATTTAATTCATTTATAAAATTCCTACTCAGTTTCAGTAAGCATGACAGCTCAAAATATCGACGGCATCGCCCTTTCCAAACAACTACGCGCTGAAGTCACACAGCGCACCCTAGCCCTCAAAGCGCGCGGCATCACGCCGGGTTTAGCGGTGATTTTGGTGGGTGAAGACCCTGCCAGCCAGGTTTATGTGCGCAACAAAGTCAAAGCCTGCGAAGACAGCGGTTTGTACTCGGTTTTTGAGAAGTACGAAGCGACATTGAGCCAAGCAGACTTGTTGGCACGGATTGCCGCTTTAAACGCAGACAAAACCATCCACGGTATCTTGGTGCAAATGCCGTTGCCTAAGCATATTGACCCTCATGCCGTGATTGAAGCCATCGCTGCCAGCAAAGACGTTGACGGTTATTCGACTTTGAGTGCTGGCGAGTTGATGACGGGCGCACCCGGTTTCAACCCATGCACACCATTTGGCTGCATGAAGCTGATCGAAAGCACCGGCATCAACCTGCGCGGCAAACACGCCGTTGTCATTGGTCGCAGCAACACTGTGGGCAAACCCATGGCTTTGATGCTCTTGGCAGCCCATGCCACTGTCACCATTTGCCACAGCGCCACAGACAATATCAAACAGCACACTTTGCAGGCTGATGTGGTCGTTGCGGCCGTCGGTCGCCGCAACGTTTTGACAGCAGACATGGTCAAGCCCGGTGCCATCGTGATTGACGTTGGCATGAACCGTGATGACAATGGCAAGCTCTGTGGCGATGTGGACTTTGCAGCTATCAAAGAAGTCGCAAGCTACATCACCCCCGTGCCGGGTGGCGTGGGTCCGATGACGATCACGATGTTGCTTGTGAATACTTTGAATTCTGCTGAACGCGCAGCTATGTAATATTCACTTGGTAGTTCTTGTTTTGGCCGCGTAAACCCATATATTTACCTCTATGACCAATCCACTCCTTCAAAATACGATAGACGCAGCATCCTCACTGGCGCTGTTCGACCAAATCAAGCCCGAGCACATCGCACCGGCGATCAATGCATTGTTGGCAGATGCGCAAAAAGCACTCGATACCGTCACCGCAGAAGCTTTCCCTGCCAATTGGCTTGAAATCTCCAAGGTTTTGGACGTTGCCACCGAAAAGCTAGGCCGCGCTTGGGGCGCTGTAAGCCATTTGAATAGCGTTGCTGACAACCCTGAGTTGCGGGCGGCGTACAACGAATCGCTCCCCGTCATCACCGAGTTTTACACCGCGCTGGGTGCGAACGAGCAGTTGTACGCGAAATACAAAGCGATAGACGTCAAAACCCTGAATGCTGAGCAACTGCAAGCGCACAAATACGCCGTTCGTAATTTTGTGCTGAGTGGCGCGGAACTGCAAGGTGCAGCCAAAGAGCGTTTTGCCGAAATCCAAGCGATTCAAGCAGAGCTGAGTCAAAAATTCAGCGAGAACGCCTTGGACGCGACCGAATCTTTTGTTTATTACGCCAAACTTGACGAATTAGACGGCGTGCCTGAAGACGTGTTGCACACCGCAAAAGCGGCTGCAGCCAAAGATGGCAAAGAGAATCAATACAAGCTGACGCTGAAAATGCCGTGCTACCTACCTGTGATGCAGTTCACCACCAGCAGCGCCTTGCGTGAGATTCTGTACAAAGCCAATTCCACCAAAGCATCTGACCAAGCGACTTTCCCCACGGCTGAAGAAGCCAAGAAATTCGATAACTCGGCAAATATTGCCCAAATTTTGGCGCTGCGGCATGAAGAAGCCATGCTTTTGGGCTTCAATAACTACGCCGAAGCTTCAATAGCCACCAAAATGGCGAAATCGCCCGCTGAAGTCATCACCTTTTTGCGTGACTTAGGCCAACGCGCCCGCCCGTTTGCTGAAAAAGACTTGGCAGACATGCGCGCTTTTGCTGCAGAACACCTGAATCTGACGAATCCCCAACCTTGGGATTGGCCATACATCGGTGAAAAGCTCAAAGAAGCTCGCTATTCTTTCAGCGAGCAAGAGGTGAAGCAATACTTGACAGCGCCCAAGGTGCTGGCTGGCTTGTTCAAAATCGTTGAAACCTTGTTTGACGTGGCGATTCGTGAAGACAAAGCACCGGTTTGGAATGACAGCGTCAAGTTTTACCGCATTGAACGTGCATCGAAACTGGTCGGACAGTTTTATCTAGACCCCAACGCTCGCACCGGCAAACGCGGTGGCGCGTGGATGGACGACGTCCGCGCCCGCTGGTTGCGACCTGATACAGGTGTGCTGCAAACGCCAGTGGCACACCTAGTCTGCAACTTTGCTGACGGCGTGGATGGCAAGCCTGCTTTATTAACGCACGACGACGTCACCACCCTCTTCCACGAATGCGGCCACGGCCTGCAGCACATGCTGACCACCGTGAACGAGCGTGATGTTTCTGGCATCAGCGGTGTGGAATGGGATGCTGTTGAGCTGCCAAGCCAGTTTATGGAAAACTTCTGCTGGGAATGGGATGTGTTGAAACACATGACTGCCCACGTCGATACCGGCGAGCCTTTGCCGCGTGCATTATTCGACAAAATGACAGCCGCTAAAAACTTCCAAAGCGGGCTGCAAACGCTTCGTCAAATCGAGTTTTCTTTGTTCGATATGCTCCTTCACGTCCAGGAAGATACCGAAAACAAGCCAGATTTTATGGCGCTGCAGGCGCAAGTTCGCAAAGAAATTGCCCTGATCCAACCACCCGCCTACAGCCGCACCGCCCACACCTTCAGCCACATCTTCGCCGGAGGCTACGCAGCGGGTTATTACAGTTACAAATGGGCCGAAGTGCTCAGCGCCGACGCCTACGCTGCGTTTGAAGAAGCGCGATTAACTGGAGATGCCGACGGCACAAAAACGGGTCGCAAATACCGCGAAGCGATTTTGGAATCAGGCGGCAGCCGCTCGGCCATGGACTCGTTCAAAGCCTTCCGTGGCAGAGAACCCACACTGGACGCCTTGCTACGCCACCAAGGCATGGCATAAAATCGGTTTATGAATCAGATGCCTGTCCTCAATCGCTTTAAAACCCTTCAAACTGCTATCAAATTAATAGCTGTACTGGCAATAATTACGCCTGCTAGCAACCAATTATATGCCCAGCAAGTATATAAAAGCGTTGATAAGAATGGACGGGTAACTTATTCTGAAGTGCCGCCACTGCCAGGCTCTGGCGACAAGTTAACGGCTGATCCTGCCGCAAGCGTGTCATTGCCCTACGCTTTGCAACAAGTCGTCAGTCGCTACCCCGTCACCCTGTACACCACGGCAGACTGTGGCCCCTGCATCAACGCTCGCTTGATGCTGACCCAACGCGGCGTGCCTTTCGCTGAGCGCACGATTAGCAGCAATGAAGACATCGCCGCGTACAAAAAACTCAATATTGACAACAACTTCCCACTCGCCACCATCGCGGCACAGCAACTCAAAGGCTACGAAGAAACTGAGTGGACTAAGTATTTGGATGCTGCCGGTTACCCCAAATCATCAACCCTGCCGCGCAACTACAAGAATGCGGAAGCAACGTCTTTAACCCCTAAAAAGGTGGTTGAAAAGGCTGAGAAAGAAGTAACCGAAAAGCCAGCTTCAACCCGTGCCGCGCGACCTGCTGCTGCACCCCAAGAGCCGAATAACAATCCAGCTGGGATTAAGTTCTAACGTTATTCCCGCGAAGACGGGAATCCATCACCGCATAATTTTTTCAAGCGCTTTCCCCTTAGCAAGCTCATCAATCAGCTTGTCTAAATAGCGCACTTTTTGCACCAATGGGTCTTCGATATCTTCCACGCGGATACCGCAAATGAGGCCTTTTATCAGCGAGCTATTTGGGTGAAGCGCAGGAGCCTCAGCAAAAAATGTCTGAAAATCGCTATCAGCACTGATTTGCTGTTGCAAGCCAGTCAAATCGTACCCAGTCAACCAGCAAATAACTTGGTCAACTTCCTCCTTGGTGCGATTTTTTCGCTCCGCTTTTGCGACATAAAGCGGATACACTTTTGAAAATTTCAGCGCGGGAAGGCGATAGTCGAATTTCATCGTTAATCCTCAGATCACAAATTATGTGGATTATGGATTCTCGCCTTCGCGGGGAATAACAAGACTTGAGGCAAGATGTCCATCCTCCAAATCTTTCCACGTGCGCAAGTCTGAAATCAAGATATCCTCGCCGCGAACGCTAGCATCTTTGAGCGTGAAAGTGGGTTGCGCTTTAATCTGTGACCGACTAGCTTCCCAAATGCGTGCCACATCTGCGCTCGGTCTAACAAATGTAATGTCACGCAAATTCCCAACGTTTAAGTAGCATGCCTCGCGCTTGTTAGTGTTGAAGGCGAATCGAAACTCACGCTGGTACGAAAAGTCTTGAAATTTGCGAAAAGGTCCCATCGAACCGTCGATTTCTGTCCTGTCAACATAATCAATCGGTCCGTGCTGAATAGGCCATTTCGAAACTTCAGCAGCTTTGCGAACTCTGCGGACAAACTCAGGCAAATTCGAAATAAATATTGCAACGCTGCCGAATTTAAGGTTTCGATCATCAAAAGTATCAACATGGCGATCAGTTAATGTGTACAAGCAAAGGATATTCAAATCACGTAGCTCATCGCTTCGAAAAATAATTGGATTCTGAACGCCACCAATTGAAACCCAGTTTTCTTTGTCATCTTGGATTGCAACTTCGAGTACTTTCCTTGCCTCTGATACGCAATCGTTTGGATCGGCTCGTACTGAATCACTTTGATCAAGTTGTGAAAAATAGGTAGCCGTGTTTAAGTACAAATTTCCGTCAAGGAAGCTCTCAACGTATTCTTCACTAAGCAGTTTGACGAGTATTACGCTGTAAGACATGCGTTAGTTTTGCGCTAAGAAAACAGCACAGTTTAAAAGCTCAACGTCCTAACCCCACTCTCCGTCCCCAACAAACAAACCGTCGCCTTCTGGTGCGCAAACACCCCAACCGTCACCACACCCGGCCATTGGTTAACCGTAGATTCAAACGCCAGCGGGTCGGCAATCTTCAAATTCAGCACATCCACAATATGCTGGCCGTTGTCGGTCACCAAAGGCTGGCCGTCTTTTTGACGAACTGAGCACACGCCGCCCATAGCCGCAAACTGCTGCATGACGCGCTTGGTGGCCATGGGGATGACTTCGACCGGTAGTGGGAAAGCGCCCAGCGTGTTGACCAGCTTGCTTTCGTCGGCAATGCAGACGAATTGCTTTGACAGTGCGGCCACAATCTTCTCGCGCGTCAGCGCTGCGCCGCCGCCTTTGACCATGTAACCCGCATGGTCGATTTCGTCTGCGCCGTCGATGTAAACGGCCAGTTCGGTCACGTCGTTCGCATCGAACACCGGAATGCCCAGCGCTTTGAGGCGCTCGGTACTCGCTACCGAGCTGGACACTGCGCCCTTGATGGTGTGTTTGATGGTCGCCAGCGCGTCGATGAACTTGTTCACCGTCGAGCCTGTGCCTACGCCGACAATCTCGCCAGCCACCACGTATTGCAAAGCGGCTTGGCCGACCAGTGTTTTGAGTTCGTCTTGGGTCATGGTGATTTCTAAGTATTTAAGTATGAAGTTCTGAGAAAATAGGGAGATACAACGCCTATTATCCGATATCAACATTCGCGAATACTTTCATGTCCCTACTCCCCTACGCCCTCGCCCGCCCCTTTTTATTTGGCCTGGACGCCGAAACCGCCCATGAAATCACCATGGCGGGCCTCACCGCCACCCAGGGCACGCCGCTGACTTGGGCTTACTGCAATGGCCGAATCGACGACCCCATCACCCTAGCCGGCCTAAAATTCCCAAACCGCATTGGCATGGCCGCCGGGTTGGACAAAAACGCCAGAGCCATTGACGGACTGGGCGCGATGGGCTTTGGCTTTGTCGAAGTAGGCACCGTCACCCCGCTGGCGCAGCCCGGCAACCCCAAACCCCGCATGTTCCGCCTGCCAGCCGCCAACGCATTGATCAACCGCTTGGGTTTCAACAACGAAGGTTTGGACGCTTTCTTAGCCAACGTCCAAAAAGCCAAATTCCGTAGCGCCAACGCCGCAAACCCCATGCTTTTGGGCTTGAATATCGGCAAAAACGCCGCCACCCCGATTGAAAACGCCACCGACGACTACCTGATCTGCCTACGCGGCGTCTATCCGCACGCCGATTACGTGACCGTCAACATCTCCAGCCCAAACACAAAAAACCTGCGCGCCCTGCAAAGCGACGAAGCTTTGGACGCGCTATTGGGCGCAATTGCGGCAGAACGCACCGTTTTGAAGCAAAAACACGGCAAAACCGTCCCTATCTTCGTCAAAATTGCCCCAGATTTAGACGAAGCTCAAATTGAAGTCATCGCTTTGACTCTGAAAAAGCACGGCATGGACGGCGTCGTTGCGACAAACACAACCCTGAGCCGCGAAGCCGTCAAAGGCCTGCCCTACGCTGAAGAAGCCGGCGGCCTAAGCGGCGCCCCCGTCCTGCAAGCCAGCAACCAGGTCATCCGCCAACTCCGCACCGCTCTAGGCAAAAACTTCCCCATCATCGGCGTAGGCGGCGTGATGAGCGCAGCAGACGCCGTCAGCAAAATCGAAGCGGGTGCGGATGTAGTACAAATTTACACTGGGCTAATCTACAAAGGCCCGGATTTGGTGAAGCATGCGGCGTTGGCGATTAAAAACGACTGCAAACGCTGAATTCGAGGTTTTAGAGGGTACAATACGCCTCTAACCGCCGTATTTATTGCCTCATTAGCTATTAAAAATATAGTAAACTATTTTTTAATCATCTATACCACAGATGCAACGCGCCCGGACAAGAACATGATCGTAGGTAAGTATTGTTAAGTTATGAAAACTTGAATTCAAGATACGGTATGCCTCGATTTGCTTATCGTTCCAATCATTTGATCGTCCAAATATAAGGACGCAACGAGGTTTGACCGTCTTTATACCGCCAACTCTTTGCTGAAATTTGACGCTATTAGCTTCAAGCTCTACTTCGTATATATAGCGAGAAGCTTGCGTAAACGCCTTAATTAAATCGATTGAGGGAACATGGTTTCCATGATCGAGAGTTGGAGACCAAAAATTCATGCCTCCCTCTGGGCGTTTTATTTCCACAACATCGAGAAATCCATCATAGGCTTCCATAAGGAAGTCGGAGATATGCTGGGTATCTATGTCCCGTTCATCCAAAATACGTACGAATTCACTTCCAAGAACCCAGCTATTTGCTTCGAACCATTTTTGCCATGGGCTTTCCCGAAGATCCTCAAGCAGCATGCTTTCGAATTCACGAACAGCTCGAACTCGTCTTGCGAGATTCAAGCTAACCATTAACTCATCAGGAATGACATCATTATCTAAAACGAATTTAATTAAGTCTTTCTTGTTTGGTAGACTGAAAAGTGCTCGGATTTGCTTAGCATTTTCATTTTCAAAAGGCTGATCAAGTGGAATAAATGCCTTAACGCCTTGTCGAAACGGTTCGTAATTCAGTTGCAACAATTCGATCAATGCCTTAAATTCTTCGTGCTGAAGCGTAAGCTCACTTTTAGGCTGCAATGATTCAGCTTCTTCATCTTGAGAAAAAAAAGCAGATTTTTTGTACCGACCCAGCTTTAGGCAAATGTCCTCTGCGCCGCTATCGTGTGGGATTTTCCAAAAAACTGCACGAGTAACTACTGTTGGTTTGCTAAATAAGACTTTTGAGTATTTAGCTGTGATTCGAGACATAGAGTTTTTATGAGATTAGTTTGACGACACATTGGATATCTGTATTTTGAGTCTACAACGATTAAAGTCACATTAACCAAATAAATGCGGGCAGAATGCACAAAATCGCAGCAAGGCGTGGCAAACCGAATTCGATGTAATACCATCTCGTCCGCGTGATTGCGGAGACTTTTTTGCAGGCTGTGCGCGTTCATTTGTCACAAAAAGTCAGAAAATACCCTGAAATATACCTCTAGCCGACGTATTTATTGCCTAAGTAGCTATAAAAATAGGAGTAAATTTAATGGATAACGCACAACTAAAAGCCCTCTTTGACAGCCAAGCGGCGCACTACGATACGCAGTGGGTGCGGATGGCTGCTATGAATAATGCTTTGTATTTTTTGCTTGAGTCAGTTTTCGCAGAATTACCATCTAATGCGCGTATTTTGTGCGTGGGCGTTGCGACGGGGTCTGAGCTTATCAATTTGGCTCAAAAGCATCCTAACTGGCACTTTACGGCGGTTGAACCGTCTGGCGCGATGCTGGATGTGTGCCGTCGGCGGGTTGAAGAGGCTGGGTTAACTGGGCGCTGCACTTTTCATGAAGGCTATTTGAGTACCTTGCCCACGCTTGAAAAGCACGACGCAGCCACCTGCTTTTTGGTGTCGCAATTCATCTTAGACCGAGTTGAGCGCGCCAAGTTTTTCGCTGAAATTGCCCGTCAGCTCAAAACTGGCGGCATCTTGGCAAGCTCAGATTTATCGGCATCAAACAGCGCGGCCAGCTATGAGGCACTGCTCAAAGTTTGGCAATACGTGATGTCCAACGCCGATGTGACGCCTGATATGCTGAAACGCATGCGGGAAGCTTATGCGAAAGACGTGGCGGTTTTACCTGCTGGCGAGGTGGCTGCGATTATTCAAGCAGGTGGTTTTGAAGTACCTGTGCCCTTCTTTCAAGCGGGCTTGATTCACGCTTGGTTTGCAAAGTGTGAAAAATAGGTGCTTTAATGCTCTAGCCGGCGTATTCATTGCCTAAGCTGCTATTAAATATATAGTAACTTAACTTACACCACGCGCCTGTTTAATCCGCATTTCCAGCTCTGGCGGCAGCGACATAGGTTTGAACGGGCTGACATTAGCGCCGCCTGTGTTGCCATGGGGGACGAGGCCGAATGCCGTTTTGGTGGCTGCGCCTGCAATGCGAAGGAGCTGTCCTAAGCATTCTTTGGCGTTGCGCTGCTGCAAACCCCACAGAAACATGCGCCAATGCACGCGAACGTGATGCGCTGTAGCTGCTTGGCCGAGCACGTGGGCGCGCTCTAGGTGGGTGAAAGCGGGTTGCACTTGGCCTTGGGCTGATAAAGCTGTAGCCGTTTGCAGCTCTGCGTCAACAAATGGGCGAATGTTGTGTGCAAAGCTGTTTTTCATTGTTAAAGCAACTTTTAATGCGCACTAGCACCAATCTTCGCACCAGGTTTGATTTGGTTCAAAAGTGCCATCATGTCAGTCTCGATACGATGCAATGCTTCTGGAGTGTGGCCTTCAAAGCGTAAAACAAGCACAGGCGTGGTGTTGGACGAGCGCATCAAACCAAAGCCGTCTGGCCAATCGATGCGCAGGCCGTCGATGGTGTTGACTTGGGCGGGCGCAGGGAATTTGGCGAGTTCCACGGCTTTGACGACCAATTGAGGGGCTTCGCCCTCTTCGCAAGCCACGTTCAGCTCTGGGGTGGAGAAGCTGGTGGGTAAGGCGTCCAAAACGGCGTTAGCGTCTGGCGAACGGCTGACGATTTCTAGCAAACGGCAGCCGGCGTAGGTGCCGTCGTCAAAACCATACCAGCGCTCTTTGAAGAAGATGTGACCGCTCATTTCACCGCCCAGAGGCGAATCGACCTCTTTCATCTTGGCTTTGATCAAGGAATGGCCGGTTTTGAACATCAAAGGCACGCCGCCCGCTTCAGCGATGGCTGGGGCTAGGCGTTGTGAGCATTTGACGTCAAACAAAATCGTGCCGCCTGGGACGCGGGATAGCACGTCGCGGGCGAACAAGATCATTTGACGGTCTGGGAAGATGTTGTTACCTTGCTTGGTAACGATGCCTAAGCGGTCGCCATCGCCGTCAAAAGCCAAGCCCAGCTCGGCGTCTGAGTTTTTGAGCGCCGCCATCAAATCGCGCAGATTCTCTGGTTTGCTAGGGTCTGGGTGGTGGTTGGGGAAGTTGCCGTCAACCTCGCTGAAAAGCTCAATCACTTCACAACCCAAGGCGCGGAAAATGTCTGGCGCAGACGCACCTGCAATGCCGTTGCCGCTGTCGACCACGATTTTCATGGGGCGTGACAACTTGATACCTGCTTGGATGCGAGCGGAATACGCGGCATCCACACTAGTTTGGCGAGTGCTGCCACCGGGAATGAGTGACCAGCTTTCAGCCTCCATCATGCGGCGGATGGCTTGTATCTCTTCACCATAGATAGCGCGGCCACGCATGACCATTTTGAAGCCGTTGTAATCTTTGGGGTTGTGGCTGCCAGTGACTTGAATCCCGCTGGTGGTCAGCGTGTTTGCCGCGAAATACAGCATAGGCGTGGTGACCATGCCAACGTCAACCACCTCTAAGCCAGCAGCGGCCAAGCCGCGAATCAAAGCCGCAGCCAGTGAAGGGCCGCTTAAACGACCATCGCGACCGACGCTGACAGAAGTTTCACCTTCTAAACGGGCAATCGTGCCGAATGCTTTGCCTATGCCTTCGGCGGTTTTCTCAGTAACCGTGGTCGGTACGACGCCACGGATGTCGTAGGCTTTGAAAATGGATGATTCGACTTGCATGATGGGATTCCTTTTACGTCATTATCTAATTTTTGTTGTCGTTTTTATGCGGAGGTTTTTACGACTTCTTGATACAGCGATACATAGGCTTTAGCAACATCGTCCCACGAAAAGCTCTGCGCCATGCCGCGCAGCACGATTTGGTTCCAGAGCTTGGTATTCGCAAATGTTTTAATAGCTTGCCCCATGGCAGTAGCCAGTGCGGCGGGTGTGGCAGGACCGAACATGAAGCCTGTAGCTTTGTCTTGCTGCAAGGCATCTGCCGTAGCGTCCACCACCGTATCAACCAAACCGCCCACGCTTCTGACCAAAGGCACGGTGCCGTAACGCAAGGCGTAAAGCTGTGTCAGCCCGCAAGGCTCAAAGCGCGAAGGAACCAGCATGACATCGCAACCCGCCATCATGTGGTGGGCAAAGGCCTCGTCATAACCTAAGCGAACAGCCACGCGGCCCTTGTGGGCAGAGGTCGCAGCCACAAAAGCGGCCTCTAAATCCGCATCGCCACTGCCCTGCACCGCTAGCTGAGCGCCGTCTGCCAGCAAGGCAGGCAGAGCAGCTAACACCAGATCAAGCCCTTTTTGAGAGGTCAAACGGCTTACCACGCCGAAAAGCGGTGCTTTAGGGTCGATGGTCAAACCAAGCGTTTTTTGCAAAGCAGTTTTACAAGCTAACTTACCGCTCAAGTTACCAGCCGTGTATTTGGTGGCAATTTCTTTGTCAGTACTAGGGTCCCAAATCGAGCCATCAACACCGTTCAAAATGCCTGATACGTCAGTACCTCGCGCTTTCACCAAACCGTCCAAACCACAGCCAAATTCTGGCGTTGCCATCTCCACGGCGTAAGTTGGGCTCACAGTGGTGACTCGGTTTGAATAGGTCAAACCCGCTTTCATAAACGAAAACTGGCCGTGAAACTCCAAACCCGTCGGCGCCAACATGCGAGCGGGTAAGCCCATTAAATGGAAATCGCGCTCGTCAAACAAACCTTGGTAAGCTAAATTGTGAACGGTAAAAACAGTTTTCGTTTTGGTAGATGGATGCATCGCAAGATAAGCGCAAGCCATCGCAGCATGCCAGTCGTGCACATGCAGCACATCGGGGCACCACGCATCATCCAACTCGCCCGCTGCCAAATGCGCGGCTACCCAGCCAAGCAAGGCAAAACGCTGGGCGTTGTCTGGCCATTCGCTGCCATCGGCTGTTTGATACGGATTACCGACGCGATCGTAAAGATACGGCGCATCGATAACATATGCTTGAACATCGCTTCCGAGTTCGGAATTTGGCATACTGCCTAGCCACAACGAGACTTTACCTGCGCCAAAAGCAGCCCCAATATTGCACACCAGCTTTTGCTTCAAAACGCCTTTTTTAATAGCTGGGAAGCCAGGCAGAACCAATCGTGTATCCACGCCAGCTTTCCTCAAAGCCTGTGGCAAAGCCCCTAAAACATCCGCTAAACCACCGGTTTTGACTAACGGGAATACTTCTGCTGCTGCGTGTAATACCTTCATGAGTCCTTCACGCGCTTAATTTTTTTAACATTTCCATAGTCACCAAGGTGATGCCGTTTTCACTTCGGTGAAAGCGTTTCTCATCCAATGCTGCATCTTCACCAATCACCATGCCATCAGGAATATGGCAACCACGGTCAATCACAGCTCGCGTTATGCGGGCACCACGGCCAATTTGGACTTCTGGCAGCAAGACCGACCAATTAACCTCAGCATACGAGTGAACACGAACGCTAGAAAATAAAATTGTGCGAAACACCTTGCCAGACACAATGCAGCCACCTGAAACAACGGATTCAATCGCCATGCCGCATCTGTCGGGTTGGTTATGCACAAACTTAGCTGGCGGCAGTTGGGCTTGGTAAGTCCAAATAGGCCATTTTTTGTCATACAAGTTAAGTTTGGGTTCTGTGGCAGTCAAATCAATATTGGCATCCCAATAAGCGTCAATAGTTCCCACATCGCGCCAGTAGGGTTCCTCGTTTTCATCGCTGGTGACCGCGCTGATTGAAAACGGATGCGCAGCGGCATCACCATTGCGCACAGCGCGTGGGATGATGTCTTTGCCGAAGTCGTGGTCTGAATCAGGGTCAGCCATATCCCGCTCTAGCTCTTTGTACAGATATTCTGCGTTAAATATGTAGATGCCCATACTGGCCAGCGACATGTCGGTGCTGCCAGGCATCAAAGGTGGATCAGCTGGTTTTTCTAAAAACTCGGTGATCAAGCTGTTCTCATCAACCGCCATGACGCCGAATGCCGTCGCTTCAGCCCTAGGCACAGCCAAACAACCCACTGTGCACTGGCGACCTTTGGCGACATGGTCAGCCAGCATCAGCGCATAGTTCATTTTATAGATGTGGTCGCCCGCCAGCACAACAATATATTTAGCGCCATAGCTTTCCAAAATGTCATGGTTTTGGTAGACCGCGTCTGCCGTGCCCCTGTACCAACTTTCGTCGTCGTTGCGTTGCTGCGCAGGTAGCAAGTCGACAAATTCGTTCATCTCGGTTTTTAAAAACGCCCAGCCACGCTGCAAATGGCGCAATAGGCTGTGAGATTTGTATTGCGTGATCACGCCAATGCGGCGAATACCAGAATTTAAGCAATTGGACAGCGCGAAATCAATGATGCGGAATTTACCGCCAAAGTACACCGCTGGCTTGGCGCGTCTGTCCGTCAAGTTCATCAAGCGGCTGCCACGGCCTCCGGCTAAGACCAAGGCAACGGCGCTTTTGGGTAAATCAAGACTTTGTGCTAATTTCTTAGATTCCATGCTGTCTCCTAGTTGTTTATCTTTTGAATTCTGAATGTCTTGGATTTCTACAATATCTTAAACCTAATGAACACTTACATTCAACCAAACGACCTGATATGCCGTCAGCGTTAACCCTTGGCGCAGTGGCATTGTTACCAAGCTGTTACCCAATAGATCCTTCACTTCGCTGGGCATAGCCGAAAATATTTCATGTGAGCAATGCTGCTCAAAGTCGCTGAAATTTGCCAATACCAGCACTTTGCAGTCAGCCGTACCACGCTGGTAACCTAAAACGCTTGCGTTGCCCGTCCTAAAACCCGTTAAATGACCACCTGCGAACGCAGTACAGGCAGACCGTTGCGTGATCATGTGTCTAAGTCCAGCGTAAATTTGACCCGCAACTTTGGTCTGATCGTGACGATCAGCGTAAAGCGATTTGACGCGTTCTCTGCGGTGCACCCAACGACTGTCATCTGCTTTTGCCACGTCATCTTGGTAACTGAGGTCGTTTAAGGTACCAACTTCGTCACCCATATAGATCAAGGGAATGCCGCCACTGCTCAAAACCACGCTATGCAAAAGCAATATTCGTTTAACGGCCAGTGGATCACCTTGCTCCACGCCAGCTAAAGATGCGCATGTGCCGCTGATTCGACAGTCTCCTGTAGCAGGGTTGTCTTGAAATGGCACACCGCGTGCAAAACTACCGTCAAAACGATTCACGTAAAAGCGATTCAAAAACTGACGGTGGTCATAGCCATTGATGCCAAATTTGACCGCATCTTCGTCAGCAAACGTCCAGCCAATATCATCATGGCTACGAACGTAGTTGACCCAAGCTGTATCTGGATGCAAATTGTGACGTTCTTCTAGTGCTTGCTGCAGCAAATTGACTTCACGCGTCGCCAGCGTGTTCCACAACAAGGCCATTTGCAAGGGGTTATAAGCGACCTGACATTCTTCGGGGGAAATATATTTAACGACATCGTCGGGATGGACGATGGCCTCAGACTTAAACAGCATCGCCGGTGCAGCAATGCGGACCAAGGCACTGAAAGCACGAATCAAACCGTGCGCCTCAGGCAGGTTTTCGCAGGTCGTGCCTAATTTTTTCCAGACAAAAGCGACCGCATCCATGCGCAAAAATTCAGCACCAATATTGGCAATTGCCAGCATTTCACCCGCCATGGCCGTAAATACGGCGGGGTTGCTGTAATTTAAATCCCACTGAAACGAGTTAAAAGTGGTCCAAACCCAGCGCCCATCAGGCAGCTGCGAGAACGAACCCGCATGTGCATCTGGGAAAATTTCACGCAAAGTTTTGTCATAGGCATCTGGCATGCTCCGGTCAGGGAAGATGTAATAGAAATCATCGTATTGCGGCTTGCCCGCCAATGCGCCTACAGCCCACTCGTGCTCGTCAGAGGTATGGTTAAAAATAAAATCAAGCACCAAGCTGATGCCTTCTTTGCGCAGCGCAGCTGCAAAATCGCGCAAATCAACCATAGTCCCAAGTGATGGACTCACTTCTCGGTAGCTACTCACCGCATACCCACCATCGCTGTTTGGAACTGGGCATTTGTAAGGCGGCATCAAGTGCAGATAAGTCAAACCCAGTTCTTTAAAATAAGGAATCTGCGCTTGCAGGCCACGTAAATTACCTGCAAACAGATCGATATAGCAAACGCCACCCAACATTTTCTGCGACTGAAACCAACGGGGATGGTTCTCTCTTTGGATATCTGGCGCTTTTAAATCTGCGGGGCGAACTTGGTAGGATTGATATGCAACTTGTATCAAATCAACTAAAAAAGCACTATAGCCAGCTTGCTGACCGTACAGTGCACCCAACTCTTCAAACAAACGAGGGCCAAATTTGTCGAATCTGTTGCTGAATTCAATCCAACTTTGACCGAGAACGTCAACGCCTGAGATTAAAGATACTTGTTTTTTTACAGCACTTATAAAACTGATATTTTCTAAATTCGGGGTTAGCATTCGCTAGCAATCGTTATAAATAGGTTGAAGGCATCGTTTAAAACGGAAAATACGGACAAAATCGGAAAAATACCAAATATTTGCAAATCATATAGAACATAGCGCAAAAAACAGTTACCAAGCTGTTACCGCATGCGAAAATATTTTCCTAGTATTTTGTAAAAATTATTCGAAGGATTATCAATTGTCTCAAAGCCTAGCAAACACCATCACGCCTATATCAGCTCAAATTGAAGAGCATTTGCTTAAAACTGTAGGAGTTAGGCCATCTGAAGCAACACGGACAGATTTGATGCAGGCCGTCTCGCAGGTTGCAAGAGAACAACTTTCTAGACGATGGGTAGCAACGCAAGCCCAAGAGCAAGCCGCCAAATCGCGACGTGTGGTCTATTTGTCAATGGAATTTTTGATGGGTCGGACGCTTTCGAATGCTTTAGCTGCATTGAATATGACGGACGATGCATCTAACGGACTACTTCAGCATGCGAAAAAGATGGAAGACATAGCCGACCGTGAACCCGATGCTGCTTTAGGAAATGGTGGACTCGGTCGATTGGCCGCATGCTTCTTGGATTCGATGGCGACTGTTGGTTTGCCGTCTTTTGGCTACGGCATCCGCTATGAATACGGTATGTTTGCACAAAGTATTCAATCAGGCAGCCAAACCGAATACCCAGATCCTTGGCTCCAAAACGGTACGCCTTGGGAATTCCCCCGTGCTGACATTACTTACCCAGTGCGTTTTGGCGGCTGGGTTGAGCACGTGAACCACAAAGCTGTTTGGCGCAATGCTGGCGAAGTGGCAGCCAAAGCCTACGACATGGTGATTCCAGGACATGGCACAGAAAAAGTAAGTACGCTGCGTTTATGGAAAGCAGTTGCGCCAACGCATATCGACTTAAATGCTTTCAACACAGGCGACTATGCACGCGCTGCCAGTGCAAAAAATGAGTACGAAAACATTTCTTGGGTGCTTTACCCTAACGACAGCACACCAGCAGGCCGTGAACTGCGTCTGAAGCAAGAGTATTTTTTCGTTTCAGCATCCATTCAAGATTTGGTACATCGTCACTTAAAAGAAAACCCAACGCTTGACAACCTTGCGGACAAAGTTGCCATCCACCTCAACGACACGCACCCTGCGATTGGCGTAGCGGAGCTGATGCGTGTTTTGTGCGATGAGCAAGACATGGCTTGGGATGCAGCTTGGGCACTGTGTTGCAAGACTTTCTCATATACCAATCACACGTTGATGCCAGAGGCTTTAGAGACATGGCCAGTTGCGTTGATGCAGCATGTGCTACCCCGCCACTTAGAGATTATTTTTCAAATCAACAAAGAGTTTCTAGAGCTAGCAGCACTCCATCGGCCGAATGACGACGGATTCTTGTCGCGCCTATCACTGATTGATGAAAACGGCGAGCGTCGTGTGCGCATGGCAAACTTGTCAATCGTTGGCAGTCACAAAGTCAATGGCGTTTCTGCGTTGCATTCGGATTTGCTTGTTCAAACCATTTTTGCAGACTTCGCTAGTATCTGGCCAGACCGATTCACAAATATGACCAATGGCGTCACACCACGCCGCTGGCTGGCGCAAGCTAATCCTGAGCTTTCTGGCTTACTTGATCGCACACTAGGCACATCTTGGCGACTTAATCTTGACCAGCTTCAGGGTTTAAAAGCACTCAAGACCGACGCTGCCTTTCAAAAGTCTTTCATGGCGATTAAACGGACTAACAAAGTCCGTTTGGCTGCTTATATTGAGCGCACCGCCGGCATCAAGGTCAATCCTGACAGCTTGTTTGACGTGCAAGTGAAGCGTATCCATGAGTACAAGCGCCAACTATTGAATGTGCTTCATGTCATCACACGCTATCAAGCAATCCTGGCCAATCCTGATGCAAACTGGGTGAATAGAACAGTCATTTTTGCAGGCAAAGCCGCGTCTAGCTACCACACGGCCAAATCTATTATTCGATTGATTCATGATGTGGGCAGCGTGATTAACAACGACCCTCGCGTGGGCGATAAGCTCAAGCTAGTGTTTATTCCCAACTATGGCGTTTCTGTCGCTGAAATCATCATGCCTGGCGCTGATTTGTCAGAGCAAATTTCGACTGCAGGCACTGAGGCTTCTGGCACTGGCAATATGAAACTCGCTCTGAATGGCGCACTAACCATTGGTACCGACGATGGCGCGAACATTGAGATCAGACAAAACGTAGGGGATGACAATATTTTCATCTTCGGTCTTAAAACGCCTGAAGTGCAAGCGTTGCGACAAAGCGGTTATATCTCAAGACACTACTACGACACTTTGCCAACATTGAAGTCAGTCTTAGACGCTGTAGCTGGTGGTCTATTTTCTCCCGAAGAGCCCAACCGATATGGCCCGTTGGTGGATTCATTGATTGGCGGCGGTGATCACTATATGCTGCTGGCTGATTACGCATCTTATGTGGAAACACAGTTGCGGGTGGATGACCTGTATCGCACACCAGCCCATTGGTGCGAGCGCGCTATTGCCAATGTCGCTGGTATGGGTGTTTTCTCTTCTGACCGAACTATCCGAGAATATGCTCGCCAAATCTGGCATATTGAACCGGATACGCCATAAGCAAAACGTCAAGGCTAGCATACTAAATCGTCAACTATTCCATGAAATAAGGTCAATCCATGCAAAATCCCAAGGATGATACTGGTCATATGTCGCCATTGTTAAGCGATCTTGATGTCTGGCTACTTGCCGAAGGTACGCATTTACGTCCTTATGAAGTCTTGGGCGCTCATCCCTTTGAGCTGAACGGGGTGAAGGGAACGCGCTTTGCAGTTTGGGCACCCAATGCTTCGCGTGTGAGTGTGGTTGGCGACTTTAACCACTGGGATGGTCGACAAAACCTCATGCGATTGCGATCAGAGTGTGGCGTTTGGGAATTATTTTTACCGAACATTTCAGAAGGCGCCCTGTATAAGTTCGAACTTGCAGCAAGCGATGGTACGCTTTTACCCACAAAAGCAGACCCTTACGCACGACAATCAGAATTGCGTCCTGCCACGGCTAGCGTCGTTGCGGCACTGCCCAGCATGGTTGCGCCCTCACCCGTTCGTCAACAAGCCAATGCGCTGGATGCCCCCGTTAGCATTTATGAAGTACACCTAGGTTCCTGGCGACGTGAATCCGACGGCTCAAACCATGGCGCAGGCCGCTGGTTAAATTGGGACGAACTTGGAAACAGCTTGGTGCCCTATGCCAAAGACATGGGTTTCACCCACTTAGAGTTACTTCCCATCAGCGAGCACCCGTTTGATGGCTCTTGGGGTTACCAACCGGTCGGTCTGTATGCCCCTACGTCCCGCTATGGTGATGCTCAAGGTTTTGTGCGGTTTGTAGCGCGTTGTCATGTAGAAGGCATCGGTTTGATTTTGGATTGGGTTCCTGCTCACTTCCCCACCGACTCACATGGATTAGGTAATTTTGACGGTACACACCTGTACGAGTATGCCGATCCGCGCGAGGGCTTTCACAACGACTGGAGCACCCTCATCTACAACTTGGGGCGTACCGAGGTCAGTAACTTTTTAATTGGCAACGCATTGTATTGGTTAGAGAGATATGGCGTTGATGGCTTGCGGGTTGATGCCGTGGCCTCTATGCTGTACCGCGATTACAGCCGCAAAGCAGGTGAATGGATACCGAACAAACATGGTGGGCGTGAGAACCTTGAAACCATCGCCTTCTTAAAACGCATGAACGAGGTGGTGGGAACAGAGCGACCACAAGCGGTCACCTTAGCGGAAGAATCCACCGCATTCCCAGCTGTCTCCCGCCCAACTTACGCTGGTGGCTTAGGTTTTCACTATAAATGGAACATGGGTTGGATGAACGACACCCTCGCCTATATGGCACGTGAACCCGTTCATCGTAAACACCACCATGGTGAAATCACCTTCAGCTTGGTTTATGCCTTCAATGAAAACTTTGTACTGCCGATTTCGCATGACGAAGTGGTGCATGGCAAAGGCTCGTTACTTAACAAAATGCCTGGTGACACGTGGCAAAAGTTTGCCAATCTCCGTGCTTACTATGGATTCATGTTTGGTCATCCAGGCAAAAAACTGCTCTTCATGGGTTGCGAATTTGGCCAAGAGCGTGAGTGGAACCATGACCAAAGCTTGGATTGGCATTTGCTAGACAACCCCATGCATGTAGGCGTGCAACGCCTCATGCGCGACTTGAATCATCTTTACAAAGAGACACCAGCGCTTTATCAGCAAGATTTTGTGCCCGCAGGTTTTGAGTGGATTGAACACAACGATGCAGAGCGATCCGTCATCAGCTTTATTCGTCATGGTTTTGACAGCAGCACCTATATGGTCATAGTCACGAATTTCACACCCGTTGCTCAAAAAGGCTATCGCTTAGGCGTACCGCAAGCTGGTTCGTACCGTGAACGACTCAACACAGACTCTGCCCACTATGGCGGCAGTAACGGGGGTACGCCTTTAGGCATAGCGACAGCGCAACCGGTTGCATGGCATGGCAAGTCGCACTCTGTCTTGTTAGATTTACCCCCTCTGGCCACAGTGATGCTTGAATGGAAAGCGTAGGAACGAGTTAATGGATGGTTTAGAAGAAGGCAAACCTTGGCCACTCGGTGCACATTGGGATGGTCAAGGTGTCAATTTCGCCGTATTTTCAGCCCATGCCCAGCGCATAGAGCTTTGTTTTTTTGACGCAACTGGCACGCAAGAAATAGCTCGACACGCATTGCCTTGCCATACCAGCGATGTTTGGCATGGTTATTTACCTCAAGCCACGCCTGGCTTAGTCTATGGCTTGCGTGCGCATGGCACATGGCGACCTGAGCGTGGTTACCGTTTTAATGCGTCTAAGCTATTGCTTGACCCTTATGCAAGAGAAGTCGTTGGCACGTTTGAATGGCGAGATGAGCATTTTGGCCAGGATCGCAAGCTTCCATTGCACCCAGATACTCGCGACAACGCCACCTTTGCGCTCAAAGCACGTTTACCTCATGATGATTTTGATTGGGAGCAAGACCAACTTCTACATCACCCGCTAGCCAGCTCGGTGATATATGAAGTACACGTCAAAGGCTTTTCAAAACAAAATATGCTAGTGCCTGAAGCACTGCGTGGTACGTATGCCGGCCTGGGGCATTCAGCATCCATCGCTCATCTGAAACAGTTGGGAGTTACTGCTGTTAGTCTGTTGCCCGTACATTTTTCTGTTGATGAAGAACGCCTGACCAAACTTGGCTTGCACAACTATTGGGGCTACAACACACTGGGTTTCTTTTGCGCCGATCCTCGCTTAGCCAGTAACAGCACGGAATTGTCGCCCCGAGACGAATTTCGATCCATGGTCAAAGCTTTGCACAACGCAGGGCTAGAGGTTTTGCTAGATGTCGTTTTTAACCACTCTGCAGAATCTGATGAAACGGGTCCTACACTGAGCTTTCGCGGCTTGGACAATGCCAGCTACTATCGCTTACCGCCTGAATCGCTTTCGCATTACGACAACTACAGCGGTTGCGGCAACACCTTAGACATTCGCCAACCCCGTGTGCTGCAACTGGTGCTAGACAGCCTGCGCTATTGGGTCAATGACATGCATGTCGATGGCTTTCGATTCGATTTAGCTCCCGTGCTAGGTAGAGGCGATCACGGTTTCAGCCGCGATGGCGCTTTTTTCACCGCCGTGGCGCAAGACCCCGTGCTTTCTCGCGTCAAAATGATTGCTGAACCGTGGGACATTGGCCCGGGCGGCTACCAGTCCGGTAATTTTCCACGGGGCTGGCTGGAATGGAATGACCACTTTCGCGACGCCATGCGCAGCTTTTGGTTGCATAAAAAACATGCCTCTCGTGGCAGTTTTGCGATGCGCTTATGTGGTTCGTCTGATTTGTACCAACCGCGCCATCGTGCACCAGCAGAGTCTGTCAACTACGTCATCTCGCATGATGGCTTTACGCTTCTAGATTTACTTAGCTACAACCAGCGACACAACCTAGCCAATGGTGAAAACAACCGCGATGGCCATGGGCATAATTTGAGCTATAACTGTGGCGTTGAAGGTTCTACTGACAACGCTGAAGTTAACACGCGACGGGCTCGATTACAACGTGCGCTATTGGCCACAACATTGCTGGCACAAGGCACGCCCATGCTGTGCGCAGGGGACGAGTTGGGCCACACCCAGCAAGGTAACAACAACCCGTATTGCCAAGACAACGCGACAACATGGATTGATTGGAATCATGCCGATGACGAGTTGATTGCCTTTACCGCCCACGTCATCAGCCTGCGCAAGCAGCTTCTGCCATTGGGCAACCACTGGTACAGCGGCATCGTCAATGCTGCGGGTTTGCACGACTTGGCTTGGTTGAATGCTGACGGATCACCGTTGCAGGGTGACGACTGGCAAGATCAGAGCAGCCAAGTCATGGGCTGTTTGATTGGCGAACCGGGTTTATCCGCCACACCAGTGCTGATTCTGATCAATGCCGAGCATGCTGACCACGCGTTCACCCTGCCCGCAGGTAATTGGCAAGCCTTGCTCGACAGCACTCAGCCTCGTGGGGAAACATCTTGGGCAAACCATGGCGTAAATGCTTACCCATTAGCGGCGCATAGCTTGGTTCTTTTACAAAAAATTTAACGATGAAACGACCTCATGAAGCTCCCACGTCATAGCGGCATTTTGCTTCACCCCACCAGTTTGCCCGGCCCGCATGGTTCTGGGGATTTTGGGGCTTCGGCTTACCATTTTGTAGATTGGCTCGTCAAGGCAGGACAAAAACTCTGGCAAATTCTGCCTTTAGGTGGCATTGGCCCAGGCAATTCACCGTACATGAGCAGTTCAGCTTTTGCTGGCAACCTGCTGTTAATTGATTTGAACGAATTGGTTGAGCACGGTTGGCTAAACGCTGCCGACATAGTTCCTGACTCCCTGACCGCAGCTGCTTTTTCAAATGAAAGACTCAACTTCAGCGCTGTCGTCCCGTGGCGAATGGCTAAATTAGAACTTGCGGCAAAACGCTTTGCAGCCACGGCTTCAGCGCATGAAAAAACGGATTTAGCGCAATTTGAAGCCTCACAATCCGATTGGCTGCCCGATTACGCCCTGTTTATGACCTTGAATGACGCGCACGGCTGGCGTGATTGGAGCGATTGGCCCATTGAACATGCCCAACGCCAACCACAAGCCTTGCAAACTGCCCGAGAACAATATGCGCCGCAAGTCGCCTTTTGGACATTTTGCCAATGGTGCTTTTTCAGGCAATGGCACAAGCTCAAAACTTACGCGAATCAAAACGGTGTAAGCATCGTTGGCGATGCACCCATTTTTATTGCCTACCAAAGCGCTGAAGTGTGGGCGCGGCAGGACTTGTTTGAGCTTGACGGCAGTGGCAAAGCGCAAGTCGTCGCTGGCGTGCCGCCCGACTTTTTCAGCGCCACTGGGCAGCGCTGGGGCAACCCGTTGTATCGCTGGAGCGCACATCAATCCGATGGTTTTGCGTGGTGGATACAGCGCATTCGCCGCACGTTTGAGCTGGTCGACATGGTGCGAATAGATCATTTTCGCGGTTTTGCGGACTATTGGGAAATCCCAGCGGATGAGCCCACCGCCATTCATGGTCGTTGGAAAACGGGCCCTGGCGCAGCGCTGTTTGACGCTATCCACTCACAACTGGGCGATTTACCCATCATTGCTGAAGACTTGGGCATCATCACACCCGAAGTCGATCACTTGCGTCGCCAGTTCAACCTGCCCGGTATGCGGATTTTGCATTTTGCCTTTGGTGGCGACACGTTTGACAGCGGCAACGCCTACCTGCCGCACAACTATGAAGCCAACACCGCCGTTTACACCGGCACGCATGACAACAACACAACGCATGGCTGGTGGCAAGAAGCATCCGCGACCGAACGCCAGCATGTGCGTGCTTACATGCGTTTTGCCGAGCATGATGAGCCCAACATCCACTGGCAGCTGATCGCCGCCGCCTGTGCTAGCGTGGCAGATACCGCCATCCACCCGCTGCAAGACGTACTAGGTTTGGGTGGCAACTGCCGAATGAACTTGCCAGGCGTGGGCGAAGGCTATTGGGAATGGCGCTTCAACTGGCAGCAAGTCCAGCCGCAGCACGCACAGCAATTGGCGCAATTGTGCCAACTTTACCGGCGTTAGCCGATAGCCTTGCAGCACTTATTCGGCTATATTGATCACATGAATAACAAAAACACCTCCAACTTGTCGCCAGCTACCAGCAAGCCCAAACCATTTTCGATGATTCGCGAGTTTGCACTTGCCGATTGGTTCACCTTGGGCAATGCGGTTTGTGGCACGGGCGCTTTGTTTTCGACCATGAGCTATTTAGAAACGCTGGACAAAATTCATATTTATTTCGCCTGCGCACTGGTTTTAGCGGCGCTGATTTTTGATATTTTCGATGGGCGCATCGCCCGCTGGCGGCAGAAATCTTCTGCATTAGGGCGTGAATTAGATTCTTTGGCCGACATCATCTCCTTCGGCGTTGCACCCGCCATCATTGCCTACGGCTGCGGCATGCAAGGTATGTATGACCGCATCATTTTGGTGTTTTTCGTGGCTTGTGGTGTTTCGCGGCTGGCACGGTTCAACGTCACGGCGGAGGGTTTTGCGGACGAATCAGGCAAAGTGAAGTTTTTTGAGGGTACGCCGATCCCGACTTCCATCGTTTTGGTCGCCATCATGGCGGCGGCGACTTGGTTTGGCGCTGTACGCGAATCCATGTGGTTTGGTGAATATCTCATCGCTGGTTTCAAATTTCACCCGCTGGTGTTGATGTTTGCCATCTCCGGCTCGTTGATGATCAGCCGTATACGTGTGCCTAAGCCTTAAGCCTCCTCGAATTTACCTTGAGTTTGAAGCGCCAAATTTGCTCAGCTTGTCTGCGCCCTCAGATTACCTGCATTTGTCATTTAGCTGTTTTTGTACCTTCAGATATTGAAGTTTTAATACTGCAACATCCGTTAGAAGTATTTGAAACCAAAGGCACGGCAAGATTGTTGCACTTGAGTTTGCCAAATAGCAAATTATTAACAGGTGAGCTATTTGTAGACGCCGTATTAATTTCCCCTAAAAACACAATATTGCTTTACCCAATTACTGCAGAAGATCATTCATTGGGTATCGAATCGCCACCAGAACTGCCTGTAAACTGGTTAAATCAATTACACAATATTCGATTAATTATTATCGACGGCACATGGCGCAAAAGCCGCAAGATACTATGCAAAAACCCGTATTTGCAAACCTTGCCGAGATTGATACTCGATGATTTACCAGCAGGGCAATACACGATCCGCAAAGCACGAAAACCACATCAACTCTCAACCATGGAGGCAGCCAGTGCAGCGCTTACTCAGTTAGAAGGTGACATGGTCAAATACGCACCACTGAACCATGCATTTTCAGCATTCAATGCGCTGATAGCTGCGCAGATGAAACGTTGAATTGAAAACGTTAAAAATCTGATTTGCTATAAAAATAATAGCAATTTTTAAGTGAAAAATATATCACTAGCCAGCGTATTTACTGCCTAACTAGCTATAAAATATATAGCGAAAGTAGTCTATTTTAACACTAAATACCCTCTAAAATAACAACTGTCCTAACGGCTGATTTGACGCTGATAGGCAAAACCGCTTGGTATTCAGCCGAGTCGTAAAAGGCTTCTGCCTGTTCAAACGATGGAAACTTCACCAAAACCATGCGCTTGGGTGACCACAGCTGCGTTTCTTTGAGGTTCATCTTGCCGCCGCGTGCCAAGTATTCACCACCGTATTTTTCTGCAATCGGTCGGGCTTTGAGTTTGTATTCCTCATACGCTTCGGGGTTGGTTAAATCAGTATCAACAACGAGATAAGCAGCCATGGGTTTCTCCTTTAAAGTTTATAAATCCGTTTAGCGTTGTTATTAAAAATATTAACTTGAATATGAATGTTTGTTTGATTTTTAAACACTAATTTTGTTAGAAATAAAGCATCTTCAAACCACTGCCGATAATCACCAGCCAATTCCAAAACTGGCCAATCACTTCCCCACATCATGCGCTCGCTGCCAAATACTTGCAAGACATATTCCGCCCATGATTTGCAGGTATTAAATTCGGGTGTTTTACCGGCTTCCGTTAATAGTCCTGATAGTTTACAACTCACATTTGGCAACGTCGCCAATGCCGCCATGCCATCCGCCCAAGGCTGCCAAGCGGCATCTGCGCCACGTGCGATTTCAGGTTTGGCGCAGTGGTCGATCACGATGCTCAGTTTTGGATAGCGTTCAGCGATTTTGAGGATATGTGGCAGATGAACGGGGCGAATCAAAGCGTCAAACACCAAACCTAACTTCTCCATCGCCGCCAGTGCTGGCTGCACATTCGGCTGCAGAATCCACGCTGGATCGGGTAAATCGTGCAACATGGGACGCAAACCCTTCAATTTGGGGTGCTTTGTAAGTTGTTCAATTTGCGAAACGGCATCAGTAGCCGTGAAATCAACCCAACCAATAACCCATAATCCGCCCAAAACGACAGGATGTTCCTCGGCCAAAGTCAGCAAATGCAAAGTTTCAGCCACCGTAGGCGCAGCTTGCACAAGAACACCGCCCGTGATGCCTAACGGTTGGGCGAGCTTTTGCCAATCCGCCACCGACACATCGCGGTAAATCGGGCCGATCTCAGGCGTTAGCCAACCATAATCACCACGCGACAACTGCCAGCTGTGAAAGTGTGCGTCGATCATTTGGTGGGATTCAAGTCGGAACAGGTGCGTTTGAAGGAATCAAACCCTGAGCCTTGAGTTTTGCCCAAAACGCCGCTGGAATCGGGTACTGCAACTTCGCCACAGCATCCGCCCAATGGTCCAGCTGGTTTGCACCTAAAAGCACTGTATCAACCGTTGGATGCGCCAGCGGAAACTGCAGCGCAGCAGCGCGAAGTGGTACGTTGAATTCGTCGCAAACAACTTCAATCGCTCGCACACGCTCTACCCACGAAGCGGGGGCGCTATCGTAATTGAACAATAGTTTCTCGCCTTTTTGCTCAGCAGCACGAACACCTGTCGCCAAAATCCCCGAATTAAACACGCCGCCGATGGCGATACGCATGCCGCGCTGCTCACAAATCGGTAGCAATTCGGCAAAACCGCTGTGGTCAACCAAGGTGTAGCGGCCTGCAAGCAAAATGCAGTCCAGCTCGGTTTCTTTGAGTACATCCAAGCAAACTTGCACATCATTGACGCCTAAGCCGATGGCGTGAATCAAGCCTTCGCGTTTCATTTTTTGGAGCTCAGGAATGGCTTCATCAATCACTTGGCGCAAAACTTTTGGGTAATTGTCGCCATGACAAATCGAGCAACAATCGTGCACAAAAGCCACGTCCAAATGGCTCATGCCCATGCGCTGCAAGCTGTCTTCGACGCTGCGGCGAACGCCAGCAGCGCTGTAATCCCAATGTTGGTTATACGGCAAGATATCGACGAAGTTGAGCTGGTCGCGCGCAGCTGTGGCACTTGGCGTCAAAATGCGCCCTACTTTGCTACTTAAGGTGAAGCTGTCGCGCGGCAGCTGGCGCAGCGCTTGGCCAAAGCGGTGTTCGCTCAAACCGTGGCCGTAGTGCGGCGCGGTGTCAAACATGGTGCAACCGTCGTTGATGGCTTGTTGGATGATGCTTTGGGCATCAGCCTCGCTCACAGCGGTAAACAAGTTGCCCAGTGGCGCACCGCCTAGGCCGAGTTTCAAGCCATTGTGCTTGCCAGCGGTTTTAAGGGGTGGAAATAGTTGTTGAGAAAGGTTTTTTGTAGTCATGTTTAGAGTGTACGTGTAACATATGATGTTTGCATACTAACCATATAAATCACCATGAAATACCGCAATTTAGGCAACAGCAACCTCAAAGTTTCAGAACTCTGCTTGGGCACCATGATGTTTGGCGACCAAACCGATAAGGCGGAGGCGACAAAAATCGTAGCTGACGCTCACGCCAACGGCATCAACTACATAGACACCGCTGATGTGTACACCAAAGGCGCGTCTGAGACCATGGTAGGTGAGATATTGGCGGGACAGCGACACGACTGGGTGCTGGCGACCAAGCTGGGCAACGCTATGGCGGATCGTGTCAACGTTGGGCACTATTCGCGCAGCTGGATGATGCAAGAAATCGACGCATCATTGGCGCGGCTCAAAACCGATTACGTCGATATTTTGTACATGCACCGCGACTACAACGGCATGAATTTGGAAGAGCCGCTGCGCGCGCTGGACGCGATGCTACGTTCGGGCAAGATTCGCTATTGGGGCGTTTCCAACTTTCGCGGCTGGCGTATTGCAGAGATGGTGAATATCGCCAAGCAACTCGGCATGCCTGGCCCCGTCGTTTGCCAGCCTTATTACAACCTGTTGAACCGCATGCCAGAAGTGGAAATTTTGCCAGCTTGCCAACATTACGGCATTGGCGTCACGTCTTACAGCCCGATTGCACGGGGCGTGTTGACTGGCAAGTATTTACCAGGACAGCAACTTGACCCCAACTCACGCGGTGGTCGTGCGGACAAGCGGATGACAGAGACCGAGCTTAGGGAAGAGTCTTTCGTCATCGCGCAAACGCTGATGAAGTATTGCCACGATAAAGTTGATTCAAAAGTCAGCTTGGCACAATTTGCAACGGCTTGGGTGCTGGCGAATCCGGCCATCAGCTCCGTCATCGCTGGACCTCGTACACTGCAGCAGTGGCAAGACTATTTGCCAGCACTGGATTATGTTGTCACGGCTGAAGATGAAAAATTGGTGGATAGCTTGGTGCATTCGGGGCATCCGTCCACACCGGGATATACCGACCCAGCATACCCCTTGAATGGCAGAGAAGTCAAGTAACGAAGATGGATTAAAACCAGCCATGAAAATCATAGCTTCGCACGTTCACGTCCTCGACCCCGCCCGTTTCCCGTATGCGCCAGACGCTTGGTACCACCCTACTGGCGCTGACACCGCAAAACTTGGTTAGGGCATCCGACTGGCCTTTCTTACGCGCGTCAGCCCGCATTGACTATGGTCCGATTGTGGATTTGTTTGAGGAGTTAATACCTGACGCAGCTGCACGCCACGCCATTCAGTGGGAAACGCCGAAGCGGCTGTTTTGGTTTTAAAGCATCGCAACGAGTTAATATAAAAATCACGTACCTTTTAATCTCCTTAACAGATGGAAATGGATTTAACCTTGTAACGCTTACCCTAGTTACTGAATGTATCTCGTGCGATATATTGTGACCGTTAGTAAGCGTAAGGTGAATTTAATAAAAGGAGACAATCGTGAAAATTACTGCAATTTTGTTGAGTGCAATGGCTATTTCCGGATCCGCTTTCGCAGCAGGCAATGCGCCTGTTTACACAAAAGCGTTGCTGTCTGGGCAACAAGTTTTTACATCTGCATGTGTTCATTGTCACGGAGATGGTTTGGCTGGTGCACCACGGGCGGGCGATAAAACTGTTTGGAAAGATTTGATTGCAGAAGGCTTCACTGATATTGCTGGAAGCGCCATGGCGGGCGTGCGCCGCATGCCTCCTATGGGTGGCGAACCAGCACTTTACGATATGGAAGTTGCACGCGCAGTGAACTATATGGTCGAAATGGCTGGTGGGAAATTCCCAGAGCCCACAGATGCATCAGTCAAAGCAGCGCGTTTAGACGGTGAAAAACGATTGAAAGCACGTATTATTAAAGCGCGTCAAGAACGTAAATAAATGCATCGAACAGCAGAATGATTAGTTAGCTAAGAACTCTGCTGTCAATGCGCCTATCGCCATAGAGCTGGTCAAACCAGGTGATTCAATCCCAAAAAGGTTGACCAAACCGGAGATGCCATGTTCTTTCGGTCCTTGAATGACAAAATCTGCGGCGGCCTCAGTCGATGAATTGATTTTCGGGCGCATACCAGCATAGCCCGCAATCAAAGCGCCATCTTGAAGTTGCGGCCAGTATTTACGCACTTCAGCGTAAAAAGCATCACCACGGGACGGGTTGACGACCAAGTCATCCGCCGATTCAACCCACTGCACATCTGGCCCAAACTTGGCTTGGCCGCCTAAGTCTAGCGTCAAGTGCACACCCAAACCTGCTGCTTCGGGTACGGGGTAAATCAAACGGTTGAACGGCGATTTTCCGCTTAACGTGAAGTAGTTGCCTTTGGCGTAATACGCCTGCGGCACAAACTTAGCATCCAAACCTTGCATGCTGCGCGCAATCAAGGGCGCAGTTAAACCAGCGGCGTTGACCAGCGTTTTTGTGTGTATTTCAGCACCATCTTGCAGAACTATTTTTATAGCATCAGAGGCAATAAATACGCCTGCTACAGCCGAATTTAGCACGGTTATACCACCTGCATTTTCAAAATCGCCTTGCAGTGACAACATCAGCGCATGGCTGTCGATGATGCCTGTGCTGGGCGAATGCACAGCGGCGACGCATTCAAGCTGCGGTTCCAAAATTCGAGCTTCTTCACGGGTTAACAACACCAAATCGTTCACACCATTGGCTGCAGCTTTGGCGATGATGCTTTGCAGCTGCGCGACTTGCGTTTCGTTGGTGGCGACGATTAACTTGCCACAGCGCTTGTAGCCGATACCGCGATCTTCGCAATAGTCGTAAAGCATTTCCTTGCCTATAACGCAAAGTTGCGCTTTGAGCGAACCGGTGGGATAGTAAATGCCAGCGTGAATCACCTCGCTGTTGCGCGAGCTGGTGCCGGTGCCAATCGCGTTGGCGGCTTCCAATACCAATAATTCTTTACCTAAAAACCTGGGGCTAAGTGCCAATGCTCTGGCAACTGCCAAACCCACCACACCAGCGCCAATCACCACCGCATCGACACAATCGATGCTTTCTACACTCTGCATATCTCTCTCAATCAAAAAAATGGTTCGTTATTTGTTCGGTATTTGTTCGGTATTTGTTCTGTATTGAAGCGTTTCAAGCAGAAGCTGCCAATTTCAATACCGCTGGGTAGCTGGCTTGAATCTCCATACGTGGCGTCACGCCTTTTTGCATCAACAATTGATGCGCTTTGGGTAAATTCCAGCAAGGAATTTGGGTAAACATATGGTGTTCGCAGTGGTAATTCACCCAATACGGTGCAATCAAAACACGTTCAAACCAATTAGCGTAGGTGGTACGAGCGTGTCGCAACGGGTCGGTGCTGTTTTCAACAATCAAAGCATGCTCAGCTATATTGCGCAGTCGGCTCACCAGCGGCAACCAAGTCATCATGGGCAGTAACCACATCAGCACCCAAGCCCACCATAAACCGGCTAAGCTGAAAGCGAGCAAGCCCAAGCCATTGCAAATATAGAACATGCGCTGCGTGTAAAGCTCTTTAAAAACCAGTTGTAGTTTTGATAAAGACGTTTGCTCGTCGGTAGTTGTACGTTTGATGCCTGCGACAAACGAACTGCTGCGCTGCTTGAAAAACGTCTGCCCCGTCAAATCACGAATCATCTTTCGACGCAACGATGCACTGGTAATGGGGAACGGCTTTGACAACACCAAATCTGGGTCTTCGGACTGCTGCACAAAGCGGTGATGTTGTAAATGATACGGCCGGTAAACAAACAACTCGGGGGCGCAAAACCAGTAAGCAATGAAATCGTTCACCTTGCGGTTTTCGTGTAACAGCGCGTGCGCGGCGTCATGCATCAAAATGTTCAAGCCCAGCTGGCGGTTGCCAACGATCATCACGACCAACGGAATCGTGATAGGCCACTTGACGCCCACAGCCATCGCTAAACCAATCACCGCCCAGCAGTGGACAACCACGGCGATGCCCTTCCAGTTTGATCGCGCAGACACACTTGCCCACTCTTCAGGGCTAAAGAAGTCTTCGGGTTTGACGCGGGCGGCAGCACTCATGGTATTCACTGTAACTAGTTTTGCACTAGATTACACCATTTAAGCATTTTGCATATCATGCACGTGATACAGACGTAAAAAAAGGACTTAGATTTCTCATAAGTCCTTGATTTATAACCATATTCTAATTTGAATTTGGTGGGCAGTACAAGTTTCGAACTTGTGACCCCTGCAGTGTGAATGCAGTGCTCTACCCCTGAGCTAACCGCCCTGAATCTGGTTCAGTACAGCCTCTGATTATACATGCTTTGCGCGCACTTAGACCAGGTCTGAGGTCGTACGCCACACAGTTTTGCCTTTGCTGGCTTTGTCGATTTGGTTTAGCACGTCTTCATGTGCGGCGGTTTCTTGGTCGTTGGCTAAAAGTACGTCTAGCTTGAAACTGCTTAAATCGATTTGTATCACCGTGCCATCTGCGCTTTGCCCAGCAACGCCATCTATCAGCAAAGCATCTTGCCCGCGTGTTAGGTTGATGTACATGTCTGCCAACAACTCAGCATCCAAGAGCGCGCCGTGCAAGGTGCGGCCTGAGTTGTCAACACCGAGCCGATCACACAACGCATCTAGCGAATTACGCTTGCCGGGATACATTTCCTTGGCCATCACCAAGGTGTCCGTCACACTGCCCACAAAGCCTTTGAAAGATGGTTTACCAATCAACTCTAGCTCTTTGTTCAAAAAGCTCAGGTCAAACGGGGCGTTGTGAATGATGATTTCAGCACCAGCGCAGTAGTCTAGAAAATCATCTGCCACCTCAGCAAACTTGGGTTTGTCTTTCAAAAACTCATTGCTGATGCCATGAACTTTCAACGCATCTTCGTGGCTATCGCGGCCTGGATTGAGGTAAAAATGCTTGTTGTTTCGGGTCAATTTGCGGTTGACCAGCTCAACGCAGCCGATTTCAATCACACGGTCGCCGTTGGCGGCTGATAAACCCGTAGTTTCTGTGTCTAAGAAGATTTGACGCATATCTGTTCGTCCTCAGTGGCTCTCAATGATTTTCTTTGGCGTGGTTGATGGAGTATTTCGGAATCTCCACCGTCACATTGGTCTGCGCCAAGATGGCTTGGCAACTCAGGCGTGAGTTGGGCTCTAGACCCCAGGCGCGGTCTAGCAAATCGTCTTCCTCTTCGTCAGTTTCCCCCAAAGACTTGAACCCTTCACGCACGATGACGTGGCAAGTTGTGCAGGCGCGGCTCATGTCGCAAGCGTGTTCGATGTTGATTTTGTTGTCCAACAGCGCTTCGCAAATCGACGTGCCAGCTGGCGCGGTGATGGTTGCACCGTTCGGGCAATATTCAGCGTGGGGAAGGATGGTGATGATGGCCATGTTTTTTTTCTCTAAATAGTTTCAACAAATATTTATTGATTAAATATTTTCAATATTCTTGCCAGCTAAGGCTTTGGCAATGCCGCTGTTCATCCGCATGGCAGCAAAAGCTTCTGTTGCTTTCGCCAAATCCGTCGTAGCGCCCTCCACCACAGCCGCATCATCAGCATTTTTTGCTATCAATAACGCAGCTATTGAGGCTTTAATAACGCCGGCTTCGTCCATATTTAGCAGGTGTCCGTCGATGTCCAGTGCACTTTGCGTGGCCAAGACCATGCGGTCGGCATCGACACGGGCTTCTATCAGCGCCCGGCTCTTCATGTCTTGCTGCGCGGTGCTGAAGCTGTCTTTCAGCATGGTGGCGATTTGGTCGTCGCTCAGTCCGTAAGACGGCTTCACCACTATGTTAGATTCAACGCCGCTGCCAAGTTCCTTCGCCGCGACGCTCAGCAAACCATCGGCGTCGACCGTAAAAGTGACACGAATCTTCGCAGCACCTGCCGCCATGGGTGGAATCCCACGCAACTCAAACCTTGCCAAACTCCTGCAATCAGCCACCAAATCACGCTCGCCCTGCACCACATGCAGCGCCAAAGCGGTTTGGCCGTCTTTGTAGGTGGTGAAATCTTGCGCCATCGCGGTCGGAATCGTCTGATTACGCGGCACGATGCGCTCGGCCAAGCCACCCATGGTTTCGATGCCCAAGCTAAGCGGAATCACGTCCAACAGCAGCAAATCCCCTGCCCCATTGTTGCCCGCCAACTGGTTCGCCTGAATCGCAGCGCCTAAGGCGACCACTTCGTCTGGGTTCACATTGGTCAAGGGAGGTTTGCCGAACAGGTTTTCAACCGCTGCTTGAATGTGCGGCATGCGGGTGCTGCCACCCACCATCACAACACCGTCTATCGCGCCTTTGATGTCGTCTTTGCTGATCTTGGCGTCGCGTAAGGCTTTTTTGACGGCGGAGATGGTTTTATCGGTCAAATGCTGAGTTGCAGCTATAAATTGCTCTCTGTAGAGCATAAAACCGGCTTTAGCCGGCGTGTTTATTGACTGAACAGCTATGCTATTTGTAGTAGATAATGCTTCTTTGCAACGCCGCGCTTCGACCAACAACCCGGCTTTTTCACTAGCCGTACTTGGCAAATAGCCAGTTTCAGCAGAGATGAAATCTGCCAAAGCTCGGTCAAAATCGTCCCCGCCCAAGGCTGAGTCGCCACCAGTGGCGATCACCTCAAACACGCCCTGCGTAAGCCGCAAAATCGAGATGTCAAACGTGCCGCCGCCTAGATCGTAAATCGCGTAAACACCTTCACTGGCGTTGTCCAAACCGTAGGCAATCGCCGCAGCCGTCGGCTCGTTGATAAGTCTGAGCACATTGATACCAGCTAATTGAGCCGCGTCTTTTGTCGCTTGGCGCTGGGCGTCATCAAAATAAGCCGGCACAGTGATGACCGCGCCAAACAAATCGTCGTTAAACGTGTCTTCGGCACGGTAGCGCAATGTTGCCAAAATCTCGGCGCTGACTTCTACGGGCGATTTGACACCTCCTACTGTTTCTAAACTGACCATGCCCGAGGCAGAATCACCTTCAACAAATTTGTAGGGCAGTTTTTCACGGTGTGCAATATCTTTCAAGCCACGACCCATCAAGCGTTTGATGGAAGCTATGGTGTTTTGCGGATCAATAGCTACATTCGCTAAGGCTTCAAAACCAATTTGTCGTTTGTTATCAGGTAGATAGCGCACTACTGACGGCAAGATCACCCTACCCTCAGCGTCTGACAAACACTCTGCTGCTCCGCTTCGTACGGCGGCGACCAGCGAATGCGTCGTCCCCAAGTCAATGCCCACGGCAATGCGTCGTTCGTGTGGGTTGGGCGATTGTCCGGGTTCGGAGATTTGTAAAAGTGCCATGAAAGTGTCTATAAAGAATCTTATATTTTATCGAGCCGTGCTTCGATTTCGCCTACAAACCGCGCAACAAACATCAACGCCCGCACCTCGTTGGCAGCAGCAGCGTAATCGTGCTTAACATCAATATATTGCTCTATTTTTGATAGCTGTTCACGCTTGTAATTAGCCGTCTCGTGCTCAATTTGCTCCAGCTCCTCCACCGTTTCAGCTTCTTCCAAAGCCTCACGCCATTCGATTTGCATCATCATGAAAGCGGGCGGCATGGCTGTGTTGGTGTGGGCTTCAATTGGTGCGACGTTCAGCTCACATAAGTAAATCGCGCGTTTTAACGGGTCTTTGAGCCGGTTGTAGGCTTCGTTGATGCGGACTGACCACTGCATCGCGATGCGTTGGGCAGCTGTGCCTTGGGCGGCAAACTTATCTGGATGAGCTTCGCGCTGCAGGTCTTTCCATTTGGCGTCTAAAGCGCTGCGGTCTTGCGCAAATTGGGCTGGAATCTCGAAAAGCTCGAAATCTGTGGACTGGAGATTCATTCCTCAGCAAATACTTAAACGCGGAAAGACTCGCCACAACCGCACTTGTCGCGCTCGTTGGGGTTGTTGAACTTGAAGCCTTCGTTCAAACCTTCGCGCACATAGTCCAGCTGCGTGCCGTCGATGTACGCCAAGCTTTTTGGGTCAACTGCTACTTTTACGCCAAAGCCTTCAAAAATCGTGTCTTCTGGCGCGAACTCGTCCATGTATTCCAGCGTGTAAGCCAAGCCAGAGCAGCCCGTGGTTTTAACGCCCAACTTGACGCCAACGCCCTTACCGCGCTTGCTTAAGTAGCGGGTGACGTGTCTTGCAGCAGGTTCTGTGAGGGAAACGGACATGAAATGACGTATTTTTTTAGATTAATGAACGGCTGCAGCTGAATCGGCAGTGGCCAAACCATGCTTTGCCTTGTAATCGCTCACAGCGGCCTTGATGGCGTCTTCCGCCAAGATGGAGCAATGAATCTTCACCGGTGGCAAAGCCAGCTCTTCGGCGATTTCGCTGTTTTTGAGTGCCGCCGCTTGGTCCAAAGTTTTGCCTTTAACCCACTCGGTAACGAGTGAGCTAGACGCAATCGCCGAGCCGCAGCCGTAGGTTTTGAAACGCGCGTCTTCAATCACGCCTGTCACAGGGTTGACCTTGATTTGCAGCTTCATCACGTCGCCGCAAGCCGGTGCACCCACCATGCCCGTACCGACAGAGTCGTCGCCTTTTTCAAAGCTGCCAACGTTGCGTGGATTTTCATAGTGGTCGACTACTTTTTCTGAATAAGCCATGGTATTTACCTCTTAAATTTCTCGAATTTTCAAATTTCTCTAAAGCGCAAATAACGCTTAATGAGCGGCCCACTGGATTGTGGAGATATCGATGCCTTCTAAGTGCATATCCCACAGCGGGCTCAGGTCGCGCAGTTTCGCGACGTTGAGTTTGATGGTTTCTACGGCGAAGTCGATTTCGGCTTCTGTCGTCCAGCGGCCAATCGTCATGCGCAGGCTGCTGTGCGCCAATTCGTCACTGCGACCCAAGGCGCGCAGTACATAACTTGGCTCCAAAGATGCTGATGTACAAGCCGAGCCCGACGATACAGCCAAACCTTTGATACCCATGATCAAAGACTCGCCCTCAACATAGTTAAAACTCATGTTCAGGTTGTGCGGAATGCGTTTGTCGGCGTGGCCGTTCAAAAACACCTGCTCGATGTCTTTCAAACCGTTCAACATACGCTCGTGCAGCGCACGAATACGCACATTGTCGGAAGCCATTTCAAGCTTAGCGATGCGGAATGCCTCGCCCATACCCACGCACTGGTGAGTAGGCAATGTGCCTGAACGCATGCCGCGCTCATGACCGCCACCGTGTATTTGCGCTTCCAAGCGAACGCGCGGTTTGCGGCGCACGTACAAAGCGCCAATGCCTTTGGGTCCGTATGTTTTGTGTGAGGTCAAGCTCATCAAATCAACCGGCAATTTCGACAAATCAACGTCGATACGACCTGTAGCTTGCGCTGCGTCAACGTGGAAAATCACGCCTTTTTCGCGGCATATGTTGCCAATCGCGGTGATGTCTTGAATCACACCAATTTCGTTATTGACAAACATGACACTGGCCAAAATCGTATCGGGGCGAATAGCGGCTTTGAAAACATCCAAATCCAGCAAACCGTCTTCTTTGACATCTAGGTAAGTCGCCTCAAAACCTTGGCGCTCCAGCTCACGGAAGGTGTCCAGCACGGCTTTGTGCTCGGTTTTCACGGTGATGATGTGCTTGCCTTTGGTTTTGTAGAAGCCTGCAGCACCTTTGATGGCCAAGTTATTGGACTCGGTCGCACCAGAAGTCCAAACAATTTCGCGTGGGTCTGCACCAATCAAATCTGCAATATGGCCACGCGCTGTTTCGACGGCTGCTTCCGCCTCCCAACCCCAGGCGTGGCTGCGTGACGCTGGGTTGCCGTGGTGCTCGCGCAGCCAAGGAATCATGGCATCGACCACGCGGCCGTCACACGGTGTGGTGGCGCTGTAATCTAAGTAAATCGGGAAATGTGGGGTAGCGTCCATTTTATATGCTCAAATTAAGGTAAATATGGCTTGAATATAGATGTAAGCGGCGTATTTATTGCCTAAGCAGCTATAAAAATAGTAGTAATTTTAAAATTAATAATGATAAAAATAAAGCTTATTTAGCTTCGGTTAAGTCTTTGCAGCATACATTGCACCCAAGGCGAAAACCGAGTTTGGTGCGTTTGTGCGCACAGGTTTTTGCACTGGCATGCTAGAAATACCGCGTTTAGAAATGGGGGCGCTGACTGTTTCGAC
This sequence comes from Burkholderiaceae bacterium, assembly GCA_040079635.1. GTDB lineage: Bacteria > Pseudomonadota > Gammaproteobacteria > Burkholderiales > Burkholderiaceae_C > Aalborgiella. Next base: position 2,578 of record JBEBJY010000010.1, on the reverse strand, counting down.
GCCGCCTTTCGCATGGTGGTCGTCCATCAGTTTTTGTAGCGATACAGAGTCTAAAAACTCTGTCATTTTACTGTTCAATGAAGTCCACAGGTCATGCGTCATGCATTTGCCTGTACCTTCTCCGTGGCAATTTTCGCGACCTTCGCAGTGGGTGGCGTCTAGCGGCTCATCCACGGAAATGACGATGTCGGTCACAGAAATATCAGCCGCGTTACGCGCCAAGGTGTAACCGCCGCCCGGACCACGGGTGGATTCGACCAACTGCGCACGGCGCAATTTGCCAAAAAGTTGCTCTAAGTAAGACAGGGAAATGTGCTGGCGTTCGCTGATCGTCGCCAAAGTCACTGGGCCATTGGTCTGGCGCAGTGCTAAATCTATCATCGCGGTGACGGCAAAACGGCCTTTTGTAGTGAGTCTCATAACAGTTTCCTAGTGGTTAGCTCAGTAGAAACCCTTGCTTCTCGTGAAAATGCAGGTTTGACTGAGTAATTAAGTCAAGTATAGCAGAAGTAGAGCTAATTAGTCAGGTAATATGGAAATAAGTTCCCGACAAAATCATTCTAGTACACATTGAGTCGAATTTATACTGATTAGTTCAAGTAATAACCTATTAGTTTGATAGGTTTTAACAAAATGAGGGGGGTTATCTCTCAATCGACAAAATGTTGTCCGCCCCCGGCGCGCCAAACGCTTGCTCTTTCAAAATGTGCAACTGGTCGCGCACCCTCGCCGCTTTTTCGAATTCCAAATCTTTGGCGTGCTGCATCATCAGCTTCTCCAAACGCTTGATTTCACGGCCTATGTCTTTTTCAGACATATCTTCCACTTTTGCGCGGTTCATGGCGTCGTTTTCTAAACGCTCCATTTCCAAGCCCGCTTTGGTACTGTAAACACCGTCGATCAGGTCTTTGATCTTCTTGTTGATGCTCATCGGCGTGATGCCATTCAGCGCGTTGTGGGCGATTTGCTTGTCGCGACGGCGTTGGGTTTCGTCCATCGCGCGGCGCATGGAGTCGGTGATTTTGTCGGCGTACAAAATGGCGCGACCGTTCAGGTTACGGGCGGCGCGACCAATCGTTTGAATCAACGACCGCTCAGAACGCAAAAAGCCCTCTTTGTCTGCATCCAAAATCGCCACCAAACTCACCTCAGGCACGTCCAAACCCTCGCGCAGCAGGTTGATGCCCACCAGCACATCAAACACGCCCAAGCGCAAATCCCTCAAAATCTCGACCCGCTCCACGGTGTCGATATCGCTGTGCAAATAGCGGACTTTCACGCCATTGTCCGCCAAATAATCGGTCAACTGCTCAGCCATACGCTTGGTCAGCGTGGTGATGAACACGCGCTCTGACTTTTCAACGCGAATGCGAATCTCCTGCAGCACATCGTCCACTTGGCTGGTTGCGGGACGGACTTCGACTTCGGGGTCCACCAAACCAGTCGGCCGCACGACTTGCTCCACCACCTGCCCTGCGTGCTCTTTTTCCCAGTTCGACGGTGTGGCCGATACCAGCACGACTTGGCGCATTTTGGTCTCGAACTCGGCAAACTTGAGTGGCCGGTTGTCCATGGCGCTCGGTAGCCGAAAGCCGTATTCCACCAGCGTTGATTTGCGCGAACGGTCGCCCAGGTACATCGCCCCAAACTGCCCGATGGTGACGTGGCTTTCGTCCACAAACATCATCGCGTCTTTGGGCATGTAGTCGGTCAATGTCGAAGGCGGGTCGCCAGGATTCGAGCCGCTCAGGTGCCGCGAGTAGTTTTCAATGCCTTTGCAATGGCCCACTTCAGTCAGCATTTCCAGATCAAACCGAGTGCGCTGCTCAATCCGCTGCGCCTCGACCAGTTTGCCTTCTTTCAAAAAGTGCGAAATCCGCTCGGCCAGCTCGATCTTGATGGTTTCGATGGCTGTGACCACTTGGTCGCGCGGCGTGACGTAATGGCTGCTCGGGTAGACCGTGAAACGCGGGATTTTCTGGCGGATCTTGCCCGTCAGCGGATCAAACAGCTGCAGCGACTCGATTTCGTCGTCAAACATCTCGATCCGCACCGCCATTTCCGAATGCTCCGCCGGAAACACATCAATCGTGTCGCCCCGCACCCGAAACGTGCCGCGCGAAAAGTCCATGTCGTTGCGTTTGTACTGCATGCGGATGAGTTGGATGATCGCGTCGCGCTGGTTCAGCTTGTCGCCCGTGCGCAGCGTCATGATCATCTTGTGGTACGCCTCCGGCTGGCCAATACCGTAAATGGCCGACACCGTGGCCACAATCACCACATCGCGTCGCTCCAAAATGCTTTTGGTGCACGACAGCCGCATTTGCTCAATGTGCTCGTTGATGGCCGAGTCCTTCTCAATGAACAAATCGCGCTGCGGCACATAGGCCTCGGGCTGGTAATAGTCGTAATAGCTGACGAAGTATTCCACCGCGTTCTTCGGGAAGAACTCCCGAAACTCACTGTACAACTGCGCCGCCAGCGTCTTGTTGTGGCAAAACACAATAGCCGGCCGCCCCAACCGCGCAATCACATTAGCCATCGTGAACGTCTTGCCCGACCCCGTCACCCCCAGCAG
>JBEBJY010000009.1:0-61300 GCA_040079635.1 Burkholderiaceae bacterium | reverse complement strand
GTTGATGATCTGTTGTAGCAAGACTTCCATTTAATTACTCCAATATGTCAAATATGACCCAAAAAAGGGCGTTCCGCGAACTGTGCGCAATTGTATCTACCGATTGCAAATTTGCAGCATACAAACGGGTGGGTTTACCCTTGCATTTCTCATGTATTCATTGCTATTAACAAATAGCCCTATGCATTTAATGCATGATTAGATTTGCTTATCTAATCTTTGCACCTATTACTATAAATGAATGAACTGAGTTAACTGATTTAGTTTTTAGCGTTTAATTTTTTCAATGCTCGCAACTTATCTGCAATCTTAATTTCCAAACCGCGTTCTACAGGTTCATAGAACAAAGCATCTTTCATGCCATCTGGCATATATTGCTCTCCAGCGGCAAATCCATCGGCTTCATCATGTGCGTAGCGGTAGCCTTTGCCGTAATCCAGCTCTTTCATCAGCTTGGTCGGTGCGTTGCGCAAATGCATAGGCACGGGGCGCGTGCCGTCTTTTTTAATGTGCGCTTTGACGGCGTTGAAAGCTTTGTAGACCGCATTTGATTTAGGCGCAACCGCCAAATAAATCACACATTGCGCCAACGCCAACTCGCCTTCAGGCGAGCCCAAGCGTTCATAGGTATTTGCAGCATCCAAAGCCATAGACAACGCACGCGGGTCTGCCAAACCAATGTCTTCACTGGCCATACGCACCAGCCGTCTCGCCATGTAACGCGGGTCAGCCCCGCCATCCAGCATGCGAACAAACCAATACAAAGACGCATCTGGGTCTGAACCACGCACGCTTTTATGCAAAGCGCTGATAGTGTCATAAAACTGCTCACCGCCTTTGTCGTAGCGGCGCATACGTTCGCCTAACACTTGGGTAAGCCAAGCATCGGTAATCGTTGAAATCTTCTCTTTCTCAGCGGCGATGTACAGGTTTTCAAGCGTGTTGAGCAATCGCCTTGCATCGCCGTCAGCGTAGGCAATCAATTTGTCAGCGGCAGCCTTATCAATTACTATCTTTTCAATAGCTGTTAAGGCAATTAATTCGCCGGCTACAGCGATTATTTCCTCTAAATTGGCAGGTGACAGCGATTGCAACACATAAACCGCAGCGCGGGACAGCAAAGCGGAGTTAACCTCAAACGACGGGTTCTCAGTCGTCGCGCCAATAAAAGTCAGCAAACCATTTTCAACATGCGGCAAAAACGCATCTTGCTGCGCTTTATTAAAACGGTGCACCTCGTCCACAAACACGATGGTGCGCTTGCCCTGCCCCTGCCAAATCTGCGCCTGCTCCACCGCCTCACGAATATCCTTCACCCCACCCAAAGTCGCACTAATGGTAATAAACTGCGCATCAAACGCATTTGCCATCAACCGGGCAATAGTCGTCTTCCCCACCCCAGGCGGCCCCCAAAGAATGCAACTGTGCGGCTGCCCAGACTCAAAAGCAATGCGTAATGCCATCCCCTCGCCCAAAACATGCTGCTGACCGATGACTTCGGATAACGTTTTAGGGCGCATCCGTTCGGCTAGGGGGATGTGATTCGGTTTGGGCTGGGTCATTGGGGTATTCTAGAGCGTAGTGAGCAGCGCCACCTTGTCATTCCCGCGAAGGCGGGAATCCAAAACACCTAACCCTATAACTGCCTCACTAAAATGCCGCGTCATGGATTCCCGCCTTCGCGGGAATGACGGTTATAGACTATAGTGATGCTTAAAATTTTACAACTTAGCTACTCGCAAGGGATTTTGGGTCCGGATTAATACGCAAGCGCTTGATTATGTTGCAGGTTTTGCGGTGTACATTACGTTAGAACTCAAGGAAAATTTTATGGAAACGCAAAACGCAGTTCAAAAACCACAACCCGTTGCGACGGCTGTAAATCTTCTTTGGGCATCTATGGCGGTTGGTTTAGTCAAGATGCTGATGGACTTTTCCTACCTCAGTGCGGTTGCACCAGCTGCATTCACAAATTTCGTGCTGGTCTTCACGTTTGCCTTAATCGCATTCCTCATTTTCAAAATTTCGGTAGGAAGAAACTGGGCACGTATTACGTTCCTCGTTATGTTTGTAATTGGCATGTTACCAACATTGCCCCTCATGCTAGGCGAGCTCTCTCGGTCGCCAGTAGTAGGAGCGCTTTCTGTAGCTCAGGTCGGCCTCCAAGTTTATGCGCTGTTCTTGCTATTCACCCAGCCAGGAAGTGTCTGGTTCCGCAAGGTCGCATCAGCTTGATTTCTAACCCGGCACTCAAGCGAGACGCCGCAAAAGCGCGGCGCCCCTTAGCTTTACGTTAAACGCAATTTCTATTCTCTTACTGCCGAATCACATCCGCCCCCGCTGGCGGTTTGAAGCTGAAGTTATCTGCGCCATAACTCAAATTCCGCTCAACATTGGCGAAATTAATGATTGAGCGCTGGCCGAAGCTATCCAAAATCTCTAAGACTGAAAGGGAAACACCGGTTTCAGCCGTGCCTTTCAAGCCCACTTTGATGCTTTGAATCTGCCCGTCTTTGGCCTTTGGCGTAGCAATTACCCACTGCAAGCCATTGGCATCTGGCGCGTCTTGCAGTTTGAACTCGGCTTCTAAAGCTTTCAAACTCGCAGCTGTGGCTATCAAGGCTGCGGGTGTTGAGCCTAAAGCTTGGGATTGTTTTCTAGCGGTGACTTGGTTCAAATCCACGTCAAACAACCACAGCGTTGCCCCATCAGCCACGATGGTTTGCTCGAACGGTTTTTTGTAAAGAAACTTGAAACGATTCGGCCTTGAAAACTCAAACGTGCCGCTAGACGTTTTGACCTTGGCAACTGATTTTTCAGCCGAATCGGACTTGGTTTCTGACTTGGCTTCTGTCTTAGCTGGGCTGGTCACCACTTGGCTGAACTCAGCCTTACCAGATTGTGTTGATTTTAAGAAGTTTTCTAGTGCATTCAAGCCTGTAGCTGACGTATTTATTGCCTGAACAGCTATAAATAAAATAGCAATATATTTAAACATAAAGCTTATTCTGCCCGCTGTGGCACCAAAATTTCACGTTGTCCATTGCTGCTCATCGCGCTCACCATGCCTGCTTTTTCCATATCTTCCACCAATCTTGCTGCTCGGTTGTAACCAATTTTCAAATGCCGCTGGACGAGAGAAATACTGGCTTTGCGGTTCTTCAAAACCACTTCAACAGCTTGGTCATACATCGGGTCTTTTTCGTTGCCGCTACCACCGCCACCGTTGCCATCGCCCATTAAATCTCCGTCGCCATCAGTCGTTCCGCCTTCTAGCACGCCCTCAATGTAATCCGGCTCGCCTTGGCTCTTTAGATAAGATACAACGCGGTGGACCTCTTCGTCGCTGACATAGGCGCCGTGCACACGTATGGGCAAGCCTGTTCCGCTAGCCATGTAAAGCATGTCGCCCATGCCCAACAGTGCCTCCGCGCCCATTTGGTCCAAAATCGTGCGGCTGTCGATTTTGCTGCTGACTTGGAAGGAAATACGCGTGGGGATGTTGGCTTTGATCAAACCCGTGATCACGTCCACACTGGGGCGTTGGGTTGCTAAAATCAAATGAATTCCTGCAGCCCGCGCTTTTTGTGCCAAGCGTGCTATCAATTCTTCAATTTTCTTACCGACCACCATCATCAAATCGGCTAACTCGTCGATAACAACAACAATGTGTGGCTCTCGGCCCAAGGGTTCTGGCGACTCAGGCGTTAAGCTGAATGGGTTGTAAATGAACTCTTCACGCGCTTTGGCTTCGTCAATTTTGGCGTTATAACCAGCCAAATTGCGGACACCCATTTTGCTGAGCAGTTTGTAGCGGCGCTCCATTTCTGCCACACACCAGTTCAAGCCGTGCGCGGCTTGGCGCATATCTGTGACTACCGGCGCTAATAGATGCGGAATGCCTTCGTAAACGCTCATTTCAAGCATTTTCGGGTCAATCATCAACAAGCGGACATCGCGTGCTTCGGCTTTGTAAAGCAGCGACAAAATCATGGCGTTGATACCGACAGACTTACCAGAACCAGTTGTTCCTGCCACCAGCACATGCGGCATTTTTGCCAAATCAGCCACCACTGCATTGCCAATGATGTCTTTTCCCAAACCCATCGTCAACAGCGATTTGGCTTCGTTGTACACATCAGAACCCAAAATCTCACTGAGCTTGATAGATTGCCTGCGTGCATTGGGCAATTCCAAAGCCATGTAGTTTTTGCCCGGAATCGTCTCAACCACGCGAATCGACACCAAACTGAGCGAACGTGCTAAGTCTTTGGCCAAACCGACAATTTGCGAACCTTTCACGCCAACGGCTGGTTCAATTTCATAACGGGTGATGACAGGACCAGGAGAAGCTAAAACCACGCGAACTTCAACGCCGAAGTCTTTGAGTTTTTTCTCGATGAGGCGCGAGGTCATCTCCAAGGTTTCGGGAGATACGGTTTCTTGTCGTGCGACTTGCCCATCTAACAAATCAACCTGAGGCAGTTTGCTGTCCAGCATGTCAACAAACAATGGTTTTTGACGCTCTTTGGCGACGCGCAAGCTGGGTGGCGCTTCGGCTAACACGGGCTCAATACGCACAGGTGTGGGGTGATGATCGGCAATCACCACGCGCTCATCTTGCAAATCGACTTCACGCTCGCGCGCTGCGGCTTTGCCAAGCGCCATATCTTGCGCCACTTCGCTTTTTTGTCGCCGTGCCGCAATAAACGCTTCCAGCCATTCACCGAGTTTTGAGGCAGTCTTGCTCCAAGAAAAATTAAAGACCATGGAAGCAGACATCACACCTACACCAATGCAAGCCAAGGCAGCCCCCGTAAAACCCAACGTTGAAACACTGAATCGACCCAGGATATAACCAATAACCCCACCCGCGTGTCCAGGCAAATGCGGCTCAAACCTGTACAAACGCGCCCACTCTATGGCAGTGCTCACGCATAACAAGAGCACCAAGCCCAACCAAAAGCGAACACGAACTGACAAGTAAAATTGCGCTTGATTGTGTAAATTAACCTGCAACATTTTTTCATGACGCATCCATGAGGCTAATCGTGCAAGCCAAGTACTGGCAAGAGCAACAATACCCCACCAAATTGAAAATCCGAAAAAGTAGTAGCTCAGATCTGCCACATTGGCACCAATGCGGCCTCCCCAGTTTTGAGTCGCTGTGCCCAAGCCAGTGGTTGACCAAGCCGCATCGTTGCTGGTATAGCTAACCAGCGATAGCACCCAAAAGACAAGTATCAACAAACCTACAACCAAGGCAACTTCTTGCGTAAATCGCTCAGTCGCTGAAGGTTCTGAATTTGATTGTGCGTTGTTTAAGGTATTTAAAGAATAGGTCATCTAAGCGTATGAAATTTACAATAATGTATGGCTGCTATTGCGAATCAATATTGAACCATCCTCTTGACTTTCGATATATCCTTTATCTTCTAAGTCCTTCATCACCCGGCTAACCATCTCACGCGAAGCACCAACGGTTTTAGCGATATTCTGGCGCGACACTTTTTCTTTGATAAAAGAATGTCCATCGCTGGTAAGCTCAGATAAATCTAAAAGAGCATTCGCTACACGGCCATAAACGTCCATCAAAGCAAGGGATTCAATTTTGCGATCTGCTTGGCGCAAGCGTTGCACCAGCACTTTCATGATGGCGTATGTCATAGCCGCGTTTTCTGGCAAGATACGAGCAAACTGCGTGCGACCTAACACCAGCACATCTGTCTGTACTTCAGCACGCACCGTTGCTGAGTGCGGCTGATTGTCAATGAGACTCATCTCTCCGACGTAATCGCCTTGTTTTAAATTTGCTAGGATAGCTTCGCGACCTCGCGGGTCTGTCGCTACAACATGCGCACGCCCATTCAAAATAATATAAAGCGCGTTAGCTTTTTTACCACCTTCAACAATAGCTTCACCGCGCCTAAAGCGTTGCTTAGTTACCGACTCGGCAATCGTTTGCGCTTGCGTATCAGACAGCATCGAAAACAAAGGTACTCGACGAATTAAATCTAAATTTGACAAAATAGTCATGCTAAAACCCTAATTTTTAAAGTCATTTTGTGCCAATATATTACTAGCACGCTTAGTTATCACACGCAGTTACATCTGCAGCCCACATTTAAGGCACGTCTAAGCGCGCCTAATTGCGATGGTCTAAAATCAATTCACACCGTTAGTTATAACCCGAAATTAGGGTCTAAAACCGCAAAAACTGGTACATAGACCCTAATCAACAGTATTGTTTTCTTTTTGTCACTTATTTCAAATCTAAGCTCATGTCCATATCACAACACGCCAAAGTACTCATTTTAGGTTCAGGCCCAGCCGGCTACACAGCGGCTATTTATGCAGCACGTGCTAACTTAAGCCCGATGCTGGTAACTGGCATCGCCCAGGGCGGTCAACTGATGACCACGACTGAGGTCGATAATTGGCCCGCTGACGTCGATGGCGTGCAAGGCCCTGAGTTGATGCAACGCTTCCAAGCACATGCTGAACGCTTCAAAACTAATATCGTTTTTGACCATATTCACACCGTCGATTTTTCAAAACGCCCCTTTACTTTGACGGGTGATTCAGGCGTTTATACCTGTGATGCTTTAATTTTAGCGACTGGCGCATCAGCCATGTATTTAGGCTTACCTTCTGAGGCAGCTTTTATGGGCAAAGGCGTATCGGGTTGCGCCACTTGTGATGGATTCTTCTACCGCGAGCAAATATGCGCCGTTGTTGGTGGCGGCAACACGGCTGTTGAAGAAGCGTTGTACCTCTCAAACATCGCCAGCAAAGTGTATTTGGTTCACCGCCGCGATACATTCAAAGCAGAGGCTATCTTGATTGATAAATTGATGGAGAAAGTTGCCAGCGGAAAAATTGAGCTCAAGCTGCATGCCACGCTTGATGAGGTTTTGGGGGATAGCTCAGGTGTTACTGGCATTCGACTAAAAAATGTCAATGATGGCAAAACCGAAGATGTCACCGTAAAAGGCTGCTTTATTGCGATTGGGCACAAACCTAATACAGACATCTTCCAGGGTCAACTTGCGATGAAAAATGGCTACGTTATTACGCAATCAGGCTTAAATGGCTTAGCTACCATGACCAGCGTCCCTGGCGTATTTGCGGCTGGTGACGTGCAAGATCACATTTACCGCCAAGCTATCACCAGCGCAGGAACAGGATGCATGGCTGCACTAGATGCACAGCGCTTTTTAGAGCAAAACAAGCCTTAAACCGAAGCTCAAACCAAAAAACGCTATAATTCAAGGCTTTGCTGCTTCTGGCAGTGATTATTTACCGCTATCTATACTTGATAGCGAGGTGCGGCGAAAGCCGTTAACGCGCAACTTTATTTATTAAACATTCAAAAGTTGCGTTTTTTATTAGGAGTGTCCTCATGGCACGCGTATGTGAAGTAACGGGCAAAGGCCCCATGTCGGGAAACAATGTTTCTCACGCAAACAACCACACCAAACGTCGGTTTTTACCGAATTTGCAATATCGTCGCTTCTGGATTGAAGCCGAAAACCGCTGGGTTCGCCTGCGCGTTTCCGCTGCAGCTATCCGTTTGATCGACAAAAATGGCATCGAATCCGTGCTCGCAGATATGCGCGCTCGTGGTCAAGCTTAATTCATCCACCCACACACCTAGATACGGAGAACCATCATGGCAAAAGGCGGACGCGAAAAAATCAAGCTGGAATCAACAGCTGGTACAGGTCATTTCTACACGACTGACAAAAACAAAAAAACCACACCTGACAAAATGCTGATCAAGAAATTTGATCCTAAAGCACGTAAGCACGTAGATTACAAAGAAGTTAAACTGAAGTAATTCAGTTTTCCAACTTAAAAAGCCCGTCAAACGACATGTTGACGGGCTTTTTGTTTGGGGCAAGGTCTTTGCAGTTTTTAAGATTTAGGCCATTCCACAAACTGCGGCTCATGCCCACGCGACTTTAGCCAATCCGCCAAAGCATAACCCGTGCTTGATGGCCAGCATTTCACCGTTTGCGGTGAGAACAACCTGAAATCGACCAGCTCAGGTGACAAAACGACATCCCCCGAAGCGACCGCATGGTAAGCAATGATGATTTGGTTCATGCGCTGAAAATCGTAAACACCAATCAAATTGAGCTCGCTGACATCAAGATTCGTCTCTTCTTTAATCTCGCGTGCAATACCATCCTTTGGCGTTTCCCCAGCTTCCATAAACCCTGTAATCAACGCAAACATCTTGCCGGGCCAAGCGGCATTTTGCGCAAGAAAGATACGCCCTTCGTATTCAATCACGGCCGCCAGCACGGGTGTGGGATTATTCCAATGAACAAAATCGCAAGCCTCGCAGCGCAAACGCTCTTTCATGCCGCCGTCTTCCATCAAAGCAACGAAAGCCAACGGTAAGGAGCATGAGGGGCAATATTTATAAGCTTGTGTCACAGAATTCTCTCTTGCAATGATTTAATTTATGGAAAATGGCGCGTTCAAAAAACCTCTGAAACGGGCTCTACCACCGCGTGTTGGTGCTGCAATCAGTTTGTAATTTGGAAATCTCTGCAAGAAGATTTGCAACGCCACGCGTCCCTCTAAACGCGCCAAATGAAGTCCTGCACATTGATGAATCCCAAAAGCAAATGACAAATGCTTGCAATTAGGCCTCGTCACATCCATCTGTTCGGCATTTTCAAACTGAGCAGGGTCACGGTTAGCAGAGCCAATACAAAGCGTGATCAAGGTTCCTTTAGGTAAAGACACGTTACCCACACTGCAATCTACCGTTGCACGTCGGTTTCCCAACTGGTTAGATGATTCAAACCGCAAAAACTCATCTACAGCGGTATTCAGCACATCATCCAATGCAGCTTTATCGTGCTGTGACTCTCTTATCCGTTTTATTAGCAGTTCTTTTTGCTCTGGCCATTCTTGCAGGGCAACCAAGGCATTTCCGATCAAATTCGTCGTGGTCTCATGTCCCGCATTCAAAATAAAAATGCAGTTATGCAGTAACTCGTTCTCACTCAATCGTTCACCGTTGTCACTGCGTTCACCTTGAATCAAACGCGTCAATACGTCGCTCTCAGGATTGCCTGGATGCGCTCTTCTATCTGCCACCAAAATCTTCAAATATTCTAGAAACTCTGCAACAGCTGTATTTCCACGCTGCGCTTGGTCAGTAGATATTTTGGGCTCTAATGCACCCAATATTGCGAGCGACCAATCTCTGAGCGGTCCGCGCTCATCATGTGGAATATTCAGCAAATTACCAATGACTTCAATGGGTATAGCGGCAGCATAATCCTCAATCAAATCACCACCGCCCTGGCCTTCAATATGATCGGCCAGTTTGGCTACAAGCTCAGTCAAACTGCTTTCCATTTGGTCAATCGCTCGCCGCGTCAAAGCCCCCATCATGATTTGCCTAACTTGCGTATGCAACGGCGGGTCGTTAAAAATCAAACTCGTGGTGTGGTGCTCCAGCAAATGCGGTGCATCGCCAAACTTGGGGGTGAACTCGATTTTTTTATCAGAGCTAAAAGTATGCGCGTCCTTATAGACTTGAATCAAATCTTTGTAACGCGTGATCAAAACTGAGCCATCTGGCATATGTCGCACAGGCTCAAATTCACGCAAAGCTGCATAGACAGGATACGGATTGCTATAGAAAGCTGCTGGCGGGTTACGTAAATCTAAACTTGCTGCGATTTCTTTGGCAGAATCTTTAGTAATGCGCGGCGTGACACTCGCTACAAAATCTGAAACTAGCATCTTCTATCCGCCCTTAAGTCGATTTAAAAACTTGATTTAAGCGGGAAACACACCCGTCGACAAGTACCTGTCACCCCGATCGCAGACAATAAAAGCAATCGTCGCATTTTCAACGGTCTTTGAAATTTGCTGCGCCACCCAGCATGCGCCCGCAGCTGAAATGCCGCAAAAAATGCCTTCGTCTTTGGCTAGTTGACGGCACATATCTTCAGCATCCGCTTGGCTTACGAGAACCAGCTCATCGACATGACTTGGATCGTAAATTTTCGGCAAATACTCTGTCGGCCATTTTCTTATACCTGGAATACGGGAACCTTCGGATGGCTGAGCACCAATGATTTTGATGTTTGGATTTTGCTCTTTCAAATATTTGGAAACACCTGTAATGGTTCCTGTTGTGCCCATTGCGCTCACGAAATGGGTGATTTGACCGTTGGTGTCTGTCCACAACTCTGGGCCAGTCGTCTCGTAGTGGCTACGCGGATTATCTTGATTGGCGAACTGGTCTAAAACCAGTCCTTTGCCTTCTGCTTGCATTTGCTCAGCCAAGTCGCGGGCATATTCCATTCCACCGCTCTTGGGCGTCAAAATCAGCTCTGCACCAAAGGCTTTCATGGTTTGCACCCGTTCGATAGACAGATCTTCTGGCATGATCAGCACCATGTTGTAGCCTCTGATGGCGGCAGCCATTGCCAAAGCAATCCCTGTGTTGCCAGAGGTTGCCTCAATCAATTTATCACCAGGTTTGATCTGCCCGCGCTCTTCGGCACGCCTGATCATAGACATGGCCGCCCTGTCTTTCACCGAGCCAGCAGGGTTGTTACCCTCTAATTTACCCAAAACAATATTGTTTCTCAGTTTATTTTCTGCTGCACCTATGCGCTGCAAGGCAACTAAAGGCGTTTTTCCGATGACATCTTCAATAGTTAAATAGTTCATCCCAATAATGTGCCATAAAATGTGTCATAATTCGAGGCTTCACAGATTCCAATTGCCGGAGTGGTGAAATTGGTAGACGCACGGGACTCAAAATCCCGCGGGGTAAGACCCGTGCCGGTTCGATTCCGGCCTCCGGCACCACTAAAAACCGTACAACACTTGTTGTGCGGTTTTTTTTTGACTATTTTTTGACTTTTAAAACTTAAATCAACAGGCTTGCTGAACGCAAGACTATCGCGGTTAAACTCCTCGAAGTCATAAAAATGTCATTTTTTTGACACGCTATTGAAATATTTCCCACGGGAGGCTTCTATGTTTTTCGGTAAATTACTGCCACGCGAAGGCAACTTTTTTGAGATGTTTAACCAGCACGCTGACCGCACTGTCGAAGCGGCTCGAGCTTTCTCTCATTTGGTAGACAACTACAACGACCCTCACCTACGCGAACAATACAACCGCGATGTTGACAACGCTGAACGCGCTGCTGACCGTGTGACCCGTGATGTGAACCAAATGTTGCACAAAACTTTCATCACGCCGATTGACCGCGAACACATCCACAAACTCATCAACACCATGGACGATGTGGCTGATTTGCTGCAAGATTCTGCCGAAACCATGGCTTTGTACGATGTGCGCGAAATGACGCCGGACATCAAACGCCTCACAGATATCAGTGTGAAATGTATTGACCGCCTCAAAGATGCTGTATATTTGCTCGGCAGCATTGCCGACCCTGCAACCGCTGAAACAGCGCTGAAAACCTGCGAAGAAATTGACAAACTCGAATCAGACGCTGACCGCGTGATGCGCAGCGCCATGAGCAAGCTGTTTCGCGAAGAACCAGATGTACGCGAAGTCATCAAACTCAAAGCCATTTACGAGTTGCTTGAAACGATTACCGACAAATGTGAAGACGTGGCGAACTTGATTGAAGGCATCATTCTGGAGAATTCTTAATGCAAGCCCAAACTGCGTTTTGGATAGTCGTCATGCTAGTGCTACTGGCATTAGCTTTCGACTTTATGAATGGTTTTCATGACGCGGCAAATTCGATTGCAACGGTCGTCTCCACCGGTGTTCTAAAACCCGGTCAAGCGGTTGTCTTTGCTGCTTTTTTTAATGCTGTCGCTATTTTCGTCTTTGGTTTTGCCGTAGCGGCAACCATGGGCAAAGGCTTGGTGAATCCAGCCATTGTTGACATCCATGTGGTGTTTGGTGCACTGATTGGCGGCATCACTTGGAACACTATTACCTGGTACTACGGCATTCCTAGCAGCTCCTCCCACGCTTTAGCAGGCGGCATCATTGGTGCAGCTGTGACCAAAGCTGGCGCCAGCGCTGTTATTTCAAGTGGCATCATCAAAATCGTCATCTTTATTTTTGTGTCGCCCATATTAGGCTTCGTGCTTGGTTCGCTGCTGATGGTTGCAGTTGCTTGGATTTGCCGCAAAACGGCACCCTCTAAAGTTGACCGTATTTTCAGACGCCTGCAGCTGCTATCAGCTGCTGCATTTAGCTTAGGCCATGGTGGCAATGACGCGCAAAAAACCATCGGCATCATCTGGATGCTGTTGATTGCGACGGGCTACTCAGCCGCTGGCGACAAATCACCACCGATGTGGGTGGCCATTTCCGCCTACTGTGCGATCGGCGCGGGCACCATGTTTGGCGGTTGGCGTATTGTGAAAACCATGGGGCAAAAGATCACCAAACTCAAACCTGTTGGCGGTTTTTGTGCTGAGGGTGCGGGTGCTATCACCTTGTTTTTAAACACATTTATGGGCGTTCCCGTATCAACTACGCATACCATCACCGGCTCTATCGTTGGTGTAGGCTCAGTTCAGCGCGCCAGTGCTGTGCGCTGGGGCGTGGCTGGCAACATTGTGTGGGCGTGGATTTTCACCATTCCCGCCAGCGCATTTGTAGCAGCCATTGCTTACTGGGTAAGTTTACAGTTATTCTAAGACTTAAGTCTAGATAGACAACTTAGGCGCCACTTATATTTGCTATTATTTTCATAGCTACTTAGGAAACAAATACGCCGGCTAGAGCCGTATTTATTGCCTTTTTTGATTATCGAGATAGTTTTTGACCTTCAAGTATTTGATACTCAAAGTAGTGTTGAAAAACTTGTACTGTGCCAAATATCAGCGCTGTGCAGCCTATCAGTAGCGACAAAACCACTGCGCCTATCGTGAGCCAATTGGTTTGCCCTGGGGTTGCATCTGGCTTTGCTTTTGGGTTGAACTTCACATTCCATTGCTCCGCTGACATCAAGCCGTAAACAATCGCGGTAAGCGCACAGCCCGCGATGACGAAACCCAAAACCGGCAGTAATACCCAGCTGATCGTGTCGTCAATGCCGTAAGTGCGCACTCTTTGCACCCCATAAAGCCCCAAGATCGTCGGCAAAGGCAACAGCCAACCTAGCCAATCTTGCCATCCAAAGAGGTAAAACCGATGTAAACCAATCGGGCCACCGAGAAAAGAGAGCCAAGCGGCGATTGTTTTGTTTTTCATATTTATGTTCATGTATTCGTTCATTTTTTATTGTTTTTATGGTTTTGCACATTGGCGAGATTAAACAGGTGGCGTTTCATCTGCTTCACCTAAAAACTTGTCCATCAGCACCACATCCAACCATTTATCGAACTTCCATCCGCAGGATTTCAGCACGCCTACGGGCTGAAATCCTGCAGATGCGTGCACGGCGATAGAGCCTGCATTGGCTGAATCGCCAACGACAGCAATCAATTTACGCACCCCTGCTTGCTGCGCCTGCGCCATCAATTCCGCCAACAGCGTACGACCAACGCCTTTGCCTGCCGCTTCTGGGCTCAGATAAATCGAGTCTTCGGCTGAAAAACGGTACGCTGGGCGTGGTTTGAACCAGTTGCAATAGGCATAGCCAATGACATTTCCATCATCCACCGCAACCAACCAAGGCAAACCTTTAGACAAAACATCGGCACGGCGACCGCGCATGTCGTCTAGGCTGGGCGGATCGACCTCAAAAGTGCCTGTGCCCTTGAGGACATGGTGGGCGTAAATTGCGGTGATGGTGGATAAATCGGCGTCTGTGCTGGGGCGAATAATCAACATAAAAGGGTAAGAATTTAGATAACTTTAGGCAAAACCAGAATAAAAATGACAGTACACCCAGTAAAAAGCTATAATCAAAGGCTTTTCAGCGTGTTTCTAACCGGGTGGTTATGTAACGTGTCTCAACGCTGAGATTACATGAAATTATCGAGTTACAAGGTTTTTAGGGTATTTAATTATCCAGACATTGCGACTCTACTGAAGGAAATATTATGGTCGTCATTCGACTTTCTCGCGGCGGCGCTAAAGCGCGTCCTTTTTTCAACATCGTTGTTGCTGACAAGCGTACCCGTCGTGACGGCCGTTTCATCGAGCGCGTTGGTTTTTACAACCCTAGCGCTACCGGTGGCGAAGAAAGCATCCGCGTCGCTCAAGACCGCGTGACTTACTGGAAAAGCGTTGGTGCGCAAGCATCTCCAACCGTTGAGCGTTTGTTTGCTCAACACGCTAAAGCAGCAGCTAAAACTACAGCAGCTGTTTAATCAACAACATTGTTGTTGATTAAATATTAGTAGCGTTCAAGGCTAATTTAGCAAATATCATATGTTGCAAGGCCTTGAACCGGTAGATTTACCAGCAGATGCCATCCAAGTTGGGCGTATAGCCGATGCTTGGGGGCTTAAAGGCTGGTTCAAAGTACTACCTCATAGCGCCGACCCTGAGGCGCTTTTTTCTTCCAAACGCTGGTATCTGCAACCCACCGAACGCGGCAAACCCGCCTTTGCTGGTACACAGCTGATGCGCATTCGCGAAGCCAAAGTCCACTCCGACACTATTGTTGCCGTCGCCCACGAGATGGAAGACCGCGACATCGCCGAAGCGCTCAAAGGTTCGCGCATCTTTATTCCCCGCTCTAGCTTTCCCACGCCCGAACTCGATTCGTACTATTGGGTCGATTTGATGGGTTTGAACGTCGTCAACCGCGAAGGCATCGCCCTTGGCGTGGTGAAAGATTTGCTCGCAACTGGTCCGCAAACGGTTCTCGTCATCGAATACACCGAGAACCTCGAAAACGTTGATGGTGGCGACAAAACCCAAGAACGCATGATTCCCTTTGTCTCGCACTTTGTGGATGACGTGAACTTGGCCGAGAAACGCATCACCGTTGACTGGCAGCCTGATTATTGAAGGCAGCCCATGCGCTTCGATGTCATCACCCTTTTCCCCGAGCTTTTTGCCCCATTTTTAACGGTTGGCATCAACCGGCGTGCTTTTGAGGTCAAAGACGGCATCAGCTTGGTAGATGTGCGCCTCTGGAACCCCCGCGACTTCGCCCAAGGCACCTACCGTCGTATCGACGACAGACCCTTCGGTGGCGGCCCTGGCATGGTGATGATGGCGGAGCCACTGCGTTTGTGCCTAGAAGCAATTCAAACCGAGCGAAATCCGACAGAATCACTCGCCACTAAAGTACCCGTCGTTCTTTTTTCCCCAATTGGTCAAAAAATTGACCACCCAAGTGTAGAAAAATGGTCACAAAGCCAAGGAGCTGTCCTGGTTTGTGGCCGCTACGAGGGCATTGACCAGCGCTTTATTGATGCTTATATTGATACTCAAATCAGCCTTGGCGACTTTGTGCTTTCAGGCGGAGAGATTGCGGCGATGGCACTGCTAGATGCTGTTGCCCGCCTGCAGCCTGGTGTGCTGAGCGACCAAGACAGCCACCATTTAGACAGCTTCAACCCTGCTTTAGACGGTTTGCTAGATTGCCCGCATTACACACGGCCTGAAATTTGGGAAGATCAAGGCGTGGCTAAAACCGTTCCAGATGTACTTTTATCAGGTCATCACGTCAATATTGAACGCTGGCGACAGGAGCAACGCCTCAAACTCACAACCGCACTGCGTCCCGACTTATTGAAGAAAAGCTTAGGCCACAGGTAGTTACGCTTAAAAAGGTTATAATCAAAGGCTTTTCGATCCTCTGACCGACCGCTCTGTTTGCAGATTCCTTCTGTAAATTCATTGAGCATATGTCAATCCCGACGTTGGTGCGGTCATGATCACAAGAGGAAACTATGAACTTAATCGAAACACTAGAGCAAGAAGAAATTGCTCGTTTAAACAAAACTATTCCAGTATTTGCACCTGGCGACACCGTTATCGTCAGTGTTAACGTGGTCGAGGGAACTCGTAAGCGTTTGCAAGCGTTTGAAGGCGTTGTTATCGCCAAGCGTAATCGTGGTTTGAACAGCGGTTTTACTGTTCGTAAAATCTCAAGCGGCGAAGGCGTTGAGCGTACATTCCAAACTTACAGCCCGTTGATCGCAGCGATTGAAGTCAAACGCCGTGGTGATGTTCGCCGCGCCAAGTTGTACTACTTGCGTGATCGCAGCGGCAAGTCTGCACGTATTAAAGAAAAATTGGCTCCTAAGAAGATCAAGACACCAGCAGCAGTTACTGCAGCTTAAAGTCAAGATCGAAGAGTCAGCTGCAATACTATTTGCGCTGGCTCTACAAAACAACCGCTACAGGTCACTCTTTGAGTCAAATCATAGAGTTACTTTTAGCGGTTTTTTTATGTCTTTTTAAACCTGTGTAGATTTTTAGCATTGAATGATCATGTCCGCACCTGATTACATCGCTCCACCGATTTTCGATCCACGCAAAGTGCCAGTCACCCGCACGGGTGCAGATATGCCAGCAGTGCCAAGCGCAGCGATGTCACCACAGGCGCTGCGGGAACGGTTCGCCAACCAGCCAGAGTGGTCGCCCGAAGTATTGCGTGAGTCCAGCTTCAGCCAACGAGAGTTAGCGCACGCTTCCGTTTTACTGCCTTTGGTCATGCGAGATGAGTTGCATGTATTGTTAACGCAGCGCACCACACACTTGTCCACCCACGGTGGGCAAATCGCCTTTCCTGGTGGCAAAGCAGATGCCGACGATGCCGATGCAACGGCGACTGCATTGCGTGAAACTTTTGAAGAAGTGGGCATTGAGGCGTCACATATTGAAGTCATAGGCGCGATGCCGACCTACTTAACAGGTACGCAATTTATCATCACCCCCGTTGTTGCACTGCTGAAACCTAATTTTGAATTGCGCCTGAATACCGACGAAGTTGCACATGCATTCGAGGTGCCTTTGGCTTATCTGATGAACCCAGCCAACCACCATGAGCATGTTTTTGAGTGGCAAGGTGCGCGCCGTAAATGGTTTTCTATGCCCTACCCTGATGCGAGCGCCCCGAACGGCAAAGAACACTTTATTTGGGGTGCAACGGCGGGTATGCTGCGCAATTTTTACCGATTTCTATACGCTTAGCGTAAACAATTGCAAAAGGACCGCTGCTAATCGGTTTAGCTTGCCACCTTCCTTTATGATGTTGTGATGAGCTTTTTCGCCATTTTTTGCGCGCTCTTGATTGAGCAAATCAAACCCTTAACCCGTAGCAACCCCATTCACCATGGCCTGCGCCATTGGGCAAATGCGGTGAGCCGAAATTTTGATGCGGGTAAATCTGACCACAGCTGGGTTGTTTGGCTGATCACGGCGGCTCTGCCAGCCTTGGCCGTCCTGGCAATCCATTGGCTATTGGTCTACGCCATCGGCTGGCCAGCAGCCGTGGTGTGGAACGTGATGGTGCTCTACGTCACACTCGGTTTTCGGCAATTTAGCTACCACTTCACCGATATTCGCGATGCGCTTGACGCTGGCGACGAAGATTTGGCCCGCCAGCTCTTGGCGGATTGGCAAAATGTAGACGCAAGCAACATTCCGCGCAGCGAAATTGTGCGCCACGTCATTGAATATTCGGTATTAGCGGCGCATCGCCATGTGTTTGGCGTGCTAACTTGGTATGTCATTTTGGCAGCAATGGGCTTAGGCCCGTTTGGTGCGGTTTTTTACCGTATGTCTGAATTTACTGTGCGGTTTTGGAAGCCTCGGTTTAAGCCCAAGCTCAACGCTTCTAACACGGCCAATATCCATTACGAAAACTCTGTAGTGAGTGACCACTTACGCGACACGACGGCAAAAGCCTGGTATTTGGTCGATTGGTTGCCTGCCCGTTTCACCGCCATGGGTTTTGCCGTCGTAGGTAACTTTGAGGATGCGATTGACTGCTGGCGTAACTACGCACAGCAACTACCCACGCTTGACAACTCCAACGACGGCGTCATTTTGGCGGCCACGTCAGGTGCTATGCATGTGCGGCTAGGTGGTGAGTTGCTCAAGCCCGCCGCTCAGGCCGAGGCTGCCAACTCGTCATTTGGAGACTTAGACAGCAACGACTTGGGTAACTCAGCAACTGCGCCAGAAGCCACCATCAGCACGCCTGGCAGAGAGGCTGAGACCGCGCATCTGCGCAGCGTCGTTGGCCTTGTGTGGCGCTATGTGGTGTTGTGGATGTTGCTGCTAGCGTTGCTGACTTTGTCTAAATTGCTTGGTTAAAAAGAATTAGCTTAATACCGCACTTCAGATAATTCAGCAAATAAACTGCTATATATTCTATAGCGCTCTAGACTTATTTTACGCCGGCTAGAGTCATTTTTTGCATCTATTTTCATGGATTCTAAAACACCACAACCCGGCTCATGCAAATGGCTGCAATTGTAAAATTTGCAATTAGGCACATGCACCTTAAAGTCGGGCATGTAGCTGGCCAAGTGGCTCGCCTCAATGTGGTTCAAACCAAACTCTTGGAAACCAGGTGAATCAATCAGTGCCGTTGTTTTTGCCTCATCCACCCAATACCACGTGGTGCTGGTAGTCGTGTGTTTGCCAGAATTCAAAGCTTGTGAGATTTCTTGCGTGAATACTGTGGCATTAGGCACGACGGCATTGATCAGTGTGCTTTTCCCCGCGCCTGAAGGGCCTAAGACCAACGTAGTTTTACCTTGTAATAGTGACATCAGCAACTCGGCTTGCTGCTCAATTTGTTTAACATCAAAGTCTTCGACGGCGTTGCCCGAACCTACATTTTTGGGTTTCAAAGACAGGGCGACGACGTCGTAACCCATCTCTTCGTAAGGTCGCAGCCGCTCCCAAGCCTTAGCAAATGGCACTTTCAAATCGCTTTTGTTCAACGCGATGATGGGTTTGATGTGCTCCGCCTCAGCCGCAATCAAAGCACGAGAGAGTTGGCTTTCCGAAAACTCAGGCTCTGCTGCGATCAAAATCAAGATTTGATCCAAATTGGCTGCAAACGATTTGGTTCGGATTTCGTCTTGCCTGTAAAACAGGTTCTTTCTAGGCTCAAGCTTCTCTATCGTGCCTTCGTCTTGCGTCGCCAGCCATTTGATGCGGTCGCCCACAACCGCCGTGTTTTTCTTGCCACGCGGGTGGCAGATGATGCGTGCGCCAGCATCGGTTTCGACCATCACGTGGCGGCCAAAACCGGCTACCACGAGTCCATTTTGCAACTCGCTTTGCAATACGTTTGCTGATCCACTTTTATGCTTCAAGCAGCATCCTTAGCTAATACGTCAGATTTAAGCAAAGCATCAATCTGCGCCGCACAGTCAAAATCAAGTTGTGAAATGGCTTTCACATCATGGGTATTGAGTCGCACCACACAGCTGTTGTAAGTCACAGTTAACTCTGGGTGATGGTCAAGTTTGTGCACCACAAAAGCCACGGCGTTGACAAAGGCTATGGTTTCAAAATAGTTGGCAAATGTAAATTTTCTTTCAATCGCCAAACTTGGTCCGCCGTCATCGCCACCGCTCAAACGCCAATCTTGTACATGCACCAATTTTGCTATGATTTGTGTAGCTGTTAAGGCAGCAAATACGCCGGCTGATCGCGTTTTTATGTGTAAATGACTCATATTTCTAAACCTTTCAAGCTGTTTGCGCTGCAGGTGTAAAACCCATGCGCGATAAGCGCTCCGAAGCGGGTGGGTGCGAGTAGTAAAACTTCACGAACAACGGGTCTGGCGTTAGCGTAGAGGCATTGTCTTCGTAAAGTTTGAGCAGCGCACTGGCCAAGTCATTGCCTGCCGTTTGTTTGACGGCGTAAGCATCTGCTTCAAACTCGTGTTTGCGCGACAGTTGCGCAAACAAGGGTGAAATGAAAAACGTGAACGCTGGCATCGCCATCATCAAAAGCAGCAAAGCCAAAGCGTTGTTTGGCACTCCCGTTACCGGTGCAGAATTAGGCATGACGCCTAAGCCCGTATAAAACCAAACTTGCGTGGACAGCCAGCCAAGCAAGGCAAAGCCAGCCAAACTCATGGCAAACATGGCAACGATGCGCTTGATCACATGCTTGTGTTTGAAGTGCCCCAACTCGTGCGCCAGCACCGCGTCCACCTCTGCGGGCGACAATTTGGCGAGTAAAGTGTCGTAAAAAACCACACGTTTGGAAGCGCCAAAACCTGTGAAATACGCATTCGCGTGGCCGCTGCGCTTGCTGCCATCCATCACAAACAGCCCTTTTGCTGCAAAGCCGCAGCGCTGCATCAGTGCCGTCACGCGAGTTTTTAAGGCTTCATCTTCCAATGGTTTGAATTTGTTGAACATAGGGGCAATCACCGTGGGATACAGCACCAACAGCAGCAGGTTAAAGCCCATCCAAACGCACCATGTCCACAACCACCATAGGCTACCAGCAGCACCCATAAGCCACAAAATCAACGCGGCAAGGGGCAAACCGATCAACACGCCAATCAAGCTAGATTTGATGCCATCTGCCAGCCACAGCTTGAATGTCATTTTGTTAAAGCCAAAGCGCTCTTCAATCACAAAGGTTTGGTACAGGGTGAACGGCAGCTCGATAATGCTGCCAATCACCGCAAAGCTGACGAACAGCGCCAACTGTTGTGCCAAACCCGCATAAGAATTGCCAATCAACCCCAGTAGCCACGTATTCAGCAGATCCAGCCCGCCGAATAGCGTCCAGCCCACCAGTACGGCCGCACCAAAAGCCAGCTCCAGCAGACCAAACCGTGATTTCGACAGCGTGTAATCTGCCGCTTTTTGATGTGCTGCCAAGGTGATGTTTTGCGCAAAAGCTGCTGGCACAGCGTTGCGGTGCTGCGCGACATAGCGGATTTGGCGGGTGGCCAGCCAATATTTGACCATCAAACCAGCCACTAAAAGCGCTGCAAATACCAGTGTGAAAATTATCGAAAAATTGGTTGATAGGGATGCGTTTGTCATAGCTTATGAGTTTACTGATGAATTGAATCGAAATGCACGACAATCTTAGATATGCCTAATACCGCCAAAATCAACAAAGAAACTACCGCAGAAACCACCAAAACTCAGGTTTTACTTGCTAAAAATGACCAAAACCTGATCTGGCTAGACTGCGAAATGACGGGTTTAGACCCCGATGCCGAGCGCTTGATCGAAATCGCCGTCGTCATCACTGGCCCAAACTTGGAACCAAGAATCGAAGGCCCGGTACTGGTGATTCATCAATCCGATGCGTTGCTAGACAAAATGGACAAGTGGAACAAAGGCACGCACGGCAAAAGCGGTTTGATTGATAAGGTGAAGGCGTCTACCATCTCCGAGGAGGATGCAGAAGCTGAGATTTTGGCATTTTTGAAGAAATACGTCCCCAAAGCCACATCCCCCCTGTGCGGCAACACCATCAGCCAAGACCGCCGGTTTTTGGTCAAATACATGCCGAAGCTGGACGCTTTCTTCCACTATCGCAACATCGACGTCAGCACATTCAAAGAATTAGCCAAACGCTGGCGCCCAGAAGTCTACAAAGCCTTCAAAAAGCAGCAAAAACACACCGCACTGGCGGATGTGCATGAGTCGATTGACGAATTGGTGCACTACCGAGAGCATTTCTTGAAATAGACCACTTTTTAGAGCCATTTACATCTCTAGCGGCGTATTTATTACCTTAATTGCTATTTTATTTACAGCGCAATGTGACGCAACCAATAAGCCAAAACTTCATTTGAAAATAAAATTAGGTGAAAACCCGTAGTCGAGCTATAATTCGAGACTGTACATAAATAGTGATGAATATGCATCGCATTTTTGACATCGTACATCTTGCATCACACTTTGGGCTTGTTTGTCTTTTTGACAACGATTATTAAAGCCAACCGCGTCGCTACCGACTACAGTCACACATCTTTAGATATGGGCTGCAGAGAAAATCGAGTAAATAGGCGTTGTACTTCGTTTGATGGTTGATGTTTTTTAACCATTGAACGGAACCGCACCAACAACAGGTAGCGGCTATGTATGACTGACTCTATGATTGACACGACAACGAACGCCCTCGAATCTCAAATCGATAACGAAATAACACTAAATTCTGCTATAGCCGGCGAATTTACTACCTCAACAGCTATTGATAATGTAGCAAATGAGGTTGACGAAGTAGCCGCAGCCAAAGCATTGGCAGCAGAAGAAGCCGCTAAATTGCCAAACGGCTTCATCGCACTTGGCTTGGCTGATGAGCTGATTCAAGCGACGAAGGAAATGGGTTTCACACAACCCACCACCGTGCAGATGAAAACAATTCCATTGGCTTTGCCAGCGGATCCTGTTGACGGTACGCCGAAGAAATTTATTGACTTGATGGTGTCCAGCCAAACCGGCTCAGGTAAAACTGCTGCCTTTTTGCTGCCTGTGATTCACACATTGCTGAAACAGCAAGAACAAGAAGCTGCTGCCGAGCGCGCAGAGTTTGAAGCCGCTTGTGCTGAAGCCGAAGCCCGTGGCGAAGCGCCGCCAAAGCGTGCTAAACGCAAAGACCCAACCAATTTCCGCAATTTCACACCGGCAACTCCGGGCGCTTTGATTCTTTGCCCAACTCGTGAATTGGCGCAGCAAGTTGCCAATGACGCGATTGATTTGGTGCGCTACTGCAAAGGCCTGCGCATTGCCAACGTCGTAGGCGGTATGCCTTACCAGTTGCAATTGGCCAAGTTGCAAAACGCCAATTTGGTGGTTGCAACCCCAGGTCGTTTGCTCGACTTGCAGCGCTCACACCAGTTGAAACTCGACAAAGTGAAATTCTTGGTCGTTGACGAAGCCGACCGTATGCTCGATTTGGGCTTCTCGGACGACCTCGCAGAAGTCAACCAGTTGACCAGCGGCCGCCAACAAACCATGATGTTCAGCGCGACTTTTGCACCACGTATTCAGCAACTCGCTGGCCGTGTGATGCGTGAGCCACAGCGCATCACCATCGACAGCCCGCAAGACAAGCACCAAAACATCAAGCAATCGTTGTTCTGGGCTGACAACTCTCAGCACAAACGCAAGTTGCTCGACCACTGGTTGCGCGACACCAACATCAAGCAAGCCATCGTGTTTGCTAGCACCCAAATCGAGTGCGATGGTTTGGCCAACGACCTGCAACAAGAAGGTTTCAGCGCGGTTGCTTTGCACGGCGCTTTGAACCAAGGCATCCGTAACCGCCGCTTGCAAGCTTTGCGCGAAGGTCATGTACAAATTTTGGTTGCTACCGACGTGGCAGCACGCGGTATTGACGTGCCATCGATCAGCCATGTGTTTAACTTTGGCCTGCCAATGAAAGCCGAAGATTACACCCATCGTATTGGTCGTACAGGTCGTGCTGGCCGTGACGGTATCGCTGTCAGCTTTGCTGAAATCCGCGACCGTCGCCGTATCATGGACATTGAGCAGTTCACACGTACCCCTTTCAAAGCAGAAGTGATTCCAGGCTTAGAGCCAAAGCAACGCTTCCCAGAGTCACGCCCAGGTAACTTCGGCGGCCCAGACCGTGGTGGTTTTGGTGGCGACCGTGGACATGGTGGCGGTGCTGGCCGTGATCGCAAGTTTGCACCTCGCCAAGGCGGCTTCGGTGGCGGCGATCGTGGCGGCTTCGCTGACCGCGCACCTCAAGGTGGTGGTTTCGGTGCTCCACAAGGCGACCGTTTCGGTGATCGCTTCGCAGGCCGCCCTTCAGACAACGCTCGTGCACCAGACAGCTACGTTCGCAAAGGTGGTTTCAACGACCGTAATAGCGGTGGTGGTTTCCCTCCCCGTGGTGATTCAGCGCCTCGCGGCGATTTCGCGCCACGTAAAGAATTTGCCCCACGCGGTGACTTCGCTCCTCGTGGCGACTTTGCACCTCGTAAAGACTTCGCCCCACGTGGTGAACGTGGTGATTTCGCACCTCGTGGCGACCGTGCAGAGCGCGGCGACTTCGCTCCTCGTAAAGATTTCGCGCCACGTGGTGACTTCGCTCCGCGTGGTGACTTTGCAGACCGCAAGCCAGCATTCGCTAAGCCCGGCTTCGCCAAGCCAACGTTTGCTAAGCCAGCTGCCAAGCCAGGCAATGGCGGCAAAGTGTTTGTGCCGCGTGATATGGCCAAGGCACGCACTGTTCGCGCTAAATAATTAAATGGTTTAACGTCTCATCTAGATAAGACTTAAATCCAAAAGCCTGCAGGACGAAAGTCTTGCAGGCTTTTTTTATTACTTTTTTTAACATTGATTTAACACTTTCACATGGCGAGTATGGAAACTCCTAGCTAGAATTCACATCCAATTCCATTCTGAACCTACCTTTTAATAAATTCAACAGGAGTAACAGTTATGCGAAAAATCAAGTCTTCTTTAACTACGCAAGCCGCAACTTTATCGATTGCCGTTTCATCAGTATTCTTGGTCGTTGCCTGTGGAGGTAGCAGCGATAGTGCGACAGCTGCTGACCAAGCCGCAAACGATGCAGCAGGTAGCAGTGGAACCAGTGGTACTGCTGGTACTAGCGGTACTTCGGGCACTGCAGGTACATCTGGCACTGCGGGTACGTCCGGCACTGCTGGAACTAGCGGAACTTCTGGTACTTCTGGTACTTCTGGTACAAGTGGAAGCAGTGGCAGCAGTGGCAGCAGTGGCAGCAGTGGCACAAGCGGTAATAGTCGGTAACCCTAGCAAATCCTGATACTTTATCGAGTCAGCAAAAAAATACGCCAACAATCGGCGTATTTTTTTATCTACTGCAGTCTGCGTGTTGTTGGTTTTTGAGATATTACAAATGCGCAGCTAAAGCCCCAATGACTTGCTGTGCAGTGATGTTACGCGTACATTCAAACATACGTGACGTATTTTTATGGTCCGGACACCATTGCCAATCGCCCGCATCCATAGGGTGGCGGTTAAAGCAGCCGCTACAACTGTCAGGGTTCGCGGCAATTCGAATCATATCTTCAACCTCCGTGTAGGGGTAAGAAAATCCGCTGATGACACAGGTTTTGCAACCCATTGCCCAAGATAGCCAGCTCAAGCCACTGCCGATGCCGATAAACAATTTGGCGTGGTGCAGATAATTGATAATGACACTAATGTCGCCAGGCGGCAGCAGCATAACGTCCGCAGGTACTTGGTTGCCCATATAGTTCAAGCCCTCCCTAGAAAGCAATACCACTTGGTAGCCCCTTTGCCGTAAATGCGCGACCACTTCAGTCCATCCGGTCGGGTTATTCCAATACTTTGCCTGCGCAGTGGCATGTACAGCGATACAGACATAATCATCTGCCATGGGTTTACCAAGATCGGTTGCTTTTATCCTGGGTCGGACAGATGCGTAAGGAAGCCCTAATATGTCGGCAGCCGATTCACCCAGCGTTTGGAGTCGAAAATTGCTGACATTTTTGTTGAAATCAATCTCGCCAGAGGGTAGATAAAACCAGCCGACACGGTACATGGCATATAAGTTGTGTACCGTTTCACTGGGTTCTACGAACTGTATGTCGGGATATTGCTCCTGAAACAACCCATTCATGAATGTTGAACAAATTAACTGACAGCCATGTTGGCGTTGAAAGTCATCCAATAACTGAACCCAGGCCAAGGTATCGCCCAGTGCTTTAGATTCAAGGGCAATGTACACCCGTTTTTGTTGGCAATCATATTGGTGGGTGAATAGCAGAAGATGGTCTTTGAGCCTGAACACGTTAATTTGCCAAGGCGTGAAATATTGGCGGGCTGTCCTAGCCCATTGATTGTTTTTAATCTGTGCTTGATGCACAATTTCGTGAGTGCGGGTGTCTATAAACTGTACGAGATAGACTTCATCGACAGCACCCGTGATTTCAACAAAAGCACCATCGACAAAACTGAAACTACAACAATTCGCCACATTCACGACAGGCTCCTTTTAACAACCCTGTTAAAACAAAAATTAAATTACTAACGTCCTCGGCTCCCCTGAAGCATCGCCCTCATATCCTGCAACGACACAGCACTATGGTCGCTCAGCTTAACCCGTGGCTTCGGCTTCATAGCGTGACCGTAGATGACTTCAAAAGTCAGTTTTAACCTGCCACCCTCAGCAGGATCTGCCAAATATTCAACCAAAGCGGTCTCCAACTTCGCTTTCCAAGCCTTGCCACGTAAAGCAGGAAAGCGATCTGGGTGCAAATTTCGACCTAATTCGCGTAAATCTTGCAGCAACTTTTGCGGGGTTTCGTAGGTCAACACAATCCGTTCCATGTCCATCACCGGCTCGGCAAAGCCGGCTTGGATGAGCATGTCGCCCCAGTCGTGCATATCGGTGAACTGGTGGCTGGGCACTGGCCAGCCCAGCTTTTCGTACATGCCACGCAGCTCACACAGGGTGTCTGGGCCTAGGCAGGAAAACATCAAAAAACCATCCGTCGCTATGGTTTTGTGCCACTGAGCAATCAAGGTTTGTGGTTCGAGTGCGTTGTGCAAGTGCATATTTGCCCAGAGCATGTCAACGGCGCCATCGGTTGGCGTGTCGTAAATGACTTTGGGTGCGCTTTTAAACAGGTTTGATAACTTGTATAGCTGCCACTTACCGCCTTCTGTGGAGTTTTTAGATACCACATTTGCTATATTTTTAATAGCTGCATCGGCAATAAATTCGCCGGCTATTGGCATAAAACAGACTGAATCAGGATACTTCTCAATTAATGCAGCATGCGCCTGCTGCCCGCCGCGAACGACAGCCCAGTGCGCCCACGCTTTGGGTTGTATATTTATCCATTGCAAACGCTCCACCATGCGGTTGGCGACCTCTTCGTGCAGCCACGGTGTCGCGGCAGGTGCGATCCGTTGCCAGTGCGCGGCAGCGCTGGGGGAAATGGTGGGTGGTCGCTCGCTAGACATGGCTGAAGTCAATTAATGTGCAGTCTTGTTGTGCCGTCTTATTGAGCGGTTACTCGTCCAGAGCTGATGACTGGTTTCCAACGCGCAATTTCTGTTTGAATGAGCTTTCCAAACACTTCTGGTGTGGACGGCGTGGCAACAGCGCCTTCGTTATTCAGACGATTTTTAAGCTCTGGCGACTGTAAAGCACGGTTGATTTGGGCATTGAGCTTGGCAACAATCTCGGCGGGTGTGCCTTTGGGTGCGACGACGCCGTACCATTGGTCTGCCTCAAAGTTTTTGTAGCCGCTTTCAGCCACTGTGGGCACATCAGGCAAGGAATCTAAACGCTGTGGTGAGGAAACCCCCAACGCACGCAGTTGGCCAGACTTGATTTGACCAATCACCGCAGGCGCTCCCGTGAAAAGCACTTGAATTTGACCACCCAGCAAATCGGTCACTGCAGGTGCCGTACCTCGGTACGGAATGTGTAGCAATGAAATATTGGTTTGGACTTTCAAATATTCTGTCGCCAAATTGGCCGCACTGCCGTTGCCGCCAGAGCCATAGTTGAGTTGTCCTGGCTTTGATTTTGCCAAGGCAATAAATTCTTTGACATTTTTTGCGGGCACGGACGGATGTACCACCAACACATTAGGCACGCGTGCCACCCAGGCGACCGGCGCAAAATCACGCAGCGGCTGATAGGGCAAATCTGGATAGAGCGAAGGATTCACCGCTAGCGTGCCGATATGTCCCATCAGCAGTGTGTATCCATCGCCGGCAGATTTAGCCACTTTATCGGCACCAATACTGCCGCCAGCACCCGCAATGTTTTCAATAATAACGGACTGCCCCCAAGCTTTACCGAGCTCAATGCCAATGGCGCGAGCCAAAATATCTGTGCTACCGCCAGGAGTGAACGGCACGACGATGCGGATGGTTTTATTAGGGTAGTTTGATGCTGTCGCACTTGTTTGCGCCCATGCTGTCGTCGTGATGGTTGATGCCACCATCACGGTAAGACCAGCTAAACCACTCAGTTTTGTCAAAAATGCCATGTCAAACTCCTTGCAAATGAATAATCTCATCACTCCGAGTATTACTCCAAGTGTTACTCCGAGTATATTGGCACTCTATGTTTAGTCGTTTGCTTCGTCCTTCAAATACCCCCTTACGGCAACGCCTTTTGAATTGGATTCCCAGCCAATGCTCTGTTTGCAAGGCTTGGCCTAGTAACGGCATGGTTTGCGAGCCTTGTGTGACACGCTTTGCCCAACCTGTGCGGCGCTGTGCTACTTGTGCACTGACGCTAAAAGCTGGTATTTCGGCGGATATCAAACGCTGCGGTGCGTGCATCGTCAAGCCACCCCCGCTGGACGAGTGCCTGACAGCTGTTTCATACGAATACCCGTGGAGCGACTGCATTACCAGTTACAAGTTTGGCAACAACCCAGCATGGGTCCGTACGTTTGCGTTACTTCTGAAAAGCGCGCCTTCAGTCGAGCATGCAGTTGACGAAGCTGACTTGATAGTACCCGTGCCATTGTCCACAGCCAGACTTCAGCAACGTGGCTACAACCAAGCGTTGGAGATTTGCAAACACCTCAATCGCAGCAAAACGGATGCGACTTTGCTGTTGCGCATCAAAGACACGTTAACGCAAAGTTCACTGAGCAAATCTGAGCGATTAAAAAATGTAAAGGCAGCGTTTGCGGTTGAACCGCTGCGAGCGAAGAAATTACTGGGTAAGCGTGTCATGCTGGTTGATGATGTGATGACCAGCGGTGCAACTCTTTTTGCTGCTGCGGCAGCACTGCGCCAAGCCGGAGCGGCACACATCACGGCGGTTGTTTTTGCGCGAACGGAAGCAGAATAAGCAAGTTTTGAGAAGACAATAAGCGCATGTTTAACATTGTCTTGGTTCAACCCGAAATTCCGCCCAACACGGGTAATATCATTCGCCTTGCGGCCAACACGGGCTGCCATTTGCATTTGATCGAGCCTTTGGGCTTCTCTATGGACGACAAACACATGCGCCGTGCGGGTTTGGATTATCACGAATACGCTGAATTGAAGCGACACGCTTCTTGGCAAGCGTTTTTGGATGACCAGCAGCCTATGCCAGATCGGATGTTTGCACTAACCACCAAAGGCACACGAATCGTGCACGCGGCGCAATTTGTCGCGGGTGATTACTTGGTCTTTGGTTCTGAAACACAGGGTCTCGCACCTGCGCTGCGTGAGTCATTTTTACCCGAGCAGCGCATCAAATTACCCATGCTGCCTGATCAACGTAGTCTAAATTTATCAAACGCCGTCGCGGTAACCGTATATGAGGCTTGGCGACAGAACGCGTTTGGGCAAATCACGGTCTGAACCAGACGCTTAAGGGTAACTGCGCGAAATAGACTGCGCCACACAAACGGGCTTGACTACGCCTTCGCGCTCAATCGTCACATCCCAGGTCATTTGCATACCGTTGTTGTCAATCGGCTCTGCAGCCACCAAAAACAAGCTTGCACGCAATGCGCTACCCACAGGTACTGGTGACATAAAGCGGACTTTGTTTAAGCCGTAATTCACGCCCATGCGCGTTTGGGTGACGTGCAAAGCTGAAGCAAAAAACTGCGGCAATAAGGATAATGTCAAAAAACCATGTGCGATGGGTGCACCAAATGGGCCAGCCTTAGCGCGTTCTGGGTCGATGTGGATCCACTGGCGGTCACCCGTGGCTTCTGCAAACTGGTTGATTTGCTCCTGCGTTATGGTCAGCCAATCGCTCACGGCGACGTCTTGGCCTGCGCAAGCGGCTAGTTCAGCCAAAGTTTGAAATGTTTTCATCGTTTAATAACCCAAAGTTGAGAATAAATATAGCTAAGGTTGTGCCCTCTATCTCTATACTTAAGGCTACATAAGCACAAAAACAGAATATATACGTATGGAACACGCCCCCTCTTGGCTCATCAACAGTTTAATCTACCTAGGCGCAGCCGTCATCGCTGTACCTGTCTCCAAAGCGCTAGGGCTGGGTAGCATCATTGGGTACTTGGCGGCTGGCATGGCGATTGGTCCTTGGGGCTTGGGCTTGGTCACCAATGTGCAAGATATTTTGCATTTTGCCGAGTTTGGGGTGGTTTTAATGCTGTTTTTGGTGGGTTTAGAGCTGGAGCCTAAACGCCTGTGGAGCTTGCGCAGACCAATTTTTGGCTGGGGTAGCGCACAAGTCATGGGTTGTGCTGCTATTTTGTTCATAGCTTTATGGAGTGCGAGCATGTTCATTCCAGCCGTATCTAGCGCTTTGGGTGGTTGGAAAACGGCGCTGGTCGCGGCGTTGGGCTTGGCGCTGTCATCAACCGCTATTGCGCTGCAGGTGATGGGCGAACGCAATTTGCTGCCCACCAGCAGCGGGCAAGCTGGGTTTTCGATTTTGTTGTTCCAAGACGTGGCCGCAATACCGATTTTGGCTTTGATTCCGTTACTGGGCATCAGTCAAGATGTAAATGAGACATCATCCGGCGCAGATATTGCCTATTCAGCCATTAAAATTATAGCAATAATAGTAGGCATTGTGATTGGTGGCCGGCTGTTGTTGCGCCCTATTTTCCGCTGGATTGCACGCAGCAAAACACCTGAAATTTTTACAGCTGCATCTTTGCTATTAGTGGTTGGCATTGCGGCTTTGATGTTGTATGTGGGTTTGAGTATGGCCTTGGGCGCTTTCTTAGCGGGTGTGCTTCTGGCTGAAAGCGAATATCGTCGCGAGTTAGAAACGGATATTGAACCGTTCAAAGGGCTGCTGCTAGGGCTGTTTTTCATCGCCGTTGGCATGAGCATCGATTTCTCGGTTCTTATCAACTCACCTTGGCTCATAGCTGGCGTATTGATTGTCTTTGTTGCTATTAAATTTGCAGTTATTTATGGCATTACCCGCCTCATGGATGTGGCTTTTCAAGAGCGACCTGTGCTGACTTTACTGCTCGCACAAGGTGGTGAGTTTGCCTTTGTCGTGTTTCAGGCCGCAGCTGGCACTAAGGTGTTTGCGCCTGAGACTGCTTCTTTGCTGATTGGTGTTGTCGCGCTGTCTATGCTGATCAGCCCGCTGATTTTGATTGCCATCGACAAACTCTGGTTGCCGCGCTATGCCAATTGCGGCGTTGAATTGCCTGATGAGATTTCTGAGCAACAAGCCGCACCCATCATCATTACTGGCTTTGGGCGCTATGGGCAAATCATCGGTCGCTTACTGTTGGCGCAAGACATTCCAACTACTGTGCTGGATCACGATGCCGAGATGATTGAAACCGCCAGAAGCTTTGGCTACCGCGTGTTTTATGGCAATGCCACGCGGCTTGACCTGCTGCGTACGGCAGGTGCGGCTACAGCGCAGATTTTGGTAGTTGCTGTCGATGATGTCGAACAATCTTTAGCGATTGTTGACTTAGCTAAAGAGCACTTTCCGCAACTGCAACTGGTTGTTCGCGCGCGTGATGCCACTCACTGGAACAAGCTGCGAGATCGTGACGTGAGATTAATTCAACGGGAATTGTTTGAAAGCAGTTTGCAGAGCGCTAGTAGTGTTTTAGAACTGCTGGGCTATGCAACGCCAGATGCGAGCCGCATTGTGCAACTCTTCCGAACGCACAACTTTGAGCTTTTAGAGCAAATGCATCCGCATTATCAAGACCGCGCCAAAGTCATCAGCACAGTAAAGCAAGGTCGTGCACAGCTTGCTGAGCAAATGGCGAAAGAGCGAGAGATGGCGGGTAAAAACACGATATAGAACGCTATTTAAAAAACCGCTACATAAATCCATCCCAAACGAGTTTGCATCCTGTCAAAAACATGCCTACATAAAGCAATTTATAAAATAAGTCAGGCTTGATGTGTTTCGCGATACGCACGCCAATCCACACCCCAATAGGCGCTAATGGCAGCAAAACTAAGGATGTCGCAAAGTTACGCATGTCAAGCAAACCCAGCCACGCGTAGGGAACCCACTTCGACAAATTAATGAAGAAGAACAGGTATGACATGGTCGCAGCGAATACCAAGGGCTTAAGTTTCAAAGGAATCAAATAAGCGTTGATTGGCGGTCCACCTGCATGCGCTATGAAGCTGGTAAAGCCAGCGGTTGAGGTCAGAATCGCACCCAACCATTTTGGCGGCGGGGCAGAATCGGATTTTGGCGGAAATACGAGTCGTTGTGCCAAAAAAAGCAAAGTAAAAATACCAACGATGCCGGCCACCGTTGATGAATCCAATACTTTGAAAAGCAGCGTACCAATCACGGTGCCCACCAAAGCCCAAGGCAACAAAAATTTCAGTAATTTTTTATCAAAATCTCGCCTAAAAGCTGAAATACCCAGCAAATCCATCACCAACAACACCGGCATCAAGATAGCTGCAGCTTGTGGCACCGTCACAGCCATCGCCATCATCGGCACAGCCAGAGACCCAAAACCTGAGCCAAAACCGCTTTTACTGATACCCAGCAGCAACACAGCAGGAATAGCAACGGCATAAAAAAAGGGGTCTGTGATTAACGGAAATACCATGCGGTTGTTTATTTGTTTAATGAAGCGTATGTATTAGTCATTTAAAATTGATGCATGCTGTACCAACCCACACAAGCTGATGTTAGGCGTTTTTTTTGCTCTGTTTATGCCAAAGCCAGCAATAATGTTGCCTTAGAAGCTATTGAAACCATAGCAAGTTTGTGGATTGATGAGCACCCAGAATACCATGCCGAGTTAAAAGATGTAGATACTGCACTGCAGAGTTTAAACCACATCGTCACCACGGACGATGGCAAAACCAACCCGTTTTTGCATCTGTCGATGCATTTAACCATCACCGAACAGTGCTCGATTGATCAACCAAGAGGCATTCGCCAAGCAGTCGAATTACTGACCGCTAGGCTAGACTCTTTGCACGATGCCCATCACGTGGTGATGGAATGTTTGGGTCAAATGATTTGGGACGCTCAACAAAATAAGCAAGCCCCTGACGGGCAAGCTTATGTTGAGGCGGTGCAGCGCAGGGCGACAAAAGATTGACTGTAGGAAATTAAGCGTACTGAAGGGTTGCCAAAGAACGCAACTCTTCAGGCGTGGTGCTCGGCATGCCAAAAAATTCAAGGTAAGCTGGGATTTGCTCAAACAGCATATCGGTACCAATCTGAACGCGGCAGCCGCGCTCAGCCGCTGCAGCCAAAAATGCTGTCATCTCTGTTTTCATCACAACCTCGCCCACAAAAGTAGTTGATGCAATGCGAGAAACGTCCATAGGCATCGCATCGCCCACATTCATGCCCATGGGGGTTCCGTTGACAACCAAATCGAATCCAGCTGGGTCGTTAGAACCTGTGACCACTTGCAAAGCTGGGTAATGTTGCCGCAAGCGCCCCGCCAAACCCTCAGCAGATGCTGCGTTGACATCAAACAAACCTAGGGCAGAAACGCCTGCAGCGGCTAGCGATGCAGCAATAGCGCACCCCACGCCGCCCGCACCCACCACCAAGGCCCGCGCACCTTGCAGCTTCATGCCTTTGCGCAGAACACCACGAACAAAGCCTTCGCCATCAAACATGTCACCCTGCAAGCGACCATCCGCTGTGCGGCGCACGGCATTGCAGGCACCCGCTATCGAAGCTGTTGGAAAAACCTCATCCAATAGGCCAATTGTTGTGACCTTATGCGGCATGGTGATTAACGCGCCACGAATATTGCTGAGCTTGAACACTGTCGGCAAAAATGCTTCAAAATCCTGCGCTTGGCAACCCATAGGCACGACGATGGCGTTGACACCCGCTTTTTCAAACCACGGGTTGTAAATCATGGGCGCTTTGAAGGCGTGCGTGGGATAGCCAATATGGGCAATAATTTCTGTGTTGCCATTTATCGCCATGTTAGTCATCGCTTGGCCGCCTTTGCAGCAGTCACTGCTGCTCGCAAAGCAAGTAAATAGCTATCTTCTCCAAAACCACAAATTTGGCCTTTCACGATTTCCGCAAACACGGAAACATGGCGGAATGCTTCGCGTGCGTGAATGTTGGACATATGTAGCTCAACAATTGGGCAAGTCAAAATTGCCAAAGCATCACGAATACCATAGCTGTAATGTGTCCAAGCGCCAGCGTTGATGAGCACAGCATCAACACCGTCTTTATAGCCTTGGTGAATGCGATCGCACATGTCGCCTTCGCTGTTGGTTTGGAAAAACTCCAAGTCAGTGCCGAGTTCTTTACCTAGAGCGGTTAGATTGGCATTGATTTCGTCTAAGGTAATCGTGCCGTACTGCTTAGGGTCACGCTTGCCAAACATATTGTGATTGATGCCGTGGAGCATAAGAATTTTCATGATTTTTCCTTTTAATTTATCAGTAAATATTTAAAATTTATGCGTATTTAAATGCGTATTTATTTTGTAAGTAGTTCGACAATTTGACCGGTTTTGGTCGACTCAAAAATGGCTTCTGTCACACGTAAATTTTGCAATCCATCGTACGCGCTGACCAAAGGCTGTGCTTCACCACGAATCACAGCACCAAAATGTTCGATTTGAAGTTTTAACGGATCTTCTCGCACCATGCTGACAACGCTGGCATCAAACGCTTTCCACCAAGAGCGGTCTTCGTCATTTGCATATCTTTTCAATCTCATCGTAGGCACAGATAAGGTGCCCTGAGTTCCAGTGATGACATAACAATCTTCGTCATCATAGCTCGCATATGATTTATTTTCTTGCGAGGTTTGTTCCCAGCTTTTAGCGCTGGCTGCTGTATCGGACAACATGAATGTGCCAAGTGCGCCGTTGGCAAAGCGCAAATTGATAGCGACTGTGTCTTCCACAGCAAAACCGCGAATCGCATGGCTGCCAAAAGCCTGCACAGCAGCAACATCGCCGCACAGCATGCGCATGTTATGTACTTCGTGGATCATATTGATCAAAATGGGGCCCGCGCCTACTTCTTTGCGCCACGGCGCATCGACAAAGTAATGGTCTGGCTTAAAGAACGTCGCACTTCCAATGAAGGCGACAAGTTTGCCTAACTTGCCAGAATCAATGACCTCTTTGGCCTTGGCCATGATGGGGCTATGCGCACGGTGGTGCCCGATGAGCACTTTGGCATCAGTCGCAGCGACCATGGCCACAATTTTTTCACCTTCTGCCACTGTGGTGGCGATAGGTTTCTCTAAAAGAATAGGAAGATACGCCTCCATGCATTGCAGTGCTTGTGAAACGTGCAATTGGTTGGGTGTTGCCAGAATCAAGCCATCCGGGCGATTCGTTAACAGCAATTCATCTAGGGTTTTGTAAAGAGGAACGCCTTCTTTTGCAGCAATCTCAATAGCGGCAGGCGATGGATCAACGATAGCCGACAACATACAGCTTGGGCTAGTTCCCAAAACTTTGATGTGCGCTTGGCCAATCAAGCCCGCACCAGCAACGGCAATTCGAATCTTAGTCATTCAAAAAATTCTCACCCTACTAACCAGTCTACTTTTCAATTTACTAAATGAAAAGCGCAGACACCTTCGAAAAAGGCATCTGCGCGTTAGCTACAAATTGCCTAATATTTACTTACGTAATTTAGCCAATTCAGCCATCATGTCATTGACAGTTGCTTCACCAACGTTGGCGCTGAACTGTGTAATGACTGGCTTCATTTTTTCACGCAATTTAGCCACTTCAGCTGGTGCGAACTGAGTCACAGTCATGCCGTTTTTCTTCAACAACTCCAAATTAGCAGCTACTGCAGCACGTGAAGCAGCACGTTGGCCTTTAGCGGCTTCGTCAGAAGAATCATCAATGATTTTTTTCTCAGCTGGTGTCAAGGTGTCCCAAACTTTCTTGCTGAAAATCACTGACTGTGGGTTGTACTGGTGGTTCGTCAAAGCCATGAATTTTTGAACTTCCCAGAACTTGTTAGAAGCAATCACTGAAACTGGATTCTCTTGACCGTCGATCGCTTTTTGCTCCAAACCAGCATACACCTCAGCGAAAGCCATAGGCGTTGGGTTTGCGCCCAATGCTTTGACCCAAGCCACGTTGATTGGGTTAGGAATCACTCGAAGTTTCAAGCCTTCGATGTCTTCTACTTTGTTCAAAGCACGCTTGCTGTTGGTGATGTGGCGATAGCCCAATTCCCAGTAAGACAAGCCAACCAAACCTTTAGCTTCGAGCAAGCTGTGCATTTTTTTGCCAACTGGGCCGTCAACAATCGCGTCAGACTCTTTCTCATTAGCAAACAAGAATGGGAAGTCAAAAATAGCGAGTTCTTTAGCTTCAGAAGCCAAAATACCGCTGTTCATCACAGCCATGTCCACGGTGCCGCCTTTGATAGAAGAAATAACAGCTTGGTCAGTTCCCAATGTTGAATTGAGGAACAACTGAACCTTCATCTTGCCGCCAGATTTAGCTTCAACTGCTGCAGCAAATTGCTTCATACCAACAACAGCTGGGTGACCTTCTGGGCCGCTCAAACCGAATTTCAATGTGCGATCTTGCGCGCTAACCATACCAACAGTTGCGATAGCTGCTACAGCCAATAAGGATTTAACAAACAAACGTTTCATACGAAGTCTCCAGAAGTTATAAAAAACTAACACAGCACGCTTTTAATCAAACTTGGCAAATGGCGCGCTAACTCATTTGCTTTGTTACAAGACCTAACGGACTAGCAGTCCGATAGGACCACAGGAAATCGATAACAGTCAATAGAACCAGCGTGCAGGCACCATGACGAGCTGCGGGAACATCACCATCAAGAACATGATGGCAAACTGCGCAATCATGAATGGGATAACGCCTCTGGTCACCTCATCCATGCGCAGTTTTCCGACACCTGCTACCGCGTTTAACACCGTGCCAACCGGCGGTGTAATCAAGCCAATGGCATTGTTGATAATGAACAACACACCGAAATATACGGGGTCAATACCAGCAGCTTTGACCACTGGCATCAGCACAGGCGTCAACAAAAGAATCGTAGGTGTCATATCCAAAGCCGTGCCCACAACCATCGTCAAAATCATAATCGCCAACATCAGTAAACGCGGGCTGCTGAGTAAGGGCTCCAACAAAGTCACCACTTGCGCAGGCAAGTTAGCCACAGTAATCAACCAAGCCGAAACCATCGCTGCCGCCACTAAAAACATCACAACCGAACAGGTTTTTGCTGAAGAAATGAACAACGGAACGAGTTTTTTGATATTTAGTTCTTTGTAGACAAACACAGATATCAGCAGCGCATAAACCGCAGCTACCACGGCAGCCTCGGTGGGTGTAAACACACCAAATTTGAGGCCCACAATAATAATCATAGGTAGCACCAGAGCCCAGGTTGCTTCTTTCAAAGCTGCAAACACTTCGGCGCTGTTTTTGCGCGGAGGCGGCGTTACTACCTCTTTGCGCACCAAGTACCACCAGGTGAACCACAATGCAGCTGCCAACATGATGCCAGGGAAAATACCCGCCATGAACAACTTGGTAATTGACACACCGCCAGCCACACCGAAAATAACAAACCCGATACTTGGTGGAATTACCGGTGCGATGATGCCCGCAGAGGCAATCAAACCCGCCGAACGCGCTTTGTCATGACCAGCAGCCACCATCATGGGCAATAGCAGCGCAGTGAGCGCAGCAGCATCAGCCACGGCTGAACCGGACAAAGATGCCATGATGACCGCAGCCACAATCGTCACATAGCCCAAGCCACCTTTGATATGACCCACCAAGGCCATGGCGAAATTGACGATACGGCGAGACAAACCACCCGCATTCATCACCTCGCCCGCCAACATAAAGAACGGCACAGCTAAGAGTGGGAAGCTGTTTGAACCCTCAATCAAGTTTTGCGCCAAAATTTGCGCATCAAACATATTCATGTGCCACATCAGCGCTGTGCCACACAACAGCAAAGAAAATGCAATAGGAATACCCAACGCCATCGCAGCGAGTAGGGAGCCTAGAAAAATAGCAATCGTCATGGTTGTCCCCTGTTATTTGTTAGTTTTGCCAGAATCAGTAGAAGCAGAGCCATGCGGCACGTCTTCCGATTCTTGAATCAGCATCAGATGGTCATCGTCAATCTGACCACTGAGCAAACGCCACAAATCACTCAAAATAATAGGTGCCCCTAAAACGGCAAACACCATGCCTGATGCATATAGCCAGCCTTGCGACACTTCCATCACCGCGCTGGTGGAATCTAAATTGATCATCGTTTGGTTGTAGGAACCTTTAAAAATTAGCCAGCAGCAAAACAACATCAAAACCAAAGAAATGCCCATACAGATTTTTTTACCTGCTGGACCGAGCTTTCCGACCAGCATGTCCGTACCCAAATGCCCGTTGTCGCGCAGCGCCACAACCGCACCCAAAAACGTCATCCAAACGAACAACCAACGTGACAACTCTTCTGACAAAGTGAAGCCTGAATTCAATGCATAACGCATAAACACGTTGCCAAACACCAGCACAACCATCACCAACATGATGGCGGCCAGCAGGTAGCTGATGACCTTGCAATAATGATCGATGAGCTTTTTAAGCATCTTTTCTCCAAATTTTTAGTATTGATGTATTAATGTACTAACTGGTTAGTTTTAACGAATCAGGATAAACCCTGATGCATTTAATGACTATCTGCATAGCTCTTATCTACTTTTTTACATAGCGCACCATGGTCTCGATGATGCTGTCGCGTCTGGCTTGAAAATTGGCAGCATTCTCTAGCGAATGCTTAAAAATCAACGAAAACGTGTGGTGATTCGACACATTAAAAAAGCTCAGTGCCGACATCGTCATATGCAAATCCAAGGGGTCTAAGTTCGCCCTAAACACACCCTGCTCCACCCCGCGCTCATACACCTGCTGTACAGCGTGCACCACCGGAATATTCAAACCCTGAATCGTTTTGCTTTGCGCCAAAAACTCGCCCCGGTGGATGTTTTCATTCATCACCAAGCGCACAAAATCAGGGTTGTTCCACTGGTAATCCACCGTGAACCCAACTAACTTGCGCAGCGCTTCTTCAGGCGCTAAATCTTCTAAATGCAAATTCTGCTCAATCTGGCGAATGCGGCGGTACGCCTCCTCCAAAACCGCCACATACAAGCCTTCTTTACTCTCAAAATAGTAGTAAATCATGCGTTTGCTGGTTTTCGTCGTAGCCGCAATCTCGTCAATCCGCGCCCCGCTCAACCCCTTAGCCGCAAACTCCGCCGTCGCGACCTCCAAGATGCCCGCCATGGTGCGTGCAGGGTCATTAGTACGACTAGGTTTTTCGGCTGTAGCCGGCGTATTTATTGCCTGAGCAGCTATATTTTTAATAGCTATTTTAGATACACCTTTAGATGCAGTTTTAACCGCCGCTCGAGCCGCTGGCTTCGCAGTTTTTGCTGAATGTACTAGTTCGTTCATTTATGCAGTGTAAGTGAACTACGGCTTCTTTTGACTAGGAATTACCCTTGTTTTGAAGCTTCTGCACTGCGTCATACCCAGCTTCCTTTTCAAACAATACTGGCACGAACGCTGCCATCACGACAGCGCGAATTGCTGGATGCGCAGAGTTTTCGCCGGTTTTTTTATGGCATATTTAGAAGGTGAAATATGACTCTAGCCGGCGTATTTGTTGCCTAAGGCGCTATTAAATTTAATAGCAGTATGTTTTTCTATGTTCGTTTAATTTCATACTGAATCAAATAGTGAAGATGAGCGAAGGCTTCATTGCTTTAAGTTATAGTATGTACACTTATACAGCAATTTTCCATGTCAAACAATTTTAATCACCCTTATTTTGAACATTTCACGATGACATCCGTACCTCTCAATAGAGATGTATTCCTCATGGATGAAAGTTGGATGTCGGAATGGGAATGTAATTATCTTGATTTTTTTGTAGGCAAGCCATTCCAAAACGTAGGCAAAATTAGCTATGCCGCGATTCGAAGTGCAACATCAGATGCTTTAGAGATCTCTTGGTACCCAAATATTTTTGATAGATTTCACGAGGTCACCGTCTTACTACCGCGTGAAGCATTCGTAGCATGCGTAGATGTGTACGATCATGACGAAAAGCCACACATCTTTGTCAAAAGTGAGTGGCTTACAAATCTGCATTTACGGCCATACACTGCATTTGCTCTAATTGATGCGATTGGAGTCAAGCAAGCGCTACTCGCTGGAAAACTATCTGGCAACAAACTATTAACCCTTCGAAACCGGATTGACGAAATAGCAGATTCAACTCCGGGAGTTGCATTTGTTAGCTTTGCAGATAGCTTGCTGTTGAAGGCCAATTGGTACGTAGGACAATACGACTCGGATGTCGACTACTCGTATGAACCAGAGAAGTTAATACATCTCTTCCCCCGAATAGCAGCAGTCTATAAAGATATCCTTGGTATGGACATTTATGCGACAGTTACTCAAGGAGTCAATGAATATGCAGACCCCTCT
The DNA here is from genome assembly GCA_040079635.1 of Burkholderiaceae bacterium. Taxonomy (GTDB): domain Bacteria; phylum Pseudomonadota; class Gammaproteobacteria; order Burkholderiales; family Burkholderiaceae_C; genus Aalborgiella. The sequence goes on along the minus strand of JBEBJY010000009.1, from coordinate 21,015 downwards.
TTGATCCATCGTTCCTCGACGGGATCGCATGTTTCCCTCAACAGCTTGGGATTACCTTTTGCTCAACTTCTAGCAATAGATGAAGCAGCACGAAAATCTATACGAGCTAATCATCATGGGAAATTCGAGCTTTACGTAGACGAATTATTTTTCCATTCGATACGATTTAAGTATGGCTACGACAAACACGCTCAAGTCAATTCATCGTATTTGACACCTATGTCAGCCTCACTAGGAAAATATTACTGTTTATCAGCTGCGGACATACTAGAAAATTTAGAACTAACCTCCAACATCATCAGCGCTTCAACTTAATCTGATTCGGCAAAGGAACTGACCTGCGCAGCACCCCTTCACTCAACCACAGCGCGGATTGTCTGGCGCGTTTTGCGACGCTCTCCAACGGCATGGCTTGGTAGTCGTCGTTGAAGACTTCAAAGCTGTAGTCACCACGGTAGCCCAACTCGTGCAGTTTCAAGGTCAACGCGGCCAAGGCTTCGCTGTGGACGCCTTCACCTGGGAACACGCGGAAATGGCGGGCGGTGGTGATGCGCTCTTCTACGGTTTTGATTTCGTTCCACATGAAATCAGCCAGTTGCACCAAGAAGATTTTGCTAGGGTCCAGCATTTCTAAGTCTTCCAACGGGGTGTTGGTTGCGAACATATGGAAAGAGTCAAAACCTAAGCCCAGATTGGGCATGTCAGCACGGCAAACCAAGTCCCACGCTTCTGGGAACTGGTTGATGGTTCGTCCCCAAGACAAAGCCTCGTAGGCAATTTTGATGTTCATGGGGATGGCTAGCATCGCCAGCTTGCGCAAATCTTTGACCAAGGCTTCGGTGTCTGAGGTGGCATGCGTGGACGTGCTGGAGCACATCAACATCACGCCGCAATCTAGTTCATGGCACATTTCCAACATGGATTTGGCAATGTCGATTTTGTACTCGTGCAAATGGCCAGACAAGCCCTCGAAATCGCGCAACACCTGAAAACCCGTTACCCGCAAACCACTGGCTTTGACAGCGGCTACTGCTGCTTGCCAGCCATCGGCGTGACCGACCAAATCGCGCGCTGCGAGCATGATTTGGCTGAAACCGGCTTCACGTGTGGCTTTGAGTTTGGCTTCTAGCGGGCCTGCAAATGAGATGGTGTCCATCCCAAAATCGTCGATATTGCCCACGAATTTATCTACAAATTGGCTCATGATTGCGGCTTTCCGTTAAGCTGCGCTGCGGTCGTCGTGCACCAATTCAAACGTCACACTGCCCATTTGCGTACGGGTCAAAGCGCCTTTGTTTTTATCGTCGGGGTCTTTAGACACCAAGAACTCAACGCCCGCTTTTAAAAGCTGATCAACTGTCGCACTGACGTTTGGTGTACCCAAACCCATGCGCTGCAGGCATTCGTCGTCTTTGACATCCAAAACGCCCAACTCTGGCTCAATCAATTGCAAATAGAAATGATTAGGCGCTGCACATGGGCTGCGCAAAATGCGTCCTTTGGTCAAAATGCCGAAGTTCTGCCCAGAGCTCAATTCAGAGAACCCAAACAACTCGCGGTAAAACTCGGTCCAATCTTCGGTGCGGTCATTGCCGATGTATTGCACGATACCAAAAAAGTGCAAACCTGCCACCGCTGGTGGATGCTGGTCTACGGTGGGAATGGGTGTGAAATCAACATCGTAAATCGAGAACTCTTTGTAGCGATCCACAAAGTAAATACGGCTTGAACCCACACCGTGGATGGCGGGAATGTTCAGCTCCATGACTTCAACATTGGTAGGAATCGCCCATGCACCGCGCTCTAAGGCGCGTTTGTACGCTGTAGACGCATCACGCACCCGAAGCGCAATTGCCGCAATAACTGGCTTATCTGACAAAGCGCCGCTGCTAGGCAAGCCACTTAAATATGACTGACCATGCGCGTTGACGATGACATTGATATCGCCCTGACGGTACAGCAACACCTCGCGTGAGCGGTGGCGTGCAATGGGGCGAAAACCCATTTTTTCTAACACTTGGCCCAGTTGTTGGGGTTGAGACGTCGCGTACTCGATGAACTCGACGCCCTCCATACCCAGCGGGTTTGCGCCTTCTTGGATAGCTTCACGATTCAATGTGTTCATATGCTTTTGGGGTTGCTTGATTGAGGTTGTCGTCATCAGTATTAAACCACCGCTTCTGGTAAAACTGCAGGTGCAGCTGTAACCGGGCGTGCGCCTCCTAAGAACAAATGTTCTATGTTCGGGTCTGCCAACAACTCAGAAGCCGGCTTGTGCAGCACCAAACGACCTGATTCCAAAGCAATCGCTTCATCCGCAATTTTCAAAGCGCTTTTTACGTTTTGCTCTACCATCAGCACGGTTGTGCCTTGGTCTGCCAGTTTGCGCAGCAGCTTGAACACGTCTTGCACCAAAATGGGTGACAAACCAATCGAAGGCTCATCAATCAACAAGACTTTAGGGCGCAGCAGCAAGGCACGACCAATTTCTAGTTGCTTTTGTTCACCACCCGACAGCGCAGACGCTTGGCTGTGGATGCGCTCTTTCACGCGCGGGAAAAACTCAAGCACTTCAGGAATGCGTTCGTGCGTGGTTTTCATACCCAGCGTGATGCCGCCCAACTCTAAGTTTTGATACACCGACAGTTGTCCGAACAGATTCCGCCCTTGCGGCACAAAAGCGATACCCTGCGCGAGCAATGACTTTTGCGTTGCGCCGCCAATGTCAACACCGTCTAACTTGATGCTGCCTTGACGCGGCTTGAGCAAGCCAAACAAGGTCTTCAACACAGTAGATTTGCCAGCGCCATTCGGACCTAGCAACAGGGTGATCGTGCCGCGTTTCGCTTTGAAAGACAGGTTATTCAGGATCATGAAATCCTTGTAGCCCGCCACCACGTCATTAAATTCAATACAAGTTTTGTCGTTCATATTTAGCTTCCTAAATAGGCGTCAAGCACCTGTTTGTTGGCTCGAATTTCTGCGGGTGTGCCAATCGCCATCACTTCACCCTCAACCATCACCATGATGCGGTGGCACAAACTCATCACAAAATCCATATTGTGTTCAATCACCACAAAGCTGCCCTTTTGCTTTTGATTCAATTCTTTGAGTAGTGTAGAAATACCGCCCACCAAACTGGGGTTCACACCTGCGCAAGGCTCGTCAAGCAGCACCAACGCAGGCTCGCTCATGAACGACATGGCAATGTCTACCAATTTTTGCTGACCATAGCTGAGCGTGCCAGCTTGCAAATGTGCGACATGGCGAATGCGAAATTGGTCAATCAAGGCATCGGCTTTTGCGCCCAGGCCGGAATCGGTTGGTGCAAACATGCGTCCAAACATGCTGCCATGATGCTCTTGCGCAGCCACAATTAAGTTGTCGCGCACGGTCATCTTGCCAAACACTTGCAGTGTTTGGAAGGTTCGCCCCACACCCAACCGGCTCAGTTCCAAAGGCCCCGCATGTGTCACGTCTTTGCCATTCAGCTCAATCGTGCCGGCATCAGGATTGATTTGACCCAAGACGCTGTTGAACATCGTCGTTTTACCTGAGCCATTCGGCCCAATGACGCCGAAAATCTCACCAGGCATGACTTCAAAAGACACACCACCCACGGCTTGAATCGCACCGTAGGCTTTTTTGAGGTTGCTGACTTTTAACACTGGTTTTAAAGTTGTCATGTTCATGACTTTGCCTCCAACGCCACACCAGCAGCTTTTCCCGCTAATTGTCGTGCCGCATTGGCTTCACGCGCTTGACGTTTGGCTTTGATGCGGTCAGGAATACTCATCAAACCGTCTGGCAACCAAACCATCATCAAAATAACGACTGACCCGAAAATTGGCAAATACCAATTGGCCAATGTTGGGAAGACGTCGCGAATCCACTCTGGCACAACCATACCCACCAAAGCACCGAGCAAAGGTCCCCAGAAATAACCCGCACCACCGACAACCACCATCAAATACATCATGATGGATGCACCTACAGCGAACGGCGCTGGCTCGATAAAGTCAACCAAAGAGGCAAACAGCACGCCAGCAATACCCGCAAAGACTGCACCAATGGCGAACGATAGCAACGTGTAGCTGCGCGTATCGATACCCAAGCTCTCCGCACGAATCGGGTTATCGCGTAATGCTTGGAATGCTTTACCCCACGGTGAACGCAACAAACACCACAGCAAACCAATCGCAATAGCTGCAACAGCCAACACAAAGTAGTAGTACGGCAAGCTGTCTTTGAGCGAGTAGCCAAAAATTTCAGGACGTGGAATGCCGTTCAAGCCAAACGTGCCACCCGTCAGCCACTCTTCGTTACGCATCACCAACCAGACGGCGGTGTTGAAACCCAAAGTCGCAAAAGCCAAGTAAATGGTTTGCACGCGCAACGCTGGGAAGCCTAATATCAGCCCAATCACAAAGCACAAAGCCATAGCCGCTGGCAATCCTACCCACCAGCTGATACCGGCTTTCATTGCAATCGCGACTGTGTAAGCGCCAATGCCAAAGAAGGCGGCATGTCCGAGTGATTTTTGCCCCGCAAAGCCTACTGTTAAATTCAGCCCCATCGTTGCAATCACATAGATCAACCAGGTGGTAAACATGTAAATGCCGTAGTTTTTAAGGAAAGGCGGCAAAAACAAAATCACCGCCAGCGCTATCAACGCTAAAAGATTCTTTTTCATACCTTGCGCTCCTCTTTTTTACCGAGAAGGCCTTGCGGTCTAAACAAAATAACAACCATAAAAACCACCAAAGCGACAGCGTCTTTGTAAGCGGGTGAAATGTAGGCAGCGGCTAAATTCTCGCTAACACCAACAATCAAACCACCCAACAACGCACCGCGCGAATTATTAAAACCACCAATGATGGCTGCAAAAAAAGCTTTGGTACCCAATGAATCGCCCATGTCAAACTTGGCGAGATACACCGGTGTGACCAACAACGCGGCGACGCATGCCAGCACGGCATTGATAGCAAACGTATAAAAAATCATGCGCGGCACATTGATGCCCAAGACTGAAGCGCTTTCTGTGTTTTGCGCGACGGCCTGCATAGCACGGCCAGTGACTGTTTTCGACAAAAATGCCTGCGTGGCAAAAACCACCAGCAAGGCACAAACGATGGTGCCCACATCACCCGTGGAAATATTCACACCAGCGACATTGAATAATTTGTCGGAGAACAGACTAGGAAAAGGATGCGCCTCAGCACTGTAGCCAGCGCGCATAGAGTTTTTCACAACAATGGACAAACCAATGGTTGCAACAACAATTTGCATCATGCCGTATTTGAAAAGCGGATCAACAATCGCTTTTTTGAATGCCCAACCCAACAAAACGGTAGACACCAAGGCTGTCAATATAAATGCCAGAGGTAGCGGTGCGCCAAAGGACAAGAAGCCCAGCATGATGAAGGCTGGCAGCATCACAAATTCGCCCTGCGCGAAATTGATCGTACCTGCTGCTTGCCATAAGAGCGTGAAGCCCAGCGCTGCTAGTGCGTAAATGCTGCCGGTGGCAAAACCACCCATAACAAGTTGTAAAAAGTCGGTCATTTTTAAATTCTGCTATAGCCTCTGCCCGCCGCTTTGTAGCAGCGAAACAGAGGTTAAATCACACAGTAAATTACTTCTTAGCCGCAGGCTTCGCAGCGCCAATTTTTTCGTTGACGTTATCTGCGTTCAAAGGTGGCAACACGGCGACAACCACTTGTTTGCCGTTTTTCACTTCGACCAAGAAGCTTTCGCGGTCCAAGTCGCCTTTGTCGTCAAAACCAACGTTCATGAGAACGCCTGGATTTTTAACGGCGCTGATTTTGATGCCGTGCAAGGCAGAGGCAACGGCTTTGCGGTCAAATTTGCCAACTTTTTCAATGGCTGCTTTGAGCACATACATACCTGTATAGCCCTTGATACCGTTGTGGTCAGTTTCATGTCCATAGGCTTTGTAGTATTTGACTTTGTAGTTCAGCAATGCAGGAATAGGCGCATCGGCTGTCAAACCGACGTGTGCAACCGCGCCGTTAGCAGCCTCGCCAGCCAAGTCAATCACTTTTTGACCTGTCAATGTCGTCTCACCAATGATGGGCTTAGTCCAACCTTGTTTGCGCAATTCACGCAGTGCACGGGCAGATTCGTCTTCGTTCACATAAATAAACACAGCGTCTGCATTAGATTGCTTGGCTTTGATAACCGGTGCAGAAAAGTCCACCTGGCCACCGTCTGTTGAAATTTCAGCGACGATTTTGGTATCGGTACCAGCCAAGGCCTTTTTCACCATGTCCAAGCCACCTTTGCCGAAATCATTGTTCACATACATGATGGCGAGGTTTTTGATTTTGGCTTGCTTGTTGATGTAGGCTGCCGCTTTTGGCATGGCAGTTGCCTGCGTGAAGCTGGTGCGGAAGATGTAAGGGTTGCCCTGTGTGGTGATGTTGGCAGCTTCGCCACCCGTGAAATTAGGAATTTCAGCCTTTTGGCTTTCTTTCATACTCACATTAATAGAGCCAGAAAAAACAGGGCCAAAAATCGCAAACACGTCTTGGTCAACCGCTTTTTTAGTCAACGCCAGCGCCACGCCAGGCTGCGTGGTGGTGTCGTTGGTAGACACTTCAATCTTGCGACCCAGAATACCGCCATCAGCGTTGATTTCTTTGATCGCCATTTGTAAACCATTGTTGAACTGAGTGCCTGCGCTCGCGCCGCCACCGGATAGCTCAACAATTGAAGCAACCTTCACAGTTTGTTGTGCAAAAATAGCTGTAGCCGACATACTCATTGCCAAAGCTGCTATTAATTTAATAGTAAAACGTTTATTCACGAATTCATCTCCCTGTTGTTTAATAAAAGCAAAAAGTCTGAACTGCGCTTAAAGTCTCCAGCCGCAGTTTTCTGACACTCGAATGTATCTTCTTCGCCGGCATAAGCGAAGGCTAAACTGCATATAATTATCGATAATCGCGCATTTATGTTCGTTAATCGCACGAATCTAGGGTTTGTACCAATTCGTACATATTTAGTCGATAGGTGCCGTTGCACGGAAGATCAACACAGTGAAACTTACTATTTCAAGCACTCAAAGCAACACCACTTTAGACAAGCGCGATTGGATTGCAGGTCTTGAAAAGGGTTTGCAAATGATTGAAGCGTTTGATGATGCACACCCCCGCATGACAGCTAGCCAAGCCGGTGAGCGTTGCGGTATGACGCGAACAGCCGCACGGCGCTATTTGCTAACGCTAGCGCACTTGGGCTACGTGGCAACAGATGGCAAATTGTTTTGGCTCACGCCACGCATGCTTCGCCTAGGTCAGGCCTATATTGAATCCGCTCGGCTACCCCGCATCGTGCAGCCGTTTTTGCAGCGCGTGACGGCGGGGACGCAAGAAATCGCGTATGTCAGCGTGTTGGACGATGAAGAAATCGTTTACGTTGCAAGGAGTGGCTCAAACCGCAACATGAACACGGGCTTCGTGCTCGGCTCGCGCGTGCAGGCGCAGGCCACATCGGCTGGCATGGTCATTTTGGCGATGATGGAATTGGCGCGACAAGAGCAATGGTTTGCCAACCGCACATTAAAGTCATACACCTCTTTCACCATCACCGACCCAGATGTTTTGAAACGCGAGCTATCCATTGTGCGCAGCCGTGGTTGGACGATCAGCGAGCAACAGCTTGAGCTGACCATGCGCGGCGTGGCAGTGCCCCTGATTGACCGCAATGGCGATTTGGTAGGCGCACTCAATGTGACCATGCCCATAGGTGGCGAGCAGGCGGCTGATGCCGTCAAACGCGTATTACCGGTTTTGCAAGAGACGGCGCGTAGTTTGCGGGGCTTGATTTAAAAATCACAACCTGCACTCGTTTTTTTGCACAATAAATACACCTATAGCCGGCGTATTTATTTCCTAAGAAGCTACTAAATATATAGCAGCTTTACTTCAAACCCAACCAACAATCAGCATAATTTTTATCCATTGTTCCGCTGTTCATGGCAAACGCAGTCGGCACAAAGCGGTAGCGGCTTTCAAACATAAAAGCCAAAGTGTTTTCTAATTTTTGTGGCTTCAAGTCAGCGTTGCTTGCCTTTGAAAAAGCATCTGCATCTGGCCCATGTGGCACCATGCAGTTGTGCAGCGATGCGCCACCAGGCACAAAGCCTTCTTCTTTTGCGTCGTACTGCCCTTTCACCAACCCCATGAATTCACTCATCAAATTACGGTGATACCACGGTGGTCTGAATGTGTCTTCTGCAACCATCCAGCGCGGCGGGAAAATAACAAAGTCACAATTTGCTGTGCCTGGAGTATCTGTCGGTGAAGTCAACACGGTAAAGATGGATGGGTCCGGGTGATCAAAGCTGATAGAGCCAATCGTCATGAAATCGGCTGTGTCGTATTTGAACGGTGCTAGATTGCCATGCCAAGCCACCACATTGAAGGGTGAATGCGGCATCTGCGCCGACCATAAGCTGCCACCGTATTTTTTGACGATCTCGTACAGTGCTGTTGTTTCATTTGTTGAGTCTTCAAACGCGGCCACTGGCGTTTTGAAATCTCTGGCATTGGCCAAGCCGTTCGAGCCAATCGGGCCCAGCTCTGGTAACCTGAAATGTGCACCGTAGTTTTCGCAGACGTAACCGCGAGCACCTCCATCGGTTGCAGCATCAGGCAATGCAACTTTAAACGCCACGCCGCGCGGAATGAGAGCGACTTCACCGGGTTTGACGTCCAAAATACCCATTTCAGTGGTGATGTGCAAACGCCCTTGCTGCGGCACGATGAGCATTTCGCCATCGGCATTGACGCAAGCGCGATTCTCCATGGACTTATTAGCGACGTAGACATGCGCTGCCATGCCAGTTTGTGCATCGGCATCGCCGTTAGCAACCAAGGTGCGCAGGCCATCGACAAAATCTGTAGCCTCAACAGGGATTGCAACCGGACGCCAGCGCATGGGATCTGGCGGCGTGGTTACGCCCTGCGCTGCGCCAGTTGTCCACAAAGCTTGCGCATAAGGCTTGTAACCGCCCACAACCACAGAGGGCTGGCGGCGGTACATCCAAGTACGGCGGTTTTCAGCACGGGGGGCAGTGAAGGCAGTGCCTGAGATCTGCTCGGCATACAAACCATGCGGCGCACGTTGCGGGCTGTTGCGGCCTTGGGGTAAAGCGCCGGCAACGGCTTCAGTGGCAAATTCATTGCCAAAGCCGGTTTGGTAATTCAAGCTAGAGGTTTGTTGTTTTGTCATGGTGTTTATTTGCTTTCCATTTTTCTAGCCGCTTGCAAAGCTTCTTGTAACACTGGAAAACTGCCAATGTGATTTGCCAGCAATAACACCAGCCGCGCGTTAAAGGCTTGGCTTTCTTCTATTGACAAGTCTTGATGCGCGTTGATCAGCACCTCGTAAAAGTCATCCGCTGCGCTTAGATTTGGGGTTGTGATGAGTGACATTCCATTGACTTTCAATGTGTTGACAACGCCAAAGCTAAATCAAGCGCCGCCTGCAATTTTTCTGGTGTGACCTTCCGCCAACGTGCGCAAACGTGCTGATCTGGGCGCAGCAGATACGCCGTGCCGGGCTGCATGTCATAGCGTTGGGCGATCAAGCCGTCGCGATCAAGCAATACAATTTTCAACGCATTTTCTTGAGCTAAATTTGCAACATTTTCCGGCTGAATATGCACTACATGGCACGGCACGTCAAAATTCAAATCAGCCCCATAAACTATCAGCGTAAAACCAGCCCCCAATTCGGACAACAACCAAGATGTATTGCCGTCCGCCAACTGAGCCGGAGCATCTAGCGCTACGCTGCCAGGCACCATACGGCCTTCGAAGTTATCAGTATCGGGCGTATTCAACACCGAATCATGCAAAGTTGCAGGTACTGACAAACGCCCGCTGTTCACCAGCGTTCTTGCAAACGGGTAATCAGCGGCCAAGTCCAGCACGGCATCTCTAAACACACGGCTGATGTCGCTTTTGGGCGTGATGAAATCGGTCGCGCGGGTGGAATTACGAATGTTTTCATCGGCCGCATATTCACGCTCGCTGGCGTAGCTGTTTAACAGGGCCTCGGGCGCTTGCTTGCGCAAAACTGCATCTAATTTCCACGCTAAGTTCTCAGCGTCTTGTATGCCCGAATTCGCCCCCCGCGCACCAAAGGGCGACACGCCGTGGGCAGAATCGCCAGCAAACAGCACACGACCATGGCGAAAACTAGCCATGCGCTGGCAGGCAAAGGTGTAAACGCTGGCCCACTCCAACTCAAACTCAAACTCGGGCGGGGTATCCGCATTTTTTGCCCCATAAGCCAATAGCGCTTTGACACGGGGAATAATTTTTTCAGGCTTCTTTTCTTCCTCCGGGTCTGCATCCCAGCCCAATTGAAAGTCGATGCGCCACACATTGTCAGGCTGACGATGCAGCAGAACGCTTTGGTTCGGATGAAACGGCGGGTCAAACCAAAACCAGCGCTCGGTCGGAAACTCGGCGGTCATCTTCACATCAGCAATCAAAAATCTGTCTTGAAACACCCTGCCCGAGGACTCCAGCCCCATCAACTGCCGCACTGTGGAGCGCGACCCGTCGCAGGCCACCACATATTGCGCCTGCAAAGTGTCGTTGCCTTCCGGCGTTTCCACGGTCAAAGTTGCAGCGTCAGCGGTTTGGCTGATCGCTGTGACTTTGTTCAACCAGCGAATGTCGAGGTTTGGCAACTCGTCTGCACGTTCGGCCAAATACTCTTCCACATAATACTGCTGCAAGTTGATAAACGCGGGGCGTGCATGGCCCAGTTCGGGCAGCAGGTCAAAGCCATACAAAGGCTTGTCTTTCAAAAACACCTTGCCCACGTTCCAAGACACACCTTTGTCCACCATGCGCTGACCACAGCCCAGCCGGTCAAAAATCTCCAAACTGCGTTTTGAAAAGCAAATTGCCTTAGATCCACTCGCCGTGAGCTTGCCTTTGTTCAGCAGAACAACGTTTTGACCACGCTGCGCCAAATCAATCGCCAAAGTCAAACCTACAGGCCCAGTACCAATGATGACGACGGGATGCATACGCTTCAACCTTATGTTTATTGATTTTTTTACTGGTTTTCTAGGGCTTTCCACATCTCAATATCGCGATCGGCCGTCCAGATACGTGGGTCTGTGTATTTGGTGGCTTCGTCGTAGGCGCGCGTCACGTCAAACGGCATGCAGTGGTCAAAAATAACCCATTGACCATAGGTGGGGCGCAGGCGGTTCATGGTTTCGTTGTAGACGGTGTTCAGGTTTTTGCCTGCTTTTGCACCGGCTTGTACGCTGGCGTAAACATCCGACACAAAAGCACGCGTTTCAGTCAAGCCTTGCGTGACTTGCGCAGGTGTTTGCAGCGCTGCGCCCCGGCCTGGGACGAGCTTTTCGGGTTTCAGAGCGGCAATTGCATCTAATGTTGTTGGCCAGTCTTTGAAATAGGCGTCACCCGCGTACGGTGTTGCGCCAAACTCGACCAAATCGCCGCTGAACAAGATTTTTTGCTGCGGCAACCATGCCACCGTATCACCCTTGGTATGGCCACGGCCCAGTTGCAGCAGCTGCACTTCCAGCTTACCCAACCAAACCGTCATCTTGCCGGTAAACGTCATCGTCGGCCAAGTCATCCCAGCGGGCACGGACTCTACCGCGTTGAACAAGCGCGGGAAGCGGCCAATCTCGCTGGCTTTGTCTTGCTCGCCACGTTCAACAATCAAATCGTAAGTGTCTTGGCTGGCGATGATTTGCTCAGGCTTATAAGCCGTCGCCCCCAACACACGCACAGCGTGGTAATGACTCAGCACCACGTATTTGATGGGTTTGTCGGTCACCTCGCGAATGCGGCGAATTACATCTTGCGCCATCACGGGGGTGGCCTGGGTGTCGATCACCATCACCGCATCGTCGCCAATGATGATGCCGGTGTTCGGGTCGCCCTCAGCCGTGTAAGCGTAGGCGTTGTCAGACAGCTTGTCGAAACTGACTTTTTTGACTTCCAAATCGGCTTGGCTAGCAAAGGTTTTGGCTTTTGTTTGGCTCATGTGTATTCCTACAAGTTTTCAATATTGATGTTTAATTTTAACTAACTTATTTGTGTATGTTTAATTTTTATCGTATAGTTCTGAAAAATCTAACGCTATGTCAAAAACCGAAATCACATCAAAACTCCCTAAACAACGTGTAATACAACGCGCTACCCAAAGAGGTATACAAAGCATGGAAGTTGGCGGCCAGTTGTTGCTGGCTTTGGCGCAACACGGCAGCCCTATGCCGCTGAAAGACTTAGCGCGCGATGCGGGTATGGTGCCAGCGAAAGCGCACCCGTACCTCGTCAGCTTCAACAAATTGGGCTTGATTGTGCAAGATGAAGTTAGCGGTCACTATGGCTTGGGACCTTTGGCGATGCAGCTTGGACTCATAAGTTTGCAGCAGTTTGACCCGGTACGTCTTGCCTCGCCCATGCTGGCCGATCTTGCAAAACAACTCGGCCACACGGTTGCATTGGCGGTATGGGGGAACCGAGGCCCCACGATTGTGCGGATTGAAGAATCGCCTAATCTGGTTCACGTCACCATGCGCCACGGCACGGTGATGAGCTTGCGCAACACAGCCTCAGGGCGTTTGTTTGCCGCGTATTTGCCCGAAGATACCGTGCTGGCGGCTTTGGAAGAGGAGCTGGCTTATGAGCTGCGCCATGCACCGACCGCACCCGCCATATTGCCCAGCTTGGATAAAGATTTCATCAACATCCTTGAAAAAGTACGTCAAAACGGTATCAGCGATGCGGTCAACCTATCCGTCGCAGGCGTCAGCGCTTTGGCAGCACCGGTGTTTGACGAATCAGGGAACATCGTTTTAAGCCTGACAGCGATTGGGCCGAGTGCGCTGTTTGATGTGGGCTTGAATGGCGCTATTGCGACGACTTTGAAAGCGCTTGGCAGAGATTTATCGCAGCGTTTGGGGCATCGATTTTAAGCTTTTACGCTATTAAATTTATAGCTACTTAGGCAATAAATACGCCGGCTAGAGCCATATTTGGCATGTATGTTGGCACTTTAAAGCACAAAAGCCACTAGAACCTAGTTCTAGTGGCTTTTATCGTTAAAACTAACTTGGTTTAGCGAAAACTAGCTTGCGAAACCGTCTTCAAATCACCGTCCAAAGAACCAATGTATTTCGAGATTTCTTTGAGTTCGTTGTTAGAGTACAGTTTGGCCATGCCTGCCATCACACCGTTAGAGCGGCCAATGTTTGGGTTTTTCTCGGTTTTGTAGGCTTTCAAAGCAACGTACAGATAGTCAGCATGTTGACCTGCAATTTTTGGGTAGCTTGGATCGATAGGTTTGGCAAAGTTTTCACCATGGCAAGCGACACAGCCGCCTTTTTTCAACAACGCATCCACTGCTGCACTTGGGGTTTTGCTAGGCTTGTCAGCCAACGTTGCACCTGCGGTTACGCCGTGTGTGCTGTAGTAGGCTGCGATGTCAGCCATGTCTTGGTCGCTCAAAGTCTCAGCAATGCCGCGCATGCTGGCGTGGTTGCGCTCGCCTTTTTTGTAAGCATTCAGCGCTGCAACGATGTATTTACCGTTTTGGCCTGAAATTTTAGGAACTTTATGGATTTCAGGAAAACTGGCTTGGTAACCTGGAATACCGTGGCAACCGATACACATGGCGACTTTGGTTTTACCAACAGCAGCGTCGCCTTTGATTTCTTGGGCGTTGGCAGCAAATGGAGTAACGAACGTCACGAAAGCGACAGCAAATGTGGATAGCGTCAACAACAACTTATTCATTTTTCGAGCACAATCTAGTGAAATAATCAAAAAACGGATTATATCCTTGACACGCTCAACTTTTCTGACAATGCACGATTCATCTTATTACTCAAACTTATTATGAAATTTACAGGCTCCAAAAACTACGTCGCCACCGATGACTTGATGCTTGCTGTCAATGCCGCATCAGTCTTGCAAAAACCACTGCTGGTCAAAGGCGAGCCTGGCACTGGCAAAACCATGCTGGCTGAGGAGGTAGCCGCGACGCTGGGCATTCCGCTCTTGCAGTGGCACATCAAGTCCACCACCAAAGCGCAGCAGGGCTTGTACGAATACGATGCCGTGAGTCGTCTGCGCGACTCGCAATTGTCGGGTGTGGAAGGCAGTGAGAAGGTTAAAGACATCAACAACTACATCGTCAAAGGCGTGTTGTGGCAGGCTTTCACGGCCGACCAGCCTGTCGCCCTCTTGATCGACGAAATCGACAAAGCGGATATTGAGTTCCCAAACGACCTGCTGCGAGAAATCGACCGCATGGAGTTCTACGTCTATGAGACGCGCCAACTCATCAAAGCCAAGCATCGCCCGCTGGTATTCATCACATCGAACAACGAAAAAGAGCTGCCAGACGCATTTTTGCGCCGCTGCTTCTTTCACTACATCAAGTTCCCAGATGCGACAACGATGCAGCAAATCGTCGATGTGCACTTTCCCGGCTTGAAAAAAGAGCTGCTCAACGCAGCGATGAAGACGTTTTACGAAGTACGCAACCTGCCTGGTTTGAAGAAAAAGCCCTCTACCAGCGAACTGCTGGATTGGCTGAAACTGCTGGTTGCCGAAGACATCAGCCTAGACGCACTGCAAAGCAAAGACGACAAAGTGGCGATTCCGCCACTGGTAGGTGCGTTGCTCAAAAACGAACAAGATGTGACCTTGTTTGAAAAACTGGTATTTATGCAAAGCCGCAACCGTTGATCAAGACGACTCTCATGGCAACTAAAAACAAAGATGGCAGCGAGAAAACACTTAAGCAACTGCTGTTTGAGGGTTTGACCGACTTTATTGGCTTTGCAGCCGGTGCTTTTTTGTGCTACTGGCTTGGCACGATGTTGGGTTTCAACATGGCTGTGGCTGGCAATACCAGTAATGCGGGCATCATCGGTGTCGTCGTTATGTTGATCTGTGGTGGTTTGGGGCTAAAAATTGCGCGTTATTTGCGATAGCCCTTGCGTTAAACTTAACAACTTATTAACAAACATCATTCGTCAGCATGCGTAAATTTTCAAACATCTTTTGTATTCTTTGCATGGCGTTACTCGCCTCTTGCGGCAGCGATGGTGACTCTGACAACACGGGTACATGCAGCGCTCTTGGTCTGACGGATTCAACTGCAACTGCAAAAATTGCGAACGGCACACCTTGCGCAGGTTTGAATAAATCACCCATTGTGGTTGTTCTCAAAAACATGCCAGACGGCAAGACTGGCGCATGCACGGGCACCATGCTTTCACCCAACAAAGTGTTGACAGCGGCGCACTGCTTGGAGGGTGCAGGCAGCATTGATATTTTGTTTGGCGTTACTACAGATAAATTTGCTTACGTGACCTCAAGCTCATGGAATATTCACCCATCGTTTGTGCGGAACCCAAACGGAACACTGGTCAACGATGTGGGTATTGTTCACACCGCTGTTTCTCTACCTGTGCCTAATCTACCCATCTTGACCAGCACAGCGCCAAAAATTGGTACTAAAGCCAGTATTTTTGGCTATGGAGTCGCCGTGGGTGGCGCCGAGATTGACGGCAAACTTCGTGCTGGCGCGATGACGGTCGCAGGCGTTGATACCGACAACATCTATGCAAACTATGAAGCGAGTTCTAGCAATGTGTGTTCCGGCGATTCAGGGGGCCCCTTATTGCTGCAAGTGGGTGGCCAGCAGGTCATAGCGGGAACAACGTCTTATGGCAACACGGCCAATTGCTCAGTCGGTGAAACATCCGTTTTCATGAACCTTCAATCACCTAGCATTCAAAGCTTCATCCGCAGCATCGCACCTGACGCGCGGTTTAATTAATTTAACGCTCAACCCCATGGCTTTTGTAGAACCCACCACCCTCACAGCGAACAAAGTCATTCTGGAGCCGCTGGGCTTAACGCATGAGGACTGCCTCAAAGACGCGACAAAAGATGGCGAACTCTGGAATATCCGCGTCACCTCTGTACCGGCTCCGGATGAAACCCGAAAATACATTGAAGATGCGCTGGCCATGCGTGAAGCTGGCACACGCTTCGCCTTTGCAGTGCTAGAAGCAAACACATACAGACTTCTAGGAACTACCAGTTACCACGACATCCTGCCTTCAGTAAAACGCGTTGAAATTGGCTACACGTGGTACCGCAAAAGCAGCCAACGTAGCCACGTCAACAGCACGTGCAAATTGCTCATGATGCAGCACGCTTTTGAAACTTTAGATTGCAACGTCGTCGGCTGGCGCACAGACAACTTCAACTTCGCCAGCCAAGCGGCGATTGAGCGCCTAGGTGCGAGAAAAGACGGCATCATTCGCGGACATTTCATGCGCCGTGACGGCACCATTCGCGATACGGTGATGTACAGCATGCGCAGCGGCGAATGGCCAGAGGCAAAGGCGCAGCTTTTGTATTCATTGAATAAGCCTAGACCACAAGACTAAACATTCAGCCAAACCCAACGCCTAGTCTTTAAAATATTTGCCATGCTGATCGATTTCTTCTACACCCTACGCAGTGCCAAGTTGCCCATCTCAGTCAAAGAGTATCTTGACTTGCTGGGCGCGCTGAAAGTTGGCGTTTTGGGGCCGAACACGCCTTCCGAGGAATCCGAGCACAGCGACTCGGGCAGCGGCTACAGCATCGACGACTTTTATTACCTCAGCCGTCTGATTTTGGTCAAGGACGAAAAGCATTACGACAAGTTTGACCGCGCGTTCGCCGCTTATTTCAAGGGCGTGGAAGCGATTGCGGACTTCACCAAAGAAATTCCACTGGACTGGCTGCGTAAAAATTTAGAATTGAATTTATCGCCCGAAGAACGCGCCAAGATCGAAAAAATGGGCTGGGACGAGCTGATGGAAACGCTGAAAAAGCGTTTTGAAGAGCAAAAAGAACGCCACGAGGGTGGTAGCAAGTGGATTGGCACGGGTGGCACCTCGCCTTTTGGCGCGTATGGACAAAACCCACAAGGCATACGCATAGGGCAAGACAAAAGCCGCAACCGCAGCGCCGTGAAAGTGTGGGATCAACGCGCTTACAAAGACTACGACGACAACCAAGAGCTGGGTACGCGCAACATCAAAGTCGCGCTACGCCGCCTGCGCAAGTTTGCACGGCTGGGCAACGAGGAAGAGCTGGATTTGGACGACACCATCCACTCCACCGCTGCGAATGCGGGCTTTTTGGACATCAAAATGGTGCCCGAAAAGCACAACAACGTCAAAATTTTGCTGCTGATGGACGTGGGCGGCACCATGGACGACCATATTCAGCGAGTCGAAGAGCTGTTTTCAGCGTCCAAATCGGAGTTTAAGCACCTAGAGTTTTACTATTTCCACAACTGTGTCTATGACTTCATGTGGAAAAACAACCGCCGCCGCTTTGCCGAGAAGTTTGACACTTGGGACATCATCCGCAAGTACAACAAAGACTACAAACTCATCTTCATTGGCGACGCCACCATGAGCCCGTACGAGATTTTGCAACCCGGAGGCAGCGTTGAATACAACAATGCCGAGGCGGGAGCGGAATGGCTGCAGCGCCTGACGAATGCGTTCCCCAAGTTTGCCTGGATCAACCCCGAACCCCAAGGCGTGTGGCAATACCGGCAAAGCATCGCGGTGATTCAGCAAATCGTTAACAACCGCATGTATCCGTTGACGATTAAAGGCTTAGAAGAGGCTATGCGGCTGCTGTCGAAGTAATTTAGGAAGTCAATCAGTAGCCTGCAGGCACTACAATCCCAGCTTCCCCTTGTAGTTCAATGGATAGAACGAGTGCCTCCTAAGTGCTAGATACAGGTTCGATTCCTGTCGAGGGGACCAAATAAGCGTCAAATTACATGTCAAATATGGCTCTAGCCTGCATATTTATTGCCTAATCTGCTATATTATTTATAGCAAATTCATAGACTATTTGTACGCATGCCAACTGGCGTTCACACACGCATGGCTAAATAAGCAAAAACGCCATCAAAACATGGTCAAACACTAAATCTAATTGGTGATTGAACAATTTGGAGGCAATCGCTATTCGGCTTCGGAGACGCGTTTAGTCCTGTAGATGATTTTCACGTCCCTCTTTATTGGAACGCCAGAAACTCGCCCGATAACCTGCGCGTCTGCCTCTATCAACTCACAGCTAGGCCAAAAGCTATTGACAATCTTTTCAAACACTGCGCTTGGTTGAGTGGGGAGATGCTTGAACAAGGAGTTTGGCCATTGCGTCGATTTAATGAATTCATTAAGTGCAGTGCCGCGTTTGATCACAAAGACTTTGGGGTCAAGATCAAAGTTACTCTCGAAGTCGGCTTTCATCACCTCGTCGCAATCTGACTGATACTGATATTCCCGATCTTCAAGAAGCCAAATTTCATCCAAATTTTTCAGCTCATTTGCCAACTGATTTGCTGTCCAGTCCTCAGTACCATGAGCGATGACCAACAGTTCTTCAGACGCGGCACCAAGTGCCAACAACTTCGCACTGCGATTCCATGTCAACTTTTCGGCGGCGCGAAGCAAGTTCGCCTGATTGTTGGCCCATTTGGACAGTGCATCCTGCTCAACGATGGGAATAGCCACGCTACGATTCAAAAGGTCAGCCTGTTTGCCAACCATGATGCCAGCCATGCCAGCAATAACGCCACCATGCAGCCCGCCCACAGTAACGATGCCAGCTTGCAGCCCAAAGAGACTGTCACTATGTTCAACAATCGCACACCGCCCCAGCATTTCGTCGTTTGTGCCAATCATTGGCGAGAGGTTACTTGTTGCCACACCCAGGTCATTCGACAGCCATTGAGGGTACAGCAAGGCTCTCCCCGGGGATATTCTGTCAATCAAACTCAGTGGCTCTATGTATTGCCAGTCGCCAGCGATTATTGTCTTAATCTTCTTGCCATTTGCTTCCTCTGTGAATACATCAACCTCCAAGGCTGGAGCGAGCGCGCCAACTACTTGCGCCAGCGTCAGTGGTGCTTCTTTGGTGCTGCTCACACTGCTAAAAATATCGAATGAGGTCTTACTAACTTTAAACAACTTTGTTTTATCCAACAGCTGCACCGACACGCATGTACCATGTCTCTTAAGTGCTTCGTTGGGCAGTGGTTCCCTCAAGCTGGGTCGGGAATCAATGCCCTTCGTAAATTCGAGAACCCATTGCGTGGCTTGGTCTGTCTCGCTACCTGTTTGCCGGTGGGTTGTGACTTTAATGTGCCTCCCTAACATGAGCACCGAAAAAAAGCCTATGCCAAAGCGTCCTACAGCTTCAAAGCCTGT
Organism: Burkholderiaceae bacterium; assembly: GCA_040079635.1. Lineage (GTDB taxonomy): Bacteria > Pseudomonadota > Gammaproteobacteria > Burkholderiales > Burkholderiaceae_C > Aalborgiella. The sequence continues at coordinate 1,679 of JBEBJY010000009.1, read as the reverse complement.
AGCAGCGAGCCCTGGCCATTCACGTCGTAGCGCTGTGTCCTTCCAAAGTGAACGTCCAAAATCGAGCAGCACATGTACCAGCACATAGCGGCTCATTCCAATACCGGTGTCCGTCACGTGTAGCCAGTCTTCCCCATCCCGCTCTTCAAGTCTAACTGTGATGGAGCCCTCTGTTTCCCCGATAGCACCCAAAGCTCGGCTGGCTATTACGGCATCTCTTGCGTTTTGCAGCAATTCACGTAAGGCGAGGTGTGGTTCGTCGCCATACAAGTTGGCACCTCCAAAACGCTCGACGACAGATTGAATGTCGCTGATTCGCAACGATGCATCCACCGGATGCCAGCCCTTGGTGGGGACGTTGCGTGCAAATGACTCGGGGCTGCGCACGCCCGCGACTTCTCTAGCCGCAAGTTGCGGTAGTTGATGATCCCGCAACAAGTGATCAGCAGCCGAGAGTTCTTTTTCCACAAGGCAGGCAGCGTCATAGGCTAACCACCAAGCGGCTTGTTCAGTAGCCGGAAATGGACTGCCAGAAAAAACAAGCTCATTGCGAATTGTTTCGCAGTGGGGCTTGTTCAATCGTGCCTGAAAACGCCAGTGTTCTTGTGAAATTCCGCTTGGACGATTCATAGCCAGAAGCAGGCGAGGAGCCCGCTTCGCATCAATATGGGCGGCATCAGCAACCCGCAAGAGAATTGCGATTTTGAGCGGGTTGACCGTCCATGCCGCTGGATCCAGGCACACGGGCGCAGTAACCATCTTTGCAGCGAAGATTTCCAATTCATGCGGGTTGTACCAGTGGCTTTCGGCAATTTCACCGATGATGTGGCCATAGGCTTCCCGCAACTCATCGTGTGGAAAAAGATGCAATAGACCGCCAGTACCATCACTCCATTTTGCAAATGGGAGTTTTCGGGCTTGTTTGGGGTGTAGGACTCGCAGGGTGTCGAATAGCACAGCTTGAAACTCTAAAGTGCCATCTGTCAGTTGGTCTACGTACAACGCACGTTGCGCTGCGGCATCGCACCATTCAACGGATTGACGCAATTCGCTTACGCCACCCGGGAAGGCCGCACGGCAATGCGCTGCATCGTGAAGCAGAAAAGCACCACCCAAAACAAGGGCTTCAGCAGGATTTAGAGGGAATTCAGGGCCAGCAATTTCCGATGCGACACGCCACAGTGCATCGACGTGGGTAATGTCGTGCAGGGTAAGAGCTGGTAATTCAAGCTGAATCTGTGTCAACAGCAGTGCAACGCGTTCGCGGAATTCTTCGTATGCCTGAGACAGCCTTTCTCGCTGTGGGTTTAAACCATCTGATTGGTGACCGAAAGCTGCTTGCCACAGAGTTGTTTGTTGATACGTTTTTGAACTCACCTAATGCTCCCAATGTGGATTTAGGTATTCATTAAGCGAATCTAAAGTATTCGTAAAACGAATGGCCAATCACCCGGTTTGCTACCTCGCAGAATGAAAGAAACTTGTTCCTTCATGGTGTCCCGACTCAAATAAAACCAATAGGCCGTTTTGCTTTGCGCGTTTTGTCTTCTGAAATGAGTTGCTTGATGGCGTCAAACACCTGTGAAAACTGCTCGTCGTAGCGGGTTTCCATGGCCTCTATACGGCGGGCTAAGTCGCGGTTGGAGTCCATCAGGCGACGCAACTGCACAAATGTACGC
>JBEBJY010000008.1:0-70654 GCA_040079635.1 Burkholderiaceae bacterium | reverse complement strand
TACAAAGTGCCGCGCAGTTCGGGGATGTCGTCGGTGTAAACGGCTTCGCCGGTGACGTGCAGACGGGCGGATTCGTGGATGACGTCTGTGCCCTGCGCTGCAGAAATATTAGGCATCAGTTCTTTGAGGGTGGTAGGCGCATTCATTACACAGTCTCCTTCACCAGATCAGTGGATTCTTCCACGAATTGCATCACCAAATTACGGGCTACTAAGGAGCGATACGCCCAAGTAGCGCGCAAACCATCACGGGCTGGGAAGCTGGCCGTGATAGCCGCATCAAGAGCCTCATTTTCAACGCTAGCCGGCGTATTTCCTGCCAAGACAGCTTCTAATTTAGGAGCGCGGCATGGGTACGGCGCAAGTCCGTTGAAAGCCAATTTGACGTTAGCGAACTTACCGCCAACAAGTTCGTAGCTCAAGGCACAAACGGTGGCTGAGATGTCTTGGTCAAAACGTTTGCTGATTTTGTGGGCACGGAAAGTGCTGCCTGCTTTGGGTTGTGGCAACAGCACAGCTTCGATAAATTCTCCAGCTTGCAACACGTTTTTCTTCATGCCCGTGTAGAAGTTTTCTAAAGCGACTTGGCGAGTTTTATCGCCCTTGCGAAGTGCAAGCATTGCGCCCAAAGCCAACAAACAGGGCATGGAGTCGCCAATGGGCGAGCCGTTGGCGATATTGCCAGCCAGCGTTGCCGTTGAACGAATTGGGGGAGAACCGAAACGGCGCAAGACCTCCGCGAAGTCTGGGTAAGCGTCGCCAATCAGGTTTTGTACCTCTGTCAATGAAACGGCCGCACCAATGTGCCACGTGCCAGCTTTGGATGTGATAGTTTTCAGCTCGGCAACGTTGCCCAAGTAAACGATGTTGTCAGGACGAGTGAACTGTTTGTTGACCTGCAAACCAATCTCAGTGCTACCGGCCAAGAGCGTGGCATTGGGATGGTTGGTCAAATAATCAGCCACTTCCGCCACAGTAGAGGGGGCGACAAACTCGTTGCCTTTGCGGGTGCGAACCACGGGTTGCACCACGATGTCGCCGTCTAAGTTGTAAATTGGCACTTCGGCACGGCGAATGTTTTTGAGCAAGGCAATGTCAGCGCCGTCTTCGAGTTTCAAACGCTCGGGGGCTTGTTTGCAAGCTTGCTGCGTTGCATCAATGATAGGTTTGTAGCCTGTGCAACGGCACAAGTTACCGCTCAATGAGTCGTTGATTTCTGTACGGGTTGGGCAAGTATTGGTTTGCACCAATCCAGTCAAACTCATCACGATACCTGGTGTGCAAAAGCCGCATTGCGAGCCAAAGCAGCTCGCCATTTTTTCTTGAATGGGGTGCAAAGTTCCGTCAGCGCTTTTCAGGCTTTCTACGGTTTTGACAGATTTGCCATCCAGCGAAGGGAGCAATTGCATGCAACTGTTGGTCGGTACGTAGTTCACGCCCGTTCCCGCCGCATTCAATTCGCCCACCAAGACGACGCAAGCGCCGCAATCGCCCTCGGCACAGCCTTCTTTGGTGCCGATGCGGTGCAAATCCTCACGCAAATAATCCAAAACGGTGGTAGTGCGACGCGCGCCCTGCGCTTCAACGATTTTGCCGTCAAGCACAAAGCGGACGGTATTGGTGACTTGGCTCATGGAAACCTTTAAAAGTGGCAAAAAATGGCTAACCCTTATTTTAGCCAACCTTACCTAAAAATGCATATAAATGCTGGTTTAGAGCTGACTTAGTAGAGACATGGCAGCAGCTAAGCCCCCTAAATTGTTAAGGTTTAGCCCACTCAGCAATCACTTGACGCTCTTCAGGCGTGATACCTGTGGAGTTATTCATAGGCATTTGCTTGGTCACCACCACTTGCTGGTAAACCATGGCTTTGTTTTTTTGTAAGTTTTCAGCTGAGTCTAATCGCACATTTTTCATTTGCACTTGCTCGCCGTGGCACATGTAGCAACGCTGTTCCAAAATTTTAGTCACTGCAGCAGGTACAGCATCTCCAGACACCACGGCTACGGGTGATGTTGCCACTGTTGCGGTCGATGTCACTTTTGCCTCCGTCGCCGAAGGCTGCGGTGCTAGCCAAGCAATCACGCCCACAATAACCGCCAACCCCACCGCAGCATACGGCCATGGGTTACCGCTGCGGCCATGGTGGTAAGCGTGGCGCATCACAAAATACTGGCGAATGGCAGCACCAGCGAACATCATCAGCACCAAAATCACCCAGTTTTGCGGGTGGGTGTAGGTGAAGCTGTAGTGGTTGCTGAGCATGGCAAAAATCACTGGCAGCGTGAAATAGGTGTTATGGACGCTGCGCTGCTTGCCACGCTTGCCATGAATGGCCATGGCTTTGGCGTCATAGGGTTTGTCGCTGGTCATGGCGGCGACGACTTTACGTTGCCCGGGGATGATCCAGAAAAAGACATTCGCGCTCATAGCGGTGGCGATCATTGCACCCACAAGCAAGAAAGCCGCTCGTCCTGCAAACCAGTGGCATGCAAGCCATGACGCAAACGTCACCACGCACAGCATGACAATGCCCACAATCAATTCGCCGTTTTTACGAAAGCCGAACAGCTGGCAAACTGCATCGTAAACCATCCAAAACACCACTAAAAACGACAAAGCGACGGCTACTGCTGCGCCTGGAGACCAGTTCATCAGCGATTTGTCAATCAAATACGTTGATGCGTTGTACAAGTACAGCACCGTGAACAGCGCAAAACCAGTCAGCCACGTGCTGTAACTTTCCCAATAAAACCAGTGAAGTTTGCTGTGGATGACTTTGGGCGCAATCATGTACTTTTGAGGGTTGTAAAAACCACCGCCGTGGACAGCCCACATCGCCCCATCAACACCTTTTTCCAGTAAATCAGGCGATTTAGGTCGCAACAAGTTGTTGTCTAAAAACACGAAGTAAAACGACGACCCCACCCACGCAATCGCCGTGATGACATGCACCCAGCGCAGCAGCAGGTTAGCCCAATCTAGTAAATATGATTCCATAGGTTTAAGTGTATACAGTTTTGCAAAATAAAGGCATCCAAATTCATCAATTTTGACTAAAAATCATGCTTTTAAGGGAAAGTACCAATCTTTTCAAGATTAAAAGTGTATACAGTTTAAGCACTTTAATTCAAAGGAGACACAGATGACCCAATTAACTCATCCGGTGGATGAGCGCCTACCAGCTGGAAAACTAGGCGTTCTAGGATTACAACACGTGCTCGTGATGTATGCCGGAGCAATTGCTGTGCCACTTATTGTGGGACGCGCCTTGAAACTCAGCCCTGAGCAAGTTGCGATGTTGATATCGGCAGATTTGTTCTGCTGTGGCATGGTCACGCTGATTCAATCGCTAGGTGCAACCCAGTGGTTTGGCATCCGTCTGCCCGTGATGATGGGGGTCACATTTGCATCCGTCGCACCCATGGTGGCCATGGCGAATGCGACACCGGGTGCCATGGGAGCACAGATGATTTTTGGTGCCATTATTGGTGCGGGTGTGTTGTCAATTTTGCTTGCTCCTGTCGTTAGCCGTATGCTGCGCTTTTTCCCACCAGTTGTCACCGGTACCATCATCGCGGTGATTGGTATCAGCTTGATGCGTATCGGCATCAACTGGATTTTTGGCAACCCTTTTGGCCCTACTGCGCCTAGCATCGTTAATCCAGATCATGCGAAATGGCTGGCTGATATCACTGCACTGTCAAACACGGCTGGTGCTAGCGTGCCCGCAGTACCCAAGGGACTGGCTATTGTTGGTAGCGTACCTAATCCCAAATATGCACCACTTGCCAACATTGGTGTTGCTGCCTTGGTGTTGGTTTCCATCTTGCTGATTTCCAAATACTTCAAGGGTTTTATAAGTAACATTTCGGTTTTACTGGGTATAGTCATTGGTGGCATCGTTGCCACGGCACTGGGCATGATGACCTTCGAAAAAGTAAGCAGTGCGGCCTGGTTTGGCTTTGTGATGCCTTTCCAGTTTGGCACACCTATTTTCGATCCGATTTTGATTCTGACCATGTCTTTGGTGATGATCGTCGTCATGATTGAATCGACTGGTATGTTTTTGGCATTGGGTGAAATGACAGATCGCAAGATTGACCAAAAGGCACTGAGTGCTGGTTTGCGTACAGACGGTTTGGGCACCTTGATTGGTGGCATTTTCAACACCTTCCCCTACACCAGCTTTTCGCAAAACGTAGGCTTGGTCGGCATCACTGGCGTCAAGAGTCGTTTTGTCTGCGTCGCTGGTGGTTTGATTTTGATCGTGCTGGGTTTGCTTCCAAAAATGGCTGCACTAGTCGAATCTTTGCCTACCTTTGTTTTGGGTGGTGCGGGATTGGTGATGTTTGGCATGGTGGTTGCCACGGGTATCCGCATTTTGGCGAATGTGGACTTCAAAAATAACCGTCACAACCTGTTTGTCGTTGCCATTTCAATTGGGATTGGCATGATCCCGCTGATTGCACCCAACTTCAAGCAGTGGATGCCTCACAACATTCACCCTGTGATTGAGTCTGGCATTTTGCTAGCTTCAATCAGTGCAGTCATCCTCAATTTGTTTTTTAATGGCGCAAATGGCGATTCACAAGCAAGTATTGAAGCAGCCAAACAAAGCGACTCACATTAAGTTAACTGAAAATTAAATATACCCTGTCACGTATTTTGAATGTGACGGGTATTTTATAGTGAAAATGCTATAAATATAATAGCTAATTAGGCAATAAATACGCCGGATACAGGCATATTTTATTGATTTATTAGCCATAAGCCTTATTTGAGCTTCACGACCCGCGATAGGTGGAATAGCTCCAGGGACTGACTAACAAAGGCACATGGTAATGTTCATCGGTATGCGCGATGCCAAAATCAAGGCTCACCAGGTTCAAAAAATTGGGCTCAGGAAGAGACACACCAAGCGACTTGAAATAGGCAGCGACGTCAAAAACCAGCCGATATGTGCCCACCTTCAAGCTGTCATGGTCAAACAAGAGTCCATCGGGATTGCGACCATCAGCGTTCAAGGTCAATTCTTTTACCAAGGTGGCTATCAACCTATCTCCCCCATCTGACCCATCATTTGCCGTTATAAATAGCTTTACTGCCATACCCGCTGCCGGGCAACCATGCATAGTGTCAAGTACGTGTGTGGAAAGTCCCATTTATTTTCCCTAAATTAACAAAAAGTGTATACAATTTTGCCATGACTTCAGCCAAATTGCTAATTTTTCCTCAACTGCCGGCAAACGCTTCATCTTCGGATAAGGGCGTTTCAAGCACTGATCATATTGTTCAGGCCTTGACGAAAGCCATCATTGAGCATCGACTACAGCCGGGTGAGAAGCTAAAAGAACAGCAGATAGCGGATCAGTTTGGTGTTTCTCGTACCCTTGTACGTCAAGCACTTTACCAATTGTCGCAAAAGCATTTGATCCGAATCGAGCAAGCGCGCGGCGCGTTTGTAGCCGCCCCATCCAGCAAAGAAGCTCGCGAGGTGTTTGCAGTACGTATGATTTTGGAATCGGCGATGCTGGAATCCTTGATCGCTGGGATCACGCCGCAAAAAATCAAGGTGCTGCGTGCGCACATCAAGGTTGAAGCAGCGGCTGTGCTTGGTGCAGATGCAGCCAACCGAACTGAACTGCTGGGTGATTTTCACGTCTTGATGGCTGAGTTGCTGGACAATGAAGTTCTGGCCCAATCCTTGCAGGATTTGATCTCGCGCTGTTCCCTCATCACCTTGCTGTACCAATCAGAACATGCGGCTGGCCATTCGCACAACGAACATGTTGATATTTTGCAGGCGATTGCGGACCAAAACGTGGCACTGGCCAAACAACTCATGCAAGCGCATTTGCAAAGTGTATTGGCTGGTTTGGACTTGAAAGATTGAGGTGCTCATCACATGATCTATGACAGCACACAGCCCTACCCCCGCGATCTGATTGGTTATGGGCGCGACGTGCCACACGCTGCTTGGCCGAACGCTTCACGCATCGCCCTGCAATTTGTTTTGAACTACGAAGAAGGCGGCGAGAACTCTGTTTTGCATGGGGATGCTGCTTCTGAACAATTCTTGTCAGAGATGTTCAATGCCAGCGCCTTCCCTGCGCGCCATCAAAGCATGGAGAGCATTTATGAATACGGCTCACGTGCAGGCGTGTGGCGGATTTTGCGTGAGTTTGAAAATCGCCAACTACCACTGACCGTGTTTGGCGTCAGCATGGCGTTACAACGTCACCCCGAATTAACCGCCGCTTTCAAAGAACTGGGGCATGAGATCGCCTGCCACGGCTGGCGCTGGATCAGCTACCAAAACGTCGATGAAGCTATTGAGCGCGAACATATGCGCGTGGGCATGGACATCATCAGCCAGCTGACTGGCGAGCGTCCGCTGGGCTGGTACACCGGTCGCGACAGCCCAAATACGCGACGCTTGGTGGCCGATTACGGTGGTTTTGAATATGACAGTGACTATTACGGTGACGACCTGCCTTTTTGGATGCAGGTGCAAAAAACCGATGGCGAAGTTGTGCCCCAACTTATCGTTCCCTACACGCTAGACACCAACGACATGCGTTTTGCCTCGGCACAGGGTTTTGCACAGGGTGATGACTTTTTCACCTACCTCAAAGACAGTTTTGATGTGCTGTATGCCGAAGGCGACCCCCAAGGTTTGAATGCACCCAAGATGATGAGCATCGGCATGCATTGCCGCCTGCTGGGGCGACCTGGGCGCATGAAGTCTCTACAGAAGTTTTTGGACTATGTGCAAGCGCACAACCATGTGTGGATTTGTCGACGTCTGGATATTGCGCGGCATTGGAAACAAATTCATCCGTTCAAGCCTAAAGCGTGACCCTAACCAGAACAATAGCCATGACGACTTTAACTCTGCAAGCACTCAACAAAGCATCATCTGCCGAAGCCGCGCAGATGTTGGATGGCGTGTATGAACACTCGCCTTGGATAGGCGCGCAAGCTTTGTCACAACGCCCTTTTCGCTCCCTGACGCATCTGAAATACAGCTTGGTACAGGTACTGGAAGCAGCAGGTCTGGACGCTCAAAAAGGCTTAATACGCGCGCATCCCGAGCTAGCGGGTAAAGCCATGCAAAGCCAAACGCTCACGGCAGAATCGACCAACGAGCAATCTAAAGCTGGTTTAACCCAATGCACGCCAAACGAACTGGCCAAGATTGCAGAGCTCAATGCCGCCTATCAAGCCAAGTTCGGCTTTCCGTTTATTTTGGCCGTGCGTGGCGCGCGTGGAGTAGGCTTATCCAAATCCGCCATCTTGCAAACGTTTGAGCGCCGCCTGCACAACCACCCACAATTTGAGCTTCAAGAGTGCTTGCGACAGATTCACCGTATCGCCGAAATTCGTTTGAATGACAAGTTTGGCATTGTTCCCACCTTGGGTAACGACGTATGGGACTGGCAAGAAAAACTGAGTGCCCATACGGATACTGGCTATGCAGAGTTGGGGCAATTGACCGTAACCTACCTAACTGATGCTCACCGCGCTTGTGCGCAGCGTATTTCGCATTGGATGCACGATTGTGGGTTTGACGAGGTCAGCATCGACGCGGTAGGTAATGTGGTGGGGCGCTATCACGCAACAAATACTACTGCGAAAACATTGCTCACCGGCAGCCACTACGACACCGTGCGCAATGGCGGCAAGTACGATGGTCGTTTGGGTATTTTTGTACCCATGGCCTGCGTACGTGAGTTGAAACGACAAAACAATCGATTGCCCTTTCATATTGAGGTGGTTGGTTTTGCTGAAGAAGAAGGTCAGCGCTACAAAGCAACTTTTCTAGGCTCTGGCGCGTTGATCGGTCAATTTGACCCAACTTGGTTAGACCAGCAGGATGCCGACGGCATCACCATGCGACAAGCCATGCAGCATGCCGGTTTATGTGTGGATGACATACCCAAAATCAAACGGCAGGCTGAAGATTACCTGGGTTTTGTTGAAGTGCATATTGAGCAAGGACCTGTGCTCAATGAGCTCAATATTCCGTTAGGCATCGTCACTTCCATCAACGGCAGCGTGCGCTACGCCTGCGAGGCGATTGGCACGGCCTGCCATGCGGGCACCACGCCCATGAACAGGCGCGCGGACGCAGCCGCCGCTGTCGCCGAGCTGATCTTGTTTGCAGAACAGCGTGCGGCGCAAGACGGTGACTCGGTGGCCACGGTCGGGCAGCTTCTGGTGCCGAACGGTTCGACCAATGTTGTGCCTGGGCGATGCCAATTCACATTAGACATGCGTGCACCGACCAATGCACAGCGCGATGCCATGGTCAACGACGTCCTAGCCCACTTCAAAGCCATTTGCGAGCGCCGTCAAGTCGGATTCACACTTGAAGAAACCATGCGTGCTGCGGCGGCCCCAAGTGCGCCCGCTTGGCAACAGCGCTGGGAACGAGCTGTAGACAGCTTGGGAATACCTCTGCATCGCATGCCTAGCGGAGCAGGTCATGATGCTATGAAACTCCACGAAATGATGCCTCAAGCTATGCTCTTTGTACGCGGAGAAAATTCAGGCATCAGCCACAACCCGCTTGAATCAAGCACCAACGACGATATGCAACTCGCAGTAGACGCGTTCACCCAATTACTCAACCAGTTATCCACCGAATTTTGATATTTACCAGCCTTTTCTTCTTATGACTACTTACGACCATCTAGACGCTTGGATTGACGCTCACTTTGACGAGCAAGTCAGATTTTTACAGGCACTAATACAAGTACCCACAGACACCCCGCCCGGTAACAACGCGCCACATGCCGAGCGCGCGGCTGAACTGCTGCAAGGATTTGGCTTTGAAGCTGAGAAACATGCTGTGCCAGCAGCAGAAGTTCAAGCCGCCGGTTTGCAGTCCATCACCAATTTGATCGTGCGTCGCAAGTATGGCGTTGGTAAAACGGTGCTACTCAATGCCCACGGTGATGTGGTGCCCCCCGGCGAAGGCTGGACGCATGACCCTTATGGTGGAGAAATTGAAAACGGCAAGATTTATGGCCGTGCAGCAGCAGTCAGTAAGTGTGATTTTTCCACTTACGCATTTGCTGTTCGAGCACTAGAAGCTGTCGCCAAGCCAACAACAGGCAGCGTTGAATTGTTGTTCACCTACGACGAAGAATTTGGCGGAGAAGTCGGCCCGGCCTGGTTGCTCAAACACAAAATTATCCACCCTGATTTGATGATTGCAGCTGGCTTTAGCTACCAGGTCATCACCGCGCATAACGGCTGCCTGCAGATGGAGGTGACTGTTCACGGAAAAATGGCGCATGCAGCCATTCCCGATTCAGGAGTTGATGCCATGCAAGCAGCTGTGCGCATCTTAAGCGCTTTGTACGCACAAAACACGCTGTACAAACAGATCAGCTCCAAAGTTGAAGGCATCACCCACCCTTACCTTAATGTGGGGATGATTGAAGGCGGCACCAACACCAATGTCGTCCCCGGACGCGTGAGCTTCAAACTAGACCGCCGTATGATTCCTGAAGAAAACCCAGCTGAAGTAGAAGCTACGCTACGAAAAATCATCGCTGACACAGCCGCTCAAACAGCGGGTATCACTGTCGAGGTCAAACGCATGCTTTTGGCTAACGCTCTGCAGCCTTTGGCTGGGAACAAACCCTTGGTAGACGCCATTCAAAAACACGGTCAAACCGTTTTCGGTGAACCCATTCCTGCTTTAGGCACACCGCTGTACACCGATGTACGCTTGTTTTGCGAAGCCGGCATACCTGGCGTGATCTATGGTGCAGGCCCACGCACGGTGTTGGAATCAAACGCCAAGCGTGCAGACGAACATTTGAACCTTGAAGACTTGCGCCGTGCAACCAAAGTGATTGCACGCAGCCTGAGCGACTTGTTAGGTTAAACCGCCAGCGGTTTAATCGTTCAAAGTCGCCAAGAACTGCTGCAATTCGGGCGTTTTAGGGTTCGAAAACAGCTCTTGCGGAGGTCCCATCTCGTGCACGCAGCCTTGGTGCATGAAGATGACACGGTCGCTCACTTTGCGGGCAAAACTCATCTCGTGGGTCACCATCAGCAAGGTCATGCCTTCGTCAGCAAGACTTTCCACCACGCGCAGCACTTCTCCCACGAGCTCGGGGTCGAGTGCAGATGTGATCTCGTCACACAGCAATACCGCTGGCTCCATGGCCAAGGCGCGTGCAATGGCGACACGCTGTTGTTGCCCGCCTGAGAGCTGATCGGGATAGGCGTCGTATTTTTCCGCCAAACCCACACGTTCCAGTAACTTGCGCGCTTGCGCCTCGCCGGCTACAGAATCAGTTAACTTTACCAACTTGGGTGCCAGCATCACGTTTTTGCCCACAGTGAGATGCGGGAACAGGTTAAAGCTTTGAAAAATCATGCCTACACGCTGGCGCAATTCGCGCATGGCTAGTGCATTTTCATGCAACAAAGGTTTGCCGTCTACCGTCAGGTGACCGCTTTGAAACACCTCCAAACCATTGATACAGCGCAACAGCGTACTTTTACCCGAGCCGCTTTTGCCGATGATGGCGATCACCTCACCAGCTTGCACTTGCAAGTCAATGCCTTTGAGTACCTCGTTGATGCCAAAGCTTTTACGCAATTGGCTGATTTCGATCAGATTTTTTGAGCCGTCGGTGATATTGTCAGTGATAGTGTTAGCCACGATTTAACTTCCTCTCAAGCCTGCGCGCCAGCAGCGACACAGGAAAACACAGCGCAAAATACATCAGCGCCAAACAGCTATAGACCAAAAAGGGTTTGAAGGTGGCATTGGTGATCATCGTGCCGGCCTTGGTCAACTCCACAAAGCCGATCACCGACGCCAACGCCGTGCCTTTGATGACCTGCACCAAAAATCCGACCGTGGGAGGCACGGCAATTTTGACGGCTTGCGGCAGCACCACATAGCGCAGCTGCTCACCAAAATTAAGCGCCAAACTCTCGGCGGCTTCCCACTGCCCTTTGGGAATCGAATTGACACAGCCGCGCCAAATTTCAGTCAAAAAAGCGCTGGTGTACAAGGTCAACGCCACCGCAGCCGCCACCCAAGCGGAGGTGTTGATGCCAAACAGGGCAATGCCAAAATACGACAAAAATAATTGCATCAACAAAGGTGTACCCTGGAACAACTGCACGTAACCGCCCACCAGCTTATCGGCTATCGGCAGCTTGGTCAGGCGCAGCACCAACAAAGCCAAACCGACAAGACCACCGCCGATGAAAGCAATGAGCGACAAAGCCACAGTCCAGCGACCTGCCAGTAGCAGGTTGCGAAAAATATCCCAGATTGAAAAATCTACCATGTCAATTCGCTCTCTAGCGCCCCCACAAGAAACGCGGGCCCAGCCAGTTGAGCAATTTGCGCACAGCCATGGACAATGCCAGATAAATCAGCGTGGCGATGATGAAAGCCTCAAACGCGCGGAAGTTGCGGCTTTGGATCAAGTTCGCGGCGTAGCTGAGTTCTTCAGTAGAGATTTGCCCGCATACCGCCGAGCCCAGCATCACAATGATGATCTGGCTCACTAGCGCAGGCCAGACCTTTTTAAGCGCAGGTGGCAACACCACACGGGTGAAGGTTTGCATGCGGTTCAAAGCCAAACTCATCGCCGCCTCGATCTGTCCTTTAGGAGTGGCCTCGATACCTGCACGGATGATCTCGGTGGCATACGCGCCCAGATTCACCATCATGGCGATCACCGATGCTGTTTCTGCCGACAGCTTCACCCCCGCCGCCGGCAAACCAAAGTAGATGAAGAACAATTGCACGATGAACGGCGTGTTGCGGATCAGCTCCACATAGGTGCCCACCACCCACTTCAACCAAGTCGGGCCACTGGCGCGGGACCAAGCACACGCCACGCCCACCACCACGCCAATGGTGGCGGAGATGGTGGTCAAGGCCAGCGTCCAAGCCACGCCTTTCAGTAACAGCGGCCACTGGCTCAAAATGGCCAAAAAGTCTAGATCGATCCGCATGTCAATCAGCTAGAAAGCTAGAAAATCTGTTCTAAGACAAGTCAACTTATTGCGGCAAATCACCCGCTGGACGACCCAGCCATTTGTTGGCCATTTTGTCGAGGTCACCTGATTTTTTCGCTTCAGCAATGATCTCATTGACCTTCAGGCGTAGTTTGTCTTCACCCTTGCCCACGCCAATGAAGTTGGGTGAATCTTTCAACAGCAGTTTGTACTCTGTCGCCAGCTGTGGGTTTTTGGCCATCATGTTGCCAGCGACCGATGCGCCAGTGGCAATGGCTTGCACTTGACCCGCGACGAAGGAGGACACCGTGGCGTTGTTGTCTTCATAACGCTTCACATCCGCGCTGCTAGGGGCCAGCTTGGTCAGCTCTTGGTCTTCAATCGCACCGCGTGTCACGCCAATACTCTTGCCCGCCAAATCGGTAAAACTCTTGATGCTGACGGATTTGGCTGCAAACACAGCTTGAAAAAACGGTGAGTAAGCAGCGGTGAAGTCGATCACGCGCTCGCGTTCTGGATTTTTACCGAGGGTGGAAATGACCAGATCGGCTTTTTTAGTCTGTAGATAGGCGATGCGGTTGGCGCTGCTCACGGGAACCAGCTCTACCTTCACGCCCAACTTTTGGCCAATGTACAAACCCATATCAATATCCAGACCTTGTGGTTTGAGGTCTGTACCAACGAAACCATAAGGTGGAAAGTCAGTCGGGACACCAATTTTGATTTCTTTGGCCTTCATCACATCATCCAAAGCACTTTGCGCGCTGGCTGCGCTCATACCGAGCAGGGCAGACACGCTCACAGCGGTCATGGCCAAGGTGTGTTTCAAGAAAGTTCTTTTAAAAGATGTCATGGCAAAGCTCCTGATAGATGTAAGAGAAGATGAAAAGCAAAAGATAAAAATTAGGCGACTTGGGTATTTTTGTATGCAATATAAATGCCAACTTTTGACCTGTTCTGCTCAAATAGCCTAAAAAGTAGGCCAAACAGGCTTAAAAGTTTTTCATTATCATGTGATTTCCATTTATCTTGTATACAGTTTTTCACCTTCTGCCTCGGTGTTTTCCCTTGATTAGCAGGCTTTAGAAATTAGCGCTCGGTCTCAATATCAGGAATTCGATTGAAAGCAATCCGCATGGGCGCATGATTGAGCGCCCCATGCGCGCTGGCAAAATACAGCGCGTTTTTGCCGTATTGGCGGTTGATGTTGTCGATGGTTGCGGACAAGCGCGCTCGGTCACCCAGGGGCGCTCGCGGTGCACTGGCCAAAGAACTCAAACTTGGTGCATCCGAAGCACCAAGCTGGTGCTCAAACTTTGTTTCAAAGAGGGTGGGCGTGTGCTGCGATGCAGGTACCAAGCCAAACAAGGTCATGCCCACGGCTACGGGGCGTGGAAACAAGGCCAAGCCACGACTCCACAAACGAGCCAACACGCGCAGCAAAAAAGCGGTGTCCTGCGTTTCGCAAAAACTCGCCTCCTGCTGACCACCTGCCTTGTAACCAGCGACACGCCTTCCCTGCACATGTACTGCCATGCCCATAGCATAAAACCCTTGCTTACGTAGCCGCATAGCTGCCTTTTGGGTCAGACGGTTCAACACATTCCATGCCCCCTCAGCGTTGCGCATATCGGGCGGTAACACGTGTGAGTGCCCCAGTGTACGCGGCACGGTTACCCTTGGTTCATACCACTGGCCACGCAGTTTATCGTACATCTCGGTGCCACCCACACCGCCCCACACGGTGTGCAACACATCGCGCGGGGCGGCGTACAAATCAGCCATGGTGACGATGCCGACCCGTTCCAGTCGCTGCGTCATGCGCGGGCCCACGCCGGTGATGGCCGAGGGCTTGAGGTGCAGCAACTTGGCTGGAATATCCGCCTGCTCCAGCACGGTCAGACCGTTCGGCTTTTTCATGTCAGAGGCCAATTTGCCCAGCAGCGTGTTGGGTGCAATCCCAATTGAGCTGCGCATGCATTCACCCAGCGTACGCTGCAGCTCTTTTTTGATGTGGTGGGCGATGTCGATCGCTTTATCACGCTCCCGCCAGCTGCCCGTCAACTCGCACTCCATCTCATCAATGCTCATCACCTGGCGCACCGGTGCAATGCGTTCCACCGCTGCCACCGCCCGCTGGTGAAAGTCTACATAGACCTCGTGCTGCCCCACAATCAGCACAATTTCCGGGCATAACCGACGCGCCTCCGCCACGCCTGTGCCAGTTTTGATGCCAAAAGCTTTGGCCTCATAACTGGCTGCAATGCAACAAGATGACTCCGCCATCACAGGCACCACACCCACGGGTCGGCCGCGTAAGGCCGGGTTGATTTGCTGCTCGACCGAGGCAAAATATGAGTTGAAATCGACAAAAAGCGTACGTAGCATATGAAGACTGGTGAAAACTGGTGAAAACGATTTGATTGATCTTAAAATGAGCAATTAAGCATCAAAATACGCCTCTAGCCGGCGTATTTATTGCCTAAAGTGCTATTAAATTAATAGCAAATATTCAAGTAGAAATTCATAATTAATACTGATAATTTGTACAGTATAAAGCTTGCTTCCAAAGATGCAAGCCTATGAATTAAGGGAATACCCTTATAAATCAGTCTGCTGAATTTTCAGTAATTACTGAAAATTCAAGAAATACCAGACAATATGCGTATGTCAGATTTCCCCACCTCCACACTTCCGCCGCTTAATCGCCAATTCGTCGCCCACTTCGGTGAAATGGGCAGCAAATGGGGCATCAACCGCACGGTGGGGCAGATTTATGCCTTGATTTTTATCTCCAAGCGGGCGCTGAATGCGGATGAAATCGCAGAAAGCCTAGCGTTTTCACGCTCTAACGTCAGCATGGGGCTGAAAGAGCTGCAGTCATGGCGACTCGTCAAACTCACTCACCAAACCGGCGACCGCCGTGAATACTTTGAAGCACCCGCCGATGTGTGGGAGATTTTCAGAGCTCTGGCTGAAGAACGCCGCCGCCGTGAGATTGAACCGACACTGTCCATGCTGCGCATGGCGCTGCTGGAAGAACCTGTAAGCAGCGAAGAACAACATGCCCAAGCCCGCATGCGCGAGATGCACGACTTAATCGACAAATTGATGACTTGGTTTGACGATGTCCAAAAACTTGCCCCCGAAACAGCAAAACAGCTGATGGGCATGGGTTCGACAGTAACCAAAGTGCTGGAATTCAAAGACCGCATCACGGGCGCTGGTCGGAAATAACAGAGTAGTCGAAAAGTTATCGCAAATTAGCGTCAAATTACGCACAAGGACACACCATGGACACCCTGATTTTGTCTCGGCTGCAGTTTGCGGCGAACATGAGTTTTCACATCCTGTTCCCCACTATCACGATTGCGATGTGCTGGCTGCTGCTGTTTTTCCGCATTCGCGTGATGGCAACCCAAAACGACGGACTGGCCACCACGGCATCAAACGCTTGGGAGGAAGCCTACTATTTTTGGACCAAGGTCTTTGCATTAACCTTTGCACTGGGTGTGGTTTCTGGCATCACCATGAGCTTCCAGTTTGGCACCAACTGGCCGGGTTTCATGGAAAAAACGGGGAACATATCCGGCCCGCTGCTCGGCTACGAGGTGCTGACCGCCTTCTTTTTGGAAGCGACTTTCTTGGGCATCATGCTGTTTGGCCGCAACCGCGTCTCCAAACGCATCCACCTGCTGGCAACCGTGATGGTCGCCATTGGCACGACCATGTCGGCGTTTTGGATACTGAGCCTGGACTCCTGGATGCAAACCCCGGCGGGTTACGAGATCATAGACGGCAAGTTCTTTGCCAAAGACTGGTTTGCCGTGGTCTTCAACCCCTCCTTCCCTTACCGTTTTGGACACATGCTGCTGGCGTCCATGCTGACGGCCTCGTTTTTGATGGCCGGCATGAGCGCTTGGCAGATCATCAAAGGCACCGCCACTGCCGGTACGCGCAAAGCACTGCACACGGCCATCATCGCAGCCAGTATCGCCATTCCGCTGCAGATTTTGATGGGCGATGCGCATGGTCTCAACACTTTGAAACATCAGCCCGCCAAGATTGCCGCCATTGAAGGCATTTGGAATACAGAAAAAGGCGCGCCGCTGACACTGTTTGGCTTCCCGAGCGAAAAGGAAAAGAAAACCCTCTACGCCATCGAAATCCCCAAAGCCGCCAGCCTGATTTTGCTGCACGACCCCGAGGGCGAAATCAAAGGCCTCAACGAGTTTGAAGGCAAGCACCCACCTGTGGCACCCGTTTTTTGGGCTTTTCGCATCATGGTGGGTTTGGGCTTTTTGATGCTGGCCGTGGCTTGGAGCAGTGCCTGGACTTTGTTGCGCGATAAAAAAATCTTGGCCAAATCGCAGCTTTATCTTTTGGCTGCCATGACCTTCTCAGGCTGGGTGGCCACGCTGGCGGGCTGGTACGTAACTGAGATTGGTCGCCAGCCTTTCATTGTCTATGGTTTGCTCAAAACGGCCGATGTAGTCACCCAGCATTCATCGCCCATGGTGATGGTGACGTTCGTAACCTACTTGGCGGTCTACCTGATGTTGCTGGCCGCCTACATCAGCGTGCTGAAGTACATGGCTGAGCATCCGCCCAAGCTGGCCGATGCAGATACCGATACGATTGCACCGATTCCGGTACCACAAGGACAATGATATGGAACTAACCTGGAGCTACCTCGCCCCCCTGATTTTCATGGCCGTGATGGGTTTGGCACTGCTGATTTACGTGGTGCTGGACGGCTACGACATCGGTGTGGGCATTTTGTTGCCCTTTGCCAGCGACGCCGACAAAGACGTGATGATCTCCAGCATTGGCCCTTTTTGGGATGCCAACGAAACCTGGCTGGTACTGGGGGTGGGCGTGCTGCTCACAGCCTTTCCACTGGCGCACGGCGTGGTGCTCACAGCTTTGTATTTACCCGTCGCCATCATGCTGATTGGCTTGATTTTGCGCGGTGTGGCATTTGATTTTCGGGTCAAAGCACCCGCCATCCATAAACCACTTTGGAACCGCATTTTCGCAGTAGGCTCGTACGTGATGGCCGTTTCACAAGGCTGGATGCTGGGCAGCTACATCACCGGTTTTGGTGACACGCTGTGGCCCCTGCTTTTCAGCGCGGGCATTGCCTTGACGCTACCTGCCGCCTACGCCATGCTTGGCGCTGGCTGGCTGATCATGAAAACTAGCGACGACTTGCAAGCCAAGGCTGCAGTCTGGGGGCAAAAAGTCCTTTGGCCTATGGGCTTGGCACTTGCAGGCATTTCATTGGCCACACCCATGGTCAGCGCAACGGTTTTTGCCAAGTGGTTTTCGTTTCCAGAGCTGTTTGCACTCCTGCCGATTCCAATGATATGCGTGGCCGCCTTCTTTGCCATCAAGCACGTTTTAGCAAGCCCCAAAGTCGTGCAAGCAGGCTATGGCTGGATAGTGTTTGCGTCTACAGTTCTGATCTTCATCATGGCGTTTTTCGGACTAGCCTACAGCTTGTTCCCCTACATCGTGATCGACCGCATGTCTGTCTGGCAAGCCGCCAGTGCCACTGAGTCGTTGACAATTTTGTTCGTAGGCGTGGCCATCACCCTGCCAGCCATCATCGGCTACACAGTCTTTATGTACCGTGTGTTTTGGGGCAAGGCGAGGGAACTGACTTATTGATTGGCTGATGAATCAGGCATATTCACGCTGCATCAGCTTAGTGCGCGCTTCGTGATATTCGCGCTTCAGCTGCGCCACATAGTCTGCCGTCTTTTGTACCTTGGTAATCGCGCCGATACCTTGACCACATCCCCAAATATCTTTCCACGCTTTGGACTTGTCCCCGCCAAAATTCATTTTGCTTGGGTCGCTGACTTCTAAATTATCAGGATCCATGCCCGCGTTGCGAATAGATGGCGCGAGGTAATTGCCATGCACACCTGTGAACAAGTTGCTGTAAACGATGTCGTCAGAGTTGCTGTCGACAATCGACTGCTTATAGGCGTCTGCGGCACGCGCTTCTTCAGTGGCAATGAAAGCGGAGCCAATGTAGGCGAAGTCTGCACCCATGGCTTGGGCGGCTAGGACGGCAGAACCTGTTGAAATAGAGCCGCTCAATGCAATCGGGCCATCAAACCACTGGCGAATTTCTTGAATCAGAGCAAAGGGGCTTTTCACACCGGCGTGACCGCCTGCGCCTGCGGCGACGGCTATCAAGCCATCAGCGCCTTTTTCAATGGCTTTGCGGGCATGCTTGTTGTTGATGATGTCGTGCAGCACCACGCCACCGTAGCTGTGGGCGGCAGCGTTGATGTCTTCACGCGCACCCAAGCTGGTGATGATGATGGGCACTTTGTATTTGACGCACATTTGCATGTCATGCTCCAAGCGGTCATTGGACTTGTGCACAATTTGGTTGATGGCAAAAGGCGCAGCCGGCTTGTCTGGATTTGCTTTGTTGTAGGCCGCTAGGGCTTCGGTGATTTCAATCAGCCAGTCTTCCAATTGCTCGGCAGGCCGTGCATTGAGCGCCGGCATGGAGCCGACCACACCAGCAATACACTGGGCAATCACGAGCTTGGGGTTGCTGATGATGAACAGCGGTGAGCCGATGATAGGCAGCGGTAAATTGTTCAGGGCTCCTGGCAATCTTGACATACAGTCTCCAATAGTAGATTTACACTAAAAACAGGGTGAAATTGACCTCTAGTCGGCGTATTTATTGCCTAATTAGCTATTAATAATATAGCAAATGAATATTTAAATATCTACTTTTAATTTTAAAACGATTCAAGCGCGAGTGCTGTCACGGACGCAGCACCATCCACGATGCTGCCTCGCATACCAGGCACTTTGCACAGCAAATGCTCAGCGTAAAACTGAGCGGTGATGATTTTGGCTTGCATGAAAGCAGCATCGTCAGCACCAGATGCGATTTGACTTTCGGCAACCAACAAGCTGCGAGCCATTTGCCAGCCCGCCATCAAGTTTCCAGCTAACATCAAATAAGGCACGCTACCTGAGAATACAGCGTTCGGCGATGCTTTGGTATTGCCCGCCACGAAGTTGACTACATCGATGAACGCCAAACGTGCTGCGGTAAGGTGTTTCAGCACTGCCTTGGCGGCTATGCTGCCACTTTTCGCTAACTCAGCTTCCGTCACCTCAATTTGGGCAGCGATACCTTTGGCGGTTTGACCACCATCACGCGCCGTTTTACGACCTACCAAATCGTTGGCTTGAATCGCTGTTGTGCCTTCGTAAATCGTCAAAATCTTGGCATCACGGTAATACTGCGCAGCACCGGTTTCTTCAATGAACCCCATACCACCGTGGACTTGCACGCCAAGGCTGGTTACCTCTAAGCTCATCTCGGTGCTGTAACCTTTGATCAGCGGCACCATGAACTCGTAAAACGCCAAGTTTTGTTTGCGCACTTCAGCATCGGGGTGATGGTGCGAAGCGTCGTAAGCAGCTGCAGAGCTGATCGCCATAGCGCGGCAGCCTTCAGTGTAGGCGCGCATGGTCATAAGCATGCGTTTAACGTCGGGGTGATGAATAATGGCGCCACTTGTTGGCAAAGAACCATCGACCGGACGGCTCTGCACCCGGTCTTTGGCAAACTGCACGGCTTTTTGGTAGGCGCGTTCTGCAATCGCAATGCCCTGCACACCCACGCCAAAACGCGCTGCGTTCATCATGATGAACATGTACTCTAAACCGCGGTTCTCTTGACCCACGAGGTAACCAACGCCACCACCGTGGTCGCCAAACTGCAACACAGCTGTAGGGCTGGCTTTGATGCCCATTTTGTGCTCGATACTGACGCAATGCACGTCGTTGCGCGCACCCAATGAACCGTCTTTGTTCACCATGAATTTAGGCACGACAAACAGGCTGATACCTTTTACACCCTCAGGCGCGCCAACCACGCGAGCCAGCACCAAATGGATGATGTTCTCAGCCATGTCATGCTCACCCCAGGTGATGAAAATCTTGGTGCCAAACACTTTGTAGCTGCCGTCCGCTTGTGGCTCTGCACGGGTACGAACTGCTGCCAAATCGCTACCGGCCTGTGGCTCGGTCAGATTCATGGTGCCTGTCCATTTACCGCTGATCAAGTTTTCTAGGTAAATGGCTTTCAAGTCGTCCGAACCCGCTGTTAGCAACGCTTCAATGGCGCCATCGCTGAGCAAAGGGCACAAAGCAAAGCTCATGTTGGCAGAATTCAGCATTTCGCCACAGGCAGAGCCGATTGTCTTGGGCAAGCCTTGACCACCAAAATCTTGCGGATGCTGCAAACCTTGCCAGCCACCTTCTGCAAACTGTTTGTAGGCTTCTTTGAAACCCGACGTGGCCGTGACAACGCCATTTTTCCAGCTAGAAGGGTTTTTATCGCCCTCCCAATTCAGCGGGCTGAGCACGCCTTCGCTGAATTTAGCGCACTCTTCCAACACAGCTTGCGCCGTGTCATAACCCGCATCTTCAAAACCGGGCAACTGCGCCACTTGCTCAATATTTGCCAAATGTTGCATATCAAACAGCATGTCTTTCACGGGGGCGCGGTATGTCATGACGGGTTGCCTAAGTTATTGATGGAGAAAGGTTTGAGGGAAAGCGTTTAATAAGCTTTAAAGCGCAGCGACCAGTTCAGGCACAGCCGTAAACAAATCAGCCACCAAACCGTAATCAGCCACAGAGAAAATCGGCGCTTCTTCGTCTTTGTTGATGGCAACAATGACTTTGCTGTCTTTCATACCTGCCAAATGCTGAATCGCACCGCTGATACCCGCTGCAATGTACAGCTGTGGCGCCACGATTTTGCCAGTTTGACCGACTTGCCAATCGTTTGGCGCATAGCCAGCATCAACCGCTGCGCGTGATGCACCCATGGCAGCACCCAACTTGTCGGCCAATGGTGTCATCACTTCGGCGAACTTCTCAGCACTGCCCAAAGCGCGGCCACCACTGACGATGATTTTGGCTGCTGTCAGTTCAGGGCGGTCGTTCTTAGCGATTTCGCTGCCCATGAAGGTAGATTTGGTATTTGCAGCAATATTTGCTACCATTTCAATAGCTACGGAGGTATTATTTACGCCGGCTAGATCGAATCCAGTAGTTCGTACAGTCATCACTTTGGTAGCATCCAAGCTTTGCACAGTAGCAATCGCATTGCCTGCATAGATCGGGCGCTCGAAGGTGTCTGGGCTGTCCACTTTCGTGATGTCAGAGATTTGACCCACATCCAATTTTGCTGCAACGCGTGGTGCGACGTTTTTACCACTGGCGGTGGCTGGAAAGAGAATGTGGCTGTAGTTTGAAGCAACAGCTAAAACTTGGGCAGCGACGTTTTCAGCCAAGCCGTGGGCTAAACCAGCGTCGTCGGCGTGCAAGACTTTGGTCACACCGGCGATTTGTGCGGCTGCAGCTGCGGCTGCGCCAGCGTTGGATCCGGCCACCAGCACATGCACATCACCACCGCACTGCAAAGCTGAGGTGACGGTGTTGAGGGTGGCGGGTTTGATGGATGCGTTGTCGTGTTCTGCGATTACTAATGATGTCATGTTTTTCTCCTCAAAGAACTTTGGCTTCGGTTTTCAATTTAGCAACGAGTGTGGCCACATCAGGCACTTTGATACCAGCGCTGCGTTTTGGCGGCTCTGACACTTTGAGGGTTTTGAGGCGGGGGCTGACATCGACACCCAAGTCTTCAGGCTTGAAGATATCGAGTTGTTTTTTCTTGGCCTTCATGATGTTGGGCAAGGTGACGTAGCGTGGCTCATTCAAGCGCAAATCAGTCGTGATAACGGCTGGTAGGCTGATGGACAGGGTTTCCATGCCGCCATCGACTTCACGGGAAACGGTGGCTTTGCCGTCCGCAACTTCAACTTTGGAAGCAAACGTGGCTTGCGGCATGTCGCCTAAGGCTGCCAGCATTTGACCAGTTTGGTTGCAATCGTCATCGATGGCTTGTTTGCCGAGGATGATCAAACCCGGTTGTTCTTTGTCGACCAGGGCTTTGAGCAATTTAGCAACAGCGAGCGGTTGCAGTTCTTCTGTTGTTTCCACCAAGATGGCACGGTCTGCACCAATGGCCATGGCTGTGCGCAGTGTTTCTGAGCATTGTGTGACGCCGCAAGAGACAACGATGATCTCGGTCACAACGCCTTTTTCTTTCAAACGCACGGCTTCTTCAACGGCGATTTCGTCAAAGGGGTTCATGCTCATTTTGACGTTGGCGATATCTACGCCAGTGTTGTCCGATTTGACACGAACTTTGACGTTGTAATCAACAACGCGTTTGACTGCGACCAAGACTTTCATTGTTTCAGCTCCTTGAAATTTCAAAAAAAACAACATCAACTTAATTGACGTTACGTAAACGTCAATTAGCAAATAAATCGATTGTAGGCTGCATTATGCCAAAAAAATAGTACGACCGTGCTTTTTTATGTAAATTGCTGATTAACTAGCAAATTTAGGGAAGCGAGCAGGCTTCTACCACTTGCAAATTGTTGTCTTTAGCGAAATTAGTCACAAAATCCCACGCCATAGGCTCGGCCGCCCGCAAGTCGCGGTTGATGACTACGCATTTAACTTCACCATAAGTAGTCGAAATCGAAGTAGGAAAGCACCAAGGCGAATAGCTCAAATGGCTGCCTGGCTTTGGACCGCCAGGGCGAAACTGGCTCATCACACCCGCCAAACGCTCCGCCCAATCGCTGGGCCGAAAAACCTTCCCGTCATGGGTAACGCCTTGAATGAATAATTCTTTAGCCGATTGAGTCGTCATGTTACGAGACTTTTAAGTTGAAAAACGAGTGCGAACATGGTTTGCTGCACTGCACAAGTATTCTATCTTATATAAGACTAAAGATGCGTAAAAACCCTTGCTCTACGACTTCTTTGAATCTGTATTAGCTTGTAAAAATAGAGCAGCTTTCATGCCAACACACGCTTACCCATGAGCCTAAACCTTCGTTTCTTGCTGAAATCAATCTAATTAAGCCATTAACTTTCATCAAACAAGCAATACCTTGCCACTAAAATCAATCTTTTAAATTAAGCTTTTTGGAGAACCCCGTATGCCCGCATTCATTGAAGCCGCCTCCCCTCATGTGATGAACACCTATGGCCGCGTGCCTATGGCCTTGTCGCACGGTCAAGGTTGCCGACTGTGGGACATCAACGGCAAAAGTTATATCGACGCCTTGGGTGGTATTGCGGTCAACACCTTGGGGCACAACCACCCCAAATTAGTGCCCGCTTTGCAAGACCAGCTGAGCAAAATCATCCACAGTTGTAACTACTACCATGTGCCTGGCCAAGAAATATTGGCGGCCAAACTGGTCGAATTGTCGGGCATGACCAATGTGTTCTTCTGCTGCACAGGCTTAGAAGCCAATGAAGCGGCCCTAAAGCTGGCTCGCAAGTATGGTCACGACAAAGGCATTGATCGCCCCGAAATCGTCGTTTACGAAAAAGCCTTTCATGGCCGCAGTATTGCAACACTCAGCGCAACCGGCAACACAAAAGTTCAAGCGGGCTTTGGCCCCTTAGTGGAAGGATTCATTCGCGTACCTTTAAACGACATTGAAGCGCTCAAAAAAGCAACGGCTGGCAACAAAAATGTGACCGCCGTGTTTTTTGAAACGATTCAGGGCGAAGGCGGTGTGAACCCAATGCGGATTGAGTATTTGCAGCAAGTGCGCAAGTTGTGCGATGAAAATGATTGGTTGCTGATGATTGACGAAGTGCAGTGCGGCATGGGGCGTACCGGCAAGTGGTTTGCACACCAGTGGGCAGGCATTGTGCCTGATGTGATGCCTTTGGCTAAGGGTTTGGGAAGCGGCATTCCGATTGGTGCAGTTGTTGCTGGGCCAAAAGCGGCCAACATCTTCCAGCCTGGCAACCACGGCACCACCTTTGGCGGCAACCCGTTAGCCATGCGTGCCGGTATCGAAACCATTCGCATCATGGAAGAAGAAGGCTTGCTGGCGCATGCCGCTAAGATGGGGGATTATTTCAAAGCTGCATTGACCAAAGCGATGAATGACAACCCTGTCGGCAAAGCTGGCTTGAAAGAAATTCGCGGCCAGGGTTTGATGATTGGCATGGAGTTGACCAAGCCGTGCGGTGAGCTCACAGCGCGTTGCGCAGAAAAAGGTTTACTCATCAGTGTGACGGCGGATACTGTCATCCGTATGGTGCCGCCGCTCATCATCACAGAGGCGGAGATTGACGAGATTGTCGCCATCTTGATACCACTGGTGATCCAATTACTGACTGAAAAAGCATGAGTTCAAGTACACAGGCTTCGGCAAAGCCAATCAAACATTACCTGCAATTCAGCGACCTGACGGCGGCTGAATATGCCTATATCTTTGAGCGTGCAGCCCTCATCAAGAAAAAATTCAAAGCCTACGAAAAGCACCAGCCTCTGGCTGACCGTACCTTAGCGATGATTTTCGAAAAAGCCTCTACCCGCACCCGCGTGAGCTTTGAAGCTGGCATGTACCAATTGGGTGGTTCAGTGGTGCATTTGACCACCGATGGCAGCCAGCTGGGTCGTGCTGAGCCGATTGAAGACAGCGCCAAAGTCATCAGCCGCATGGTCGATTTGGTGATGATTCGCACCTATGAGCAGACCAAAATCGAGCGCTTTGCCGAGCATTCCCGCGTACCCGTCATCAACGGCTTGACCAACGAGTTTCACCCTTGTCAAATTTTGGCGGACATCTTTACCTACATCGAACACCGTGGCTCTATCGCGGGTAAAACAGTAGCGTGGGTGGGCGACGGCAACAACATGGCCAACACTTGGCTGCAAGCAAGTGAAATTTTGGATTTCACAGTGCACGTCAGCACCCCAAGTGGCTATGAGGTGGATCAGGACATAGCAGGACTGCGATCAAGCGACAGCTATAAAGTCTTCAAAGACCCGTTACAAGCTTGCGCTGGCGCGCATTTGGTCACCACCGATGTGTGGACCAGCATGGGCTATGAGGCTGAAAATGAAGCGCGTAAAACAGCCTTTGCCGATTGGTGCGTGGATGAGGACATGATGCGCGCCGCCAAAGCCGATGCCCTGTTTATGCACTGCCTGCCAGCCCACCGTGGCGAAGAGGTCGAAGCTGAAGTCATCGACGGGCCGCAATCTGTGGTCTGGGAGGAGGCTGAGAACCGCATGCATGTGCAAAAAGCGTTGATGGAGTATTTACTGTTAGGTCAAGTCGTCTAATTCGTTGTCGCGTTGGATACTCAAAGGGCACGCACTCAAACTTATCATAGGCGCTTGTTTGTAATCTCACTGCAGAAAGTGCCTTATGTCTACCCTCGCCACCTTAGTTAACCATCAAATTCGTCTCGCCGCCCGCCCCGTGGGTTTGCCCACACGCGAGGGCTGGAGCTTCACTGAAGAAGCGATCACAGAACCCCAAGACGGTGGCGTCGTCGTCAAGACTTTGTCGCTGTCACTCGACCCAGCCATGCGCGGCTGGATGAACGAGGGCAAGAGCTATATTCCACCCGTGGGTATTGGTGAAGTCATGCGTGCTGGCGGTGTAGGCAAAATTATTGCGTCCAAAAACAAAGACTTTGCAGTAGGCGACTATGTATCTGGCGGCTTAGGCGTACAAGAGTATTTGCAAGTTCCCGCTGATCAAATCAAACGCAGCGGTTTGGTAAAAATCGATTTAACGATTGGTACCGTCGACCAATGGCTCAATGTACTTGGCATGCCGGGTATGACGGGCTATTTTGGTTTGATGGATGTGGGGCAACCCAAAGCGGGCGAGACTATCGTCGTTTCAGGCGCAGCCGGCGCGGTTGGCCAAACTGTCGGTCAAATGGCCAAAATCAAAGGCTGCCGCGTGGTGGGTATTGCTGGCGGCCCTGCTAAATGCGAGTGGGTGGTCAAAGAACTGGGTTTTGATGCGTGTATTGACTACAAAGCGGGACCGAGTGCCGTCAAAGATGGCCTCAAAGAACATTGCCCCAAAGGCGTTGATGTCTATTTTGACAATGTGGGCGGCGATATTTTGGACACCGTGCTGACCCGCATCAACATGAAAGCACGCATCATCATTTGCGGCGCGATCAGCCAATACAACAACACAACAGCCGTGCAAGGCCCGAAAAACTACCTCAGCCTTTTGGTCAACCGCGCACGCATGGAAGGTATCGTCGTTTTCGACTACGCAGCACGCTACCACCTGGCGGTAGCCGAGATGGCAGGCTATCTGAAAGATGGCCGCATGAAGAGCAAGGAAGATGTGGTTGTGGGGCTGGATACTTTCCCTGAGACGCTGATTAACCTTTTCAACGGTAGCAATTTTGGTAAGTTGGTGTTGCAGGTGGCGGAAGATTAAGCAGATTCAAAGCAGCTTGAATTGTGCCGAAGCATCGGCTAGAGGGCGCAGACGCGCAAAATCCAACAGTTCCGCCAGCCTTGCACCTTTGCTTTGCCATTCATTGACCGTGTTTTCACCAAGCAGTACGTAGTGCCACGTCATATCGTCACGATGCTCAGGTGACAACTGGTTGATGCGCTCACACCACGCAATCGCGGCTTTGAGCTTGCGCTGCACATTGGGGTGGATGGTTTGCTGATCGCCTTTGGTTTCCACCAAATAAATAGCCCCTTCGGTGCGCACCAAAAAATCAGGCGAATAAAACGCGGGTAAGCCATCGTCTTTGACATAGCGCAATCGCGCAAATGTATGGCGGTTTTCATTGATTTTGCAAAACGCTGCCACCTGCGTATCAGCCTGAGCCCAATAGATGAAGGTACGCTCCAAGCCACCACTCTGGCTAGGCCAGCCAAGACGTGTGTAAATGCACTTGCTCACCTCCACCGAATGACTTTCACGCATCATCAGCTTGGGTACTTCGGAAAGCCTGCGTGCATACACCTCGGTTTCGCCTGTCACATGCTTTTGTTCCGAGTCCAGCAGCGCCACGGCAAACACTTTGGTGATATGGTCTACCACGGGCTGTAACAACAACACTCGCCAATTTTCACCATCCTGCGGGTTGAAAGTTTCGCCAAAAAGCTGTGTCCAAATATAGTCATCAATCCAGCCCGTAAGTTCCGCAGTATTCACCTGCAAATACGGCTTGGCCAGATGCGTGGCCACCTTGTTGCCTTTTGGTAGTGGCTCGCTCAAGGCCTGACTGATGCGCCGTGTCAACCGTGACAAATAATCGTTATAGCCAGCCACGTTCATCACCGCACCGTCAACACGGTAGTCGCCAAACAATGTCGCCGTCTGCAAATCCTGCGAGACAAAAACATCGCCTTTACCCAGCATGTCCGCCAGCTGCGTCATCGTCATGGCGGTGAAACTTGGCAAAGCCTCGATATCAAGCCCGTGATGGTCGCGTACTTCATCCGCTTCCTGCAAAATGAACGGGATACCAAAGTCAAACTCTGCGTAACCCTCACGCAACTCAGCACTCATCACATCACCCGTGGCGCTGGTATTGTCTATATCGTCACCTGTAGCGCCTGCAAGTCCTTCGTTGATCAAATCGTCGTAAAAGGACTGAAATGCTGGATGCTCGACAATAGAGAGCACGTCCAGCAAACTGCCCGGTTCTTGACCGGCGGTGATGCGTTCGCGGTTTTCGCGTTTCAAATCCGCGTATTCAGGGTCGCGCCACATCAGCCGCAAGCCCCGGCCAATGGTTTGCTCCAGCAAAATCTGCGCTTGCGAACTGCGCAGCGGCACAATAACGCAGATATTGTTCACGTCAAAGCCTTCACGCAGCATCAGCACGCTGACGATCACACGCGGCGTTGCATGGCGATCCACGCTGAACAGGCGTTCGCGCACGGGTGCCCAGTCTTTTTCCCCCAACTCGGCTTTCTTGCCTGAATCAATGGTCATGACTTCATCTTTTTGCAAGCCTTCCTGATCGATCAGGAATTG
This sequence comes from Burkholderiaceae bacterium, assembly GCA_040079635.1. Taxonomy (GTDB): domain Bacteria; phylum Pseudomonadota; class Gammaproteobacteria; order Burkholderiales; family Burkholderiaceae_C; genus Aalborgiella. Next base: position 42,720 of record JBEBJY010000008.1, on the reverse strand, counting down.
CGCCACCAAGGGCGACACCGTGGTGTCTTCGCACACCACCAGCATCTTGGGGTGGCGCGTAGCGTCAATACGGGCAAAGTCGGTTTCCAGTTTGCGCAGCTTTTGCAAACCGGCACGAAGCATCACCCGCTGGCCTTCGCTCAGGCTGGGGTTACCCTGCTCATCGCGCTCAGCTTTGAACTCCAAGGGCAAGGCACCGATTTCTTTGCGCCTGTCCAGCACCAGTGACTTGACCAGCCCGGCGCGCATCGCGCTTTTCAGGTCGAAGTCGGTGATGATGTGCTCAAAATAGACTTTTCGTTTGTTTTTACCACTGCCTACATCGTTGTAGGGTGTGGCTGAAAAGTCCACCTGCACAAAGCGCCTACCCTTGGTTTCGGCGATACGGGTCAAGCTTTTTTGCCACTCCACCTCTGTCGTTTCGCCTTCGCGTTTGAATTCATGAATGTGGTGTGCTTCGTCGTTGAACACCATGAGTTCGGGCAGCTTCGCCAAAAATTCCAGCACATTGCCGCGTGCGTAGCGCCTGTCCAGCACGTCCAGGCTGTTACCGGTGGCGCGACCCGGCATGAGAGGCAATACGGCGGCTACCACCTGTTGCGGGTCTAGCGGTGCTCCTGGCGCAATGATTTCTTCTGCGTCAACATCCTCGATCACTTCGCCTTCGTTCAACAAATGCCAGTTGGTGATGGCGATCATGCCGTTACCCGTTGCTTTCAGGCCGATCTCGTTTTTGCTGCACACATTGCCGCGTACAAATGCAAACACCACCTCGCGGTAGGCTTCGGGAATGAACAAATCTGCAAACTGGCTGATGTCTGAACTCGCAAAATCCCGCGAACCGTTGCCGTTTTCAACCAACTTGCCGCAAAACGCATCCAGCAACCGCTCATACACAATCAGCCCCGGTGCCACCACCATGAACTGCCGCGTGAAACGCGCATCGTCAATACCTTCCGCCACTGCTGCCGTTGTATTAAGCAATTGCCAGATCATCAGCGCCTGCAACACCCAGGTTTTTCCCGTACCTGTCGCCATCTTGAAACAATACTTGGGGTGAGCGTGCTTGGCTTGCGCCAGCTGATTCAGCCGCGTCCCTGTCAGCAGTGCATCGGGAGCCACGGCTTTGTAGAGGTCTAACAGCGACCACTGGGCATGCTCTTTGCCCAAAACCTCATGGGCAACGATGGCGTTCAAGATTGCCTGCTTTTGGCCTGTATGAAAGTTCAAGCCACCATTATTTCCACCTCGGGACATCACCATGTCTTCACCAAACCACCACGTCAGCAATTCTGCGGTGGTGGGTGTGACCAGCTCCAAGATTTCTGCTGCGCCAGATTCAAGCCCTAGGCAAAGCTGTGTCGTTTTAGCGGTCAAGCTGGCTGACAGCGCCAGTTGCTCGTCGGTTTGCTTGCTCATTCCAGTCATGCCAGTCATGTGAGATTCACCGTGGTGATAACTTCTGCCTCAAAACCAAAGACGTCCACCACGCGAACGCAGACTTTTCGGGGACCGGTCTTGGCTTCTACTTTGACCAGCGCCTGCGTTGCCACGCGCAGCGCGTCTTCGTCATTGGCGGTGTTGCCTCGGTAATCTTGCCAGACGGAACGGAACACCTTGCCGTCATAGTCCGGGTCAACCGCCCAATATTCGATCAGCGCCAGCGGCTCTTTGTTGGCCACAGCTTGCAGCTTGGCGCGGTTATCGTCGTCAAGGTTGATGGCTTCGGGTGACAGCAAAACGTAGTTTTTGAGCTTCACTGTTAAAGTTTCTGTCAACACGTCTTCAGCCAACCCATCCGTTCGGGCTGAGCCTGTCGAAGCCCTGCGCTCAACAGGGTAAATCGTCAAATACTGCAAACTTGAAAACCGCACCTGTCCGCGCAACTTGTCCAACCCACCCTTTTTCTTCAGCCTGTCCATCAAGTCGGGCGGAATCACCAGCACTTCCAACCGGCTGTCGTTCAGCGCGGTGATGGTTTCGCCAATCGATGGCTCAAAGTTCCAGCCCAGCACCACCACCCTGTCCCAGCCACCCATCAGACTGTCGCGCTGGGCAATGGCTTTTTTCAGCGTGGCTGCGCCCGTCAGCTTGTTGGGTGAATCAGCCAGCACCAGCGTTTTGCTGCTACGGTTAGCCCCAAAGGCGATGCCAGCGATTTGCCCCAGATTGCGCTGCGGGTTCACATCGGGCGGCAATGGCAGCGCACCGTAGAGCGACAGCACAATTTGTGACAAATCACCAATCCGAAAGTCCCGTCCCAGCGTGGCTTTGGCGGCTTCCACCTGATAGTCGCCAATAGCTTGGTAGAGAAAGGGTTTTGCGTCCTGATCAATCAGCCGTTTGCGCATGATCATGCAGGCGGGCTTGCCGAGGTCGGTGGTTATCCAGCGGCGACCGAGTTTTTCAGCGACGGCGGCTGTGGTGCCTGAGCCACCGTTGAAATCCGCTACGATGCCACCTTCTGGACAAGAAGCTCGAATAATACGCTCCAGCAGTTTTTCCGGCTTTTGAGTTGCATATTCAAGTCGCTCATCTGCCATTGAATTGACCTCGGGTATATCGACCCACATGTCTCCAACGGCTTCTCCTTTTTCTTCATCTAGATATCGAATTAAACGTTTTTTTCCGTTGTTTGTAAGGTAAATCCGCCCTTGCGCTTCAAACTGCGCAATGGATAAATCAGAGTAATCTCCAAGGTCGGAATCTCTGTACAGTCTTCCATTTGAATCGGGCCTGAATTTCGCTTTTATGAAAGCTGGGTCATATGGCTTGTATGCGTTTTCCCAACTTGAATCATCCCGTTTTGTATAGAAGTAAAGGATGTCCGAGTTACGGGCATACTGCGCTCCAGTAGCTTTGGCACCACGCACTGGTTGGCGCTTCCAACGCAGATCATTTCGGAAATACTGCCGACCAAATACTTCGTCCATCACGACTTTTACGTAATGTCCAACTCGCCAATCCAAATGCACATAAATTGAGCCAGTATCGGCTAGCAGCTCACGCATCAAAATCAAACGTGGAGTAATCATTTCAAGATAGGAAGCAGTGCCTTTCTCCCACATATCGGAATAAGCAAACTGCTCAATCACCGTAGGCTTTTGCTCCAGCTCCAAACCGGGCAGGTTGACCTTAGTGCGGTAATCCGCCTTGCTGTCAAACGGCGGGTCGATGTAGATCAAATCTACTTTGCCACGCAAAGAAGGCGTGTGCTCATCACCCGCCAGCAGCGCCGCCATCGCCAGCAGGTTGTCGCCGTAGATCAACCGGTTTGTCCAAGGCTGCCCTTCGACAAGCTCAGGGCGAACGGTGTTTTCGCCCAGCATGGGCTGCGAACTGGCAATCAAGCTGGCTTGACCGGGCGCGAACACCTCGCGCTGCGCTGCACGCGCCTGCGATGTCACCCAGTCTTGCGCTACGGCGTCTTTGGCGGGCAGCACCACTTCACGGGTTTGCAAAGTTACGCGTTGGCGACTTTCTATGCCTTCCAGTATGCGTTCGGCGGTTTTACGCCCAGTGGCGACGATTTCTGGGAGTTGTTCTAGAAGGGATTTGGGCATATTTAAAGTGCATTTGGCGCTTGCAAGCGTCAAACTTAATCAATAGTTACGTGAATTACGTAACTATACAGGGGAATCCCTTTGCATAAGCCTTAGGCAGATAACGTAACTGCAATGAGTGACGATAAGAAATTGTTTGCGGATCGGTTACGTGAAGCCATGCAAGCTGCTGGGTATGAGCCTAAGCCGGCTGTGCTAGAGCGAGAGTTCAATACCCGCTTCTGGGGGAAACCCATGACGCTGCATGGTGTACGCCGCTGGTTGCGAGGCGAAACACTGCCAACGCATGAGAAATTACTGGTACTGGCCAGTTGGTTGGGAGTTACGCCGCAGCATTTGAACTACGGCGATGAAATCCAGCTCAAGGTGCAGGAACGGCGAGCCCGATGGGACAGCGGCATTGGCTATGAAGACAGGGATATTTTTGAAGCGTTTTTGAAGCTCCCCATTCCCCAGCGAAGAGTCATTCGAGAAATCATCCTAACCTTCGCCAAGATGCACACCACGGGCGTTTGACAGCATTTCAATCAAATTTACTATGAATTTAATAGCTGTTTAGGCAATAAATACGCCGGCTACATGCCAAATTAGGCCGTATTTACCCTGCTTTAAGCCTCTAGCGCCGCATAAACCAAGTTTCTGAACAGCGGACGGTAATAATCGCGCTGGTTCGGGGCTTGGATCAGCAGCATGGCGAACATGTCTAGCTTGGGGTCGACGAAAAAGGTCGTTCCCGCGATACCACCCCAGTAATACACCCCAGCAGAGCCTGGCACAGAGCTGATACCTGTTTCTTTACGCACCGCAAAACCCAAACCAAAACCGTGACCAGCTGGTAACAATGAGACGGCGCATGCAGGGCTGGTGGGGATATTGCCCAAATGGTCAGCGGTCATGTAATCAACTGTATGGCTGCTAAGCAAGCGCACGCCGTCTAGCTCGCCTTTGTTCAGCATGAACTGCAAAAATCGAGCGTAATCGTGCGCTGTAGAGGCCAAACCGCCGCCGCCAGATTCAAAGAGTGTTTTTTCTCGCAGATTGCTCAATTTAAGTTGGATGCCACCATCAGGGTCTTTTTTGAACGGTTCGGCAATGCGGTGGTATTTGTCTGTGGGTACGTTGAAACCTGTCTCCAACATTTTCAATGGTTTAAAAATATATTCGTCAAGATAGTTACCCAAGGTTTGACCGCTGATAGCTTCAACCAAAACACCCAAAACATCCGTAGCACGGCTGTATTCCCATATGCTGGCGGGCTCGTATTGCAAAGGCTGCTCGGCGAGTAGTTTTGAGAACTCAGCATTTGTCACGTTACTCATACCCATGCCTACTTTTGAGGCACGATAGGCTTTTTGAACAGCCGAATTGCCCAAAAATTCATACGTCAAACCAGCGGTATGACGCAGCAAATCTTGCACTGTGGCGGGTTTGGCTGGGACGTAGCTAACCTGTCCACCGGCTTCCACAGCTACCTGTTGCTTCGCATACTCAGGTAAAAATTTACTCACAGGATCGCTGAGCAGCAACTTACCTTGCTCCATCAACATCATGGTTGCGACAGAAACGATGGGTTTGGTCATCGAGTAAATTCTGAAGATGGAATCTTTCTCCATGGGCGATGCATCTTCAGGGTTTTGCTGACCCAAACTTTCAAACAGCTCAACCTTGCCGTGACGCGATAGCATCACCACAGCCCCAGGTAAGCGTTTGCTGTCAATTTCCGATTGCAATACGGCTAGCAATCTGGATTTTCGGTCTGCATGCATAAAATCATTCCCTCAATTTGTTGTGGTGCTTTGTTGAAATACTGTCTAGTTAATATCTTACAACTAAGCACGCATACAACTTGTACTACAATTGACACCGCAGGAGAGTGAATAGCACGTCTATTCCACCGAAGGCGCAAACTCCCATGAACGCTCAGGTATCCATATATAAGTTGGTGAAAGCCAACTTTAGGTGATGTACTGCACACTTTTAAACGCCGTCTGGAGAGCTAGGGTGTCGTGTTACAGCAAATGTAATACCGATGCTCTGCACCGAAGGAGCAAGCAACATACCGATGTGGTGTATTGTGAATCTCTCAGGTATCAAGGACAGGGGGAGCGGCAAATCAGCCCCGATTAATTGCCGCCAAACTGCTATATTTTTTATAGCTGCTTAGGCAATAAATTCGCCGGTTAGATGCTTAAAAGGCTCTAAAATGCGTGTACTCATCCTCGGCAGCGGCTTGCTTGGTGTTAGCTCTGCTTATTATCTTTCTCAACTCGGTCATGAAGTAACGGTATTAGACCGTCAGGCCAGCCCAGCGGCAGAAACCAGCTTTGCCAATGGCGGGCAAATCTCAGTCAGCCATGCCGAGCCTTGGGCTAACCCCAGCGCACCGCTTAAAGTGCTGCAATGGCTGGGCAAGGAAGATGCGCCCTTGCTCTTCCGCATCCGTGCTGATATGCGCCAGTGGCTGTGGGGTTTGCAGTTTTTGCGTGAATGTACGCCTGCGCGTACAAAGCACAATATTGAGCAAATCGTGCGCCTTGGCACTTACAGCCGTGATACCTTGCAAGCACTGCGAAAAGACACTGGTTTGAGCTACGCACAACGTACCCAAGGTATTTTGCATTTTTACACCACACAAAAAGAGTTTGACGGTGCGCTCAAACCTGCGGAGCAAATGCGGGCGCTGGGTTGCGAGCGGCTGGTTATCTCTGCCGACGAAGCTGTGCGCTTAGAACCTGCGCTGCAGCACATTCGCCCCCAATTAGCGGGTGCGACTTACACGGCAGAAGACGAGTCTGGCGACGCCAATATGTTTGCGCGTGAACTGGTTAAATTGTGCAAAGATGCTGGCGTGAAGTTTTTGATGAGCCACACCGTCACCGCGCTGCGTGAAACTGGCGGGCAAATTGACCACGTTGAAGCAACTGACAGCGAAGGCCGTTTCCAGCGCGTGCGGGCAGATGCGTATGTGATGGCGATGGGTTCTATGAGCCCCATTTATGCCTCGCCACTGGGCATTAATTTGCCGATTTATCCGGCTAAAGGTTACTCAGTCACCATGCCAGTCATTGATGCGTCAAAAGCGCACCAAGTGTCGCTGACGGATGACGAGTACAAGCTCGTTTTTTCCCGCTACACCGACGAACGGGGTGACAGAATGCGGATTGCAGGCACAGCTGAGCTAAACGGCTACGACAGGTATTTAAACCGCGTGCGCTGTGAAGCGATTGTGAAACGCGTCGAGCAACTCTTTCCAGGCGCTGGTGATGCATCACAAGCGCAGTTTTGGACAGGCCTGCGCCCAGCCACACCATCGAATGTGCCGTTGATTGGTAAAACCAAATTTAAAAACTTTTACCTCAACACCGGCCACGGCACCTTGGGCTGGACACACGCTTGTGGTTCGGGCAAATCGATTGCCCGCATCATCAGCGGGCTTGATCCTGAAGTGGATTTTGCGTTTCAGAAATGACCGTTTAAAAATACGCATTCTCCATGAGCTTGCCTAAGATTCGACAAACTCAAACCGAATGGATTTTTTTTAAGCCTTTTCTGCATCTTGCAAAGTGCGCCACATCACTTTGCCGCTGCCGCTTTTCGGTAAGGCGTCTACAAACTGTACGATTCGTGGCATTTTGTAGACGGCCATGTTGTCACGGCACCAGTCGATAATTTCTTGCTCGGTCGTTTGCTTGTGACTTGCGCGAAGCACAACGACCGCTTTGACCGACTCACCTCGGTAGGCGTCTTGCGTGCTGATGATGCAAGCCTCTTGCACGGCAGGGTGGCGAAACATCAGGGCCTCCACCTCTGCCGGCCAAACCTTGAAGCCGCTGGCGTTGATCATTCGCTTCAGCCTATCGGTGAGGAAAAAGTAGCCATCTTCGTCAATATGACCCAAATCGCCAGAGCGGAAAAAGCTTTTGCCGTCTTTGGTGATAAACGCAGCTTTCGTCGCATCGTCGCGCTTCCAGTAACCTGAGAACACTTGCGGGCCGTGGATGATAATTTCGCCCTGCTCGCCTTGCGGCATTTCTGCCAGAGTTTCAGGATCTATAACTCGCGAATCCGTGCCAATGACGGGGATTCCCAAGCACTGCTGTTTTGGCGCATCAGGTGGATTGGTGTGCGATGGCGCGGCAGTCTCCGTCAAACCATAGCCCTCTACATACCGCAAACCGTAAAGCTCAAACAATCGCTGTGCCACCGCTTGCGGCATCGCTGCGCCGCCGCCGCCAATGTTCACCAAGCTGTTTAAGTCAAACTTATCAAAATTAGGGCTTCCCAACAAATCAATCACCATCGTCGGAATATTTGTCCAATGAGTCACTTTGTAGCGGGAAATCAATCGCCCTGCCAACTCCCTGTCCCAGCGAGGCATGAGCACCAGCGTTGCTCCGCTGTAAATGGTGGCGTGCATTACGCTCACCATCCCAGTGATATGAAACATGGGCACAACTGCCAAAGTAGTGCCCGCTGCCGAGCCGCCCAGCCAAAGATTACTAGACACCACGTTGTGCAGGATGCTGGCCTGCGTGTGCATGCAACCTTTGGGCAAACCAGTTGTTCCACTGGTATAGGGCAGCAACGCTAAATCTGATGGTGTCACGCTCAACGCAGGCACGGCATCTACACATGCCAGCGCCGCAGTCCATGCATGCACCTGTCCGTCTTGAATTTGCGGCAGCGCGTGTTGCGTGAATAACCAATCGTGCCAAGCTGCAGGTGGTGCATCATCGCCTTGCACGTTTGCATCAAAAGCATCCGTGAACTGCGATACGACCATATGATTCAAACGCAGATGTGGATCTAAAGCATCGCTAGCCAACGCTAATTCAGTAGCCAAATCTGCTGTTGTGATAGCCACTTTGGCATCCGGGTCTGTGATGTAGTGTTTTAATTCTTCAGCACGGTTCATCGGGTTCACAGGAACGACGACAGCATTAGCTCGCAAAATTGCCCAATGCGCAATGATGAGTTGTGGGCAGTTTTGCATATTCAGCAAAACCCTGTCGCCTTTTTTTACACCTAAGCCAAATAAATAAGCAGCTAGTCGTTCTACTTTTTCCTGCAATTGCGCGTAGGTTATGGTTGTCCCGAAAAAAATCAAAGCAGCGTTGTCGGGGTAGCGCTTTGCACTGATCGCCAAGTTATCCCAAAGCGGTGTTTGCACGACTGGAATGTTATGGGGCACGCGTTTGGGCCAAAACTTATTTTTCATCGACATGCTCATGGTATCTCCTATATTTCCTCGACTTTTTCACAGCATAAACGCAATAAAGAACGAAGCGGTCATTGATACTGGCTTTTTAGCCATGCATCGTCACCTATGTGACGCACATCTACCTCTTTGTAATCAGCTGCCACTTCGGTATGATGGCGCATTAATCTAAGGTTACATATGCTGATTTTAAGAAAACTATTCTCTTTTTTTGCTATTTTATTCATAGCATTTCAGTCAAACAATGCGCTTGCTTACCCTGAAAAACCCATAAAAATCGTGATCGGCTTTCCTGCAGGTGGCCCACTTGATCAGCACGCCAGGTTACTTGTTGACAAACTGCAAACCATTCTCGGTCAACCTGTTTTGGTGGATTACAAGCCCGGTGCGGGCGGCAGCGTAGGTGCGGAAAGTGTGGCCAAATCGCCAGCCGATGGCTACACTTTGATACTGGCAAACACAGGTGTCAGCGTCATTAATGGTGCGCTTTACAGCAAATTACCCTACAACACGCTGCGTGATTTTGTGCCCATCGCGCGTACAGCGCAACAGCCGCTTGCACTGCTGGTGAACAACGCCGTTCCCGCCAAAACATTGCCTGAATTTATCGCTTACACACGTAAAAACCCTGGCAAGATCAACTATGGATCGGCTGGCAATGGTGGCATTTCGCACATCGTGCCTGAAATGTTCAAAACCGCAACTGGGTTGTTCATGGTACATATTCCCTACCGCGGTAGTGCACCTGCTTTTACCGATTTGATGGGTGGCCAGGTGCAGTTCATGGCGGAATCCATCCCGCAAGCTGCCAACTACCACAAGCAAGGTAAAGTACGAGCACTTGCTGTCACCAGCAAAGAGCGTAATCCTGCTCTACCCGATATTCCAACCGTGATTGAATCTGGCATCAAAGGGTTTGATGTTGTCGGTTTTTACGGCTTTTTAGCGCCTGCTGGCACACCCAAAGATGTGGTTGCCAAGCTGAGCGATGCTTTCAAACAAATCATGACCAGCCCAGATGTGCGCAGCCGAATGGTGGCGCAAGGAGCCGACCCTGCGTTTATGGGAAGCGATGAGTTTGGACAATTCTTAACCATCCAAACGCCATTGTGGGCAAAAGCTGTAGTCGCATCCGGTGCTAAGTTGGATTAAAAGCTAACAAATTTCTTTGATTTTCGGTAATTTACTATGAATGAAAACTCCCTCGTCTATGTAGGCGACCCCATGTGCTCATGGTGCTACGGCTTCGGTGTCCCCTTGCAAAAGCTATTGCAACAACTGCCTGGTGTGCCACTAGCAATGGTACTGGGTGGGCTGCGCGCTTACAACCAAGAAGTGATGCCCGACACGCTAAAGAATACCTTGCACCACCATTGGGAAGAAGTGACCAAACGCTCAGGCAAACCTTTCGGCACAGGCCAGTTTGACCGTGAAGGCTATATTTACGACACCGAGCCCGCCTGCCGTGCCGTCGTCACCATCCGCACCCATGCCGCTGAGCACACACTGGCTATGTACCACGCTATTCAACATGCGTTTTACGCCATGGGTCGTGACATCACGCAAACATTGGTTCTGGCAGACGTTTGGAATGAGTTGATTGAATCCCAAATACTGGGTGACATCCAGCTTTCTAGAACTGCGTTTATTGAAGCCTTCGAAAGCGATACCATCAAAGCGCAGACACGCAACGACTTTGCCATGGTGCAGCAGTGGGGTATTCGTGGCTTTCCCGCTTTGATTGCTGTCGTTAATGGCGAAGCACAACTGGTGGCGAACGGGTACATGGAAGCCGATGAGATGCTGCAACGCGTACAACAAGTCTTCGCTTCGGCTGAAAAATAATGTCCGCCCACCACGACCATACGCACAAACATAGCCATGATCACGGCAGCCCAGAAGCTGCAAAACACCCCAAATACCGCAAGATTTTGTGGTTCGCACTCATTGTGAATGCTGCCATGTTTGCCATTGAGCTGGGCGCAGGTTTTAGCTCAGGCTCAGTATCGTTACTGGCCGATGCGATTGATTTTCTGGGGGATGCAGCTAATTACGGCGTGTCATTGGCGGTGCTGACGATGGCGATGGCTTGGCGCTCAAAAGCAGCCTTGCTCAAAGGCGTTTGCATGTTGGGCTTTGGTGTGTTTGTATTGGCACGAGCCATCTGGGTTGCTAAAACAGGCGCTGTACCCGAAGCTGCCACCATGGGAAGTATCGGTTTACTAGCTTTGATTGCCAACGTCACCGTCGCGCTGTTGCTGTACCGCTACCGCACGGGCGATGCCAATATGCGCAGCGTCTGGCTGTGTTCCCGTAATGATGCTTTTGGCAACATCGCCGTTATGCTGGCCGCTTTAGGGGTGTTTGGCACAGGCTCGGCGTGGCCGGACCTGGCTGTCGCCATTGGCATGGCAAGTCTGGCGATTTGGGGCGGCTGGTCAGTCATTCAGCATGCAAGACTTGAACTTTCTAAGGTTTAGCCTAACATAGTACTATGCGCCGTTTTATTTTCATCCTCATGATCGCCCTGCTGCCACTGCGCGGCTGGATGGGTGAAGCCATGGCGACGGAAATGGCCACTACTAATTTAATAGCAACTCAGGCAATAAATACGTCGGCTAATGCTCATTTAGAAGCTGAAAATAGCATGTCTGACTGTGATATGCACAAAAGCGCTAAACCTTCCTGCACCCATTGCCAAGCTTGCCATGCAACGGGCTTGGTAAGCACTGTGCAAACAACCAGTTTCAAAAAAGTGCATTACGCACAACCATTGGCTCCAGCTAGCCAATTTGCCAGCGCGAGCATCGCGCATAGCCAAAAACCACCGATTCTGTAGTCTCCCAGCCCGAACTCCGTCTGTACTTCGACCTTTGAAGTCAGGTATTGCACGAAGTGTTGGGTTGCGTCATTTTTGGCTTGACTTAATCTATTTAAGAGCCTGTCCAAATGTCTAAATTTTTTGGAGAAAAGTGTGAAAACCCTATGTTTACTTCCCGCCGTGGCTGCAATTTGCCTGCTTTCAGGCACAGCATCAGCGCAAACAGCCCCCAGCTACACGTCACCGATTGCGGATTATCAAAAGTTTGTCGATGAAAAAGTGCTACCGTGGAAAGCGGCGAATGACAAAGTCGCTGAAATTGGCGGTTGGCGTGCCTATGCCAAAGAAGCGCAAGCGAATGCAGAACTTGCTAGCGCAACGCCCACCACAGCTTCAAAAACCGATATTCTTAGCGCAGAGCAAATCGCAAAAGCACCCATGCATGTACGTACGGCTTGGTTGCAGGCTGTTGCCAAACAAGAGCAATTGGTCTATGCCAAACAAGCACATGCGTCTGCCCAAGCCAGCAGCGAACTAGCCAGACGCATGCGCAGCGTGGGTAACTTTACCCGTTTGCAGCAATCCCACCAACACGCCATGTATGCCGAAGCTGCGACCATGCTGCTAACGAGCACGCAGGAAGCCGCTGAGACACGCGAAGCCTTGATTCGCGCTATGGGTTTGAACGATGCAAAAGCTATGTTGCTTGCATTGCCTGACCGATTGCCTGAGCTACCGGCTTCACCCATCCCTGAAACGGCCCTAAAACGCGTTATCCGTGCATCAGATACGCAGATGTTTGCATCAGAAGCGCCTTCAGAATTGCGCAGCAGTTATGCGGCTTACCGAATAGCCTATGACCTAGCCAAGCATTACCGCGATGAAGTTTTACCGCTTCAAAAAATCATCGCTGAGGAAGCCACACTGCGCTACAACGGCATGTTCATTGGCGTTTTTGAACTGCTAGCCGAAAACCGCGAGCAATCAAAAATGGTGATGGCTTCGATTGCAGCAACACAGGCTTTTTGGCAAGCAGATGCAGGGTTTCAAGACACCTTGCAAATGCAGCTCAACGCCACTTCCGAACATCCATCTTTTGAATAAAAAAACACCATGAACCAACATACAAAACTAGATACATCGTCTCGACGCAGCTTTTTGGGCAGCGCAGGCATGATCGCCGCCGCCGTCACAGCAAGCACCGTTAGCAAAGTCGCCCTCGCCGCCATTCCAGAGCCGATGATGCAGACCAAGCCCGACACCATGCCGCCGCTCATCCCGCAAACGGGTCGCCCCTACAACCCTGTTGTCACCTTGAACGGTTGGACGCTGCCGTGGCGCATGAACCAAGGGGTGAAAGAATTCCACCTCGTTGCCGAACCCGTGGTTCGCGAAATGGCACCGGGCTTCAAAGCGCACCTGTGGGGCTACAACGGCCAGTCCCCCGGCCCGACGATTGAGGTCGTGGAAGGCGACCGTGTACGTATTTATGTGACTAACAAACTGCCTGAGCACACCAGCGTGCACTGGCACGGCCAGCGCTTGCCCAATGGTATGGACGGCGTTTCAGGGTTGACCCAAAAATCGATTCAACCCGGTAAAACTTTTGTCTATGAATTCGTAGCGCGTCGCCCTGGCACCTTCATGTACCACCCGCATGCTGACGAAATGACGCAGATGGCAATGGGCATGATGGGTTTTTGGGTCACGCACCCCAAAGCTAAGCATCCGAATATCAGCGAAGTCGACAGAGACTTTTGCTTCCTACTTAGCTCGTATGACATCGACCCAGGTGCCTACACGCCCAAAATCATGACGATGGTTGATTTCAACCTGTGGACGTGGAACAGCCGTATCTTCCCCGGCATTGACTCGCTCAACGTTCGCAAAAACGACAATGTGCGAATCCGTGTGGGCAACTTGACGATGACTAACCACCCGATTCACATCCACGGCCACGAGTTTGAAGTCACGGGTACCGACGGCGGTCCTGTGCCCAAAAGCGCGCGCTGGCCAGAAGTGACGACCGATGTAGCCGTGGGGCAAATGCGGCAATTTGAGTTTTTAGCGGACGAGGAAGGCGACTGGGCTTTCCACTGCCACAAATCGCACCACACCATGAACGCTATGGGGCACGATGTGCCGACCATGATTGGCGTTGACCACAGAAGTGTGGTCAAAAAAATCACCAACTTGATTCCCGATTACATGGTGATGGGCGAGCGTGGTATGGCGGATATGGGTGAGATGACCATGGAAATCCCCCACAACACCGCACCCATGATGACGGGTGAAGGCCCGTTTGGTGGCGTAGAAATGGGTGGTATGTTCAGTGTCGTCAAAGTGCGCAAAGACCAAAAACCGGGTGACTACAGTAACCCGGGCTGGTACAAGCACCCTGAGGGAACAGTTGCATTTGAAGTCAACGGACCCGTGGCTGACCCGTTGAGGTTTAAGTCTGAAGGTAAATCATCCATGCCGTTGTTGCAAAAAAAGCAAGCTGAGGTGGAAGTGCAAATTCGCAAACCAACGATGGAAGGTATGAAACATTGAAAGCATTGAAGCCATTACTTTTAAGCGCATTGTTCGCTTGCACATTGCCTGCCTTTGCGCATGGCGACGCTACGAACGCAAAAGCTGCCAGCGTCGTCAAAAATGAACAAAAAGCATGGGGCATTGCAGGCGATGCAAAAGCTGCTAAGCGCACGATCACCATCACGATGTTGGACACCATGCGTTTTTCACCTGACAAAATCAGCGTCAAGCAAGGTGAAACCATCAACATCATCATCAAAAACAAAGGTGCAATGCTACATGAGTTTGTCATCGGCACCCAAAAAGAGCTAGAGGAACACGCCGCGCTGATGGTTAAATTCCCAACTATGGAGCACGACGAGCCTTACATGGCGCACGTGCCAGCGGGAAAAACGGGCAAGATTGTTTGGCAATTTAACAAAGCTGGCGATTTTGACTTTGCCTGCTTGATTGCTGGGCATTACTCTGCGGGCATGGTCGGAAAAATCATCGTTACGGGCAAATAAGCCCAAAAAAAATCACACTTTTTTGTAAATTAACTTCAGGAATAATCATGAAAAACACCACATCACACATCATTTTTGCAGCATTGCTTAGCTGTGCATCAATCAGCCATGCCGCCTCTCATGCAACGGCACCTGCCATGGATACTAAAAAAGAAACGGCAGCAAGCGCTACTTTGCCCATGGCTGAGGCTGAGATTCGAAAAATTGACTTAGAAAACAAAAAAGTCACGCTGAAACATGGCGAGATTAAAAACCTCGACATGCCTGGCATGACCATGGTGTTTCAAGTCAAAGACGTTGCTATGCTTGAAAAAATTAAAACTGGCGATAAAGTTAAATTTACCGCAGATAAGGTGAACGGTGCATTTACGGTGATGAGCCTAGAAATAGTGAAATGAATGCACGAATTTACTACAAATAATATAGCACTTTAGGCAATAAATACGCCGGCTAGAGCCATATTTTTCATTAAAAACACAAAAACCGCACCAAAGCATGCTCTGGCACGGTTTTTGATAGTTTGGCAGCTTATAACCGCCAAATTTGACCATTCACTTCAAGCTTAATGCAGCGCCTTAAAGCGCATACGCTTAGGCTTCGCGCCCTCTTCACCCAAACGACGCTTCTTGTCGGCTTCGTACTCTTGGTAGTTGCCGTTGTAGAAGACCCATTGGCTGTCACCTTCGCAGGCCAAGATATGGGTGGCGATGCGATCTAGGAACCAACGGTCATGGCTGATGACCATGACGGAGCCGGCGAATTCTAAGAGCGCGTCTTCCAACGCACGCAGGGTTTCCACGTCCAGATCGTTGGATGGCTCATCGAGCATCAAAACGTTGCCGCCTGCGATCAGGGTTTTGGCGAGGTGCAAACGACCGCGCTCACCACCAGACAGGGTACCGACGCGTTTTTGTTGGTCTGCACCGTTGAAGTTGAAGCGACCGCAGTAGGCGCGGCTTGGCATCTGGAACTTGCCGACAGTCAAAATATCGAGCCCGCCGGAGACGTCTTCCCACACGGTTTTGGCGTTTTCCAGGTCGTCACGGTGCTGGTCCACAAAGGCCATGTGCACGGTTTTGCCGATTTTGACTTCGCCGCTGTCGGGCAGTTCTTTACCCGCGATCAGCTTGAACAGCGTAGATTTACCCGCACCGTTGGGGCCGATAATTCCGACAATCGCGCCAGCGGGGATTTTGAAGCTCAGGTTATCTATCAACACGCGGTCGCCAAAGGATTTGGTGACGTTGGTGAACTCGATGACTTCATTACCCAAACGCTCGGCCACGGGGATGAAAATCTCCTGCGTTTCGTTGCGGGCTTGGTATTCAAAGTCTGACAATTCTTCAAAGCGGGCCAAACGCGACTTGCTCTTGGCTTGGCGTGCTTTGGGATTTTGGCGTGACCATTCCAGCTCTTTCTTCAAGGCTTTGGCACGGGCTTCTTCGCCCTTTTGCTCTTGGGCTAGGCGCTCGCCTTTTTGCTCTAACCAGCTGCTGTAGTTGCCTTTCCATGGGATTCCGCTGCCGCGGTCCATCTCCAAAATCCACTCTGCCGCGTTGTCCAGAAAGTAGCGGTCATGGGTGATGGCGACAACTGTGCCTGAGTAGCGTTGCAAAAATTGCTCCAACCAATCGACCGATTCAGCGTCCAAATGGTTGGTCGGCTCGTCCAGCAGCAACATTTCTGGCTTCGACAGTAGCAGGCTGCACAGCGCCACGCGGCGCTTTTCACCACCGGACAGCACGCCGATTTTGGCATCCCAGGGTGGCAAACGCAGCGCGTCGGCAGCGATTTCTAGCTGATGCTCACTATCCGTGCCAGCCGTGGCAATGATGGCTTCTAGCTGGGCCTGCTCTGCAGCCAAGGCGTCAAAATCGGCATCTTCTTCACCGTAGGCGATGTAGACCTCTTCCAAACGTGCTTTGGCTGCAAACAGTGCGCCCATGCCCGCTTCCACGCTTTCACGTACGGTGTGCTCGTTGTTCAGCTGCGGCTCTTGCGGCAGGTAGCCGATTTGCAAGCCCGGCATTGGCGTGGCTTCGCCTTCAATGTCTTTGTCCAAACCAGCCATGATTTTGAGCAGGGTTGATTTACCTGAGCCGTTGGTTCCCAAAACGCCGATTTTGGCACCTGGGAAGAAACTGAGTGACACGTCTTTGATAATTTGACGCTTGGGCGGCACGATTTTGCCGACCTTGTTCATGGTGTATACGTATTGAGCCATTTTTAATTCTGTAGTTGCCTTGATGAGGGCTTAAATTAACGAAAAGAAGCGCCATTCAATGCGCTAACCCTCCATTATCGCAGTTATCGGCCGTTAAGCTTCAGAATTATGTTCGAACGAACAGCGTCACCAGCGGCTGGTCGCCCACTTGCCGGCTCCAGTGGCCATGGATGGCGGCATCAAAAGTAGCTCCCACTGGCACAGTGTCGTCTGAATAAAACGATTCTCCGGCTTTAAAAACGCGTGAACTGCCGTCCTGCAGGAAAATTTCCATGATGCCACTCAAAATGAACACCCATTGTGGCGTGATCGTGCAATGGAATTGGCTACGAAAACCCACAGGGCTGTGGCGCACCTGAAAACCACCCGATGGCTGCAATTTGGACAACATCGCCTGCGGGTTGCCTTCTGGCATAGGCAAAGCCTCTTCTCGGAATTTGGCGCGGCCATCGGTATCGGTGAAGAGAATGACTTGAAGGAATGTAGGGCTTGATATTGGATTAAAAGCTGTCATAGTAGTTATTTTATATAACGAAAATTCAATGCTAAAATTGGCACTTAGCCGGCGTATTTATTGCCTAAACAGCTATTAAATTCATAGCAAATTCACACCAGAAAAGCCTCAAATTGCAAGTTCTTTGTCAAAAGCGATTTGCACTTTCATGGATTTGCTTTTATCGCAAGCCAACTTAAAGGCGTCTTCGGATTGGTCAAAAGCGATGATGTCAGAGATCACGGGTTTGCCGTCGATCAAACCTTGGTTCAAAAAGGCAACCGCAACAGCAAATTCAGAATGAAAGCGGAACGTGCCGTGTAGCTCAATTTCTTTGGCAACCAGCATATTCAACGGTAATTGGGCATCGCCACCTAAGCCAATGCTGACAATCACGCCGCGCGGCATGACGACGGCAAGCCCTGCACGCAAGGCTTTGTCGCTGCCTGAGGCTTCAAACATTACGTCAAATGTGCCTTTATCAACTGCGTATTTATCCAGTCCTTCTGGCTCTTTAACCAGATTGACAGCCTCATTCGCGCCCATTTTCAAGGCGCAGGCCAGAGGTAAATCTGCCAAATCGACCGCCACAATATGCGCCGCACCCGCACGGCGCAAGGCGGCAATCAGCAAAGCACCAATCGGCCCGCAGCCCGTAACCAGTACCCGCTTGCCAAATACTGAACCAGCACGGGTGATGGCGTGTAAACCAACCGACAAGGGCTCGGCCAGCGCCGCTTGCGACAGCGGCAAATCGTCTTCCACGGCATGCGCTTGGCTGGCGTCGATGATGAGCGACTCTCGGAAAGCGCCTTGAATGTGGGGGAAAGGCATGGCGCTGCCGTAAAAGCGCATGTTCAGGCAATGGTTGTGCTGCCCTTTTTGGCAATATTGACAAGCGCCGCAAGGGCGTGAAGGCGAGATGGCGATGCGTTGACCTAACTTAAAGCCCGTCACGCCAGCACCGATCTCGTCAATTCGTCCTGAGACTTCGTGCCCCAAAGCCATAGGCTCTTTCAAGCGCACAGTACCAAAACCGCCGTGTTGAAAATAATGCAAATCTGAACCGCAAATACCGCCAAAAGCGACGCGGATGCGCAGTTGCTTTGCGCCTAAGACTTCTGGCAACTGTTCTTCAAGGCGTAAATCTTTGGGGGCGTGGCAAACAAGTGCGCGCATGGTTATCTCCAACAAATTCTAAAAATTCAAATAATTACAAGATTGCCCGCAATAGCGAGGCCATTTTTACAACGTAGAAGTGACGCCTCCGTCAACATACAAAATATGACCATTAACGAAACTCGATGCATCGCTGGCTAAAAAAACGGCAGCGCCCGTCAACTCTTCCACATTGCCCCAGCGCCTGCTTGGCGTGCGTTTGATCAGCCAATCGCTGAATTGTGGGTCACTCACCAACTTCTCATTCAATTCGGTTTTGAAATAACCAGGACCAATGCCATTCACGTTAATGCCGTGTGGCCCCCAGTCAATCGACATACCTTTGGTCAGCATTTTGACAGCGCCTTTGCTGGCCGTGTAGGGGGCAATATTGGGTCTGCCCAGCTCGCTTTGCACCGAGCAAATGTTGATGATCTTGCCGCATTTACGGGGAATCATGGCTTTGGCAACAGCTTGACCGACTAGAAATACGCTGTCCACATTGGTGCGCATCAGCTCATGCCAGTCACTGGTTTTGAACTCTTCTAACGGCGCACGGCGCTGCATGCCAGCGTTGTTGATCAAAATATCAATCGCGCCAATAGTTCGTTCAATATCCTGAACTGCAGATTGCACTTCGCGCTCTTGTGTCACATCGAAACAACGCGAATGAATGGTGAAACCTTCGCTGCGAAGTTGCTCAGCGGCTGCAAGCAGTTTTTCTTCGTTTCTCGCATTGAGAACGACTGTAGCGCCAGCTTGCGCCAAGCCTCTGGCAAGTCCAAAACCGATACCAGCTGACGAGCCAGTGATCAGCGCTAGGCGACCGTCTAAATTAAATTGATTTTTCATCGTTCAAATATATCTAAACCAAGCAAGCGTAGCTACAAAATTTAATCTAAGCGTTTGCCCGTTTGTGCTTCAAAAATATGTGCTTTGTTCGCATTGATATGCAGCTGAACAATATCGTCAGGCTTGGCGTCTGTTCGCCCATGCATGACGGTGACAATTTGTGTACCACCGACTTCGAGCAGCAACTCAGTTTCTGCGCCGGTAGGTTCTACCACAATGACTTTGGCAGCAATACCTAGCCCAGAATCTTTCAAACTGATATCACCTGGTCGAATCCCATAACTGACGGCTTGTCCATCACTGCCCTGACTCACACGCTCCACAGGCCAATTCACGCCCAAGGCTTCAACGACAGGTTTGCCGTCAACAATACGTAATTTTCCCTCAAACACATTCATAGAGGGTGAACCGATAAATTGCGCTACGAACAAATTACCAGGTCGATCAAACAACTCCAAGGGCGTGCCAATTTGCTCAATGATGCCGTCATGCATGACCACAATGCGATCAGCCAATGTCATCGCTTCAATTTGATCATGCGTGACATACACCGTGGTCGTTTTCAGGCGCTGGTGCAGCGCTTTGATTTCAGCCCGCATGGAAACGCGCAATTTCGCGTCCAAGTTTGACAACGGCTCATCAAACAAGAAGACTTTCGGGTCGCGCACGATCGCTCGACCCATAGCAACACGCTGGCGTTGACCGCCTGAGAGTTCACGCGGAAAACGATCAAGCAGAACATCCAGGTTCAAAATTTTGGCAGCTTTGTTGACACGCTCATTCGTAATCGCGGCCTCCGCTTTGCGCAATTTCAAACTAAAGGCCATGTTGTCACGCACCGTCATATGCGGATACAAGGCATAGCTTTGGAACACCATGGCGATGTCACGGTCTTTAGATTCGAGGTCGTTCACAATCTTGTCGTCTACGGCAATGTCGCCGCCGCTGATTTCTTCCAAGCCGGCCAGCATACGCAGCAAGGTAGACTTTCCACAGCCCGAAGGGCCTACCAAAACGACGAATTCGCCGTCTTGAATATCAAAACTGATGCCGTGGATGATTTTGGTTTTACCAAAAGATTTTTCAATATTGCGGAAGGATACGGATGCCATAAGTCTGTCTTCTTAATTAAATGTGTGTCTAAAAATGCAAAGAATCAAAATTAAAAAAAGTGTTATTAGCTCTTTACTGCACCCGCAGTCAAACCAGAAACCATATACCGCTTGAAGGTGTAATAAATAGCGGCAGGTGGCAATGCATAGAGCAATCCTGTCGCCATCAAAAGCTCCCACGGCGAGTCATCGGCACCTAAAAAATTACCTAGCGCGACACCTAGGGTCAGCGTATCTTCTTTTGAAAGCAACAAGAATGCATACAAATATTCGTTCCAAGCCAGTAACAGTGAATACGTTCCGACAGCCACCAAGGATGGAACCATCAAAGGCAAATACACCAAGCGGAACAATTGCATGGCTGTAGCACCATCCATTTTTGCGGCTTCATCCAATTCATAAGGTAATTTATCAGACGCTTGCTTCAGCACCCAGATGCAGTAAGGTGATGCAATAGTAACCATCGCTAAGATCAATGACCAATGGTTATTGAGCAAGCCATAGCTGCTCATGGTTTTGTACATAGGCACAGCCAAAAACGCTGCGGGAATGAAGTAGGTGCACAAAGCCAAATTCATCACCGTTCTACCACCACGAACTTTAAGGCGGCTGATGGCAAACGCTGCTGTCGTTGCAATAAACAAGGTAATGATCGCAACCGAGAATGCAATCACAAACGAATTACCAAGCTGCTGCCAAAAATGCGTCAAATAAATATGCTTTTGCTCAAACACGACTCCAAAATTATCCAGTGTTGGATTTTTCGGAAATAGTTGACCTGATGTTGCTTTGTCCCTTGGTGAAATAGCAAACAAAATCATGTGATAAACCGGAATCATGGTCCAGAGGAATACTGGGATACCAATCAACAGAAGCTTGGCTTCAGTTGTAACTTTTTTTAGAGTAATGGGCTTCATTGTGGTACTTTTGTTGTCCTAATATAGGCACTTATTTAGACAAACGCTTCATCATGAAATAGACCAATGGCAACACCATAGGCATGGCAACCACGATCGATGCCATAGCTAAATCAATTTGGTCCAAGCGCAAATAACGAATGCCGAGCGTCGCCAATACATGCGTTAGATCTGCCGGTCCACCACCCGTTAGCAAGTAAACACTGTTGAAATCACCGAGTGACCAAATCGTTGAAAGCAAAGTTGAAGTGAGGTAAACCGTTTTCAAAGATGGCCAAGAAATGTATTTAAATTTTTGCCAATTGGTTGCACCATCAACCGAAGCCGCTTCATATTGTTCGGTGGGAATAGCTAAGCGTGCGGCCACCAAAATCAAAGTCCAAAACGGCAATGATTTCCAGATGTGCGCCAAAATCGAAAGGGACAACGCCAACGTCGGATCGTTCAACCAGTTTGGGCCGTCTGTTCCCGTGAGTTTAAAAATCAAAGTATTGATCACACCCCACTCTGGGTTCAACATGAACCGCATAGACAAAATGGTTGGAATAGAGGGAACTGCCCACGGCAAAATGAAAATCAAAGAAAGCCATTTGATCCATGTGCGGTTGTGAACAAAAAAACCAGA
The DNA here is from genome assembly GCA_040079635.1 of Burkholderiaceae bacterium. Lineage (GTDB taxonomy): Bacteria > Pseudomonadota > Gammaproteobacteria > Burkholderiales > Burkholderiaceae_C > Aalborgiella. The sequence continues at coordinate 20,696 of JBEBJY010000008.1, read as the reverse complement.
TAAGAACAATGCCAAGAGCATTTTTAAATTGATGCCAATAGCGAGAAAAATAATTGTATTTACTACTGTTCGATAAAAAATTGGATCGTCAAAAAGTTTGACATAACTACTCGGGTTGCTCGCAAGCCATAAGCCGTAGCCAACTGGGTATAAAACAAAAATCAAAAATAGCAAGGCATAGGGAATGAGCAAAATTCTGCCCCAAAACTCCCAAGAGGTTAGACCTTTTTTGATCGATTGGTTGGGCAACCCAGCTGCGGCGTGTGTCAATATGGTCATGTCAAAAATATTAGTGAGTGGTTGCCAGCCCATACTGGTCAACCATTTTCTAAATTACTACCGTTTAAATTTTGATGAGATGATTAATTCGCTACCGTTTTGATACGAGCAATCATTTCATCGACTGCTTTATCAACAGGCACTTTTTCACTGACCACACGGTTCATCGCTTTTGCCCAAACGTTTTCGTTGTTCAAAATTGTGAATTTGTAGTTTTTAGTGAATTCGAAATTGACCGTTCCAGCTTGGAACTGGTTGTGAACAGCTAAACGGTGTTTATCACCTTTCCAAAACGCACTTGTTTGACCGGTTTTGGTTACAGGATACCAACGCCCCAGAGATCCTTCAACGTAAGGGCCTAAGTTTTCTTCAGCCATCATGAACGCAGCAAACTCTTTCGCGCGCTTGATGTTTTTAGCGTCTTTGAATATCACACCGACTTTAACTGCCGAGCGGTACTGCATTTTGCTTCCATCTGGCTTGTTCGGGAAACCAGCAGTGCGGATGTTCTCGTTGTAGTTTTTACCAGCAGTCGCGCGCTGCTCTGGTGTGAGTGACGCATTGGTCGAGTCATCCAGCCACTTTGCCGCTATTGAAATAGTAGCATTGTGAGTTGCAAGTGTCGTTTTATTGTGGAACGCAACGTTGTTGTCCGGGTCTTTCCAGTTTGAAGACGAAGGTGGTGTACAGCCGCGCGTATAAATACCTGTGTAGTCAGTCAATGCTGCAATCAAACCTGCACGCACAGCTGGATCATCCACCAATAATTTTCCGCTATCGCTTACCAGCTTGACATTGTGCGCATCCATAAATGTCAGGAATGAATAAAACGAGTCGCTGGAATCCACACCCATGGGTTGACCAATACCAAAAGTCCGATTTCCAGATTTTTGACGATGTGCTGTTTGCGCCTTGTCGCACCAGAATGTCCAATAGTCTTTCCAGTTGGTAGGAATGTCACTTTCTTTCAAACCAGCTTCTGTGAGCATGTCTGCCCAATATTGAATGTGCATGGTCTGCTGCTTCATCGGAAAGGCATAGTAGGCGCGTTTTTTGTCAACATCGTTGTACAAGAAGGCTGTCTCTACCGTGTTTGGCGCAAATTTGCTTCGCATTGGGTCAATGATGCTACTGACATCTTCCAATTTACCGTCAAACGCCCATTTGCCTGCAACCTGAAAGTCATAGACGTCCGCATAAGCAACGTCAGGCGGATTTTTTGCGTCCATTGCAGCAACCGATTTCGGTATTGCTTCTTGCGGTGCATATTGCGACAACTCAACCTTGACTTTTGTCTTGGCTTCGAACTTCTTGATAGCAGCGAAAAGCGCATCGTCTTCAGCCTTGTAATAACCTTTGGCCCACCAAACGGTGAGTTTCTCTTGCGCAGCCGCATGGCCACCGACGAGCATCGCCGTGGTCATGCAAGCTGCTGTTGCGAGTAATTTAAATTTCATAGAACAGTCTCCTTAGTGGTTTCTAACTTACTTACGGGAACGAAAAAATTAAATTTAATATCCATTGCAATATCAAGCTGCTTTCAATTCGGAAGCAGGTCGATTCACTCGCGGCAAGCGTCTGCGCGACGTCAGGATTTCTTCAATATCTGTATGTGCACTGTCAATCAATCGACAAATGGCTAACTCAGCCTGCACGGGGTTATGTGCAGCAACCGCATCAAGAACGGCTCTATGCAAAGGCAAAGAACTCAAAGGGCCATCTTTTTTGGCCGTTGATAACTCAAAGCTGGTTCGCAACAAAGCACTCAAAGCCTTACTCATTTGCACAAGCATGCGGTTGTGTGATGCTGCGAGCAAGCCTTGATGAAAACGCAAGTCAAAAGTAATGTAGTCACCGCCTTCAAAAACAGCTTTTTTCATGCCAGCATAGGCTTCTTCAATATTCGCAATATCAGCAGCAGTAGCGCGCATCGCTGCAAATCGCACAGCTGCAGGCTCGACCACGCGTCGCAAATCTTGCAAGTCTCGAATAAATTCAGCCGTTAAACCCGCCTTTGATTGCCAAGCAATCACGTCAGCATCAAACCAGTTCCACTGATCCGCAGACAATACACGTGTGCCCACTTTAGGGCCTGTGTGTATCAATCCTTTAGCGACCAACGACTTGATAGCTTCGCGCACCACCGTTCGGCTAACGCCTAACTCCTCACACAATACGGGTTCGGGCGGAATCGCTCCTCCCTCTGAATAACGCCCAGCAACAATCGCTTCACCAAGGAAGTCCACCGTGTTGCCGTGAACGTTTTTAATCATGTTAACTTTTATTTAATCGTTTATGGAACAGGCGTGAGCAAAGGCTTGCCAGCAAAATGCGCCTGCAAATTGCCAAATGCCAAATCAGCCATAGCTCTGCGCGTTTGCCAAGTTGCACTGGCAACATGCGGCGCAAGCACGACATTGCTCATCGCGCACAAAGCTGCTGGGACATGGGGTTCGTTTTCAAACACATCCAAAGCCGCACCAGCAATTACGTTGTTTTGCAATGCAGTAATCAGCGCAGATTCTTCAACAACAGAACCACGCGCCACATTGATCAAATATCCTTTTGATCCCAATGCCTTCAACACCTCAGCATTGATCAAGCCTTTTGTGGCTGCACCACCAGGTGTGATAATCATCAAAAAATCCACCTCAGCAGCAAGTGCTGCTGGCGTTGAGTAATAGGCATAAGGGCTATCAACCACTTTATTTCTCGACGTATAAGCAATGCTCATGTCAAAGCCTGCAGCCCTGCGGGCAATAGCACTGCCAATGCGTCCCAAGCCAACAATACCTAAACGCGCACCCGTTACTTTACGTGCTAGCGGCATAGGGCCGTTTGGCCATTTACCCTCGCGTACATATTTATCCGCTTGCGGGATGGTGCGTGCGATGGCGAGCATGAGGGAAATACCCATGTCTGCGACATCGTCTGTCAAAACATCAGGTGTATTGGTGATTGGTATTCCGCGCTCGCGTGCGGCAGCTAGATCGTAGCGGTCATAACCGACACCAAAGACGGAAATCATCTCTAACGCTGGCAACTGCGACATCAAAGCACGCGTCACCTGCGACTCTCCCCCACCTGCAATAGCTTTGATGCGTGGCGCAATTTGTGCAAAAGCGGCAGCATCTAATTCATGGGTACGATCATGCACAACATAAGTCTGTTGCAACTCTTCTAAATAGGGTGGCCACAGCTTTGCAACTGTTAATATTTCTGGCTTAGACAAATTTGCTCCAAAACTTCAAAAAACGTTTAAAACTATTATTTTTATCCCTGCAACTTGAATTAAATCAAGGTTTGCGTTAATGTCGCTATCGTATTACCATAAGACCATTAAAGCCTCAGGGTATACCCGAAATTTTCATCCTCAATCGCAAAAATTTACATTTCAAATGACCCAAACACCTAAAAAACCAGCCCACGAACTCCGCAGCCAACAGTGGTTTGGCCGTCAAGACCGCGATGGCTTTGCTTACCGCAGTTGGGTCAAAGGCAAGGGCGTGCCGCATGACCAGTTTGATGGTCGTCCTGTGATTGGCATTTGCAATACCTTCAGCGAGTTGACACCCTGCAATTCGCACTTTCGCACGTTGGCGGAGCAAGTGAAAATCGGGGTGTATGAAGCCGGTGGCTTTCCGCTTGAATTCCCTGTGATGTCATTGGGCGAAACACTGCTGCGACCTACCGCTATGTTGTACCGCAACTTGGCAAGTATGGATGTGGAGGAAAGCATTCGTGGCAACCCGATTGACGGCGTTGTGCTGCTCATGGGCTGTGACAAAACGACGCCTTCTTTGGTGATGGGCGCGGCCAGCGTTGACTTACCCACCATTGGCGTGAGTGGTGGTCCTATGCTCAGTGGCAAATGGCGCGGCCAAGAACTGGGCTCGGGTACGGGTGTATGGAGTATGAGCGAGCAAGTTCGCGCAGGCACATTGAAGTTGCAAGACTTTTTTGAGGCTGAAAGCTGCATGCACCGTAGCCACGGCTCGTGCATGACGATGGGCACAGCTTCGACGATGGCCAGCATGGTAGAAGCTTTGGGCATTGGCCTGCCTGGCAATGCTGCGTACCCAGCCGTGGACGGCCGTCGAAATGTATTGGCGCGTATGGCAGGGCGACGCGCGGTTGAGATGGTGCATGAAGATATGAAGTTATCCAAAGTGATGACGCGCAAAGCCTTTGAAAACGCCATTGTTACGCTGGCAGCGATAGGCGGCTCAACCAATGCAGTCATCCATTTGGTAGCGATGGCGCGACGTATTGGCGTTGAACTTTGTATTGAAGATTTTGACCGACTCGCCAGTGATTTGTCCTGTTTGGTCAACCTGCAACCCTCTGGCAAATACCTGATGGAGGATTTTTGCTACGCGGGCGGTTTGCCAGCGGTGATGAAAGAAATTTCTCATCTCTTACACACAGACATTGTCACAGTGACAGGAAGCACAGTCGCTGAAAACTTGGTGGGGGCAGAAAACTACAACACCGATGTGATTACACCTTTGGCAACCCCTTTCAAAGAAAAAGCGGGTATCGCCATTTTGAAAGGCAACCTTGCACCCCGTGGCGCAGTGATTAAACCGAGTGCTGCTACGGCATCGCTCCTAGTGCACAAAGGTCGCGCCGTGGTGTTTGAAAACAAAGAAGATTTTGACGAGCGCATCAACGACGAAAATCTTGATGTCGACGAGAACTGTGTTTTGGTTCTTAAAAACTGCGGCCCTAAGGGCTATCCGGGTATGGCTGAGGTAGGGAACATGCCCTTGCCGCCAAAAATTTTGCGCAAAGGCATCACCGACATGGTGCGCATCAGCGACGCCCGCATGAGCGGCACAGCTTACGGCACGGTAGTTTTACATACCGTGCCTGAAGCGGCTGCGGGTGGGCCTTTGGCCGTGGTGCAAAACGGCGACGTGATTGAATTAAATGTGCCAGAGCGCAAACTGCATCTGCACATCAGCGACGAAGAATTAGCGCGCCGTCTAGCTTCGTGGACACCGCCTAAGCCCCCAATGGACTCAGGCTATTGGAAACTCTACATCGACCACGTTCTGCAAGCCGATGAAGGTGTTGATTTAGACTTTTTAGTGGGTAAACGCGGCTCACAAGTGCCTAGAGACAACCACTGATATTTACTCAAAATGCTATGAAATCAATAGCATATTAGGCAATAAATACGCCGTCTAGAGGTCTATTTAGACATAAAAAAGCCCTGCAAGCTAACTTGCAGGGCTTTTTGCTATTCAGCGCTGACGACTAGCTTAGGCTGTCGCAGCAGCTTTGACTGCGGCCTTGTCTGCCGCATCAGTCACTTCCGTAAAATCCGGCATTTTGTCAAAATTCATGTATTGGTAAATTTTGTCGCTGGCAGCAGTCAGCACGCCCATGTCGGCCATGTATTCAGCTTTGGTCGGAATGCGGCCTAGCTTAGAGCAGATCGCGGCCAACTCAGCAGAACCCAAGTAAACATTGCTGTTTTTACCCAAACGGTTCGGGAAGTTACGGGTGGATGTGGAGAACACGGTTGCGCCCTCTTTCACTTGCGCTTGGTTGCCCATGCACAAGCTACAGCCTGGCATTTCCATACGTGCGCCAGCACTGCCCAACACGCCGTAATGACCTTCTTCGCTCAACTGGTGGGCATCCATCTTCGTCGGCGGTGCAACCCACAACTTGACAGGAATGTCACGTTTGTTTTCAAGCAATTTAGATGCCGCACGGAAGTGGCCAATATTGGTCATGCAGCTACCGATAAACACTTCTTCAATCACTTTCCCAGCCACGTCACCCAATGTTTTGACATCATCTGGGTCGTTCGGGCAGGCGACGATTGGCTCATGGATGTCAGCCAAATCAATCTCGATGACAGCAGCGTATTCAGCATCTGCATCGCCTTTCAACAAATCAGGCTTGGCCAACCATGCCTCCATCGCGGCAATGCGGCGGTTGATGGTGCGGACGTCGCTGTAACCAGTCGCAATCATCCACTTCAACATGGTGATGTTGCTGGTGATGTACTCGATGATGGGCTCTTTGTTCAAATGCACGGTGCAACCACCAGCTGAACGCTCGGCAGACGCATCTGACAACTCAAACGCTTGCTCGACCTTGAGATCTGGCAAACCTTCAATTTCCAAAATGCGGCCAGAGAAGATGTTGATTTTGCCCTGCTTGGCCACGGTCAACAAACCGGCTTTGATGGCGTACAGCGGAATGGCGTTGACCAAGTCGCGCAGAGTCACGCCGGGTTGCATTTTGCCTTTGAAGCGAACCAACACGCTCTCTGGCATGTCCAAAGGCATCACGCCCGTAGCTGCACCAAACGCAACTAGGCCAGAACCTGCTGGGAAGCTGATACCGATAGGGAAACGGGTGTGGCTGTCGCCGCCGGTGCCGACGGTGTCAGGCAACAACATGCGATTCAACCAGCTGTGGATGATGCCGTCACCCGGACGCAGCGGAATACCGCCACGGTCGGTCATGAACTCTGGTAGTTCGTGGTGCATTTTCACGTCGACTGGTTTTGGATAGGCGGCTGTGTGGCAGAAGGACTGCATCACCAAGTCAGCACTAAAGCCCAAGCAAGCCAAATCTTTCAGCTCGTCGCGGGTCATTGGGCCAGTCGTATCTTGTGAACCGACGCTGGTCATTTTTGGTTCACAGTACGTGCCAGGACGCACGCCTTGTTGAACACCGTTCACGACTGGCAAACCGCATGCACGACCGACCATTTTTTGCGCCAGTGTGAAACCTTTTTTGGTGTCCACAGGGTTTTGCGGCAAGCGGAACAAGGTCGACACTGGCAAGCCCAGTGCTTCACGTGCTTTTGCGGTCAAACCACGGCCGATGATCAGCGGAATGCGACCACCGGCGCGCACTTCGTCAAACAGCACATCGCTTTTCAGCTTGAACTCGGCAATCACTTTGCCGTCTTTCAGCGCTTGACCGTCATAAGGGCGCAGCTCAACCACGTCGCCCATGTTCATGTTGCTCACGTCCAACTCAATCGGCAAAGCGCCTGAGTCTTCCATGGTGTTGTAGAAAATCGGGGCGATTTTGTTGCCCAAGCACACACCACCAAAACGCTTGTTCGGCACGAACGGAATGTCTTCACCGGTGAACCACAACACCGAGTTGGTGGCTGATTTACGGCTAGAGCCGGTACCGACCACATCACCCACGTAGGCGACCAGGTTGCCCTTGGCTTTGAGGTCATTGATGAACTTGACTGGGCCACGCTTGCCGTCTTCTTCTGGCACAACACCTGGGCGGGCGTTTTTGTGCATCGCCAAAGCGTGCATCGGGATATCAGGGCGACTGAAAGCGTCTGGTGCGGGTGACAAATCGTCAGTATTGATCTCGCCAGCCACTTTGAAAATGGTCAGCGTGATGGACTTTGCCACTTCAGGGCGGCTGGTGAACCACTCAGCGTCCGCCCAGCTTTGCAGCACTGACTTGGCAAAAGCGTTGCCCTTATCGGCTTTTTCTTTCACATCATGGAATTGGTCAAACATCAACAAAGTCTTTTTCAGACCTGCTGCAGCTTCTGCGGCAACAGCTGAATCGTCCAACAAAGCCACCATAGGACCGATGTTGTAGCCACCCAGCATGGTGCCGAGCAATGTTGTCGCTTGCGCACGGCTGATCAACGGGCAAACTTCTGTGCCATGGGCAACAGCAGCCAAGTAGCTGGCTTTGACTTTAGCAGCCGCATCCACACCAGCGGGCACGCGGTGCGTGATCAACTCAACCAGTGTTGCCTCTTCGCCCGCTGGCGGCGCTTTGAGCAACTCAATCAACTCGCCCGTTTGCTTGGCAGACAGTGGCAATGGCGGAATACCTAGCGCAGCGCGCTCGGCAACGTGGGTTCTGTAGGCTTGTAACATCTCAATCTCCTGGTTTCAAAATGGTAAATTTAATCGTTAAAAAAATGAGCTACTGACGCATCCATAGCTCTACCTGTTTGGTGCGCTCGCTCCAGCACTTGCCAGTAATAGCGATAGCTGGCACGGTCGTGCAGCGTTCCCTTGTAACTGATGGGTGCCCAATCGGCATCTACACCGGTTGTGATGATCTGCGTCGCCAAATCAATGTCACTTGCATCAGGCGCAAAAGCCGCCAAAATGGGACGAATTTGACTTGGATGAATGCTCCACATACGCGTGTAACCCAGCGTATTTGCTGCCTGAATCGCTGCATTTTTAATAGCATCTGCATCAGAAAATTCAGTCACCACGCAGTGCGACGGCACTTTGCCATGCGCATGGCAGGCGCTGGCAATCTCTAGCTTGGCTCGAACAACGAGCGGATGCGTGAACTGCCCAGCCAAACCCATGGCACTGGCTGGAATAGCCCCGCCATGGCTGGACACAAAATCCATCAACCCGAAACTGAGCGACTGCACGCGGGGATGTGCTGCAATCTCAAAAGCGCGGTGCACTGCCGTGGGCGACTCGATCAACACATGCAGAGGAATTTGGCGCTTTGCACCTGATTTCATCCTTGCTTGGGTACTCACTACTTTGGATTTTTTTTGTGCGGCATCGATCAATTTGACGGCACGGTCAATATCGGCGACCGACTCCACTTTCGGAATCATCACATGACACAAGGCATGCGATGCTTGGCCGACAATGATATCGATATCTGACTCAAACGCGGCGTGGTCTGGCGCATGAACGCGAACGGCTACGCGAGATGATTTTTGCGTCGCTGCATGTGTATTTGCTATTTTTTTGATAGCTGTATAAGCAATATTTACGCCGGCTAGAGTCGAATTTGATGCTATTTTTGCAACCAATTCAGCGTGTTCCAGCTCGCCACCTACAGGCGCGCCATCTTCACAATCTAATGTCACGTCAAACACGCAAGTGCCAAACTCTTCTGCGAGTTCCTTTTGCAATTGCAAGCTCTTCAACATGCGGGCTTCAACGCCGCAATAATGGTCGCAAACTGGCAAACTGACACCCGCAGCCTGCGCACCTAGCAGCACATCACGCGGATGCACTTGGGTGGATGCGGGGACAAGCTGCATGGTCACTAAGCCAGTTTTGAAGGTTTTACCAGTTTAATTGCCGTGGTTACAGCAAATGCGCCACGCCTTTTTGCTCTTCTTGCAACTCAGCGAGGGTTTTGTTGATGCATTCTTGGCTGAACGCGTCAACCGTCAAGCCTTCAACGGTTTTGTATTCGCCGCCTTCACAGGTCACAGCAAAGCCAAACATGGTGTCTTTCGGGATGCCGTATTGGCCGTCAGATGGAATACCCATCGTCACCCACTTGCCATTGGTGCCCAAAGCCCAATCGCGCATGTGGTCGATAGCGGCGTTTGCTGCAGACGCAGCTGAAGACACGCCACGTGCGGCGATGATGGCTGCGCCACGCTTGCCCACGGTTGGCAAGAAGGTGTTGGCGTTCCAGTCGTGGTCGTTGATCATGTCTTTGACAGATGCGCCATTGATGGTGGCGAAGCGGTAGTCGGCGTACATCGTTGGTGAATGGTTGCCCCACACCACGAATTTTTCAATCTCAGCCACGGCTTTGCCGGTTTTGGCAGCGATTTGCGACAAAGCACGGTTGTGGTCCAAACGCAGCATGGCGGTGAAGTTTTTACGTGGTAAATCTGGCGCGCTTTTCATGGCGATGTAGGCATTGGTATTGGCTGGATTACCGACCACCAAAACGCGCACGTCGCGGCTGGCAACAGCGTTCAAAGCCTTACCTTGCGCGGTGAAAATCTCGGCATTGACAGCCAACAACTCTGCACGCTCCATGCCTGGGCCACGTGGACGTGAACCGATGAGCAAAGCGTAATCCACGTCTTTGAACGCTGTCATTGGGTCGCTATGTGCTTCCATGCCCACGAGCAATGGGAACGCGCAATCTTGCAATTCCATCATCACGCCTTGCAGGGCTTGCTGGGCTTTTTCAACTGGTACTTCTAACAAGCTCAAGACTACTGGCTGGTCTTTGCCGAGCATTTCACCCGATGCGATGCGAAACAGAATCGCGTAACCAATTTGACCTGCTGCACCTGTAACTGCTACACGGACGGGCTTTTTGCTCATAGAAAACTCCAAGGTTGAAAGTAAAAGTTGAAAAGAGAAGAGAAAAGAAAAGATAAAAATAAGAAAGTAACAGTCCCCAAGTTTACTCTCGAAAACCCTAATAAGTCAATTTGTCTTATGTCTTATATAAGATATGATTAGCAAAATGGCACAAAACGACAATTCCACTCAATCTGCACAAGCGACACAGCTGCCGCCACAGGCATCTATCAGCGATTTGCAAGGAACAACTGACCTTGCAGCGACCTATGCCGCGCCTGCTTTCAGCCCGCTTTACCAGCAAATCAAAGGCTTGATACTCAAAAGCCTGCAAGGCGGCGAGTGGAAACCGGGCGAAGCGATTCCCAGCGAAATGGACTTGGCGGTTCGTTACCGCGTGAGCCAAGGCACTGTGCGCAAAGCGATTGACGAGCTCGCTGCAGACAATTTACTGGTTCGCCGACAAGGCAAGGGCACATTTGTCGACACACATGCTGAAAAGCACGCGCAATACCGGTTTTTAAAATTGGTGCCTGATTCAGGCGACCAAAGCAGCGAAGGTCCGGCTGACCGTCAAATCACGGAATGCAAACGAATTCGTGCCACGGCCGAAATCGCCAAATTACTCAATCTGCGTACAGGCGACCCGGTTTGGCAAGCGCAGCGCATACTGTCGTTCAGCGGCGTGCCGACCATTTTGGAAGACATTTGGCTGCCAGCCGCACCATTCAAAGGTTTGACCGCTGAACGTTTGGCTGATTACCACGGCTCCATGTATGCCTTGTTTGAAACCGAGTTCGGTGTTCGCATGGTCAGAGCTGTAGAGAAAATACGTGCTTTGCAGGCGAATTTATTACATAGTTCGCTATTAAAAATAGAGCAAAATATGCCACTTTTGAGTGTTGAACGCGTCGCTTACACCTACAACGATGCTCCCATGGAGCTGCGCCGTGGCTATTACCTGACAGATACACACCATTACCGCAACGAACTAAACTAAGTTCAAAAACTAAGTCAAATTCCGTCCAAAACGACTTTTCATCTACTTTTTTGAAGATTTTTCAAGGACATTAGTCAACAATTCTTGTAATTTCCTATTAAGTTTGCTGCGGTGCAATAGAATTTACACTTTTACGGATTCATTACGATGTCTGACAACATGGTTTTGATGCTTTTTTCGACACTTTATTCGACATTTCGTTGACTCATTTGAAAGCCCACACATGACCGCTCCAGCCATGGGAACAAAGCCAAAACGGCCTGAATTTCGCAATATCAACGCCTTCCAAGACCTGACCACCTACCGCATGGCACCTGCAGCCTGGGTGTCTATCTTGCACCGTGCCAGCGGCGCGATCATGTTTTTGCTGATGCCGTTCATCATTTGGATGTTTGACACCTCAGTAAGTTCAGAAATTTCATTTGCTAGGTTTACGAGCGTTTTCAATGCTGGCGTGGGTTTTGTGCCCGGCTGGTTCTTCAAATTAATCGCTTTGGCCTTGATTTGGGCTTATTTGCAGCATTTCATCGCAGGTTTGCGTCATTTGTTCATGGACTTGAACCATGACGTGGCGACCAAAGAGTTTGGCAAATCATCAGCCATGGTGGTTTTGGGTTTGAGCTTGGGTTTGACATTTATCTTGGCGCTCAAACTGTTCGGCCTGTATTAATTTTATTCATTCAAATATTCAACTATTCACCACATAAAAAGAACAAAGGAAAAATAACATGGCAGTTAATTATGGTTCTAAGCGCATCGTTGTTGGTGCGCACTATGGCGTGCGCGATTGGCTGAGCCAACGCGTTACCGCAGTTCTCATGGCGCTGTTCACAGTCGTCGTCCTCGCGCAAGTCATTTTCAACAAAGGAACGATGGGCTACGACAAGTGGGCTGGCATCTTCTCTTCGCAATGGATGAAGACGCTCACTTTTGTCGTCATCGTCGCCATGCTTTACCACGTGTGGGTAGGCATGCGTGATATTTGGATGGATTACATCCAACCCGTTGGCATCCGTTTGTTGATGCAAGTATTCACCATCGTTTGGCTGGTCGCATGTGCGGGCTGGGCTATTCAAGTTCTCTGGAGACTGTAATTCATGGCGTCCGCTACAAGCAATTCCCCTATTTCATCTTTTACAGCAAGCACTGCTGCAGTTTCCAAACGCAAATTTGACGTTGTTATCGTCGGCGCTGGTGGCTCTGGCATGCGTGCATCGCTACAGTTGGCACGTGCTGGCTTGAACGTTGCTGTGCTATCAAAGGTATTCCCAACTCGCTCACACACTGTCGCAGCACAGGGCGGCATCGGCGCTTCACTCGGCAACATGAATGCTGATAATTGGCATTACCATTTTTACGACACCGTCAAAGGCTCCGATTGGTTGGGAGACCAGGACGCCATTGAATTCATGTGTCGTGAAGCCGCCAATGTGGTGTACGACCTAGAACACATGGGCATGCCGTTTGACCGCAACCCAGATGGCACGATTTACCAGCGTCCTTTCGGTGGACACACCGCTAACTATGGCGAAAAAGCCGTTGAACGCGCTTGCGCAGCCGCTGACCGTACAGGCCACGCCATGCTGCACACGCTGTACCAGCAAAACGTGCAAGCCAAGACGCAATTCTTCGTCGAATGGATGGCGCTTGATTTGATTCGTGATGCAGCTGGCGATGTCGTCGGTGTGACCGCACTGGAAATGGAAACTGGCGAAGTGCACATTTTGGAAGCCAAAACCACCTTGCTCGCCACCGGCGGTGCAGGACGTATTTTCGCAGCGTCTACCAATGCGTTCATCAACACGGGTGACGGCTTGGGTATGGCGGCTCGTGCTGGCATTCCGTTGCAAGACATGGAGTTTTGGCAATTCCACCCTACTGGCGTTGCCGGTGCTGGTGTACTGTTGACAGAAGGCTGCCGTGGCGAAGGCGCTATTTTGCGCAACAGCAATGGCGAGCGCTTCATGGAGCGCTATGCGCCAGCCTACAAAGATCTGGCGCCGCGCGACTACGTGTCACGCTGTATGGACCAAGAGATCAAAGAAGGCCGTGGTTGCGGCCCGAACAAAGACTACATCAACCTGGATATGACGCATCTGGGTGCAGACACCATCATGAAGCGTTTGCCTTCGGTGTTTGAAATTGGTCACAACTTTGCCAACGTTGACATCACCAAAGAGCCGATTCCTGTGGTGCCAACGATTCACTACCAAATGGGCGGTATCCCAACCAACATCAATGGCCAAGTCGTCACGCAAAACGCCGACAACCAAAGCGAAGTTGTGAATGGCTTGTACGCAGTGGGCGAATGCTCCTGCGTCAGCGTACACGGCGCAAACCGTTTGGGTACGAACTCGTTACTAGACTTGTTGGTATTTGGTCGCGCTGCGGGTAACCACATTGTTGAGTTCAATCAGAAAAACAAATTGCACAAGCCTTTGCCTGCTGATGCTGCCGATGCCTCACTGGCTCGCGTTGCGCGTTTGGATGCAGCGACTGACGGCGAATACGCGCAAGACGTGGCTGATGACATTCGCAACACCATGCAATTTCACGCAGGTGTGTTCCGCACCCAAGCTAGCATGGACGAAGGCGTCAAAAAGGTTGCCGAGTTGCGCAAACGCGTGAGCAACATCAACCTCAAAGACAAATCCAAAGTTTTCAACACTGCGCGCATCGAAGCGCTGGAAATTGACAACTTGATCGAAGCCGCACAAGCCACCATCGTGTCTGCCGCAGCCCGCCATGAAAGCCGTGGCGCGCACACGGTGAATGACTACGGAGACACTGCTGCACATCCAAATGGTCGTAACGACACCGACTGGCACAAGCACACCTTGTGGGACAGTGCAACGAATGCTTTGTCTTACAAACCCGTGAAGATGAAGCCACTGACTGTGGACTCTGTGCCATTGACAGTCCGTTCTTTCTAAATCCAGATACCGTTTGAATCTATATCGAGAATCAACATGACACTACGTACTTTCAAAATCTACCGCTACGACCCTGATACCGACGCTAAGCCATATATGCAAACCATCCAAGTTGAATTGGACGGTAACGAACGCATGTTGCTCGATGCGCTGATGAAGCTCAAAGCGCAAGACCCCAGCATCACCTTCCGTCGCTCATGCCGCGAAGGTGTCTGCGGCTCAGATGCGATGAACATCAACGGCAAAAATGGTTTGGCTTGCCTGACCAACATGCTGACGCTCAAAGGCGACATCGTCTTGAAGCCGCTGCCAGGCCTGCCAGTCATTCGCGATTTGATCGTCGACATGACGCAATTCTTCAAGCAATACAACTCGATCAAGCCGTACTTGATCAACACCACCACACCGCCTGAAAAAGAGCGCCTGCAAAGCCCTGAAGAGCGTGATGAGTTGAATGGTTTGTACGAGTGCATTTTGTGCGCCAGCTGCTCCACGTCATGCCCTAGCTTCTGGTGGAACCCGGACAAATTTGTTGGCCCCGCTGGTTTGCTGCAAGCCTACCGCTTCATCGCCGACAGTCGCGACGAAGCTACTGCCGAGCGTTTGGACAATTTAGAAGATCCGTACCGGCTGTTCCGCTGCCATACCATCATGAATTGCGTCGATGTTTGCCCTAAAGGTTTGAATCCTACCAAGGCCATCGGTAAGATCAAAGAGATGATGGTTATGAGGACTGTTTAGGCGTACCGTCTAATCCAGACAAAATAAGACGATAGCGATGCAATCCGAACTTTTGAACGAGAGAGATTTGAGCAAACTGCGCTGGCGTTGCCGCCGTGGTTTACTGGAGAACGATTTGTTCATCGAGCGTTTCTTCAACACCTTTGAAAAATCGCTGACTGTCAACCAAGCGAAAGGTCTTAATGTCTTAATGGACTTGAGCGACAACGATTTGCTTGACTTGCATTTGGCACGAAAATCGCTTGATGAACTGGTGATTAGCAGCCCCTCTCTAGACTGCGCCGAAGCGCGCGAAGTGCTACAGATGTTGCGAAATAAAGCATAAAAAATTTTAAAATTTACTAAACTTCAACTTTTACCTAAACCAAAGCCCACAGAGGACGCCCCATGAAACTAGCTGAAAATAAAGCCACGCTATCCTTTAGCAACGGCAGCCCAAGTATCGACATGCCTGTCTATCACGGCACTGTTGGCCCTGATGTGATTGATATTCGTAAGTTGTATGCCCAAACCGGCATGTTCACCTACGACCCAGGCTTTTTGTCCACAGCGGCTTGCCAGTCTGCCATCACCTATATCGACGGCGACAAGGGCGAATTGTTGTACCGTGGTTACCCGATTGAGCAATTGGCCACCAACTGTGACTTTTTAGAAGCCAGCTATCTGCTGCTTTACGGTGAATTACCAAACGCAGACGAAAAAGCCAAGTTCACCAAACTCGTGACCAACCACACCATGGTCAACGAGCAAATGCAATTCTTCTTGCGTGGCTTCCGCCGTGATGCACACCCGATGGCGATCATGACTGGTTTGGTCGGCGCATTGTCTGCGTTCTACCACGACAGCACCGACATCAACAACCCTGAGCACCGCAACATTTCTGCGATTCGTTTGATCGCAAAAATGCCAACATTGGTGGCGATGGCTTACAAATACACCGTCGGTCAGCCTTTCGTTTACCCACGCAATGACTTGAGCTACGCTGGCAACTTTTTGCACATGATGTTCGCCACACCTTGCGAGCCGTACAAAGTCAGCCCAGTGTTAGAGCGCGCTTTAGACCGCATCTTTACATTGCATGCCGACCACGAGCAAAATGCTTCTACATCTACTGTTCGTTTGTGCGGTAGCTCAGGTACCAACCCATTTGCAGCCATTGCAGCTGGCGTTGCTTGCCTATGGGGTCCTGCACACGGCGGCGCGAACGAAGCCTGCTTGAACATGCTGGAAGACATCCAAAAAATGGGTGGCATCAGCAAAGTGGGCGAGTTTATGGAAAAAGTGAAAGACAAAAACTCTGGCGTTAAGCTGATGGGTTTTGGTCACCGCGTGTACAAAAACTACGACCCGCGCGCTAAATTGATGCAAGAAACTTGCAAAGAAGTATTGGCTGAGTTGGGCTTAGAAAACGACCCATTGTTCAAATTAGCAATGGCTTTAGAAAAAATCGCCTTGGAAGACGACTACTTTGTGCAGCGCAAGTTGTACCCGAACGTGGACTTCTACTCTGGCATCGTGCAACGCGCCATCGGCATCCCGACACCACTGTTCACCGCTGTGTTCGCCTTGGCTCGCACAACTGGTTGGATTGCTCAATTGAACGAAATGATTGGCGATCCAGAGTACAAAATTGGCCGTCCACGCCAATTGTTCACTGGCAATGTAACGCGTGACGTCAAACCGATTGCTCAGCGCTAATCAGCTTTATTGACTGTAGCTTCGCCCGCCTGATGGCAACATCTGCGGGCGTTTTTCATTCTTCGGCAAACTTAAGCCACAGATTGAATAAAATAGAGCCATTCCCCAAGATTGCCTTAGAAACAAAACACATACACACACCATGAGCCGCACCCTCTACGACAAAATCTGGGACGAACACGTCGTCCACACCGAAGAAGACGGCACCGCCGTTTTGTACATTGACCGCCATTTGGTACATGAAGTCACCAGCCCGCAGGCGTTTGAGGGCATTCGCCAAGCAGGTCGCAAAATCTGGCGCATCAGCTCCATTGTTGCTACCGCTGACCACAACACCCCTACTACAGGTTGGGAGCTGGGCTACGACGGTATCACCGACCCTGTCAGCAAAGAGCAAATCACCACGCTTGATAAGAACATGGCCGAATTTGGTTCTGCAGCGTACTTTCCGTTTCTGTCCAAGCGCCAAGGGATCGTCCACGTCATCGGGCCTGAACAGGGCGCGACTTTGCCTGGTATGACCGTTGTTTGCGGCGACTCTCACACCTCAACCCACGGCGCGTTTGGCGCGTTGGCGCACGGCATTGGCACGAGTGAGGTCGAACACGTCATGGCGACGCAGACGCTGCTGGCCAAAAAAGCCAAAAACATGCTCGTCAAAGTCGAAGGCAAAGTGCCCGCCGGTGTCGGCGGCAAAGACATCGTGCTGGCCATCATCGGCAAAATCGGCACCGCCGGCGGCACCGGTTACACCATTGAATTCGCCGGTTCAGCCATCCGCGCCCTCAGCATGGAAGGCCGCATGACGGTCTGCAACATGGCGATTGAAGCTGGCGCGCGCGCTGGCTTGGTCGCCGTGGACGACAAAACCATCGCTTATTTGCAAGGTCGCCCCCTCGCCCCTAAAGGCGTGGAATGGGATCAGGCTGTGGCGTATTGGAAGGGCTTGCAATCAGACCCTGGCGCGCATTTTGACGCTGTGGTCGAGCTGGATGCGACACAAATCATCCCCCAAGTCACATGGGGCACCTCACCTGAAATGGTGTTTGGTATCGACGACTTCACGCCCGATCCGGACAAAGAAAAAGACGCCAACAAACGCGATGCGATAGAGCGAGCACTCACTTACATGGGTTTGCCACCAGGCAAAGCGCTGAACGACATTTACGTTGACAAAGTGTTTATTGGCTCGTGCACCAACAGCCGCATTGAAGACATGCGCGAAGCGGCGGCGATGGTGAAGCAATTGGGTCAAAAAGTCGCCAAAAACGTCAAATTGGCCTTGGTTGTGCCAGGCTCAGGTTTGGTGAAAGACCAAGCCGAACGCGAAGGCCTGCACCACATCTTCACCGCTGCTGGTTTTGAATGGCGCGAACCGGGCTGCTCCATGTGTCTGGCCATGAATGCCGACAAGCTGGAAGCTGGCGAACGCTGCGCCTCCACCTCAAACCGCAATTTTGAAGGCCGCCAAGGTGCGGGGGGGCGCACACACTTGGTCAGCCCCGCCATGGCGGCGGCGGCGGCTGTACATGGGCATTTTGTCGATATCCGCCGTTTTGTTTAGACGTTTTGTTTGACCAAGCTCTGAAGGAGAACATCATGAACAAGTTTTTAACCTTGGTTGTTGCCATGGCTTTGCTGGCACTTGCTGGCTGCAACACCCTAAAAGGTGTAGGTCAAGACATCCAAAAAGCGGGTTCAGTGATTGAAGGCGCTGGCAAGAAATAATTTAAATAATTATAAAGATCAACAACTTAGCTACCTATTTATGCAAAAATTCACCGTACACAAAGGCTTGGTCGCCCCGATGGACCGCGAAAACGTCGACACCGACGCCATCATCCCCAAGCAGTTCCTCAAATCCATCCGCAAAACCGGTTTTGGCATCAATTTGTTTGACGAATGGCGCTATCTGGACGCCGGCTATCCTGGCCAGGACCCGACCAGCCGCAAACCCAACCCAGATTTCGTGCTGAACCAGCCCCGCTACGCCGGAGCCAGCGTTCTTTTAGCCCGTAAAAACTTTGGCTGCGGCTCTTCCCGTGAGCACGCGCCTTGGGCGCTCGACCAATACGGCTTTCGTGCCATCATTGCGCCCAGCTATGCCGACATTTTCTTCAACAACAGCTTCAAAAACGGCCTGCTACCCATTGTGTTGAGCGATGCGCAGGTTGCCCAGCTGTTTGACGAATGCGCCGCCTTCCCCAGCTACAGCCTGACCGTCGATCTGGAGCGCCAAGTCATTGTCAAACCCGACGGCGTGGAATGGCCATTTGAGGTGCAAGCCTTCCGCAAATACTGCCTGATCAACGGTTTTGACGATATTGGTTTGACCCTGCGCCACAGCGACAAAATCAAGGCGTTTGAGGCCGAGCGTTTGGCAGCTAAGCCTTGGTTGGCGCAGACATTGCTGTAATTGACATAGGCGTTTTTGCTATCATTTTGATATTAATTTTTACCCTCAAAATATGCCTCTAGCCGGCGTATTTATTGCCTAAGCAGCTATTAAATTAATAGTAAAAATAACGACTTTAGAAAAGAAATCACATGAAAATCGCAATCCTCCCCGGTGACGGCATTGGTACAGAAATCGTCGCAGAAGCTGTCAAAGTCTTGAAGGTCATCGACAAAGAATTTGGCCTGAAGATGGAGATGGAATCCGCCCTCGTTGGCGGCGCAGCTTACGAGGCGCACGGCCACCCACTCCCACCTGCTACGTTGAAACTGGCGATGGATTCCGACGCCGTGCTGTTCGGCGCGGTCGGTGACTGGAAATACGACTCGCTGGACCGCCCGCTGCGCCCCGAGCAGGCGATTTTGGGTCTGCGTAAAAACATGGGCCTGTTTGCCAACTTCCGCCCTGCGATTTGCTACAAAGAGCTGGTCGATGCCTCCAGCTTGAAGCCTGAACTGGTCGCAGGCCTCGACATTTTGATCATCCGCGAACTGACCGGCGACATCTACTTCGGTCAGCCCCGTGGCCGCCGCGTGGCGACGGATGGGCATTTCCCAGGCAGTGAAGAAGCCTTCGACACCATGCGCTACAGCCGCCCGGAGATCGAACGCATCGCCCACGTCGCCTTCCAGGCCGCCATGAAACGTGACAAAAAGGTCACCAGCGTGGACAAAGCCAATGTTTTGGAGACTTTCCAGTTCTGGAAAGACGTCGTTTCCGAGGTCGGCAAGCAGTACCCTGAAGTCGCCTTGGACCACATGTACGTGGACAACGCGGCGATGCAGCTGGTCAAAGCGCCCAAGAAATTCGACGTGGTCGTCACCGGCAACATGTTTGGCGACATTTTGTCGGACGCCGCAGCGATGCTGACCGGCTCCATCGGCATGTTGCCGTCTGCCAGCTTGAACGACAAAAAACAGGGTCTCTACGAACCGAGCCACGGCAGCGCGCCAGATATCGCTGGTAAAGGCATCGCCAATCCATTGGCCACGATTTTGAGTGCGGCGATGATGCTGCGCTTCTCTTTGAACCAAGCTGCGGCTGCCGATCGCATCGAAACCGCCGTCAAAGCCGTCTTGGCGCAAGGACTGCGGACGCCTGATATTTACAGTGCAGGGACTACGAAGGTCAGCACGGTGGAGATGGGGGATGCGGTTTTGAAGGCTTTGGGTTGATTTAAGAGTCATTTATGGCTCTAGCCGGCGTATTTATTGCCTTATAAGCTATTTAAATAATAGCATTTTTACTGCGTAAGCTGGCTTGTTTTCCCCACTCTCATCCCCCGCCTTCTCTCGCCCCGCCGGGCGAAAGAAGGAGTCTTCATTTGAGGGTTGGCGGTCGAGTTAGGCTTCTACCAGCGAAGGTGAAGAAATTGGGGTCAGATCCCAATTCAGGACAATTCAGCATTCGGCGGGCAACTAATTCACATCGAAATTGAGCTCTTGTATCTTCAAGATCATGGACATTTTCAAATTAATTGGCATAGTTGCAACTGACCGTAAAGCAGCTCGCTTTGCGGTCAAGCCGGTTGGAAGCCG
>JBEBJY010000007.1:0-85993 GCA_040079635.1 Burkholderiaceae bacterium | reverse complement strand
AATACGTCATGAGACGCTTTAGTAATCGTTTTACTTATCGCCCTACCAGCCCAACCACAAGTGCAATGGCAGGTACACCGCCATGCCCAAACTCATGGTGAGCAGCACACTTTTGCGCCAAAAATAAACGCCTGCGCCAACCAGACCAGCGATCAATTTAGCATCGTGCCAAGATGTGAGCAACTGCCCTTGCGTGACCAGAATTTCAGGCAAGATAACCGCAGACAAAGCGGCGATGGGGGCGTAATGCAAACCACGGTTCACCCAATTAGGTAACTGCCACGATTTGCTGGAATACAAGAAAAAGCAACGCGTGATGACGGTGACCAGCGCCAAGCCGATGATGGTGATGAGCGTCCAGACGTCGGTGATATTGGCGGTCATGCGGGATTCTTTAGCATTGTTCGCTGCGTTTTGTCTAGCAACAAACACATAGCCACAGCGGCTGAAATGGCAACGACAATATTCATCTTCAACGGCAAAGCATACGCCACGACGGCAACTAGGCTAGATACGACGGCAGCAACAACGCGCAGCTTGCTGGTTGCCAAAGAACACAAAATACCCAACAAAGACAAAATGCCCGCAAAACCCAGCCCCCAATGCACGGGCACTTGGTGCGCCAGCGCGATGCCCAGCAGGCTAGCGCCCATCCATGCCACCCACGTTAGGCCTGTGTTACCCGCCAAAAAAGCATCTTGCTCTTGTTGCTGCTCTGGTGTTGTGCCCGGTTTTGAAAATTTGCTGACGAACTGGACGTAGCTTAAATCCGCAACCAGATAGCCGTTTATCAATCGCTTCCAGCGGGGTAAATGCATCAAATACGGCCGCAAATGCGCGCTGAAAACCACGAAGCGCAGGTTCACGCACAAACCAGTGAGCAAAATCACCCACATGGGCGCACCCACGGCGATGAGGGGAATGGCGGCCAGCTGCGAGCTGCCGGCGAAAACCAGCAGCGTCATCGCGACCGATTCGACCACGCTCATGCCGCTGTTGACCATGGAGACACCCATGGTCAGCCCCCACGCCACCATGCCGGGCAGCATGGGGATACAGTCTTTTGCCCCCTGCAAATAAGCGGGGTGGGTGTAATTGCTGCGACTTAAAAACATAAGCCGCGATTAAACCAGTTCGCCGAAGCACATGCCGACTTGTACATCGAAGCCGCGTACAAAATCCGCCACTTTGAGACGTTTGCCGCCTGGGCGTTGCAATTCCGTCAAATTCACTACATTATTCATAGCGGAACAGGCAATAAATACGCTGGATACAGCCAATATTTGACCATTTTTATAGGTTCCATCAATTTTATGGGCTTCTAGCAATGTTTTATCGCCCAACTCGGCTCCCCACACTTTGATCTGCTCGCCATTGAGCGATGTCACCGCGCCTGGGAAGGGGTTGAACGCGCGGATGCGGCGGGTGATGACTTCGGCGTTTTGCGACCAGTCGATTTGCGCCTCGGATTTCTCAATTTTGTGGGCGTAAGTTACGCCGGCTTCGGGCTGTTTGACGGCTTTCAAACCCGCCAATTCAGCCAAGGTTCTGACGATTAAATCGCCACCCATTTCGGCCAATTTGTCGTGCAAAGAGCCGGTGGTATCGGTGTCTAAAATCGGTAATTCGTCCCGCAGCAACATGTCGCCGGTGTCCAGCCCCACATCCATTTGCATGATGGTGACGCCAGTGGTGGCATCGCCCGCTTCGATCGCGCGGTGAATCGGTGCGGCCCCGCGCCAACGTGGCAGCAACGAGGCATGGATATTCAAGCAACCCAACTTTGGGGAAGTGAGCGCCCACTGCGGCAGAATCAAACCGTAAGCGGCGACGATCATCACCTCTGCGCCGTCCGCAATGGCCTTGTCGATAGCAGCTTTGCCTAGCGCTGCTTCTTCAGGGAATTTGCCATCCAAACGCAGGCTGCGTGGTTGGGCGACAGGGATGTTGTGGTCAAGGGCAAATTGCTTGACAGCCGATGCTTGCAGCTTCATGCCGCGCCCAGCGGGACGGTCGGGTTGGGTCAAGACCAATACGACTTCATGCCCTGCATCAACCAAGGCTTTCATCGCCCTACTTGCAAATTCTGGCGTGCCAGCGAAGATCAATTTCATTGAATTTTGTCCGCAAAACTTACATCTTCGGACGGCTTAACTGGTCATATTCAGCGTCTTTCTCATCTTCACGCTTGATTTTGAGCATTTTGGTTTTGATGCGGTTGAATTTGAGTTTTGACAAATACTCGACAAACACCTTGCCCAGCAGATGGTCCAGCTCGTGCTGAATGCACACGGCCAGCATGTCTTCAGCCTCTAGCTGCTGAGGCTTGCCATTGGCGTCTAAATACGATACTTTGACAGCGACTGCGCGTTCGACTTTGTCGTAAATTTCGGGTACAGACAGGCAGCCCTCCTCACCAATGTGCTTTTCAGGGCTGTACCAAGTGATTTCGGGGTTGATGAAGACCAAGGGTTCGTCACGCGTGTCCGACACGTCAATCACCACCAAGCGCTCGTGCACGTTGACCTGCGTCGCAGCCAGGCCAATGCCTTTGGCGTCGTACATGGTCTCAAGCATGTCGGCTATCAGCGTTGCAATGCGCTGATCGACCTCCGCTACTGGTTTGGCAACCGTGTTCAGACGCGGATCTGGGAAGGAAAGGATGGGTAATAACATGGCTAAATTGAGTACAAAAAAAAGTGTGAAAACTATACTAAAGGCTAAATATGTGAGCATTCCCCTCAAAAAACCAGAGCCCCAGTGAGCGATTGAGGGGAGGTAGAGGGGAAAAGACAACAATTATTTTACTATTCCTGACTAATTGATGTCATTTATGGCAATTTCGATAGAGAATTATCCGAATTCGCTGAAAATGATTGAATGTTACTTATGCACAAAACACTGAATTCTCAAGCACTTAGCGCAACAACCACGTTGTTAGCAAGCGCGCTATTCGCAGCCTTACCGCTGACTGCCGCGCTGGCGGCAACGGCCAATCCACTGACTGTGAGCCCTGGGCAGCAGAAAACAGCAACCCAAGTTGCCAACGATGGCGTTGCGCTCAGTGAACTAGCACCGAATGCGCCAGACAGCTACACGGTAAAACGTGGCGATACGCTGTGGGCGATTTCTAAGCTCTTCCTCAAAAGCCCGTGGCGCTGGCCAGAGCTGTGGGGCATGAACATGGCGGACATCAAAAACCCACACTTGATTTACCCAGGTCAAACCTTGTATTTGGACAAATCCAATGGTCGCGCCCGCTTGAGTAGCAGACGCGGTGGCGCTGAGAGTCTAGAAACCGTGAAATTGTCGCCGCGCACCCGCATCAGCAACTTACCGGATGCGTCGATTCCGACTTTGCAAAACAACTTGATCGAGCCGTTTTTGACTGAGCCCATCATTGTTGAAGAAGCCACCTTAGAAGCTGCGCCACGTTTTGTCGCCACGCAAGAAGGCCGTGTTTTACTGAGCGAAGGTGACCGTGCCTATGCGCGCAGTGCGGATGGGTCTGCACTCAGCATTGCAACTGGCAAACCACTCGATTTCAGAGTTTTTCGCAATGCAACAGCCTTGAAAGACCCGGGTACGGGTGAGATTTTGGGCTACGAAGCACAATTTGTGGGTCGTGCAAAATTGATTCGTGGTGAATCAGTATCTGCTGTTCGTGGTACAGAAGTAAAAGCCGGTGAAACTGCGGTAACTGAAATTGTTCCAGCAACCTTGGACATCATTCGCTCCAAAGAGGAAATTCGCACAGGTGACCGCTTGTTGCCTGAGCCACCACTGGAATTGTTAACCTACACACCACGCGCACCTGTAAGTGCAGTTGAAGCGCGCATTGTGTCAGTCTACGGCAGTGCGGTTGCCAATGTGGCGCAAAACCAAGTGGTTGTTATCAATCGTGGTACCAAAGATGGCATGGAACGTGGGCATGTGCTGGCGATTCAAACCAATGGCGAGCGCGTAGTTGACAAAACAGGGACAAGCTTTCAAGACATCAAATTACCAGATGAACGCAATGGTTTACTGATGGTGTTCCGCCCTTTTGAGCGTGTTTCTTACGCCTTGGTATTAACCGCCACACAAGCAGTGCGTGTAGGTGATTGGTTGATTAATCCACGTTGATAAATCCGCATTATTTCTAAGCCAAGTTGCTAAATTGCTGAGTAGAGAAGAACTTGCCGCATGGCTTAGGCTGTGCATGACGTCAGGCGTGGGCAACCAGCATGCCCGTAAATTGTTAACGGCATTTGGCTTGCCACAAGCTATATTTACTCAACCACAGCTTGCGCTGAAACAAGTCGTTAGTTCGGCTATGGCGCAAGCCTTGCAAGTTATCCCAGAGAACTTTGAAGCACAACTCAAAACGACATGGGATTGGCTAGAAGCTGGCACATTAGACCCTGTCACAGGACAAAACAACCGCGTCTTTTTGACATTAGCAGACCCGCGTTATCCCAGTTTGCTGCTGAACATAGAAGACCCACCCCTCGTGCTGTATTTGCAAGGCCATGTAGATTTGGTATGGCAGCTTGATCGCCAAAATAACACGGCACGCGACGGTTTAAAAGGTAACTCACCTTACAAACACGCCAAAGATGGCATTGCTATGGTGGGTAGCCGTAACCCAACGCCGCAAGGTTTAGCGACGGCACATGCGTTTGCACAATCTTTCACGCAAGCGGGTTTGGTGGTTGTCTCGGGTTTGGCGCTCGGAATTGACGGTGCAGCACATGAAGGTGCGCTAGAGGGACAACAAGGCAACGATGATGGTTGCACCATTGCTGTGATTGGTACGGGCCTAGACCGCGTGTACCCGAGCAAACATCTGGCATTGGCACACCGTATCGTGCAGCATGGTTTGATGGTCAGCGAATTCCCTTTGGGCACACCGCCCTTGCCAGCCAACTTCCCAAAACGGAATCGCATCATTTCTGCGCTCAGCTTGGGCACACTGGTGGTTGAAGCGGCTGTGAAATCAGGTTCGCTCATCACCGCGCGTTTAGCGAACGAGCAGGGAAAAGAAGTCTTTGCCATTCCAGGCTCGATTCACTCGACGCAATCTCGCGGCTGCCACGCTTTGCTCAAGCAAGGGGCAAAACTGGTGGAATCAGCGCAAGATGTTTTAGAAGAGTTAAGACTTCAACTGACACCGCCTTTGGTACCACCATCCAAGTTGCTAAAAGCGGGAAGTGATGATGCCGATCAGAAAGTGTCGATTGTTGAACCCGACGACTTGGTGAAATCGTTGGGCTACGACCCAGTCAGTTTAGATGCTTTGGTAGCCCGCACCGGCTGGGATGCGGCAACCTTGCAAGTGCGCTTGATGGAGCTTGAGCTGGATGACCAAGTCGCCCGATTGCCAGGCGGACTCTACCAAAGGGTAGTCCTAGGTTAATTTAGACGACAGCGCCGTCGTTTTCGTCGGTCGGGTCGCCCGGCTTTTTAACCACTGGTGCAACTTTGACCAAGTCTTCCCGCTTGATGCCCAACCACATGGCAATGGCGGCGGCAACGAATACGGACGAGTAAATACCAAACAAAATACCAATGGTCAACGCCAATGCGAAGTAAAACAGCGTTTGGCCACCAAACAACAGCATCGACAAAACCATAATTTGGGTTGAACCGTGCGTGATGATAGTACGGCTGATGGTGGAGGTGATCGCATTATCAATAATTTCGACCGTATTCATTTTGCGGTAGCGCTTGAAGTTTTCACGAATTCGGTCAAAGATAACCACCGATTCATTCACAGAGTAGCCCAAAACAGCCAATACAGCAGCTAGCACCGAGAGTGAAAACTCCCACTGGAAGAAGGCGAAAAATCCCAGAATAATCACAACATCATGCAAATTCGCAATGATGGCGGAAACAGCATATTTCCACTCGAAGCGAATCGCCAAGTAAATCATGATGCCAATCACCACAAACGCCAAAGCTTTTAACCCATCAACAACCAACTCTTCACCTACCGAAGGGCCTACAAAATTGGTACGACGTAAATTGGCATCAGAAGACTCCGCTTTCAGTGCTGCCATGACCTTGTCGCTTTGCTGCGCTGAACTCACGCCCTTTTGGGCAGGTAAACGAATCATTACATCGCGCGCTGTGCCGAAGTTTTGAACTTGCACATCGGTAAAGCCCAAGCTGGAAACTTTGCTGCGTAATTTTTCTAAATCAGCCGGTTGTGAGTAGCTCACTTCCATCACCGTGCCGCCGGTGAACTCTACCGATAAATGCAAGCCGCGCGAGAAGAGGAAAAATACGGCAAGTACAAAAGTAATCAACGAGACAGCATTGAAAATCAATGCATGGCGCATGAACGGGATGTCTTTGCGAATCTTAAAAAATTCCATGATTCGTCTCCTTATTTAGTGATCGTTGATTGTGTTTTAGCGTCGCTGTCAGCCGTCCAAATCGTACCAATAGACACCGATTTGAGCTTCTTTTGCCGCCCGTACCACAAATTAACCAACCCACGCGAGAAAAACACGGCAGAAAACATGCTGGTCAAAATACCAATGCAATGCACAACCGCAAAGCCGCGCACCGGACCAGAGCCGAAAGCGAGCAAGGCCACACCAGCGATCAAGGTGGTGATGTTCGAGTCCAAAATCGTTGCCCAAGCGCGATCAAAACCTGTCGCAATTGCAGCCTGTGGAGAAGCACCACCACGCAGCTCTTCTCGTACACGTTCGTTGATCAGCACATTCGAGTCAATCGCCATACCCAACGCCAAAGCCATCGCAGCGATACCTGGCAAAGTTAAAGTCGCTTGCAACATGGACAGCACCGCTACCAGCATCAACAAATTAACGCCGAGTGCTATCGATGAAAACACGCCAAACATCATGTAATAAACGCACATGAAGGCAATGATGACCAAAAAGCCCCAAGTGACACTGTTGAAACCTTTGTCGATATTGTCTTTACCCAAACTAGGGCCAATCGAGCTTTCTTCAATGATTTCCATAGGCGCAGCAAGCGAGCCAGCACGTAACAACAGCGCAGTGTCGTTGGCTTCTGAGGTGTTCATGCTGCCTGAAATTTGCACACGTCCACCGTTGATTTCAGAGCGAATAACGGGCGCTGTGACGACTTCGCCTTTGCCTTTTTCAAACAAAATAATAGCCATGCGTTTGTTGATATTTTCGCGCGTGATGTCTGCAAAAATACGTGAACCTTTGGCATCCAGGCTCAAATTCACCGTGGCACCTTGGGTTTGACCATCAATACCAGCTTGTGCATCCGTCAAATTTTCACCCGTCAAAATGACTTGTTTTTTGACAATCACCGGGCGGCCATTGCGCTCTAAGAATCGCTCTGAACCAAACGGAACGGAGCCAGAGTTGGTCTCTGCCGCTTGACCTTCAGCAGATTCGTCAACCATGCGCAATTCAAGCGTTGCTGTACGACCCAATATGTCTTTGGCTTTCGCTGTGTCTTGTACACCTGGGAGTTGCACCACAATACGGTCTAAACCTTGCTGCTGAATCACCGGCTCGGCCACACCCAGCTCGTTGATGCGGTTATGCAACGTCACGATGTTTTGCTTCAGCGCTTGGTCTTGAATTTTCAAAGCCGCTTCCGGCTTGATCGTTGCGGTTAATTTGTACTCAGTGCCTTCGGGCGCATCGATAGTGGACAATTCCGAGAATTGATCAGCCAACACTCTTTTAGCTGCCGTCAATGTTTCTTGGTCGCGGAATCTGATTTCAATGTTTGAACCGTTGCGAGACACACCACCGTGACGCGCATTTTTTTCACGCAAGGCAGAGCGAATATCACCCGTCAAAGACTCCGTCTTCTTCGTCAACGCTGCAGCCATATCCACCTGTAGCATAAAATGCACGCCACCGCGCAAATCCAAACCCAAATACATGGGTGCTGCACCAAGCGCATTGAGCCAAGCCGGAGAGCGGCGAACCAAGTTCAGCGCCACCACATAATTCGGCGAACCGGCATCAGGCACCAAGCTTTTTTGAATCGCGTCCTTCGCTTTTAACTGTGCATCTGTGTCTTTAAAAAGCGCTTTGATGGATTTACCGTCGAAGGTGACGCCATCAGGCGTCAAACCGGCGGTTTTCAGGGCTTCTTCAATCTTGATTTGCGTCGTGCTGTCTACTTTGATGCTGGATTTAGCGCTAGAGACCTGCACCGCTGGCGCTTCACCAAACAAGTTAGGCAGCGTGAAAAGCACGGACACCAAGAGAACGATCAAAATGATCGCATATTTCCAGACCGGGTAACGATTCATGATTGCGCTTTTTAACGTGTTGATAACAAACGAAGATGGCTAAATGCAGCTTATTTGAAGTCGCGGTAGCTTACTTAATACTGCCTTTTGGTAAGACTTGCACCACAGCACTGCGCTGCAACTGCACTTCAACACCATTGGCGATTTCCAAGCTCAAATAGCCTTCGCCCAATTTGGTAACTTTACCCAGCAAACCACCTGCAGTAGCGATTTCGTCGCCCTTGGCCAACGCATCAATCATGGTACGGTGCTCTTTTTGCTTTTTCATTTGTGGGCGAATCATCACAAAATACAGCACCACAAACATCAGCACCAATGGCAGCATGCTGGTGAGTGAGGACATCATGTCGCCACCAGAAGCGGCTGCGGCAGGGGCGGTTTGGGCGATGGCGGAAGAAATAAACATGGAAACTCCTGAATTGTGTAGGGTCGTGAACTACTTCGTCAACAACCAATAGGGCAAAAAAGCCAACTTAGGATTGTAGTTGCTAATGTTGAGACGAAATCTGAGCTTTCAACTGCGGACGCAACTAAGCTTTGTGCTGCGGCTTCAGCAGCACCACCAGAGCACCCGCGCCACCTTCGGCGGGTTTTGCCTGAACAAAAGCTAAGACTTCTTGCTTTTGAATCAACCAGCTTTTAACTTTGCCCTTCAAAACCGGTTCTTTGCCCGGTGAACCCAGCCCTTTGCCATGCACCACGCGCACGCAGCGCATGCCATGCTTGTGTGCTTCGCGGATGAAAGCACCAAGCGCTTCTCTGGCCTCATCGGTACGCATATTGTGCAAATCGACCTGCCGTTGAATGCTCCAAATGCCTTGGCGCAGCTTTTTAGTCACATCTGTGCCGATACCCGGACGGCGAAAACTCAAAGAATCGTCAATATCCAAGAGCGATTCAACGTCAAATTCGTCACTCAAAGACTCACGCAGCACCGCTGCATCATCACGCATTTGCTGAACAGGGTTAGGCTCAGGTTGCTTTGTTTTTGATAGTACTTTAGGCTTATTTAATATAGGCTGCACGATGCCTACACTGCTTGAAAACAAGTTTTTATTAGCTAGTTTCAGTGCTGCTGCCGCCTTCTTAGCGGCCTCTTCAGCCGCATGTCTCGCCTGCTGCTCAGCCAAAGTCTGCTTGACCTGGCTAAGATCAGCCAGCGTGCGAATACTTGCCATGACAAATTTGTATCGTAAAAAACAGCTTATTTTGCGATTTTTTTAGGCCGTTGCCAGTTGGCAATGCTGACCTGCTTGCCTCGCGCGACGCTAAGCGCACCTGTAGGCGTGCTTTTGGTAATCGTTGAACCACCGCCCACTGTGCCACCAGCCCCTATCGTCACTGGTGCGACCAGCACGCAATTGCTACCAATGTGCACATCGGCCTCTATCACCGTGCGGTGTTTGTTCGCGCCATCGTAGTTGGCGGTGATGCTGCCAGCACCGAAATTAACGCGTTCTCCCACGGTCGCATCGCCCAAGTAAGCCAAATGGTTGGCCTTGGCACCATCGGCCAAAGTCGCATTTTTCACTTCTACAAAGTTGCCAATGTGCACGTCTTTGCCCAATTCTGCGCCAGGTCGCAGCCGAGCAAACGGGCCAATCAATGCACCCGCGCCCACTGAAACGCCCAATTTTTCACCCTCAATATGGGTAAACGGGTGGATCACGGCACCATCGGCAATCACCGCATTAGAAATCACGCAGTGAGCGCCCACTTTCACGCCAGAGCCCAAACTTACTTGTCCTGAAAAAATGCAATTTATATCAATCTCCACATCTTGACCACAAGTTAAGCTGCCGCGCAAATCAAACCGCGCAGGATCTGCCAGCCGCACACCCTGCTCCATGAACGTTTTTGCTTGGCGCAATTGGTAAACCCGCTCCAACTCAGCCAATTGAACCGGACTGTTGACGCCAGCCACTTGTGCCGCATCGTCGATTTTGTGGGCCATAACCGTCAAACCATCCGCCACGGCGAATTTCACAACATCCGTCAAGTAATACTCGCCTTGTGCATTTTTGTTGTCCAAACGCGCCAACCAGCCTTTGAGCAACTTGGCGGGGACCGCCATGATGCCGCTGTAAACCTCTTTTATCGCCTTTTGAGCATCGTTGGCGTCTTTTTGTTCAACGATGGCACTGACTTTGTCGCCGCTACGGACAACACGGCCATAACCTGCTGGATTCTCAAAATCAATGGTCAACAGCGCCAATTTATCGCCACCAGACCTGTCTATCAGGTCTTGCAGCGTACCCACTTGCGTCAAAGGCACATCACCGCTAAGCACCAAAACCATGCCATCATCAGGCAAAACTGGCACGGTTTGCAGGACAGCATGACCCGTACCAAGCTGTGGCTCTTGAATGACTGAATTTATCGATTTGTAGGCATCAAATATGGCTCTAGCCGGCGTATTTATTGCCTCAGTAGCTATTAAATTTATAGCATCTTGAACCACTTTAGATTCATGCCCTGTAATCACCACAGCGCTTCTGGCGTTCAATTGCGCTGCTGCATCTATCACATGTTGCAGAAGCGGCTTGCCGCCCAAACGGTGCAGCACCTTGGGCAGCGAGCTTTTCATCCGAGTGCCCTTGCCCGCCGCCATGATCACCACGTCAAGCGGCATCTTCACTTTCTTATCCATACGAATTTTTTATACTTTATTGAATTTAAGCTTGAGATAATGCATCAATTTTCAACGCATCCACCGCTTTGAACAAAGCTTGCCGCGCTAGGCTGATAGTCTGCCCCTCCCAAGCTGGAGCGCCCGCCGTGATAGGTTTCACTGCGGAAAACTTGCACTTGTTGTCTAGTTTAGCCGCCGCCAAAGCCTCAAAAACCGTGTCTTCCAAGCTATTGGCTGCCGAGATATCGACCAAAATCACCTTTTTAGAATTCAAAACGTGCTTTTTAACGACATCTGCCAGAGATTGGTCTGAGCCATGCAAATACAGCACGGACACGCCAGCAGCGCGGACTTTTTCCATCCACTCAGCATCATGCAGGACAAACACCTGAACGCCTGATCCGCCGAAACTATCGGCCGCTTTGCTGGCAGAGTTCACAACCAGCAGCTTTTCAGCCACTTTGGCTTTTGCAGGTTTTTGCAGCGCAGCATCTAAAGCGACAACTTCACCGTCTTTGCCCGGTAAAAGGTGGTTGAAAGACTCGATTTGTAAACCCGCCGTAGCTGCGGCTTCTAAAAACTTAACGCGCGCTTGGGCGTAACTCGTGGAAAACGCGTCTATCACCCCGATTGCTCCGATCATTTCACCAATCCCTTCAATCCAACAGTTCCAGCTTTCAAAGACTCTTCCACCAAACGCACCCAAAATGTCGCGCCCAGCGGTATCAAATCATCATTGAAGTCATAACTTGGGTTGTGCAACATACAAGGCCCACCGCCGTGGCCGATGGCGCGATGGTCGCCTTCGCCATTGGCGATAAAGCAATACGCGCCGGGTTTTTCCAGCAGCATGTACGAGAAATCTTCCGCGCCCATGGTTGGCTCTTGTGGCAGCACGTTGGCTGCACCTACGATATCGCCCATGACTTTGGCAGCAAAGTTGGCTTCCGCAGCAGAATTGATCGTCGGTGGATAGTTGCGGTCAAACTCAAAATCGCACGTCGCACCAAATGCGGCGCTGGTGTGCTCGGCAATCTCGCGCATGCGCTTTTCTATCAAATCTAGCAATTCCAAGGTGAAGGTGCGCACTGTGCCTTGAATTTCAACGCTATCAGGAATCACATTGGTCGCCTCGCCTGCGTGAATCATGGTGACTGAAATGACGCCTGCCTCAATCGGCTTTTTATTTCGGCTGATGATGGTTTGAAAAGCCTGGACCATCTGGCACGCTGCCAACACGGGGTCGATACCATCGTGCGGCAAAGCAGCATGACCACCTTTGCCATGGATGACGATTTTGAATTCATTGCTAGACGCCATGACTGGCCCCGCACTCACCGCAAATTTACCCACCTGCATGCCTGGCCAGTTGTGCATGCCGTAAACGGCTTCCATGGGAAATTTGTCAAACAAGCCGTCTTTGATCATCTCGCGTGCGCCACCGCCGCCTTCTTCTGCGGGTTGGAAAATCAAATATACCGTGCCATCAAAGTTACGATTTTTAGCCAAGTGCTGCGCGGCGGCAAGCAGCATCGCTGTGTGTCCGTCATGGCCGCAGGCATGCATCTTTCCCGCATTTTTACTGGCGTGCGCAAAAGTGTTGAACTCTTGCATGGGCAGCGCATCCATATCGGCGCGCAAGCCAATCGCACGGTCAGACGTACCGTTTTTAATGATGCCCACCACGCCCGTCGTGCCCATGCCACGGTGCAGGGGAATTCCCCATTCGGTCAATTTGGCGGTGACCAAATCAGCCGTTTGCACTTCGGCAAAGCACAGCTCAGGATTGGCGTGAATTTGTTTGCGTATAGCGGCAATGCCCGCGGCTTGCGTGGTGATGGAATCAATGATTTTCATAACTACTCTTTATCAAAATTTCTATATCGGTGAATTAAATTTTTGTAGTTTGTACCATTTTCATAGCCGAGGCAATCAGGGCTGCGACTTGGCTCATGTCACTGGGTACGATCAAGGTGGTGGCTGCGTCGTTGGCGACATTGCCATACGCATCCAGCGCTCTTTCGGCGACTTTGAGTTGCACCGCTTCAGCACCACCAGGCAAACGAATCGCATTGGCGACCACTTGAATCGCATGGGCGTTTGCATCAGCCACGGCAGAAATTGCCGCAGCTTCGCCTTGCGCTTTGTTGATGACAGCAGCTTTTTCGCCCTCTGAGCGAGCAATGAAAGCCTCACGCTCACCCGTCGCAATATTGATTTGCTCTTGACGGCGACCTTCTGACGCCGCAATCAAAGCGCGCTTGCCACGCTCAGCGGTGATTTGAGCTTGCATGGCATGCAGAATTTCTTTAGGCGGCGTCAAATCTTTGATTTCATAGCGCAACACTTTCACACCCCAGTTCAGCGCTGCCTCATCAATCGCCGCAACCACTTGCGCGTTGATGATGTCGCGCTCTTCAAAGGTTTTATCCAGTTCCAACTTACCAATCACGCTGCGCAAAGACGTTTGCGCTAATTGTGTGATCGCCATGACGTAATTATTGGATCCATAACTGGCGCGCATAGCGTCAGTCACTTGGAAGTACAACACGCCATCCACTTGCAACTGGGTGTTGTCTTTGGTGATACAGACTTGGCTAGGTATGTCTAATGTGATCTCTTTAAGCACATGTTTGTAAGCAACTCTGTCAACAAACGGCACCAAGAAATTCAGTCCTGGCGTCAGCGTGGCATGGTACTTGCCCAAACGCTCAATCACCCAAGCATGCTGTTGCGGCACAACTTTGATGGTGCGGATGATAAAAATGGCGGCGATAACGAGAAGTACTAAGGCGATTTCCATGCGAATTCCTTTTAAAATTCAAAAAAACAGTTGAAGATTACAGTTAAAAACTACAGTTTTCTAACGATCAAACGGCTACCGATGACTTGCTCAATCGCGTAACTGCCAGCACCAGAAGCGCTGCCACCTTGCAGCTGCACGGTCCAAGCTGAACCACGGTATTTGACGCTGGCTGTGCCATCGGCTTGCCAAGCATCTACCTGCACTGTTTGCCCAATGTCCATGTTCACATCACTGTTGAACTCTGCAGTTTTACCAACCATTTTTTTACCACGTAAAAAGTGCCAAGCAACCACGGCTCCGCCACCGACCACAGCGGCAATGACCAATTGCGCTGTCACGCCCAGCCCCATATGTGCCGCAATAGCTGCTGCGGCCAGCCCGACAGCGAACATCAGCAAATAAAATGTGCCCGTCATCAACTCAACAGCGACAGCCAAGCCTGTCAGCAGCCACCAGATACTTGAATCAGCCATAAAGCCCCTTTTTGTGTAACCATAACCACATCTAAGCCACATTTTGACTGAATCATGCCTCCATTACCGCCCATATGCACGATGTGACTCAATATTTCCTTACACTTCTTGCCTATTCTCTGAATTCTTGTGATTTATTTTGATTTTTAACTTTTAACGCCATTTAACGCACCGCCATGAAATTTCGCTTCCCTATCATCATCATTGACGAAGATTTCCGCTCTGAAAATACCTCAGGTTTAGGTATTCGCGCCTTGGCACAAGCCATTGAAAGCGAGGGTTTTGAGGTATTGGGCGTCACCAGTTATGGCGATTTGAGCCAATTTGCGCAACAGCAAAGCCGCGCTAGCGCCTTTATTTTGTCGGTGGATGATGATGAATTCACCCCCGGTCCCGACTTAGATCCGGCTGTGCTGAATTTACGCCATTTCATTGAAGAAGTGCGTCGCAAGAATTTAGAAGTGCCGATTTACGTTTATGGCGAGACCAAAACATCGCGCCACATTCCTAACGATGTTTTGCGTGAACTGCATGGCTTCATTCATATGTTTGAAGATACGCCCGAGTTTGTGGCTCGCCACATCATTCGCGAGGCGAAAAGTTACTTAGAAGGCGTGCAACCCCCGTTCTTCAAAGCGCTGCTCGATTACGCCGAAGACGGCTCATACAGCTGGCACTGCCCTGGTCATTCTGGCGGCGTCGCCTTCTTGAAAAGCCCAGTAGGCCAGATGTACCACCAGTTTTATGGTGAAAACATGCTGCGCGCTGACGTTTGTAACGCGGTAGAAGAACTCGGCCAATTGCTGGACCACAACGGCGCTATTGGTGAGAGTGAGCGGAATGCAGCTCGAATTTTCAACGCAGACCATTGCTTTTTTGTGACCAACGGCACCTCAACCAGCAACAAAATGGTCTGGCACCACACCGTTGCACCGAATGACGTGGTGGTGGTGGACCGCAATTGCCACAAGTCGATTTTGCACGCCATCATCATGACAGGTGCAATTCCGGTATTTTTGAAGCCGACACGGAATCACTTTGGCATCATCGGGCCAATTCCCAAGGAGGAGTTTGAGCCAGCGGCGATTCAAGCCAAAATCAAGGCGAATCCTTTGTTAAAAGGCATGGATGCTAAAAAAGTCAAGCCCCGTGTGATGACTGTCACCCAAAGCACTTACGACGGCGTTCTCTACAACACCGAAACTATCAAAGGCATGCTGGACGGCTATATCGAAAACCTGCATTTTGACGAAGCTTGGCTGCCCCATGCCGCGTTTCACCCGTTTTACGGCACCTACCATTCAATGGGTAAAAACCGCATTCGCCCAAAATCAGCAGTGGTCTATGCGACGCAGTCCATCCACAAGCTGCTGGCCGGCATCAGCCAAGCCAGTCACGTGCTGGTGCAAGACTCGCAAACCGTTAAATTAGACAGGCATTTGTTCAACGAAGCCTATCTGATGCACACCTCAACGTCGCCGCAATACAGCATCATCGCCAGCTGCGACGTGGCTGCCGCCATGATGGAGCCGCCTGGCGGCACAGCTTTGGTAGAAGAAAGCATCTTAGAAGCGCTGGACTTCCGCCGCGCCATGCGCAAAATCGACGAAGAATACGGCAAAGACTGGTGGTTCAAGGTGTGGGGGCCAGAGAAATTTGCCGAAGAAGGCATGGGTCGTGCGAGTGATTGGATCATCAAGGGTGAGTCAAAATCTGCCAAGGCAGGTGTTAACTGGCATGGTTTCGGCAAGATGGCGACAGGATTCAACATGCTGGATCCTATCAAAGCCACCATCGTCACCCCTGGTATGGACTTGAATGGTAAGTTTGCCAAAACTGGCATTCCGGCTAGCATCGTCACCAAATTCCTAGCTGAACATGGCGTGGTGGTTGAAAAAACTGGTCTTTACAGCTTCTTCATCTTGTTCACCATCGGCATCACCAAAGGCCGCTGGAACAGCATGCTGACGGCGCTACAGCAGTTCAAGGACGATTACGACAAAAACCAGCCCATGTGGCGTATCTTGCCCGAGTTTTGCCAAAAGCACCGCAAGTACGAAAAAATGGGATTGGCGGACTTGTGCCATCACCTGCACACCTTGTACGCCAAGTACGACATTGCACGTTTAACAACTGATATGTACCTCAGCGACCTCAAACCAGCCATGAAGCCCAGCGACGCCTATGCCCACATTGCGCAGCGCAAAACCGAGCGTGTGGCGATTGATGACCTCGAAGGACGCATTACAGTCGGTTTGGTCACGCCTTATCCACCAGGTATTCCGTTGTTGATTCCGGGCGAAGTTTTCAACAAGAAAATTGTGGATTACCTCAAGTTTTCACGCGAATTCAACGCGCAATGCCCCGGCTTTGAGACGGATATTCACGGCTTGGTAGCGGAAGACGGCGAAGATGGCAAGAAGCACTATTTTGCTGATTGCGTAAAAGAATAGAGAGAATGAAGAGAATAAAAGCTCAGGTAACAAATTCAGACAATTTCTAAGCAGAATTTATGTAACTTTTCAGCGTAGTGTGCGTTAAGTAACATAAGGTAGATATGAAGTCTGCCATGATGAAGACTCTCAATACGCTTTAACTTCTCAAAGACTTTGCAAAGGAATTGTATGAAAAAATCTCTAAAACTCGCCTTAATTGCCTCTAGCATTGCCGTTCTGAGTGCCTGCGGCGGCGGTGGCGATTCAGATGTGATTATTGTGACCGATCACAGTTTTTTATCGGTCGATAACCTCAACGTTGGGAATGGCACTGTTTGCATTGAGGACATATTTTTAGATGCCTTTTCTGCACAAGGCCAGCAAGTTGCCCGTGATTTGGTAGATTACTACGGCACGTACGATTTCAGTTTGCGCCCCATCCACAACGCCTATTCAGCACCAACCTATTGCGGCGGACCAACATCTAACTATGTACCTGCACCTGGTTTGATCATCGACGCAAACGTTTATTACAACATTATTGTTCCAGCTGTTCGCTGAAATTACTAACCCAATTTGCTATATTAATTATAGCAAGTTAGGAAATAAATACGCCGGCTAGAGCCTGATTTACCCTTTAAATCAGGCTTTTTTCATGAATTTACAGCTTCAAATCAGAAGCCAAAGACGCTAGCGCTTCTGGCTCGATTTGAGTGTGCGCTGGGTAGTTGGTGTGGTCGCAGCCCAGCTTGACGCCTGCTCCTGCCAACACGGCTTTGCGCATAGCAGTATTCAACTCAAAGCGCACGAAATGAACGGCTGAGGTCTTCTCATCGGTTTCACGGTCTAAGTCTTCATCTGCAATGGCGTAGACGCGAGCATGACCTTCGACTTCGACAAACATGCGGTCTTCCACGCCGATCAAGCGTTTTAGTTCACGGCGGCGTTCGTTCTCATCAGGGTATTCAATCATCATGGTGGCTTTCCAATTGCCGCCATCAGGTACCAAAGGTGCGTAGGCTTCGATTTCCTGCAGAATGCCCTCTTCCTCAAACACTTTTTCAATGCGCAGCATTTCTTGAATTTGGTAACGCACCGTCGTTTCAGATTCAAACTGTAAATTGATATGCTCACCCAAGTGCACTGAGCGCAACTGTCGGTGCGCCATGATTTGCTCCCGGTTTGCCTTGCGGTACTTGGTATAAGCCTCAAGTGTCATGAGGTTTTCGGGGGTGATATTTCCTGTCGATTGCATGGTGTTTCTTTGATTTAATTCAATGATTGATTCAATAATTTTTGTTTATTTCAATCCATAAGCCTCACGAATCAACGTGAGCGGGTGTTTTTGCGGCACAACGTGACCTTCAGCCAATTTGTTCACCTCAAAACCCTGAGCAATATGGTGACCGCCCAGCGGGCAATCTGAGCTGATCACATCAGGCAGTCCGCCATCTTTGTGATTTGCCATGGCTTTGAACAGTGGTTTCCCAATCTTCATGGCTTGGTCGTGTGTGCCTACTTTGACGCCAAAGGTGCCCGCGTGGCCTGAGCAGCGCTCATGTGTGTGTACGCTGGTGCCTGGCACCATTTTCAGCATTTCTTCGGTCTTTTTACCAATTTGCTGGACACGTCCGTGGCAAGGAATCTGGTAGCTGATTTTGCCCAGTTCAACAGGAAAATCGACCTTCAACAACCCATCGCGTTTGCGCGCCATCAGGTATTCAAACGGATCCCACATGGCTTCTTTGACCAAGGCCACGTCAGTGTCGCCAGGGAACATCAGCGGGATTTCTTGCTTGAACATCAGTGTGCAGCTGGGCACAGCACTCAAAATAGCAAAACCGTCTTTGGCGTACTTTGCTAGTACGGGAATATTGCTGTCTTTGCTGTTTTTGACAGAATTAAGATCGCCCAACTCCAGCTTAGGCATGCCACAGCAGGATTCTTTGTCGACAATGACGTAGGGCACCTCGTTGTGATCCAAGATTTTCAGCAAATCGTGTCCAATACCTGGCTCGTTGTAGTTGATATAGCAAGTGGCGTAAATAGCGACTTTACCAGGCGTTTTAGCACCATCAACCACGGCGTGACCAGTCGATGTCGCAGCACCTGAGCGGAATTTTTTAGCCGCGAATTCAGGCAACCAAGCATCTTTGTCTACGCCTAATACTTTTTCCATCACCGCACGTGCTGGTTTGGTTTTATTGACGGCGTTGACAAGCTGCGAAACGATAGGAATACCTGCAAACGAGCCCGTCATATCAGTAGAAGACAGCAGCTTCTCACCCATGCCGACTTCACCCTTTTTGAATTTGATAGCCTTGGCGCGTAGCATGGTGTGCGGGAAGTCTAGGTTGAACTCGTGCGGTGGCACGTACGGGCACTTGGTCAGGTAGCACAGGTCGCACATATAGCATTGGTCAACCACTTTCCAGTAGTCTTTTTTATCCACGCCATCAACTTCCATGGTTTTGGACTCGTCCACCAGGTCAAACAGCGTCGGAAACGAACCGCACAAGCTCACGCAGCGCCTGCAACCATGGCAAATATCAAAGATGCGCTCCATTTCATGGAAGGTTGCTTCTTCGTTGTAATACTCGGGGTTTTGCCAGTCAATCGCGTGACGGGTTGGGGCGGCTAGGTTGCCTTCTGTTGCCATAAAGTGCCTCTTTTAAATATTCTGCATTGGGTGCGCCTTAGAACCTAAAAGCCCAAGAACACCCAACACACAAAATTCAATGAAGAATCAAGTTTTGACTAATCGGATTTTAATTTTCGATCAATCCACCAACTCAGCCAAAGCCTTGGCGTAGCGATTCGCGTGTGAACGCTCTGCTTTTGCCAAAGTTTCAAACCAGTCAGCGACTTCGTCGTGGCCTTCGGTACGCGCAGTTTTGGCCATGCCTGGGTACATGTCGGTGTACTCATGGGTTTCGCCAGCAACTGCGGACTTCAAATTGTCACGGGTTGCGCCAAACGGCATACCGGTGGCTGGGTCGCCGCACTGCTCAAGCCACTCAAGGTGACCGTGTGCGTGGCCGGTTTCGCCTTCAGCGGTAGAGCGAAACAACGCTGCCACGTCTGGTTGACCTTCGATATCAGCCTTGTTCGCGAAATACAAATAGCGACGGTTCGCCTGTGACTCGCCTGCGAAGGCGGCTTTCAAGTTGTCTTCCGTTTTTGAGCCTTTGAGTGCTGCCATGGAAATCTCCTAATGGGTAAATGAGGTAAATCGGGTTGCGACCTTCGGCAAGAATTTGCCAAAGACATATATAGCTTAGCGTCAATAGAGGGCTCGGTCTAATAGCTAGCGTCAATCACCAAAATAGCGATGGACTATTAGACTCATCGACTGGTTAGTTTTTGTAAAAAAAATGTGAAGCTCGCCGATACGCCGGATTTTGTGCGGTGCAACCCGAAAGTTGCGCCGTGACCGTCATTCATCTTGGCTTTGGGTCACCCCAAAGCTCGGTGCTACCTACCCGCCATCTCAGCGAACCGCCTCAAAGATGGCCTATTTGGTATTGCTGCGCGTAGAGATTGCCCGTTTCACCCAAACTAAATTGGCTCGTCTCTGTTGCTCTGATCCTCACCTTATAACCTTAAGGCTTTTCAGTGGGCAGCCGTTAGCTGCTACGCTGTCCTATGCAGTCCGGACGTTCCTCCAGTGCGTGGTTTCCCACACGACGCTTACACGTCGTCCTTGCGGTATGCACCAGCGACGGCCTAGCGAGCTTCACAAGGCATTATCCCACGCAAAGCCCGTCTAGCAACATAACTTAGAAAGTGATATGCGTTAAATCCGCCCCATTACCAACAGCACCACGATGATGAGCACTATCAACCCAATACCACCGCTAGGCCCATAGCCCCAACCCTTACTGTGCGGCCAGCTTGGTAATGCGCCTACCAGTATCAAGATCAAAATAATCAACAGTATGGTTCCTAAGCTCATAAGTTTCTCCTAAAGGTTGATGCGTCATGTCTGATGCAGATTTATTTTGCTGGTGGCGTTTCGGCTGGCACAACAATGATGGCAGTCCCACCGCCAGTTTTACCTGTATCGCCCTTGGTGCCATCGTTACCCTGATTGCCTTGGCTACCTGTCGCACCTGTCGCACCTGTCGCACCTGTGCTACCAGTATTGCCTGTATTGCCATCTGCGCCCTGACTACCAGTTGCACCTTGCGGCCCCGCTGGTCCAGGCACGACGACTGGCGTTGTCGGCATGATGACCGTGGGCCTGTCGCATGCTGTCAAACCGAATGCCGCTATCATTGCTGCAGCTAATAAATACTTATTCATAACGAATCCTTTTAAAATTTAAAAAATAGTGTGAGCAGCAAACTGCTGTTCACTTTGAGCCAGAAATATTGCCATGGGTATATAGCTAAATGTATGGCGTAATTTCAGAATAAAGAAGTTGAGCAGACTTGACCGTGCGTTAGCGAACATAGCGCAGATATATAAAAGTAGTTCTTTGTGTGCGGCACCGTACAGCAATCGGTGAGCGTATCGGATACCGTTGCAGCAAGACAATTTGGATCAAAAATAATAAAATAATTTATGACAACACCCATACACTCAACACAGCAACCGGCACCATACACTCGCTCAAGTACGGCCGCGACAGTCACGGCTACGCTGGCCGTTATCGTCGCGCTTTGGTGGGGACAAAGCTTTCTCATCCCTTTAACTGCTGGTTTGATGTTGGCCATCTTAGTCATGCCGTTGACGATACGACTCACACACTGGTTGCGCAGTGTGGTGGTTGCTACGACATTAACGCTGCTGATGGTGATTGGCGTACTTGCTTTGGGCGTCATGGCCTTTGGCGGGCAGTTTGTGCGCGTTATTGAGCGGGCGCCTGACATGATCAGTATGGTGGCGCAACAAGTGGCAGAAACAGAGCCTGGCGTGGACAGCGTTTTAAGCCGCGCCCGCGTTGCCTTGCACGAGCTGGACAACGCAGCCGACAGATTGGTTGCTGGCAAGCCCCTGCGGTCTAGCCGCCGCACCGCTGCCGTCACCCCACCAAACCAAACGCTGACGCCTCAACCCAACAACAATATTACGACCGGAGCAACGGTTGCCTTGCGTGAAACGGCGATGAGCGGGTCAACCGTTCTGCTCGGATTCACGGCTAACCTCAGCATTATTCTTTTCATTGCCTTTTTTGTGCTGACAGGTGGCAAGCCTTTGACTGAAAAGTTTTTGAATCTATGGAGCTACACACCACTGGCACATGACCATGCAAAACGCGCCATGCTTGAAGCGGCTCGGCAAATTCGCATGTATTGCGCTGTTCTACTTGTCACCAATGTATTGATCGGCATCTGCGTATGGATTGCTTTCAAACTGGCTAACTTACCTGATGCAGCCGGCTGGGGCGTCGCGGCAGGTGTTCTGCACCTCGTACCCTATCTAGGTATGACCGTACTTACGGTTTTAGGCGCAGCAGAGACTTTTTTGGTACACGAAACCATGAGCATGGCGGCTGGCATGGCCATATTCTTGGTCATACTGTCCACGCTGATCGGCACGTTTGGCACAGCATGGCTACAAGGGCGTGCAGCGAAAATGAATTCAGCGGCCGTCTTCATAGGTTTGGTATTTTGGGGCGCACTTTGGGGCGTTTGGGGACTGTTCTTAGGCCCAGCGCTTGTCGTGTTGATTAAAGTTTTGGCGGAACATTCACGTCACGGTGGCCGTTTCGCTAAACTCATGCAAGGGTAATCACGTCAAACAATCCCTGCATGGCTTACTTTATGCGGCTAACGGCAAAGGCAGCAATTTAAAATATGCTTTTTTCGAAAAGGCATAGCACTCACAAGCGTGGCGCTCCAGACGCTGCCTGTCGTGCACAACAATATGACCACGGCTATATTGGATAGCGCCCTCGTGTTGCAGTTTGAGTGCTGCTGCTGTCACGCCCTCACGGCGCACGCCCAATAAACTTGCCATCGCTTCTTGTGTGATCAACAGTTCATTGGATGATGCCCTGTCTAAGCCCTGTAATAACCGGCGGCTGAGTTGTTGATCAATCGAATGATAGCGATTGCAAACTGCAGTTTGCGACACTTGTGAGAACATGGCATGCGTGTAATTGAGCATGAGCTTCATGATCGGATTGCTGAACTCCATCGCACTTTTCACCGCATTCGCATTGAGACGATACGCCAAACCAGCGCTTTGCACAGTAGCTTCATGCGGCATCACATCTCCGCCCATGAAGAGTGAAACACCAACGACGCCTTCATTGCCCACCACTGCAATTTCAGCCGTCTCACCATCTTGCGTCATGTAGACCAAGGAAACCACAGCAGAGGTCGGGAAATACACATGGGCTGGTGCTTTACCTGGTTCAAACAGCACTTGACCGACTCTAAGCTCTACCGACTCAAGCAAAGACTGCCAGCGCAGCCACTCTCCGTTTGGGAAAGCCGACAAAAGGTGGTTGTGACGCGGATCGCAGGGATTGTGGTTTAGTGTTTTCATGAGTCACTCGTATCGTGGTAAGAGCCTTCATGATGCGCACATCAAGCAAACCAAGGTATCAGAAGTTACCGTTTGCTCATGTCGGATAGAACCTACAGTCATATAAAAAAACGTGCACTATGTACGCCAGCCAACAGACAGCATGCCTTCAAGGCAATATTCTTTACATGTTGAATCAGTAAATCACAGCGTTTTTTCACTTGATTTGCTAAATTGAACAACTCTGTAAAAATTTATTCAAGAAAGAGGAATCTTATGAACACGAT
Organism: Burkholderiaceae bacterium; assembly: GCA_040079635.1. Classification (GTDB taxonomy): domain Bacteria; phylum Pseudomonadota; class Gammaproteobacteria; order Burkholderiales; family Burkholderiaceae_C; genus Aalborgiella. Next base: position 62,623 of record JBEBJY010000007.1, on the reverse strand, counting down.
CAACAAACTAACACTCAACGTCGCCGTGATTGCCTTATTAGCTGGGCTAGGCGGATGCGCAGGTATGTCCGCACGCGATCAAAATACGGCCGTTGGCGCGGGTATTGGTGCCATTGGCGGCTCCATCCTAACCAATGGTAGCGCGATTGGAACGATTGGCGGTGCTGCAGTGGGTGGCGTTATCGGCAACCAAGTTAAACCTTAACAGCTTCAACGGTGACATTGAAGAAGCGACTTAGTGAATCGTTGGTAAACATTTTCCTAAGTCGCTTAATTTTGAGGAAACTGCAAAATCCTCGCTGAAAGTAAAGATTCAGCGAAAAAGCACACCAGTGCCAGCAAAAATGACACCACACCAGCCATGAATGCAACTGTGGCAGTTCGGGCAAACTGCACTTCTAGCGTTTCACCAAAAAACAGGACAATGATGGTTGTGCCAATCAATATCGCGCAAAGTATCAACAAAGCGATACACCAATTGACCAAAGTGCTACGCTGGCGAAGTAACCGCAACTCGTCTTTCCAACGTTGCATTTTGGCCGCGGTTGGAAAATCTTCCATCCATGATTCGACTTGTCTTGCACGGTCAATAATCCGTGCCAAACGGCCTGCGACAGCGCCTATCATCGCGGCCACCGCATTGAGCAAAAAAACCGGCGCAATGGCCAGTTGAATGCCTTGGGAAACGGCAGATAATTCGGATGGAAGTAACATAAATTCCTTATCATTCAATAGCTTACGCCGTATTAAGCAGCATTTTTGCCACTTCAGCAAACCCCGCCCCGCGCTCGGATGGCGTGATGTAACGTGGCAAATGCGTCAATTGGCTTTCAAACCTGCGGATATTCGCCACGCCAACCGAATGCGTGAAATGCTGAAACATGGCTTGGTCGTTGCCTGAATCGCCCACAAACACCCATTTATCGAGCTCTGACGCTAAATCTCGCTGAAACAGCTCATGAATAATCCACTGTGCGCCGGTCCACTTGTCAAAATGCCCAAAGCAACCGTGGATGTGGATGCTGCTGACAGTCGTTTCCATGCCTTGCGATTGCAGCAGTTCAACAACTTGCTGCACCGTTTTGGGCGATAAATTGGCGAACTCGTTGTAGTCAAAAGCCAAATCGGTTTCGCGCCCTGCGCTGTCTTTGGATACATCTACACCTTGTATTTTCGACGTCACCAAAGCTGCGATTTTTTGCATTTTTAAGCTGTTTTCAGCACGGATCAAAGCATTATTTTGATATACTTTTGATAGCACTTTAGGCAGCAAATACGCCGGCTTGATGCCAATTTTACTACTTTTTTGAGCATTCTTTTCAGCTACCCACGCTACACCACCATTTTCAGCGACTAAGGCATCCACAGGCCACGTTTTTGCAAACGTTTCACCCCATCCAACCGGTCTACCGGTGATAGGGATGACGTGCAGCCCCGCCGCCTTCAAATCTGCCAAAGCTAGTAGCGCATCTGCCGTTATCGCACCATGCGTGGTCAGCGTGTCGTCAATGTCGGTGAAGACGCCGATGATGTTGCGGCGTTCTTCAACTGGCCATTGCGACAACGGAAGCATGCTGTTTTTAGCCTGCGTTTTGCAACGCCAATCCCGCATGCTCGCGCAGCGGGTGGAAATGAATTTTAGGGAAACGTTCTTGCGCCAAACGCACGTCGTATTGCGAAGTCGTCAAGTAAGCCAGCGTATTCGCCGCATCACGCGCCATGCGCTGTGGATACGCGTTAACGAACTCTTGCAATTCTTTCGGTGTATCAGCCGTGATCCAACGCGCACCGGTGTATTGGCTGCCTTCCAAGCGAATATCAGCATCGTATTCACCCTTCAAGCGATGCTGCACAACTTCAAATTGCAGTTGCCCAATGGCACCCAAGAGCATGTTTCCACCCATTTCAGGTCGGAACACCTGAATCGCACCCTCCTCGCCCAGCTGCGCCAAGCCTTGCTGCAGCTGCTTGGTACGCAACGGATTCCGCAATATGACCGTCATGAACATTTCAGGGGCGAAAAACGGCAAACCGGTGTATTGCAGGTTGATAGAACCGTCTGTGATTGTGTCGCCCAGCTGCACGCCGCCGTGGGTCGTGAAGCCCACGATGTCGCCCGCGTAGGCCTCTTCCACGGCTTCGCGGCGCTGTGACATGAAGGTCACCACCGATGTGGGGCGAAGCTCTTTGGCGGTGCGCATGACTTTGAGCTTCATACCCGGCGTGTACTTGCCCGACGCCATGCGGACGAAAGCGATGCGGTCGCGGTGGTTGGCATCCATATTGGCTTGCACTTTGAATACCACACCGCTGAACGGCGTGTCTTCGGGCTGCATAACTTTGACGACCGGTTGGCGGTTTACCAAAGTGCTGCTGGTGCGGCTTTGCGGACTGGGCGCGAGGTCAACCAAGGCGTCCAACACCTCCATCACACCAAAATTATTCACACCTGAGCCGAAGAAGACGGGCGTTTGTTTGCCTGCTAAAAACGCCTCTAAATCCCATGCGGGCGACGCACCCGTAGCCAGCTCCATGCTCTCAGCCGCTGCTGCCCATTCGCTGCCAAAGCGTGCCAACAAAGCGGTAGTGTCGGTTAGCGGAATCGCATCAAAATCTTGTGGCAAACGCTCGCTACCGCTCTCAAAAACCGTCATCGTCTGAGTACGCAAATTCACAATACCGCCAAACGATTTACCTTGACCAACGGGCCACGTCATCGGCACGCAGGGCATGCCCAACTCGCGCTCAATCTCGTCCAAAATATCCAGTGGCTCGCGCACTTCGCGGTCCATTTTGTTGACGAAGGTGATGATGGGCGTGTCGCGTTGGCGGCAAACCTCGATCAACCTGCGGGTTTGCGCCTCCACACCGTTGGCAGCGTCAATCACCATCAGCGCAGAATCAACAGCCGTCAAAACGCGGTAAGTATCTTCCGAGAAGTCTTTGTGACCCGGTGTGTCCAGCAAATTGATTACATGGTCGCGGTACAACATCTGCATCACAGATGAAGCTACGGAAATACCCCGCTGCTTTTCAATCTCCATCCAGTCAGAAGTCGCATGACGCGTCGCTTTACGCGCCTTAACCGAGCCCGCAATCTGAATCGCACCCGAGAACAGCAAAAGCTTCTCAGTCAGCGTGGTTTTACCCGCATCGGGGTGAGAAATGATGGCAAAAGTGCGGCGGCGGCGGGTTTCGGAGAGGAAAGACATTGAATTTTATGAGCGCAGAGCGAGATAGGAGCAACCCATGATTTTACCTAAGCGGCTTTGACGCAGAAGTACCCGTTTTGCAGGAAAAGCGGGTACTTTTCTTAAAAAACAGTTTTTTAACGCTTTTTACGTCTCTAGCCAGCGTATTTATTACCTAATTAGCTATTATTAATATAGCAAAAATAGCGATTTATTCACCCCAAGGCAGCATCAGGGTCACAATACTCAGCTTCGCAAACTCGGGCTCAAACTCGTCGATGATCTTTTGCGGGTCTGGGCAGAGGGTGGCGTCGCTGATGATGCCGAATTGGACGCCGCCGCCGTAGCTCAAGATGGATACGCCAAGGCCGACACTGCCGCTTTGAGGTACCCAGAAGAGGCTTTGTTCAAGCGTAGAGCCGCAGAATTTCAGCTTTTCTTTTGGGCCGGGCACATTGGTCATCACCGCAGTTGTCTTCTTGGAGAACAGATTCAACATCGCCTCTTGCGCCGGTTTGATGAGTGTGCCAGCCAAAGCGAGCATGCCAAACGCTAGCAACGGCTGCATGCTGCCTTTGAGCGCACCCATGCGACGGCGCACTTCGTAAACGCGTTCGATGGGGTTTTCTACGCCAATAGGCAGTACCAAAGGCGCTAAGCCAAAGTTATTGCCAAGCTTATGTGCTTGATCCAGCGGACGCAGGTTGACGGGCACCATGGCGCGGATTTCTTGACCCTTGGTGTTGTCACCCAAGGCGCGCAAATACTCACCGATTGCACCAGCGACGCAGCTGAGCAAGACATCGTTCAGCGAACAATTCAGCGCTTTACCCACGGCTTTGACCTCATCCAACGGAATAGGCTGACACCATGCCACTTTTTTGGTCGTGCCGGGTTTGCCTTTGAGACGGGTGGGCGAATCGTCTGGCATCAGCACCAGCGCGGCAGCGTCGCTGGCGAGCTGGTAGGCGATTTTGGCCATATGGACTGTGTTGTTAGCCGTATTACTCATGCCCTGTTTAGGGTCTGCCAACATTTCTAAAGAGCTGCTAAAGCCATCGCCTGTTTTACCCAATGTTTTGACAGCGAGCTGGGTAAGCGATTTGATCAAAGTACCTGCTATCCAGTCTTCTGCTCCTTCCAAGCCGCCTCGTTTTTCGACCTTGGCTTTGCGTTCAGGTGGTTTGGGACCGCCATCGACCATGGACATGCTGACAGCAATCAACGCAATACCATCGGCGATGCAGTGGTGGATGCGAACGATCAACACGCTGCCGCCGTCGTAATCTTCAATCAAATGCAGCTGCCACAGCGGTCGCCGTGGGTCTAGCGGCTGCATGGCTAATTCGGCAACACGGTCTTGCAAAGCTGCTTGCTCTAAGCCTTTGGCCACTTTAGGGAGCTTTTCAACAACGATGTGTTTGCTGATATCGAACGATTTATCGTCCACCCAAGTCGCGCCCGCTGAGTCTTCGACCACGCGTTGTTTGAAGCGACGGAATTTGAGCAAAGTACCTTCAACGCGCTCACTCAAAGCATCATACGAAACTTGTGGTTTGAGCGTCCACACGCCCACGATCATCATCAAATTACTGGCGGAATCCATGCGCAGCCAAGCGGTGTCAACCTTGCTCATACGCTCACCGCTCATACCCAGGGTGCCCGCAACAGCGCGGCGGACGTCTTTTTGTACTTTTTGAGCAGCTTTCTGAGCTACTTTTTGGGCGCTGAATTTGACACCTTTTGCAGACGGGGACTTAGAAATCCGAGTAACCATATAGACTCCAAACAAGCAAACACTAGTGATAAAGCTCTATTCTCAATTTAAATTGCAGTTTAAGATAGTGGGCACTTACCCCGAGTTCAGCCAAATTTCGCCACCATTTTTCTAATTCATCAGGAGTTTTTATGTCCGATCTAACCGCCAAATTCGAAGCCGCTGTTGCTAACTCTAAAAACCTGAGCGAGCGCCCGGATAACGCAACCATGCTGAAGTTATACGCACTCTACAAGCAATCAAGCGCTGGCGACAATGCTGATAAAAAACCTGGTTTCAGCGACATGGTCGGCCGCGCCAAGTGGGACGCGTGGAATGGCATGAAGGGTACAGACAGCGACGCAGCCAAGCAGCAATACATTGATTTGGTAGAGTCGCTTAGCTAACCCCTTATTTAGCGGCTTTAGTTACTTCTTTTTTAGGTGCTGCTTTTTTAACTGCTGCCTTTGCGGCGGGTTTGGACAATAGCGCATCTAAATTTTTACTGATTTCCGCTTCAATTTTGTCTTTAAAAGCGCCCACTAAAAACCCGAGTTTCGCTTTCAACTCAAAACCATCTTTGGTCACCACCAGCGTGCCATTGACGCCAGAGCGGGTGAAGCTGACGCAGTCTTCGGTTTTGCCTTCCTCATAAGTACACGCCATGTCGAGCTTATTCTCCACGTCTTCTGCCCAACTGAAGGCAATATCACGTGCTTTGGCAAAGCCTAGCGTATGTTTGCGATGGATATGAATGTCTGCCATATTTGCCTTTAAAAATGAACCCTTTAAGAGTCTTTGTTGATTTTCTTCAAAGCTGCCTGCCTCGCCAATTTTGGCATGGCGGCTAAGCGTAGCACTGCGGCGTAAAACTTCTCCCAGTCACCGCCTTGCTGTTCAAACAGCGCTTCAAATTGTGGCACACCATCATCATACGCAGCCAAAGCGCCGAAGGCGGCATTGTTCGCTTGTTTGACCCAGTTGTCATAGCCAGCATAGCCATGCCAGCTGGTTTTTTGCAACTCATATTGTGCTTTAAAATTTTCAATAACTGCATATTTTTCTGCATTTTTTGCTATATTTTTGATAGCTATTGAGGCAATATTATCGCCGGCTAGATGCATATTTTTACTGTATATTTCAGCCAATTGAAGCCTTGTGGCTTTGGTCAACGCTTTGAACTGTTTTCGGCGTCCGTCGTACACCTCATACTCGGCTTTGGTGGCTTCTGAGCCATACTTTGCCAGCCAACGTGCGCCACCCAAGCGCTCAACCGCAGTGGCAAAAGATTCATTGAACGAGGTGTCGTCCGCCACATAAACCACCTGATGCGCCAGCTCGTGAAAGACGATGCGTGCCAACTCGCCTTCTGGGTAGCCAATGAAGGTGCTGAGCAACGGATCACCCCCCGCCCAGTTACTCCAGCCCAATGTGGAATAAGCGGGCACGCCATAAACACTGACGTCGAAATCTAGTTTTTTGAGTTCTTCGGCTTCCCTTTTTGCTTCTACTTCCGAAAAGTAACCCCGGTAGCCCACACAACCCGCCACAGGAAAGCACCACGTTTTGAGCTTCAAAGACAATGCCGGCGCGGCAACCACATTCCACACCACGGCTTTGCGTTTTAAATCGGCATAGCGTTTGTAGCTGGGGTTGTCGGGCAGTTTCAACTCTTCAGCTGCAAATGCACGGATTTTTTTTGTCAATGCAAGCTTCGCTTTGAGTTTTTCAGGTGTTTCAGCATCCGCAAGCCAATCATCGACCGGACGCGCCGCTTTGATCAACGAGACATGACCTTCCACAGATTGCCAGTAGTAGCCCAAATCGGCGCAACTGCTGAGGCACAATAGCAGCGGCAAAATCAGCAACTTAACGATAAATTTACACCTTAGTCGCACCGCTTCACCTCAACCAAGCAATCGTAAAACACCGGGCCTTGACCCAAATCAGTGAGCTTTTGACTGGTCACTTCATTCACATTGGTGCCGTTCAACCCTAGCTTGCGCCACCAAATCCCCAAACCATTGACCACGCCAGCGCGGGCGCGTTTGGACACCATCGCTTTGCACTGGTAGCTGCCGCGCTGGTTGAACACCTGCACCACATCACCAGAAGCGATGCCACGACTGTGCGCATCATCCGCATGGATCTCCAGCACCGGCTCCGCCTCAATATCGCGCAAACTGGTGACGTTGACGAAGGTAGAGTTGAGGAAGTTGCGCGCTGGTGGGGAAATCATGGCCAGCGGATACATCGCAGATGAACCAGCCAACTCATAGTTGTCCAGATGATCGGGTAAACCATCTAAACCCTGCTTCTCTAAAATGTCACTGAAAAATTCGCACTTGCCTGACGAAGTGGGAAAGTTGCCATCGGCGAACGGAGCGTCTGTAATAGGCAGGGTCGAAAAACCTGTATCCAATAGGGTGTCGAAACTGACCTTGTCGCCAAAAGCTTGCCTACACAGGGTTTCGTCGTCATCAGCAAAGCAAGCATCGGTATATCCCATGCGGGCTGCTAGTTCGCGAAAAATTTGTGTGTTGGTTTTGGACTCACCCACGGGTGCAATGGCGGGGCGGTTCAGCATCACATCGGTGTGGCCGTAGGTGGTGTGGATGTCCCAGTGCTCCAGCTGCGTGGTGGCAGGAAGAATGTAGTCGGCATAGTCTGCGGTGTCGGTTTGAAAATGTTCCAGTACCACGGTGAACAGGTCTTCTCTGGCAAAACCTTTGACAACCTGGCTGGAATCGGGCGCAACTGCGACGGGGTTGCTGTTGTAGACGATCAACGCTTCGATTTTGGGGCCAAATTCAGTAGAACTTGGTTTTTGCAAGTCGTCGCCGATGGTCACCATGTTGATCGTTCGGGTACTCGTGACTTCAAGGTCTGGTCGCTGCAAAGCCGCCTTGTCCACAGGGAACATGCCCGAACTGGACAGCAAAAGACCGCCAGCTGGGTGTTTCCAAGCGCCAATCAAGCCCGGCAAGCAAGCAACCGCTCGCACCGCGCTACCACCGCCACGCACGCGCTGCATGCCATAGTTCAGGCGGATGGCGGCGGGCGTTTGGTTGATGTAGCACTGGCCGTAGTCGAAAGCCAACGATTTTATCTGTTCTACTGGGATACCGCAGATCTTGGCAGCGCGCTCTGGATGCCAGAGCAGCGCACGCGCTTTTAACGCCGGCCAACCGAGTGTGTGCTTGTCAATGTAGTCGTGATCCAGCCAGTCGTTGACGATCAACTCATGCATAACCGCCAAAGCCAGCGCAGCATCGGTACCCGGAAAAAGCGCAATGTGTTCATGGCATTTGTCGGCAGTTTCGGTTTTGCGTGGGTCGATGCAAATGAGTTTGGCACCCTCACGTTTGGCGACCTGGGCATGGCGCCAAAAATGCAGATTGCTGCCGATGGAATTGCTGCCCCAGATGATGATGAGCTTGGACTGTGCAAAAAACTCGACTTTCATGCCGACTTTTCCACCCAATGTATAAGTTAAGCCCTCACCGCCGGCCATGGCGCAGATCGAGCGGTGCAATTTGGATGCTCCCAATTTGTTGAAAAACCGCGCTGCCATGGCCTCTCCCTGCACTAAGCCCATGGTGCCGGCGTAGCTGTAGGGGACGATGGCTTGCGGGTTGCAGGAGGCAATCGACTCTAGTTTTATTGCGATGTCAGCCAGCGCGGTGTCCCAAGACACGGGTTCAAAACGACCCAAACCCTTGGGGCCGACACGTTTCAACGGCGTCAAAATGCGCTCAGGATGATAGGTGCGCTCGGTATAGCGCGATACCTTCGTGCACAACACGCCATCCGTGTGCGGGTGCGCTGGGTTGCCCTGCACTTTGACGGCTTTGCCGTCCACCACCGTGGTCAGCAAAGCGCAGGTATCGGGGCAGTCATGGGGACAAGCGCCCCGAACCGTTGTGGATGCAATCTCAGTGGTCATGCAGCCATTCTAAACATCTGAAACCTAGTCTGCCCGCAGCGCAGCTTTCAAATTTTCGCCAATTTCCGGTTTACCCGCAAACGGGTTGGTCGGGTTACGAATTTGCACTACATCTTCCATGCGCGTCTGCACCGAAGCCAAGGCCTTAGGGTGGCTGTAAATGTAGAACTGGTCGTCTGCAATGGCATCAAACACTTTTTGCGCTACGTCTGCCGCACTGACTTTGCCGGATCCCACGGCTTTGTCGCTCATGGCTTGGCCGATGAGCTGGCTCTTGGTGGGTTTTGCGTCATCACTGGCAAATTCACCCGGCTTGTTGCGGTGGCTTTGCGCAATGCCTGTGGCCACAAAGAAGGGGCACAGCACGGAGGCGCTGATTTGGTCGGTCACCAGTTTCAAATCCTGGTACAACGTTTCGGTTAAGGCAACAACGGCATGCTTGCTGACGTTGTAGACACCCATGTTGGGGGCATTCAGCAAACCGGCCATGCTGGCGGTGTTGACGATGTGGCCTTGGTAGGCAGGGTCTTTCTTGGCGGCATCCAGCATCATCGGCGTGAAGACGCGCACGCCATGTACCACACCCATGACATTGACACCCAGCACCCATTCCCAGTCTTTCAACGTGGTTTCCCAGATCAAACCGCCCGCGCCAACGCCGGCGTTGTTGAACACAAAGTGCGGTGCGCCCAGTTTAGCGAACACGGCTTGACCCATGGCCTCCACCTCAGCAGCTTTGGAAATATCCAGACGGAATGACATGACCTGACCGCCGAACTTAGCAGCTTCTGAAGCGATTTCAGCAGTCGCTTTGTCCAACGCATCTTGCTGAACGTCCACCAAGACGATATTCATACCCAGCTTGGCGCCGATGCGGGCGCACTCTAAACCGAAACCTGAGCCGGCACCGGTTAATACGGCGGTTTTATTTTTGAAATTGGAGATCATCTTATTTTTCAACTTTCTTTAATACGTAACCAATACGCGGAAAGTGCACATGCACCACGCCGGCTCGTTCATCAAAGCGGCGCAGGGTGTAGTGCATGCGCGAGCAGGCTATCAATTCACCTTCGGTTGGCTCCGGGCCAAACGCATCGCTGGCGATGCTGACTAGGCTACCCAATGGAATGCCGTGCTCGTCCTGAAAAACTGAATTTAAACGGTCATTTTTTACTTCAGCCGGCGTATTATTTGAACAAACAGCTATTGAATCTATAGCATTTGATTTTTGCATAGTACCTGAACCAATCGCGGCCATACGATCCATCCAAGCCAGTACCGCAGGTGTCGCATCCAAAATGCCGGCCATGGTAGAGGTGCAATGGCGCGTGAACCACAGCGGGTGGTAGACCGCAAAGTCGGCAATGCAGGGCAAATTACCTAGTAGAAAGGGCTGATCTTCAACCATGTTGCTAATGCGGCGCAGGTAGGATTTATAACTGGCCGCCGCATCTGCCGGTGGCAAACGCGGCACGGCAACGCGCATTTTGGCGCGGTCGTCACCAAACGCTTTAGCTATCACTAGGTTTTCTGGTTTGCTGTCTGGTTGATTGAGGCCAAACATCTGCGCCGCGCCTGCAGGACTGAAGTTGTAGGCCATCGCTGTCCAAAACAGCGTCGTATCGCCCCATTGCGCCAAAATACGTGCAACGCCTTTTTGATGGGCTGGGTACAGCGTGGGCGTGGGGTGCAATTGCTCCAGCACATCACAAATCAAAGCACTATCGCAGTAAATGTCAGCGCCGATCTGCATGAACGGTGTTTTGCGGTAACCGCCTGTCAAAGCCACCACATCGGGCTTGGGCATGATCATAGGAATCACCACTGACTGCCAACTTAGGTTCTTATATCCCAACACCAAACGCACTTTTTCAGAAAAAGGTGAAGTGGGATAGTGGTGCAGGATGATGTCGGACATAAAAATCTCGTTTTAAAGAATTTTTCTCAAACCAGTTTTACCAACTGTTTGCCGAAGTTTTTGCCACTGAGCAAGCCCAGAAAAGCCTCGGGGGCAGACTCGATGCCCTGAGCGATAGATTCGCGAAATTTGAGCTTGCCTGTTGCCACCAAGCCACCTAGTTCTTTCAACGCCTCTGGCCAGTGCTCCATATGCTCAGACACAATGAATCCTTGCAGCAACAAGCGATTCATCAAAAACAACTGAGGCTGCGTAATAGGTACGGGCACGCCGTTGTAGCCAGCAATCATACCGCACAGAGCGATGCGGCCGAACGCGTTCATATTGCTCAGTACCGCATCTAATATCGCGCCGCCAACATTTTCAAAATAACAATCGACGCCATTGGGTGCAGCGTCTTTCAGTGCTTTGTACAAGGATTTGGCATCAGGAAAAGCTTTGTAATCAATGCAAGCATCAAACCCAAGCTCGTCAACGACATACTTGCATTTATCTGCACCGCCCGCGAAGCCAACAACGTGGCAGCCTTTGGCCTTTGCAAGCTGTCCGACCACGCTGCCCACGGCACCGCTGGCTGCACTAACGACAACTGTTTCACCTGCTTTGGGTTGGCAAATCTTCATTAACCCATACCAAGCGGTCACGCCTGGCATACCGACTGCTCCTAAGTAGGCACTGAGTGGGATGTGTGTTGTATCGACTTTACGCATCGCGCCAAGAACATTGCCATCAACCACGCTGTATTGCTGCCAGCCACCCATGCCAACAACTTTATCGCCTACTGCATATTTGGCATGCCGGCTTTCAACGACCTCACCCACCGTGCCGCCACCCATGACTTGGCCTAAGGCTTGCGCTGCAGCGTAGCTTTTGCTGTCGTTCATGCGGCCGCGCATATACGGGTCTAGGCTCAAGAAGTGATGCTGCACCAACACCTCGCCATCTTGCAAAGTTGGCGTCGTGCTGTTAACTTGCTTGAAATTACTAGCGACAGCAGCACCGGTTGGGCGATTGTCTAAATGGATTTGTAAGTTAATTGGCATGGTTCATCCTTAAATACTAAAAGCTAATCTGTGGAAATCGTATTGAGCGAATGGCTGCTTTTCGTGCCAGTCACCAGGCGCTTAACGTATTTAAACGTGCCTGTAGCATGCGAGCAAATTTTTCCTTCTGCGTCAAAAATACTGGCTTCGGTAAATGCCATCGTCGCTGTTCGGTGAATCAGCTTACCTTTAGCGATCAGCGGACCTTTGGCAGCTCGCATGAAGCTGGTTTTCATCTCGATAGTGACCACACCCATTTCAGGCGAAACACTGCGAGCAGCTACAGCCATGGTCACATCCAGCAGTGTCATGCTTGCGCCGCCATGCACGACATTAAAAGAGTTGAGATGCTCAGATTTCGGGACGTAATTGATTTGCGAATGACCATCTTCAAACAACATGAGTTCAAAGCCCAAGTGCTGAACAAATGGTATATCCACACCAAAGCTCAACGCATATTTTTCAAAATTCATATTGTTTTAGCCATAAAAATGACCAACTTAGCCACCAGTCACCACAGACACACCACCATCAACCGCCATCCATTGGCCTGTGATGTGCTTGCCCGCCGCAGAAGCAAACAGCAAAGTAAGCCCTTTCAAATCTTCATCATCGCCCAAACGCTGCAAAGGTGTACCACCAATGAGTTTGTCTTCACCCAATGCTTTCAAAGTACCCATGGTCATACGACTTGGGAAGAAGCCTGGACAAATGGCGTTGACGGTGATGTTGTGCGCACCCCACTCTGCGCCCAGCGTGCGCGTGAAGTTGACGACTGCGCCTTTAGACGTGTTGTAAGCGATGGTCTGCATGCCCGCTGGGTTGCCGTTCAAACCGGCGATGGATGCAATGTTGATGATGCGGCCCGATTTTCTAGGAATCATGCTGAGTTTGGCAACATGTTGGCTAAGAATGAAGTAGCCACGAATATTGAGATTCATGACTTTGTCCCACGCCTCGACAGGATGATCTTCCGCCGGAGCGCCCCAAGCGGCGCCTGCATTGTTGACCAAGATATCGATGTGTCCCATGCGCTTGATACTTTCTTCGGCCAGTGCGCGAATGTCAGCTTCTTTGCCGCAATCTGCCGCAATCCAATCTGCATCAATACCTGCAGCTTTGAGCTCTGCCACAGCTTGCATCAAGTCTTCGGCTTTGCGTGAACTAACGATAACTTTGGCACCCGCTTCGCCCAAAGCGTGTGCCATTTGTAAACCCAAACCACGTGAGCCACCAGTGACCAATGCGGTTTGTCCTTTGAGGTCAAATAGTTGTTGAATAGTACGAGCCATGTTCACTCCAAGTTAAGTAGGCATTCAATGCCAAATGTCAAATATTCTGACAGTTTAAAAATCATCCTCAACCATATTGGCGCAGGTCAAATCTCGATTAGTTACAACCTTTAGCCAAGCGGTAATTTTAGGTAATTCATAATGATAAAAATAGGCTGTAGCCGGCGTATTTAATTCCTGTATCGCTATTTTATTAATAGCTAATTCCAACCACATCCAAGCAATCACGACGTGCCCAAATGCTTGCATATAGGGCACAGCATTGGCCAAGGCTTCATTCGGGTTGGCGGTTGACCACGCTGCTTGGGTCGCATCTTCGACCGCAATCACCGCTTTGTCTAAGTCATTCGCATATTCAGAAAGATCTCGAAATTGTGCGGCACGGTTGCTTGTTGCGCCCATTTTTTGCTTCAACAACTGCCAAGCTTTCCCACCTTCCATGATCACTTTACGCCCCAGCAGGTCAGCCGCTTGTATGCCATGTGTACCTTCATGAATCATATTCAAACGGTTATCGCGCCAATATTGCTCAACAGGGAAATCACGCGTGTAGCCATAGCCGCCATGAATTTGAATAGCCAAGCTGTTGGCCTCTAAGCACCACTCACTCGGCCAGCTTTTTGCAATCGGCATCAACACTTCCAAGATAAGCCGCGCCTCTTCGGCAGAAACAGCATCACCAGTCATTTCCTCATCAACCATGCGTGCACAATACAGCTCTAACGCCAAAGCACCTTCACAGTATGACTTTTGTGCGAGCAGCATGCGTTTGACATCTGCGTGTTCAATGATGCGAACCTGCGGTTGTGAAGCGTCTTTACCTGACGTACCTAAAACACGACCCTGCGGACGATTTTTAGCATAATCTAGGGAGGCATAATACCCCGCTAACCCAAGCATGGTTGCAGCAGTTCCCACACCAATGCGCGCTTTGTTCATCATGTGGAACATGCAACGCAAACCTTCACCCGGTTTGCCAACTAAGTAGCCGACAGCACCCGCTTGACCACCCGGTGTGAACTTACCCTCGCCAAAATTAAGCAGCGTATTCGTCGTTCCACGCCAACCAAGTTTGTGGTTCAAGCCCGCCAAGGCCACGTCATTACGTTCACCCGTTAGCTGCGCTTGCGTATTCACCATCTTTTTAGGCACGATGAACAATGAAATGCCACGTGTGCCTGCGACCAATTTGCCTGACGCATCAGGGATTTTGGCGAGTACAAGGTGGATGATGTTTTCGGTCAACTCATGGTCACCCGAAGATATCCACATCTTGTTGCCTTTGAGACGATAGCGTGGACCCAGCACATCGTGCTGCCAATCATCTCCGAATGCACTTCCCATATCTGGTGTGGCACGTGTGGTGATATCTGACAAACTGGAACCCGCTTGCGGCTCGCTCAAGCACATGGTGCCAGCCCAACGACCAGAAAACTCGTTATTAGCGAAGACTTCTTTTTGTTTGTCTGTGCCATGCACCAGCAACAAGCCAGCGTTGCCCGCAGTCAGCATGTTTGAGCCAATGCTGACCGATGCACAGGCATAAAATGCATTCGCCGCAGCCTCTACGGCATAAGGAAGTTGCATCCCATTTAATTCATAGTCTTGCGCGGCACTCAACATGCCCGAGGCGACATAAGCGGCATGCGCATCATGCGTGGCCTGCGGCAAGATTACTTTTTCACCATCAAACTGCGGCTCTTGCGTATCTACCAGTCGGTTGTAGGGCGCATATTTTTCGCGCGCGATGCGCTCGCAAGTGTCCAAAACAGCATCGAAAGTTTCACGTGAATGATCGACAAATCGCTCACGCTTATTTAACGATTCAACATTTAACCAATCGTAAAGTAAATAATCAATCGTCGAACGCAAACCCATATTCGACCTTTTTACAAAACTTCAAAAATGCCACAAGCACCCATACCACCACCGATGCACATAGTCACCGCCACGCGCTTTGCACCACGGCGCTTACCTTCAATCAAGGCATGCCCAGTCAAGCGTTGACCACTGACGCCATAAGGATGACCCACAGCGATCGCGCCACCGTTGACATTCAAGCGATCAGCAGGAATGCCCAACTTGTCGCGGCAATAGAGCACTTGTACTGCAAATGCCTCGTTCAATTCCCACAAATCAATATCGCTGACTTTGAGACCCAAGCGCGCAAGTACTTTTGGAATGGCGAACACGGGGCCAATACCCATCTCATCAGGCTCACAACCAGCCACAGCAAAGCCGAGGAAGCGTCCCAAAGGCTGCAATCCCTTTTTCTCGGCTAGCGTCTCGTCCATAAGCACGCATGCACCACCGCCATCTGAAAATTGACTGGCGTTTCCCGCAGTAATCAAGCCACCAGGTAGGGCTGAGCGCAAGCCAGAGATGCCTTCTTTGGTGGTGCCGTCGCGAATACCTTCGTCTTTACTGACCGTCACTTGCTTGGTCGTCAAGCCCATGACGGGATCTGCGACACCCATGATCACGGTGATCGGTGCAATCTCGGCTTCGAACAAACCAGCAGCCAGTGCTGCAACTGCTTTTTGCTGGCTAGCAGCACCGTATTCGTCCATTGCTTCGCGGCTGATACCGTATCGTTTGGCGACTTGTTCAGCCGTTTGCAACATGTTCCAGTAGATCTCTGGCTTGTTTTTTACCAGCCAAGAATCTGCCAGCATGTGCGTGTTCATTTCTTGCTGAACGCATGAAATACTTTCAACGCCGCCAGCCACATAAATGTCACCTTCACCGGCGATGATGCGTTGTGCGGCTAGAGCAATGGTTTGCAAACCAGACGAACAAAAGCGATTCACTGTCATACCTGATGTCGTGATGGGCAAGCCAGCACGCAAAGCCACTTGACGCGCAATATTCGCACCTGTAGCACCCTCTGGATTGGCGCAACCCATGATGACGTCGTCAACTTCAGCGCCTTCAATGCCTGCGCGTTTAACGGCATACTCAACCGCATGACCGCCTAATGTTGCGCCATGCGTCATATTGAAAGAACCCTTCCAGCTTTTAGCCAGAGGCGTGCGTGCGGTAGAAACGATTACGGCTGATGTCATGATATTTGTCCTTAAATACGAGGAATATATTGATGCTTGTTTAGATCTATATCTAAATAACTTAGTTGAAGGTCTTACCTTCAGCGACCAGCTTGGCCAAGAGAGGCGCTGGCCTCCAAAATGCTGCGTCATCTAATGGGTTTTGTGCAAATTTATTCATACTTTGCACCACATTGAACAAGCCTACCTGGTCGGCATAGTTCATAGGGCCGCCACGATAGATCGGGAAGCCATAACCCATGAGGTAAACCATGTCGATATCGCTGGCCTTGGTAGCAATACCTTCTTCAAGAATATGAGCCGCCTCATTGACCAATGCGTAAACCAAACGCTGCACAATTTCTTCGTCAGAAATCTTACGCGGTGTGATGCCTAAAGATTTGCGATGCTCTTCAATCATGGCAACCACTTCTGCGTTTGGCACGGCATCGCGTTTGCCCGCGATGTAATCGTACCAGCCAGCACCTGTTTTTTGACCAAAGCGTCCTTTTTCACACAACAAATCAGCCGTTTTGCTGTACTTCATATTTGGCTTTTCAACGACACGGCGTTTACGTATTGCCCAACCAATGTCATTGCCTGCCAAGTCGCCCATGCGGAACGGCCCCATCGCAAAACCAAAGTTTTCCATGGCTTTGTCAACTTGTGCTGGTGTACAACCTTCGTCAAGCAAGAAGCCACCTTGACGACCATATTGTTCGATCATACGGTTGCCAATAAAGCCATCGCAGACGCCTGACACAACCGAGGTTTTCTTGATCTTCTTACCCAAAGCCATAACGGTAGCTAAAACGTCCTTCGCCGTTTTCTCACCACGAATCACTTCTAGGAGTTTCATCACATTGGCGGGGCTGAAGAAATGCGTACCAATCACATCTTGTGGGCGTTTGGTGAAGCTAGCGATTTTGTTTAAATCTAAGGTAGAGGTGTTACTTGCCAAAATAGCACCGGGCTTCATCACCCGATCGAGTTCTTTGAACACGGCTTCTTTGACACCCATTTCTTCAAACACAGCTTCGATGACCATGTCAGCGTCTTTCAAATCGTCGTAGCTCAGGGTCGTGCTCAGCAAACTCATGCGTTGGTCATATTTGTCTTGCTTGAGCTTTCCACGTTTGACTTGTGATTCGTAATTTTTGCGAATGGTGGCAATGCCTCGATCTAATGCCTCCTGCTTCATTTCAAGCATTTTTACTGGGATGCCCGCATTCAAAAAATTCATAGCAATGCCACCACCCATGGTTCCAGCACCAATGACACCAATTGATTTGATAGCTCGCTGCGGCATATCTGCAGGAACATCGGGTATTTTTGAAGCGGCACGATCGGCCACAAAGATGTGGCGAAGCGCTTTGCTTTCAGGCGTCAGCATGAGGTTGATGAACAAGTCACGCTCTATACGCATGCCGACATCAAACTTTTGTTTGGTAGCGGCAATCACGGCTTCCACACACTTCATAGGGGCAGGGTAGTTTTTCGACATACCTTTGACCATGTTGCCAGCAAAGCCGAAATATGCGTCGCCTAATGGGTGCTTGCAAGGAAAATTACGCACCAAAGGCAAAGGACGAACCGCTGCGACTGACTGCGCAAACACCATGGCTTCTTCAGCCAATGACTCTGGCGAAGCTGACAACTTATCAAATAATTTTTGACCTGGCAATTGCGCTAGCAATTCACTCTTCACAGGCTCACCACTGACCATCATATTCAACGCGGCTTCAACGCCTAACACGCGCGGTAGTCTTTGCGTACCACCTGCACCAGGAATCAAACCTAATTTAACTTCAGGCAACGCAATACTGCAGCCGGGCGCCGCAATACGGTAATGGCAACCCAAAGCCAACTCTAAACCGCCGCCCATAGCTACACTGTGCATGGAAGCAACCACGGGTTTAGATGAGTTTTCAACGGCCAAAATAACACTCAATAAATTCGGCTCTTGCAAAGCTTTTGGGCTGCCAAATTCTTTGATGTCCGCCCCTCCCGAAAACGCTTTTCCAGCACCAGTGATCACAATAGAGGTGACAGCTGCATCATTATTCGCTTGCGCTAAACCATCGGTAATGCCCTGGCGACTTGCCAGACCCAGTCCGTTAACGGGTGGGTTGTCCAAAGTAATGACCGCCACGTTGCCATGGACTTTGTATTGTGCTGTCATGCTGATGTTCCTTCAAGAGCTATAAAATCAATAAAATAGAACGGTCGTTCTTTTTTAGCATTGTAGTGACAATTTGTTGAATTTAAAATTCAAAATGTCCCCGCAGGGACAAGTCTTAGACATTGAAATCTAAACTTCCAACCATTCCTTGCGAACGGCAGCGTCTTGCCGTAATGAGTCTGGCGTACCCGAAAAAACTATACTGCCATGTCCCATAACCAGGGCTCGGTCTGAAATAGCCATTGCAATGGTTAGTTTTTGTTCGATCAATAAAACTGAAACACCTTTTGATCTAAGAGTTTTAAGGTATTGCCCAACCAACTCCACGATTTTCGGAGCCAAACCTTCAGTCGGCTCATCAATGATGATGAGGTCTGGATCACCCATCAAAGTGCGACAAAGTGTCAGCATTTGCTGCTCTCCACCAGACAAAACCCCTGCCTCGGTATGTTCGCGCTCCTTGAGACGAGGGAACATTAAAAACATATCGCCAAATGACCATCGACTACCTTTACCTGCGCCCTTTTGACCTAAAAGTAAATTTTGTCGCACGGTTAAAGTAGGAAAAATATCGCGATTCTCTGGCACGTAGCCAAGACCCATATGCGCTATCTCAAAGGCTTTTTTGCCATTTAATGGAGTACCTTTCCAAGACAAGTTGCCTTGCCAATCAACCAAGCCCATGATAGCTTTGGCTGTTGTTGATCTGCCAGAACCATTTCGCCCAAGTAAAGCGACAATTTCACCAGGTTGTACGTCGAATGAAACGCCATGCAAAACGTGGCTTTTTCCATAAAAAGCATGCAGATTTTCAATATTAAGCATGGTGCGCTCCTTGCTCATCCGCTACTGCAGAGCCTAGATAGGCATCTTGCACGCGCTGGTTTGCACGCACGTCTTCTGGCGTGTCGTAAGCCAGCACTTCACCATATACAACCACAGCAATCTTGTCTGCCAAGCCAAAAACAACACCCATATCATGCTCAACAGTTAACAGTGTTTTTCCTACTGTAACTTCTTTGATAAGGCTAATGAAACGTGTTGTCTCAGTTTTGCTCATACCTGCCGTAGGCTCATCCAACAACACAACACTGGCGCCACCGCCGATAGTTACACCGATTTCCAGGGCTCGCTGCTCGGCATAAGTCAGATTAGTCGCCAATACGTCACGCTTCTTATCAAGTTTGATCATGGACATCAACTCTTCCGTTCTCGCATTTGCATCATCCAAGTCCGCCAAAAATTTTAAGAACGTGTATTTGTAACCCAAGCTCCACAACACACTACATCGTAAATTCTCAAACACGCTCAACTTTGGGAAGATATTTGTAATCTGAAAACTACGAGATAAACCCATGCGATTAATCTCAAAGGGTTTTTTACCATTGATGCGCTGGCCATGCAGCAATACGTCGCCGCTAGTTGGTTGAAAGCGGCCACTGATTAAATTGAACAGAGTCGACTTACCTGCACCATTTGGACCAATGATGGCCAAGCGTTCACCAACTGGCACATCTAAATTAACGCCACGAATAATTTCACTCTTGCCAAAGCTTTTACGTAAATCTTTAAGTTGTAATGCATAGGAGCTCATAGTGACTCCTTTCTTTTCATCTCTTTGTCAATAAATTCTTGTGCTTGTCCCCACTGAACTGTAAATCGTTTTCGTGTGAATTCAAATATAAACAAGCCACTAAGCATTACTGCCAACGAACCCAGCCAACTTATCGCGCCTTTGGCATTTAGTCCTACAGTCATAAATGTGAGCTCTGATCCCAACGCTTGATTTAACTGCAAGTGATAAACCATTTCAACCATAGCGGCCAAACCCAATAGAGCTACAAGACCGGAAATAAATAACACAAGATATTTACCAAGCATAGGTTTGAGCTTTCCGTAAGAAGCAACTTGTATATTCATCATAATCAAACTTGCAATCCCCCCTGGCGCAAACATCACCATCAGCATAAAGATCAAACCCAAGTAGAGCAACCAAGCTTTGGTCAGCTCACTTAACAGTACGAAAGCTAGCACCATCAATATCCCACCCAAGATAGGGCCAAAAAAGAAAGTCGCTCCACCTAAAAATGTAAACAATAAATAAGCACCCGACCTATAACCACTTACAACCTCTGAAGTCACAATTTCAAAATTAAGCGCTGCTAAACCGCCAGATATTCCTGCAAAAAACGCCGAAATAATAAAAGCGATATAACGAACACGTTGCGTGTCATAGCCAACAAACTCGACTCGCTCTGGGTTATCCCGTACTGCATTTAACATTCGCCCAAGCGGTGTACGCGTAAAAGCAAACATCAAAACTGTGCAGATAAATGTGTAGATTGCTATCAAGTAATAAAGCTGAATTTGTGGCCCAAAGGTGATGCCAAATGGCTTCGCGCCAGAAATACGATTACCCGAAACACCACCTTCACCACCAAAGAATTCAGGGAACATCAGCGACATCGCCCACACCAACTCACCAACTCCCAGCGTAATCATGGCAAAGGGTGTTGCCGCTTTTTTGGTCGTAACCCACCCCAATACGACAGCTACTAGCATCGCGGCTAGCCCCCCAACAATGGGCGTTAAGCTAACTGGCAGCGGCAAACCACCTGACACTAAATTCAATGTATGAATTGCCAAGAATGACCCCATACCTGAATACACAGCATGACCAAAGCTGAGCATGCCTCCCTGCCCTAGCAACATGTTGTAGCTTAAGCAAACAATGATGGCTATACCCATTTGACTCAGCATGGTGTGACTGAGACTACTTGTAAATATCAAAGGTACTGCTAGCAAAATCAATGCAAAACCAAACCACACAATGAAGCGCCCTACATTCATAGGCTTGAATTGAATGACTTGGTGAGAATTCGTTTTCGTATTTTTCATAACTTAGCCCTCCCGCGTACCTAAAAGACCCTTAGGACGGAAGATCAAAATCAAAACCAAAAAGAGATACGGCATGATTGGTGCGATTTGGCTGATTTTTAATTTCAATAGTGCGTAACCAAATGTCTGGGGCGTTACTGTAGCGCCTATCATTTGTGCTGCACCCAGCAAAGAACTGTCAATAGCAACAGAAAAAGTTTGCACAATACCGATCAAAAGAGATGCTAAAAAAGCACCCGCCAAGGAACCCATTCCACCAACGACAACGACGACGAAAATGACTGATCCAACCGTTGCAGCCATTCCTGGCTCTGTGACAAAAGCGTTTCCTCCTATAACTCCAGCCAAGCCTGCTAGTGCCGCACCACCACCAAATACCATCATAAATACACGTGGCACGTTATGCCCTAAAGCTTCAACAGTTTCTGGATGCGTTAAAGCCGCTTGTATAACTAATCCTATGCGCGTGCGGGTTAGCAAAAGCCACACCGAAAGCAACATAAGCAATGCAACCAGCATCATGAATCCACGATAAATTGGGAATTGCGTCCCAAAGAGAGTAAATAAAGGTCCACTCAACTCAGTAGGTACACGGTAATCTACCGAGCTTCGACCCCATACCAGTTGAACCATTTCTAGCAAGATATAGCTAAGACCAAACGTAATTAACAACTCTGGAACATGGCCAAATTTATGAACGCGACGCAAACAGTACTTTTCGAAACCTGCACCTAGTAAACCTACTAGTAAGGGTGCGATGATTAAAGCAGGCCAAAAGCCCATAAGCTCAGTGACACTGTACGCAAAATACGCTCCCAGCATATAAAAAGAAGCGTGCGCAAAATTAAGAACGCCCATCATGCTAAAAATCAATGTCAGGCCGGAGCTCAGCATAAATAGCAGCAACCCATAACTCAAGCCATTGAGCAAAGAAATAGTAAAAAACTCCATGCTTTATCTCATTCGTATTTTTGATCTAAAGTAAAACGCCGAATGAATACTCATCACTCGGCGTCTGGTTTTAAGTCGACTCAACGACTCTAAAATTAGGCAGGTCGCTTCATCTGGCAGCTGGTAGGCGTACTTGAAACGTACGGCTCAAGCTGTTTGACAGGTACGAATGTATAACCCGTATTTTCAACACTGTAAGCATTTTTCTTATCAACTTTCTGCCATTTAGTGATGTACATGCCTTGCTGCAACTGATGGTCTGCTTTACGCATTTGCACTTCACCGGCATAACTTGGTACAGACAAGCCCTCCAAAGCAGCGGCAACTTTAACTGGGTTGGTTGACTTGGCTTTGGCGATCGCCGCACCCATCAAATTAATTCCGTTTAATGTGGCAAATGTATAGTAGTCATCGTTAAATTTCTTTTTAAAATCTGCACCCATAGCGCCCAAATCACCCGTGTGATTTGAGTGTCCATATGCCACGACATAGACCTCGCTATCACCACCAGCAGCCAAAGCCGTTGGCGTACCAGTTACACCTGCATAGTAGGTATACATCGGCAACTTGAGACCAGCATCATTCAGCGCCTTGACAAGCAATGTCAAATCAGCACCCCAATTTCCAGTAACGATAGTATCTGCACCGGATTGTTTGATTTTGGCTACATACGGTGCAAAATCTTTGACTTGTCCGATAGGATGAAGATCCTCTCCCACAACCTTCACATCTGGACGTTTTCGACTAATGCCCTCTTTGAAGTAGCGAGCAACTTGTTGCCCATGTGAATAGTTTTGATTCAATAAATAGACGTTCTTAACCTTCGGCTGATCTTTCATGAATGCCGTCAATGCTTCCATTTTCATGGTCGTATCGGCATCCAAGCGGAAATGCCAATAATCGCATTTTTCATTTGTAAGCGCTGGGTCAACCGCTGCGTAGTTTAAAAATACAACTTCTTTACCTGGATTACGCTCGTTATGTTTCGCAACCGCATCAGACAAAGCGAGCGCAGCGCCTGAGCCATTGCCCTGAGTGATGTAGCGAAACCCTTGATCGATAGCAGCCTTCAAAGTGTTTAAGCTTTCTTGCGGCGAACCTTTATTATCAAATCCCGTAACCTCAAACTTGACACCTGCAGGGTTCTTGGCACCACTGAAACGATCAGCGACAAATTGCCAACTCTTCAATTGGTTTTGCCCCACATTAGCAAATGGCCCTGACAAGGGATCAATAAATGCGATTTTGACTGTTTCGCCGCTTTGCGCGTAAGAAGCTCCTGCACACATCATTGCAGCGAATACTGCTACCGATTTGAAAGCAAATTTCATTGAATATCTCCAGAATTTAGAAAAGGTTTCGAAAACAACTTCAAAGTAAAGGTTAACTGTAATTTGCAAAAACTCTCTCAGGGATTGCCCTAGAACTATCGCCAATGCGACTAAATTAGCGTTTAACTTTGTGGCAACTTATAGTCTTTAAGTGTTTCACGCAATTTGGTTTTCTGCATCTTGCCGGTGCCGCCTAATGGAATAGCATCCACGAACACAACATCATCTGGAATCTGGAATTTGGCCGTTTTGCCTTCATAAAACTTGAGCAGTTCGTCACGCGACACCTCGGCTCCGGGCTTCTTGACGACAGCAATGATGGGACGCTCATCCCATTTGGGGTGTTTCATACCTATGCACGCGGCCATTGCGACAGCTGGATGCGCCATGGCAATGTTTTCTACATCGATAGAACTGATCCATTCACCGCCAGATTTGATGACATCTTTGCTGCGGTCAGTGATTTGCATGTAACCCTCAGCATCAATTTTGGCCACATCGCCTGTAGGGAACCAACCATCCACCAACGGTGAACCACCCTCACCTTTGAAATATTCGCTGATGACCCAAGGCCCTTTGACCAGCAAATCACCATACGCAACGCCGTCCCATGGCAACTCGTGGCCTTGATCATCGACAATTTTCATATCAACGCCAAAAATGCCGCGCCCTTGCTTGAGGCGAACATTCATTTTTTCGTCTGATGACATTGTGAGGTGCTTGTTCTTCAATGTACACACAGTCCCCAGTGGCGACATTTCAGTCATCCCCCAAGCGTGCAGTACCTCGACGCCATAGTCGTCGTTGAACGCGGTAATCATCGCTGGCGGACACGCCGAGCCACCAATGACCGTGCGCTTGAGTGTCGAGAACCGTTGACCATTAGCCTGCATATGGCCCAGCATCATCTGCCAGACAGTCGGCACGCCTGCAGCAAAGGTGACTTTTTCGGATTCAATCAAATCAAAAATTGATTTACCGTCCATCGCCGGACCAGGGAACACAAGCTTTGCACCCGTCATGGCGGCAGAATAAGGCAGCCCCCACGCATTGACGTGGAACATAGGCACCACGGGTAGCACGCAATCACGCGCACTCATACTCAACGCATCAGGTAAAGCACCTGCTAACGCATGCAGCACGGTGGAACGATGGCTGTACAGCGCGGCTTTGGGGTTGCCGGTTGTGCCACTGGTGTAGCACATGCTGGAAGCGGAATTTTCATCAAATGAAGGCCAAGTGTATTGGCTAGACTGCGCACCGATCCAAGCCTCATAACTCACCAAGCCAGGAATGCCGCTATCTGCTGGTAGCTTGTCCGCATCACACATCGCCACAAAATGCTTAACCGTGGTGCAACGGCTATGGATGGCTTTGACAATAGGCAAAAAACTGATGTCAAAACATAGAACCGTGTCTTCAGCATGGTTTGCTATCCAAGCGATTTGATCTGGGTGCAAGCGCGGGTTGAGCGTGTGCAGCACACGGCCAGATCCACTCACTCCAAAATACAATTCTAGATGACGGTAACCGTTCCAAGCCAGAGTAGCCACGCGGTCACTGAAACCGATCTTCATGGCATCCAAAGCGTTTGCTACTTGGCGCGAGCGAGCCGCTAAATCTTTGTAGGTATAGCGATGAATATCGCCTTCAACACGGCGCGAAACGATTTCACCTTCACGATGATGCCGATCGGCAAACTCAATCAAACTTGAAATCAGCAGCGGCTGATTTTGCATCAAACCCAACATAGTCATACTCCTCTTTTACGTGGCTAAAGAAAGAGTATGACCTAAGAGCAAGTCGAATTTCCTACGGGATTGCCCTGATGCTAAAAAATTAACGCCAATGTCCTCCGCTGTGATACCAACCACGACCCGGCGTGTTGTACCAGCCGCCATTGTTCCAAGTGCTGTAGCCCGCTGGTGGACGAGACCACACACCAGCGCGCCACACATGGCGCCCGCCAGACCAATACCACAGCCCTGGCGTCCAAACAAAACCAACACCTGGCGATACCGTGACCACTTCGTTGTAAGCGGGTGGTGGCGCAGTTTGAACGTATTCAACATTCGCGCTGACAGATACGCCAGGCTGAACTACCGCTACACGTGACTGATAGTACGGCGCTGGAGCAACAACACAGCCCGTAAGGACAACGGCTGCAGCGGCCAAACCACTTAAAATTCCTAATTTGCGAAAATGTGACATAGGTAAACTCCTTTGATTCATCCACATTAACCCAAATCAACCTGCCTTGGTTGACTTTTGGGGCTTAAATTCGTAAAGATGAATGTAAAGATTCATGACATGACCGCACAATTACATGGCATCGCCCTTCACCCGACCAAGTATTCAGCGCTTGGCAGCGCCTTTCAAACGCCAGTTCAACCGCAAGCTTTGACTGCGCCCTACTGGGTTTGCCGCAACGCAGCATTAGCTCGCGAACTCGGCTTGAGTGATGACTGGTTACGCCATCAAGAAGTCCTTGAAACCCTCACCGGCAACCACGTACCCGCCGGCCTGCAGCCCACAGCCAGCGTCTATAGTGGCCACCAGTTTGGTCAATGGGCAGGACAATTGGGTGATGGGCGGGCGTTGAGCCTTGGTGAGCTAGAAAATGGGGTCGAAATCCAACTCAAAGGCGCTGGCCGAACGCCCTACTCGCGTGGCGGCGATGGGCGCGCGGTGCTGCGCAGTTCGATTCGTGAATTTTTATGCTCTGAAGCCATGCACGGCTTGGGCATCTCCACGACCCGCGCATTGTGTGTGACAGGTTCAGATACCCCGATTTACCGTGAAACCGCTGAAACCGCTGCCGTTGTTACCCGCACCTCGCCCAGTTTCATTCGATTTGGGCAGTTTGAGCACTTTTCACACAACAACATGCACGCCGAGCTGAAGCAGCTGGCTGATTTCGTCATTGACAACTTTTACCCCGAATGCAGAGATTCAGCTAACTATGCCCGCAATCCGTATGCCACACTTTTAGAGGCTGTCAGCCTACGCACCGCCGAGATGGTCGCCAAATGGCAAGCGGTGGGCTTTTGCCACGGCGTGATGAACACGGACAACATGAGCATCCTCGGGTTAACCCTAGATTACGGACCCTTCCAATTCCTAGACGCCTTCAACCCAGCCCACATTTGCAACCACACTGACAGTTTGGGGCGATATGCGTACAACAAACAGCCCAACGTGGCCTATTGGAATCTCTTTTGCCTCGGACAAGCTTTATTGCCGCTGATTGAAGATCAAGAACTGGCTCTCGCCGCGCTGGAACCTTACAAAATCGCCTTTCCAAATGCTTTGATGACGCAAATGCGGGCTAAATTGGGCTTTATTGAGCCATCAGAAGCGTTTGAAGGCGACCGCGCTTTGGTTGAAACCATCCAAAAGCTGCTCGCACAAGACAAAGTGGACTACACCCTGTTTTGGCGCAATTTAAGTGAAGTTATGAACGGGAAATCCCCTGACTTGGCACGTGATATGTTCATTGACAGAGCCTCATTTGACGCTTGGATGCTACAATATTTAGAGCTATCAAAGCAACAAATACGCGGGCTAGAGCCATATTTAATGCTTAAAATTAACCCTAAATACGTTTTACGCAACTATTTAGGCGAACAAGCCATTGCCAAAGCGAAACTTAAAGACTTCAGTGAGGTCGAAACCTTGTTAAAACTGTTTCAAGCCCCATATGACGAGCATGTTGGATACGAACGTTTTGCCGATTTACCGCCAGACTGGGCAGCCCATATTGAAATCAGCTGTTCTTCTTGATACCGCCAAAGTTTCCTGACATTTAAAAGGATTTTTATGACCTCTTCTACAATTTTTTCTATTGAAAAAACCGATGCCGAGTGGAAAGCCTTGCTCGCTGAACGCCAAAAAGCTGGTGCTGCCGAACCCTTGTCCTTCGACGTCACCCGGCACGAAGCCACCGAGCGCGCTTTCAGTGGCAAATATGCTGACAACAAGCAAAGCGGCATCTACGCTTGCGTGTGCTGCGGCAAGGATTTGTTCGATTCCGCAACCAAATACGACAGCGGCACAGGCTGGCCCAGCTACTATGCGCCCCTGTCAAACGAAGCTATTGGCACCAAAGTGGACGGCATGCTGTGGAGCAAACGCACCGAAGTGCACTGTGCCGACTGCGGCGCACACCTAGGCCACGTCTTCCCTGATGGCCCAGCGCCCACGGGGCAGCGCTATTGCATGAATTCAGCGTCATTGGACTTCAAACCACGTTGAATATCAATGCAGTAATAAAGCAATAAATAAAACGATAATCCAAGGCTATGAAGCAAATACTCGACTTTTTACCCATCCTGCTGTTTTTCGTCGCCTACAAAACCTACGACATTTACACCGCCACCGCCGTCATCATGGCTGCCACCGTCGTGCAAATGGCGATTTTGTACAAGCTGGACGGCAAATTGGCCACCATGCACAAAATCACTTTGGCCTTGGTTTTAGGCTTTGGCGCGATGACCTTGGGTTTCCATGATGAGCGCTTCATCAAAATCAAACCCACCGTGCTGTACACATTCATGGCGCTGGCTTTGGGTATTGCGCTGTGGGTGTATAAAAAGAACTTTCTCAAAACCATGCTGGGTGCGCAAATGACGCTACCAGAGCATGTTTGGCGCAATTTAACAGTGGCTTGGATTGTTTACAGCTTTGCCATGGCAGCGTTGAACGCTTATGTAGCCTACTTTTACACGACCGAGCAGTGGGTCAACTTCAAGGTCTGGGGCTACGCTTTTCCGCTTGTTTTCATCCTGGCACAGGGCGTTTATATCGCCAAATACTTGCAGCCTAAAGACGGCGAAGCTGGATAAATCGCTGTGGCTACTGTGTTGAAAATCAATGCCGAGAACTTGACGATGCGCCTGAACGAACGTTTGGCCCCCACGCAGCTCGTCGTATTGGACGAAAGCGCCGCCCACGCGGGGCATGTGGGCTCAAACGGGACGGATTTTGGCACCCATTTCAGGGTGCAAATTGCTTCACCTTTCTTTACAACCCAAAGCCGCGTGGCTTGCCACCGGCTTGTGTATGATGCAGTGCAAGATTTCATTGACCAGGGTTTGCATGCTTTGGCAATTGAAATTGTCAAACCTGCAACAAAAACCGCCTAACTTAATTCTATTTTTACTATATTTTTTATAGCTACTTAGGCAATAAATACGCCGACTAGAGTCATATTTTCACCCTATTTAACTGTCAAATTTACGTTTTATTTATCTCAAGGAATCTCATGAAAAAGAATGTACAAAAACACATGTTATCAGCTGCTGTCAGCGCCATTTTGCTGATCTCAAACGCTGCCATCGCGCAAAACGTCGCTATCGTTAACGGTAAAGCTGTGCCGAACTCGCGCATTGAAGTCTTAGCCGCAGAAATCACCAAATCGGGCCGTCCTGTGACGCCTGAAGTCAAAAACCAAATCAAAGACGAAGTGATCGCGCGCGAAATTTTCATTCAAGAAGCAGAAAAACGCGGCTTGGCTGCGACAGATGATTACAAAGCGCAAATGGAATTGGCTCGCCAAACCATTTTGATTCGCCAATTGTTTGCGGATTTCCAAAAAACCAGCCCAGTTACTGAAGCTGATTTGAAAGCCGAGTACGACAAATTTGCAGCGGCCAACGGTGGCAAAGAGTTCAAAGCGCGCCACATTTTGGTTGAAAAAGAAACCGAAGCCAAAGGCGTGATGGACAGCTTGAAAAAAGGTCAGAAATTTGAAGATTTGGCCAAAAAACTGAGTAAAGACAGCGGCTCTGGCGCTAAAGGCGGCGATTTGGATTGGGCCAACCCCAGCAATTACGTGCCTGAATTTGCAGAAGCATTGCTCAAATTGAACAAAGGCCAAACCTCTGCTGCACCTGTGAAGTCGCAATTCGGCTACCACATCATTCGTGTGGACGATGTGCGCACGGCACAATTGCCAAAATTTGAAGAAGTGAAGCCGCAAATTTCACAGCAATTGACACAGCAAAAATTGGCGAAATTCCAAGAAGAATTGCGCACCAAAGCCAAAGTCGAATAAAGCTAAGCCTGAGCATTTAGGCGTGATCGTCCTTCTATCGCCAGCGAAGTCGCTGAACTATGCGCCTGTGGCTGAGCAAGCCCCTCACTTAGCTAGTTTGGCCCACACTCTGCCGCATTTTGTGCAGCAACCGCCCAAATTGGTGGCTGCCGCGCGCAAATTGTCGGCAAAAAAGCTGTCTGAATTGATGGACATTAGCGACGATTTGGCCAAATTGAACGTTGCACGCTTCAAATTTTGGCAGCCTGAATACACCACTGAGAATGCCAAACAAGCGGTTTTAGCGTTTGATGGCGACGTTTATACCGGCTTGCAAGCTGCGACCTTGACAGCCGACGACCTGAACTGGGCGCAAACGCATCTTGGCATGCTCAGCGGTTTGTATGGCGTGCTGCGGCCTTTGGATTTGATGCAGCCCTATCGACTAGAAATGGGTTCTGCCTTAGTCACAAAAACCGGCAAAACTGAACACAAAAACCTGTATGGTTTTTGGGGAACCCAAATCACCGAGCATTTGAACGAACGACTGGCTGAGTCCAATAGCGACATCTTTGTGAACCTTGCATCGCAAGAGTATTTCAAATCGGTCAAAACGGACGCTTTGAAAGCCCGCGTGATTGAATGCGTGTTTGAAGATGAGAAGAATGGCAAATTCAAAGTCATCAGCTTCTTTGCCAAACAAGCGCGCGGTTTGATGGCGCGTTACATTATTTTGAACCGCATCACGACCCCCGCAAAGCTCAAGAAATTCAACCTAGCGGGTTACGCTTATGCCGCAGACGCATCGACGGAGGATCGTTTGGTGTTTCAACGCAAATCTCCTGCAAATTAATACCCTTATAAAATATGCTTCAAATTGACATCTAGCCGGCGTATTTATTGCCTGAACAGCTATGAAAATAAGAGCAAATAATATTGACATTGAAGTCGAAGACACATGGGCTTTGCCACTTGGCAAGGACGGACAAGCTCGTCCTGTGGTGCTGCTCATCATGGGTTTGGGCATGCAACTGGTCGCTTGGCCACCTGCTCTGGTGCTTGCATTGCTAGATGCTGGTTACCGCGTGGTGCGACACGACAACCGCGACATCGGCAAGAGTCAAAAATTTGACACTTTAGGCAATCCAAATTTGATTTGGACGAGCTTGAAGCACAAATTAGGTCTCAGTATCACCCCACCCTATAGTTTGCATGACATGGCGCTGGATGCGGTTGGCGTGTTGGATGCTTTGAACATTGACCAGGCGCACATCGTCGGCGTCAGCATGGGCGGCATGATAGCCCAGCGCGTGGCGATTACTGCGCCCAACCGTGTGCTAAGTCTTACCAGCATCATGAGCTCCAGCGGCGCGCGTGGACTGCCGCAGGCGCAGTCAAAAGTGCTTGGCACCTTGTTAAGTCGCCCCAAAAGCAATTCCGAGAGCGATGTTGCAGACCATTACGTCAAGCTTTTCAAAGTCATTGGCAGCCCAGGCTTCCCGATTGACGCAGCCGAATCTCGCGAACGCATTTTGGAAGGCATTCGTCGCAGCTTTCACCCAGCTGGCACATTGCGCCAAATGGTGGCGGTTGCCGCTGATGCCAAACGTCCTGCCGAATTGGCCAAAATCACGTGCCCAACACTGGTGATTCACGGCAAAGACGACCCGCTCGTACCCTATGCCAATGGTGTTGACACTGCTAAGCGCATCAAAGGTGCCAATTTGGTAGGCATAGAAGGCATGGGGCACGATTTGCCACCAGGCGTGGTGGCGCGCATCACTTCCTTGCTGCTGCCGTTTTTGGCCAGCTAAAGCAAAATAAACGTTATGAACACGCCAGAACAATCTCAATTAGGCAAATCCTCAGCGTATGTTGACCATTACGACGCATCGCTGCTCTTCCCCATTCCTCGTGCTGGCAAACGACTTGAGATTGGCATAACTGGCGCACCGACTTTTTTCGGAGCAGATTTGTGGACAGCGTTTGAGCTGAGCTGGCTCAACCCGCGCGGCAAGCCGCAAGTGGCGATTGCCCACATCACCGTGCCGTGTGACAGTATCAACATTGTTGAAAGCAAGTCGTTCAAGCTGTATTTGAACAGCTTCAACAATTCGCAGTTTGCTGACGCTTCAGCTGTTGCTGCTTGCATGCGGGCGGACTTGAACGCGGCTGTTTGGCAACAAGCAGGCTCGGCTCTAGGTGCAAGTTCTGTTCAATCATCCGTTGGGGTAAAAATTCTGTTGCCCGAGATGTTCGACCGTGAGCCTGTGCATGAACTCGACGGTCTGAACCTGGATCGACTCGATATTGAATGCAGCCGCTACACACCCGCGCCAGAATTGCTATCTGCAGCGTTTAACGAAGCACCCGTGAGCGAAGTTTTCACCAGTAACTTACTCAAAAGCAATTGCTTGGTCACCGGTCAACCCGATTGGGGCAGCGTGCGCATCAGCTATGAAGGCTCGCAAATCGACCAAGGCGGGCTGTTGCAATACATCGTGAGTTTTCGCAACCACAACGAATTTCATGAGCAATGCGTAGAGCGCATTTTTATGGATATTTGGACACGCTGCAAACCCATCAAACTCAGTGTGTATGCGCGTTACACACGGCGCGGTGGACTGGATATCAACCCGTTTCGCACCAGCTACCCACAAGCTGTGCCGCAGAATATTCGTACGGCACGCCAATAGTTTTAAGTGGCGCGAAAAAGTTGTGTTGAAAGTCTTTTAAATCACCTTCTGAATCAACGCGCCTTTGAACAGCACTGGCCCTGTAGGACCACCCGCACTAGGCACACCGCCCTTAGGCTCTAGACTGATAGCCAAGGTTGGCACTTGCCTCACATCACCTTCCGCCGTCGCCAAACGTAGCACTTTGTCAGCCCCCAGCACACCGAGCGACCGCGGCCCACCGCTATTTGGCAGTGCCCACAATTGCAAAGACTTGTCACTAGCCTCTTGGTAATCGCCCACGCGCTGCAAAACCAGGTTTTGGCTCTTAGAATCAAACGTCACCAGCATAGTCTCGGCAGATTTAGCATCAACCAACACTGCTACGTATTCAATCTTCGGAGCAACTTTAAGCTGAGCACTTAACTCGTCGACTTGCTTGCCGCGAATGTCGAGTTGGTCACGCAAGCTAAATCCTGTCACTACAGCTAGGACGGTTGCCAGTGCACCAGCCGCTGCAGCGCCGCGCCATACCCATAGACCTTGCCATATGCTGATCAACCACGATGTTGAGCTGTCGTTATTCGATTGACTGGATTGTCGCGCTAGTTGCATCGCCAAAGCATCCCGCTCGACTTGCACCATGTTTTGAATGCGCGTCCAAACAACTGGAGACGGCAAGATGGGCGATTGCAGCTCCGTCATGCCAGACAACCGACCTTGCCACACCAAAGCAGCAGCCCGCACGGTTGCATTGTCTCGAGAGATGGCTTCAAAGCGACGTCGCGCCCCACCACGCAAAGTTCCCAGCGCATAGTTAGCAGCCAAGCGGTCTAAAGTTTGAGGGTGTTTACTGAGATTCATGGTATCTAAATTCCGTTCAATCTCAAGCAAACCGTGCCATACAACCGCGCAGCTGCTCCAGGCCACGGCGAATCCAAGTCTTCACCGTGCCCAATGGGAGCTTGAGTTGCTCGGCCAAGTCGCTGTGGCTCAAATCGCGCAGATAAGCCAAGCTCACCACTTCGCGTTGCTTGTTGTCCAGCTGGTTCATGCATTGCTGCAAGGCCCAAGCTTGTTCGCTGGCCAGTGCCGTGTTCATAGGATTAAGAGCATCACCTTCAATCGTGTCGCTCAAATACTCGTCTAACTCTTGCGTTAAATGCATGCGCTCAGATGCGCGTCTACGTAAAAAATCTAAAGCACGGCTACGCACAATCAAGCCCATCCACGCCATTGGCGGGCTAAGGCTAGCTCGGTAATCAACCGCTGCACGCCAAATGTGCATATACGCTTCTTGCAACACATCTTCTGCCCACTCTCGCTTGTTCACCACACGCAGCGCCAAACCAAAAAGTTTGGACGACGTCATGTCGTAAAGCGCTTTCAAAGCGGCTTCGTCTTGCTTAGCCATTCGGTCTAGGAGTGTCATCAAGTCACTATCAGCTTGGTTGGTTTGTATTGCGTCCATAACTACATTGTCACTGAAATATACGCATCTACCAAACCAATGGATTCAAAAACCACAGTAAATAAATCCCATCAAAGTTTTTTGAATTTATTGAATCCAATCAACTATTCATCTACGTATTCAGAGTGTCGTTACTTTATTGGTGCGATATGAACCATTCACTTGAACCATTCACTCATTTACCACGAAGGAAGCTATCATGAAATCTCTGATCTTGAACTCAGCCACCCATCCCATCATCGCCACAAGCCTGCCGTCGCGTCGCTCTTTCATGGGCAGTGCTGGTATGCTGTCAGCAGGCGCTGTGGCACTGTTAGCTGGCAAAGACTCGCTCGCCCAAGCCATGGGTGGTGACATGTCCAAAGACGCCGCCATCTTGAACGTTGCTTTGGGCTTAGAGCACGAAGCCATCAATGCCTACCAACTTGGTGCTTTGAGCGGTTTATTGCAAAAGCCTGTACTCGACATCGCAGTCTCCTTTCAAAGCCACCACAAAGGTCATCGCGATGCATTGATTGCAACGATTCAAAAAATGGGCGGTACACCTGTGGCAGAAAAGAAAATTGATGAGTATGCCAAAGCCCTAAAAGCCGACACCTTGAAAAACCAAGGCGATGTATTGGACTTGGCTGCACGCTTAGAGCTGGGCGCAATCAACGCCTACTTGGGCGTGATTCCAGCATTTGGCAGCAAAGACTTGGCAAAAATTGCAGGGCGCTTGGCGGCAGATGAGACCATGCATTTCACGATTTTGACCAATGCTTTAGGTCGCCCGTTGCCGTCTGGCGCTTTGTCATTTGGTGCTTGATGCGTTCGCAGATTTACCGTGTCGTCATCAGTAGCTTGCTGCTGATGACGGCTTCTGTTGCCATGGCGCAATCCAACGACAAAGCTGCCGGTAACGCGCTCAAAGGGAAAGAGATTTACGATACCCGATGCAGTGCCTGCCACAGCGCGGACGACAACCGAGTGGGGCCCATGCACCAGGGTGTGTTTGGACGCAAGGCGGGCGGCGTTAAAAGTTACTCCTATTCAGAAGCTTTGCGCAAAAGCAAAGTGGTTTGGAGCCGCGATACGTTAACCGCCTGGCTAGCTAACCCAGAAATGTTGATCCCAGGTCAACGCATGGGTTATTCCATGGACAATGCCAACGATCGCGACGATGTGGTGGCTTACTTGGCAACGCTAAAAGCCATCAAATAAACACAGGTTGAAAGCTACAAATCCGCAAATGGCGTCAAAGTCGCAAGCGCAGGAAACTGCGCTGTGCGCTTTTCTTTTGCCGCCACAATCGCTTCACGCACATGTGCGTTGCTCCAAATCGCGCCCTGCAGCCAGCCCATTTGCTTGAGCGAGTCTTCGACAGAATGGTCGCGTGTGTAATGAATCGCTTGCTTCGTGCCCCAAATAGCTATCGGCGGTTTACTGGCGATTTCTTTGGCGCACTGCATGGCTGCGGCCAACATCTCGTCATTCGTTTCAAAAACCTCATTCACCAAGCCATACATCAGCGCTTTGTCCGCCTTCAAGCGTCTGCCCGTATAGGCCAGCTCTTTCACGACGGCTTCGGGCATCAGTTTAGGCAAGCGCTGCAGCGTGCCCACATCTGCCACCATGCCAATGTTGATTTCTTGGATGCAAAAAAAGGTGTCTTTGGTCGCGTAGCGAATACAACAAGCTGTCACCATATCCACCGCGCCACCAATGCATCCACCCTGTATCGCCACGATGACGGGGATGCGCAGGGACTCTAACTTGGTAAATGTGGCTTGCAAATCGTTGAGCGAATCAAAAATAGCGGCTCGCCCTTCGGGACTTTGGTCGTCCATTTGAATGGCATTTGAAAACGTGTCCAACGACATGCCAGCACTGAAGTGTTTGCCCGTGCTGGATATCACCAAAGCACGCGCTGTGCCATCGCGTTGAATGTGGGTTAACACCTCGTCAAGCTCACGCCAAAACGTGGGGTTCATGGTGTTCATCGCATCAGGGCGATTGAGCACCAAGTGGGCAATGTGGTCAGTGGCGGAAAGGGTAAAGCAACTTGAATCAGTCATCTACCGACTATAAATTATTCAAGTTGATTCAACCAGTCGCATTTGAGACGTTGCTGGTTGTGCGCTTCAACGCGCCAACCAATATAGACATTGGGTAAGGTCATACCCAGCAGGCACAGCGGTAGCAGCCACTCCGCCTCCAGCGCAAAGGCGGGCAACCAACCCACCCATGCCATGACCCACAAGATCAACACCCAATCCAGCAATTGGTATTCAAAAGGATGCTCTGATTTGTGCGCCACATGCCATTTTTTGATGCGCTGCAGCATTTTCAACGTAACAGGATGCCAGAGATGGTGGATCATTGAAACCTCCTTCCAGAAGTTTCAATGTAAGCCAACAGTAAGCTTTCGTCAAGGCGCTTGTGCAAGCGTTTTTGCAAGCTTTGACGTGACTATCACCACTTATTTAACGGTAATCACATCTCTGTGCATAGGCGCTAATTTGGCCAGCAGTTGGTTTTGGCTGCTGAAAGGAATGCCTTGTGCGTCCATAGACTTTTGCAATACTTCAACCAAAGCGTTGAAGTCCGTTTTAGTGATGTCCATATTGCTATGCGCTGCCTTCATGTCTGGGCCTTTGTACTCACACGGGCCGCCAGACACTTGGCAAATTTGATTCACCAGTTGCGATTTCAAATTAGCCACATTGGCTTTTTTAAACGCTTCGGCCAAACGCGGGTCGGCTTGCAGACGCGGTACAAAATCGTCCATCAGCTTGACCAAGCCGGCTTTTTCGCCGAAGGCTTGGTACAACGCTGAGCTTGAATTCATGGTTTGCGCAGATGCTGAAGTGGCCAAGCCAAGCAAGATTGATGCGATAAGGATAGTTTTTTTCATAATATTTCTCAATGAGTTAAAAGATAAAAGGCGGAATATGGCTTCTTAAAACGCAATCTGCCCCGATAAATACACACCCGTTTGACGTTTCGGTGTGATACCCGG
The DNA here is from genome assembly GCA_040079635.1 of Burkholderiaceae bacterium. Lineage (GTDB taxonomy): Bacteria > Pseudomonadota > Gammaproteobacteria > Burkholderiales > Burkholderiaceae_C > Aalborgiella. Next base: position 25,890 of record JBEBJY010000007.1, on the reverse strand, counting down.
AATAATTCGACCCAAGTCAACATAAGCCAGCGTCATAGACACATTCTTAGTTGGTGCCCACGCGATAAAAATGTCTTTCCAAGCCTCTTCTTTCAACCCACCCCCCAAGCCCGCTGCGCGACCCAAAGCCTCTAAATTGTTCGGCTTGCCTCGGTATTCCGCACCAATGGCGACGTTTTTACTCAGCAAATAGGCGATTGAAAACTCTGGCACGATACTGCGGCTGTTTTTACCCGGTGCGCCTGAGCCAAAACCTAGCAAACCGTTTTGATTGGCATTGGTAGAACGCAAAGTAGCATTGACCAACACACTTTGCGCTAAAAACAATTTGGTCGCGCTGATATACACATCCGTACCCGTGGTTTTTGTGCCTAAAAAGTCCAAAACCGAGCCAATCGAGCCCGGTTTCACCGATTTGTACTCCACGCCCACAGCGATTTGCGGCATCAGTGAGTCGCTGTCCAGCACCGCGTCACCAGCAATACGCACTTTGGCGCCAATGATGTCCATGTTGATGTGCTGTCCCGGTGTCACGCCAAAAGGTGCAATACCATTGAGTGCAATCGCAGGAGAAGCGTCAAAATCTTGCCGAGCCAGTGACAATTCCACGCGGTTTTGGATACCCACCGCTACGCCGTAGGTCTTCAAGCCGTAATCTTGCGTTTTTGCAGCGGTGACGTTGGCGCTAAAGCCGATTTCGCCATCTTCCGCATTGCTGCCAATGACAGCCCAAGGCGTCAAGCCGCCACCAGCCGCGCCATCGATGCTGCTCACGCCGCCAGTCAGCAACAGTTTGCCAGTGTCTGCTTGTGCGTTTAAGCCAGTGAAGCCTAGCAATAAGCCGGCAGCCAAAGCGGTTAATGTGGCGCTTGATTTTGCGCTTGAATGTTTCATGTTGAATGTCCTAGGTGGGTTGAAAAAAAGAGGTCTACACCTTTCTTACGCAACCACTTTAGGCTTGGATTCAACTTTTTACAAAAACTTCAATATTTTTGCTTTCAACCGTAACCGCTGCTTAACTGTCATTCCCGCGAAGGCGGGAATCCATGCCCCTCCACCGTGGATTCCCGCCTTCGCGGGAATGACGGGATTTGGATCCATGAGTAATTTCCGATAAATCACTCGTCAAACATGCTTGAGATCAAATCTTCCCCAGAATTCGGCTGTGAATCACCCACAGCGCGCTCTAGTTCGCCGTCCGATTTCACCAACCCCGCCACCCGCACTCCCAGCAAACGCAGTCGCTTGGTCAGCGGAATGCGCTTCAGGCACAGCCCTGCCGCTTGGCGTATTGTTTTGGGATCTGCGGTGTAAACATCCAGCGTCAGGTCGCGCGTGGCGGCTTTGAAGTCGTCATAGCGCAGCTTGATGCCAATGGTTTTACCCAGATAGCCTTTGCGCTGCAGGTCACCCGCCAGTTTGTCGCACAGCTCGGTAAAAATCGCGCCCAGTTCGGCTTTGTCGCGCACGGCGTGTAAATCACGGTCAAACGTAGTTTCACGGCTGATGGATACTGGCTCGCTGCTCAGTGAAATCGGGTTATCGTCCCGCCCCCAGCTCGCCCGGTGCAGCCACGCGCCTGTGCTTTTGCCAAAGTTAGCAACCAGCCAGGCTTCGTCCTTGGCCGCCAGCTCGCCAATGGTGGTGATGCCGTTTTTGATAAGCTTTTCGTCCATTTTCGGCCCCACGCCGTTGATTTTGCGGCAGGTCAGCGGCCAGATCATCGTTTGCAGGTCTTCCTCCAAGACGATGGAGATACCGTTTGGTTTGTTGAACTCACTGGCCATTTTCGCCAGCAGCTTGTTGGGTGCTACGCCTACTGAGCACGTCAGCCCCGTGCGTTCAAAAATCGTCTGCTGAATCAACTTCGCCAGCGCCCGGCCGCCCTGCCGCTGCCCGCCAGGCACATCGGTAAAGTCGATATACACCTCATCCACCCCTCGGTTTTCCATCAACGGGGTGAATTCGAGAATCGTCTCTTTGAATATCCGTGAGTAATGCCGATACTGCTCAAAATCCACCGGCAAAATAATGGCATCAGGACACAGCTTGGCCGCCTTCATCAGCCCCATAGCCGAGCCTATGCCAAACTGCCGCGCAGCATAAGTAGCCGTCGTAATCACCCCCCGCCCCGCATAATCCTTCAGCCGCGCAAAGGCCTCCACAGGAATGTCAGCCCGAGTCTGCCCCTCAGCCAGCAACTCAATAGCTTCATCCACCTTACGCCGCCCACCACCGATAACAACCGGCAACCCCTTGAGCTGCGGATAGCGCAACAACTCCACAGATGCGTAAAAAGCATCCATGTCCAGGTGGGCGATCCGGCGAATCATCGCAGGTGATGCCAGATTCACCACAGCCACATCCCCACCGCCATCAAAACGGGTGTCAGCAGGTTGATCAACACGTTGCGTCCCATGGCGGGCAACAGACGTTCAACCGCTTGGGCATGGGCCACGACGTCGCGCATGGTGGGCACGACCAACGGTAGCATCAACAAAGCCAGCAAAGCACCCACAGGAAGAAACCCTGCCGCAACACCCAGCGGAATGCTCGCAAAGGCCAATACCATCTGAACGACATACCAGCGCGCAGCAACCAAAGCGCCAGAAGTCACCAATAGATGCCGCCGCCCCACGCGCCGGTCGGCATCCACATCTGGAAACTGGTTGAGCAGCAGCAGGTTGTTGACCAAAAAGAAAGGTACCAGCGATGCCACTGCCGCCATCGCTGAATACGAGCCCGTCAAAGCCACGTGCGTACCCATAATCATCAACGGCCCAAAGCCCAGACCGGGCGCGACCAGACACAACAAGGGGTGCCGGGTGATCCATTGCGTGTAGGCCGTCACCAACACCAGGCCAACCAGCCCCAACGGCAGCAAAGCCGTACCGCGCAACGCCACAAAATACAGGCCGATCCCCATGCTGGCCACAAGACACCCGACCGCCATGGCCAGCGTGAGGGGGGCCAGTTCTGGGTGCGAAGGCAGCACCCCGCTGCCGCCGCTGAAGGGCGTGCGCTGCGTCAGCGCGTCCAAACCGCTGTGAAAATCCTGATATTCATTGAAAGCATTGACACTGATATGCGCCGCCAGCGCGCCCAGCAACACCAGCGCAGCCTCCATGACGTTGATGTGTCCCTGCGTCCGGTACACGCAAGCCAAACCCAAGGCAAGGCAAGCCGGCGTCAAAACCAGAAATGGCAACCGCGCAGAACCCAGCGAGAGAGAAAATTTACCCATTTGAGGATGATAGCGCGACAAATGCGTGCCTGTTTAGCACGATATTGATTCAATTTTGCTATATTTTAAATAGCTAATTAGATAATAAAAACAACGGCTACACCGAGAAAATACCCCAAAAAACCTAATCAATCACTCCCCACCCCTCCGGCAACTCCCCCGAAGGCGGAATCACAAAATGCCCTGCTGGTGCAGTTTGCAACACCTGCTCGACCAGCTTGGCGATTTGGGTCGCTCGCAGCGGGTTTTGATTGGCGGGGAGCATGTATTTGCCAACGCCCAGTATCCAGTTGGCGACGCGTTCAAAGAAATGAGCGGGTTTGACTGCAAGATCCGTTTGCGCCATGCGCATGATCACAACGCGCTCAAACCCCAAGCTGGTGACCTTTTGCTCATCCAGATTCGCCAAACCTTGCTGCAATGCCTCTGGAAGCATACCCGGCTGGTGCGGTAGAACGACGACCAGATGACGCACGCCGCTGGCGTGCAGCCACTTGGCCAGATCGGGGAGTTCGCCGGGGTGCGGCGTCCAGATGGTGCGCTCACGTTCATTGAACATGCGCGGTGGTTCAAACATGACGATGGCGGTTTGCGCATGGTCTTGCGACGGCAAAAGCGGCCAGTTGGCCACACCGCCCGTGACGGCATGAACGGCAACACCGGCCATCGTAGCGTGAAAGTCTTCGGTAGCCAAAAGAATCATCTGGCGGTAGCGCCCCAAACTGACAGACGCGGTCAGGCGGCGCACCACCTCACCGCCCAGCTTGCCACCGCCGCCAGCCACCAAAATAGCGCCAAGGCGCGGTCTGGCTTTGGTTTTCAGGTGCTGGCTGGCAGATAAGGCAGTGTTTACATCCAGAGAAATCAAGAAGTTTTACTACAAATAAAATAGCTCTAGAGGCAATAAACACGCCGACTACAGCCAAAAATCACCCTTAAAACAGACTTTCAATAAGTCCCAGGCAGCAAAATCCCCGTATCCACATTCTGAATATTTGTATGCCCACAAAACGCCATAGTGATGTCCAGCTCTTTATGGATGATCTGCAGCGCCTTGGTCACACCCGCCTCGCCCATTGCCCCCAGCCCGTACACCATGGCGCGGCCAATGAGGACGCCTTTGGCACCCAGCGCCCAGGCTTTGAGCACGTCCTGCCCAGAGCGGATGCCACCGTCCATCCAGACCTCGATCTGGTCGCCGACTGCAGCCACAATCGGTGGCAGCGCTTTGATGCTGGATTGCGCACCGTCCAGCTGACGGCCGCCGTGGTTGCTGACCACAATCGCGTCCGCCCCAGTTTCAACCGCCAGTTTGGCGTCTTCCACGTCCTGTATACCCTTCAAAATCAGTTTGCCGCCCCATTGGGCTTTGACCCATTTGACGTCTTCCCACGACAGGCGCGGGTCAAACTGTTCGTTCGTCCAAACTGCTAACGAATTCATATCACTGACTGCTTTAACATGGCCAACCAAGTTGCCGAAGCTGCGGCGTTTGGTGCCGAGCATGCCGAAACACCAACGCAGCTTGGTCGACAGATTGATGATGTTGGCAATCGTCGGGCGCGGTGGCGCGGTCAGGCCGTTTTTCAGGTCTTTGTGACGCTGGCCGATGACCTGCAAATCCAGCGTCAACACCAAAGCGCTGCATTTGGCCACTTTGCAGCGGTCAATCATGCGGGCCATCGCCTCGCGATCGCGCATCATGTACAGCTGAAACATGAAGGGCGCAGTGGTGTTGGCGGCGATGTCTTCGATAGAGCAGATGCTCATGGTCGACAAAATGAAGGGGATGCCGAACTTCTCCGCCGCCTTGGCCGCTTTGATTTCGCCATCCGCGCTTTGCATGCCAGTCAAGCCGACAGGTGCAATCGCGACGGGCATTTTGGCGTCCACGCCGACCATTTTTGTCGCCGTCGTGCGGTTTTCCATATTCACCGCGACGCGCTGGCGCAACTTGATGTTTTGAAAATCAGCCTCGTTCGCGCGATAAGTGCTTTCCGTCCACGAGCCGGAGTCGGCATAGTCGTAAAACATCTTAGGAACGCGTTTTTTGTACAAAACGCGCAGGTCTTCTATGGTGGTAATAACAGGCATTAAAAATCTCCAGTTTTATCGTTCTAGCGAGTGCACCATTGCTCTTCACAAGGAATTCCATCTTTATCACCGTCCATCTTAACGCCAGGGCAGTTCGCTAGAAAAAAATGGGCTTCCGCGCAGGACTTCATTTGCGAACAATGCTTTCTTCCATCGCAGCTGAAGCTGCTAGATGGCGTAGACGCTGTAGGTGGGTTGGAAGCGGTTGGCGTGAATTTTTCAGAATTTTGAGGACTTTTAGGGTCGGCAGCCGTCTTTTCTTGGACAACGGCAGAAGTAACGGCAGGTTTTTCAACTGCCACGGCAGCTGCAGCCTCGCGTCTTTTTTTCTCTCCAGCGTTCAGTTCTTGAAGGGTAGGAGGCTTGCGAACTTGACCAACTGGACAGGGATCTTGCTGATAAGTGACGGTGCCGTTTACCTTGCATTTGTACATTTGTTGCGCATTGACGCTTGCGGCTATGAGGAAAAGGCCCGTAACAAATGCAACCCAAGTGAGAAATGATGAAATTTTGAGCATGCGCTTTTCCTAAATAGTCAACGAGTTTTATAAAAATGAACCATGCTAGAGTTTAGACCGCACGCCAGCGCCGCGCACTTCAAGCTTGATTTCGTCCAGCTTGACGCCTCTGGCATCAACCAACTGCACCACATGCCGACCTGGCCATGGCAGCCATTTGGCGGCGTTGCCTTTGGCGAAGGGTTTGCCGTCTAGCAGCCACGCGACATTTTGGCCTTCTGCTTGAAAACTCACGCGTTGGCGGTTGGGCGGGATGTCGGGGTCTAGCGCGATGATCGTACCGGATACAGGCGATATTATTCGAGCATTATTTATGCCTGTCGCAGACGTATTTATTGCCTGAACAGCTATTTTATTAATAGCAAATTGCGACTGTTCTGTCCCTACTAAAAACCACTCCTGCCGCGCGGCTTCCACCATGGCCATGCCGTTTTGGGAAAACTGCGCCTGAATTTGCAAGAGGTTTGAGGGTGTAGGCGGCGCTTTGCTGGATTCGTTTTGATGCAAAAACTGCATCACCGCCGCCCACACGGGTGCTGCGCCTGTGGTGCCGCTCACGTCCCACATGGCCGCGCCGCTGGCGTTACCCACCCACACGCCCACGGTGTAGCGCTGCGAGTAACCCACCGCCCAGTTGTCGCGCATGTCTTTGCTGGTACCGGTTTTGACGGCGCTCCAAAACCGCGTCGACAGAACGCTGTCGGAGCCGAAGGTGCGGGCGCGGGCGTTGGTGTCACTCATGATGTCGCTGACGATGAAGGCGGCGCGGGGGTCGATGGCTTGGGCGTTTATGGTTTCGGGACGAACAGTTAAATAAGTCGGACTAACGCGCCCGCCATTCGCCAAGCTGCGGTAGGCATTGGTCAAATTCAGCAACGACACCTCGGCGCTGCCCAGCGCCAGGCTGTAGCCGTAAAAGTCACCCGCTTCTTTGATTGGCAAGCCTAGTGTTTTGAGCTGCTTGGCAAACGCATCTGGCGACACCATCACCAAAGCCCGCACGGCAGGCACGTTGAGCGACGAGCCCAGCGCGGTGCGCACCGACACCCAGCCTTTGAATTGGCGGTCATAGTTTTGCGGAATGTACAGGCCGCCAGCGGTTTGAATGTGGGTGGGCGAATCTTCCAGCAAGGAGGCCGCAGTCAAACGCCGCTCGGCAATCGCCTGCGCGTACAAAAATGGCTTGAGCGTGGAACCTGGCTGGCGTAGCGCGGTGACAAAGTCCACCTCGCCAGATCGCCCCAAATCCCCCGACGAACCGACATACGCCAGCACTGCGCCGGTGGCGTTGTCCAACACCACAATGGCACCGTCTTGCACGTTGCGGCTTTGCAGCTCACGCAGGTGGCGATTCAATGTTTGGTCGGCGAAGCGCTGCAGAGGGGCTCTCAATGTTGTTACTATCGTTCGGGCTGAGCTTGTCGAAGCCTTAGAAGCCTTATCCAAACCTGCAGCCCCTTGGCCCAGCTCAGGGCGAACGGTAAGCACACGCCGCGCCACATGCGGCGCGATACCGCTACTGGCGTCAAACTCCTTGCGCTGCAAGGCTGCGGTCACGTATAAATCCAGCCCGACGCAATCTATTTTGACCGTGGGCTGCATGACCTTGAGCACGCCGCAAGCACGCTGCGCAACGGTGGAAGCCTTGGCATTGGGTGCCCGCACCAGAGCGGCAGTGACTGCGGCTTCGCGGTCATCCAAACCATGCGCGGCCTTGCCAAACAGGGTACGACTGAGCGCGTCTATGCCGACCATTTCACCGCGAAAAGGCACGTTGTTGAGATACGCTTCCAGAATTTGGTCTTTGCGCCAACTGCGTTCAAGAATCTGAGCGGACACGGTTTGCCCAACCTTTTGCATCACCGAACGCCCACCTGCTGCGGTCTTCAAATCTTCATCTAACAAACCTGCCAACTGCATGGTGATGGTGGACGCACCGCGTGTTTTGGTGTTCCACACATTGCCCCAAGCCGCACTGGAGACGGCGCGCCAGTCCACCCCGCTGTGTTCGTAAAAGCGCTTGTCTTCACTCAGCACCATGGCGGTACGCAGCGCGGGTGAGATATCTGCCAGCGCCACCCACTGACCGCGCCGCACGGATTTATCGGCACGCAGGCTGTGGAGCAATTCGCCGTTTCGGTCCACGATCTGCACGTCGGACGGTTGGAAAGCGCTTTTTACCTCCTCAAATCGGGCTGTAAATCGAGGTTCAGCCGCCGTATTGTCTGCCTGAATAGCTATTATAAATATAGCAATTACCTGACAGATGCAACGACAATTAACGCGCCGGATGCTCATTACTTGGTCCCAATAACTCACTATTTAGCTGCCACGACCTGCATCTTCGCATTCGGCGCTTCGCCAAACATCTCGGGCGCGTACATGGCTTCGACCCGGCTAGGTGGGAGCGAGAAGGTGCCGACATTGTTCAGGCGGATGGTGTATTCCATCTTCACTACGCCTTTGGGTAGATATTCGTAATAGCTGCGGAAGGACTCAAAACTGCGCTCTTCGAATGCTACCCAACCTGGTCCACTGCGTTTTTCGTCTTTGGTGGCGATTTCAGAATCACGCCCTAAACCGCCGCCCAAAATCGTCGCGCCGGCAGGAACCGGGTCGGTGATGGCCACCCAGGTCATGTCGGCCGTGGCGTTGACTTCCAGCGTAATGCGCAGCACGTCGCCACGCGTGTAGACGTCTTTCACCGCTTGTTCTACGGGTGTGATGGTCTTTTTGATGCCGTAGCCTGCGTTGAATGGCGCTTTGAGTTGCACCGCGGCGACCGATTGCAGCGTCAGCCATGGTTTACCAGTGCCTTGCTGGGTCACGGTTAACGTGTCTTTCAACGAACCGGTTGCGTTTTTCCACGGCAAGAACATACTGTTGTTGCGCAGGTTGCCCGGTGATGCGGGTGCGCCAAACCAGGTGGTTTGATTCGGTGCACCGGTGGCGTCCGTCGTTTTGACGCGTTCGACCTTACTCCAGTCCACGCTAGCGCTTCCTGTAGTCATTGATGCTTTGGTCAAACCTGTAACCGGCGTTGCTTCAAACTTGGCAGAGAAACGCTCCAGCGCCAAGCCACCCCACAAATTCGCCGTGGTGGTGTGCCAAGCGCCATTTTGCTGGCGGCTGATGAAGCCGTTAGCTAGGCGACCCATGTCGCCCTGCCAGGCGGGGTCGTCCATCACGGCCAGCATCAATTTGGCGCTGTTGACATCGCCATTGGTCATCAGCCACCACCAGTAGTCATCGCGCTCGGTGCTGAAGATCATTTTGGTGCCCTGAAAGCTCAGGCGGGCGCGCAGAATCTGGTTCGCCTCGGCCAGGTAAGCGTCGCGTTTGGGGATGTCGCCGACGCGTTTCAAAATCTGCATCCAATCGATCACCGCGCTGGTCGGCCACTGGTTGGGCGCGATGGTGATGCTGCTGACCATGCGGGCCTGCGCTTTGCCGTAGCGTGACAGGGCTTCTAACGCCGCCAGTTTGCGCACATCCAGGTCTTTGCGCGGCGACCAGAAATCACGCGTCAATTTGCCTTCTACAAACGCGATCAGGCCGCGCTCCATCGGTGCGCGTGCATCGTCGGGCAATGCAAAAGCAGGGTTGACGGCTGCTGCCTCGTGCGTAGCGGCCAGCAGGTAGGCGGTCAAGGTGTCGCTACCTCGATTGGCCTCACCATCCCGTGGTGGGAAGTAGTTGGCTAGGCCATCGCTATCCAGATAGCTGGGCAACTGCGCCAGCACGCCCTGCCAGAGCTTGGCGTCGCGCAGGCCAACCGATTTGCTGGTTTTTTGCTCCAGGCAGGCAAAGGGGTAGTTGGCAAACCAGTCGCGCACGCCGGGTAAGCCTTCGGCCAATTTGGGTTGCAGGCTCATCTTCAAGCCGCCCCGGCCTGGCAAGGCATCAGCCGGTGGAGCCACATCCAGATTGAAACTGCCATCGACCTGTACCAACGTGGCCTGCTGAACCGTGAGCGGCACGGCGGGGATGATGCGTTGGCGGGCTTTGAGGGCGTCTTTCGCGCCGCTCGCTCCTTTTACAGTGTCCTTCGCTTCAATCTCCCACAAAATCGCCTCGTTGCGGGTTAATGCCAGTTGCGGTGGTGCGGTCACCAGCCAGGCGACTTCACGCGCTTCACCAGCGGGGATGTCCACTGTTTGGGGTTTCAAATCTAGCAAGGTAGCGCGCGCCGTCACATCCACCTTCATCGCCTCTTTGGTAGTGTTGCGCAGGGTGATTTGCGCACGAAACTGGTCGTCCTCGCGCACCAGCGGTGGCAGGCCGCTGATGATCTGCAGGTCTTGCGTGGCCTTGATCAGGGTCGAACCTGTGCCAAACAAGCCAGTGGACGCATCCGCCACGGCAACGATTTTGAAGCTGGTGAGGGCGTCGTTCAAAGGCACAGTCACAGTCGCTTGACCATTCGCGTCCAACTTGACGCTTGGGTTCCACAACAACAGAGTATCAAACAACTCCCGCGTGCCACTGCGACCACCGCCACCGCCGGCTGGCACGGCTTTGCGGCCATAGTGCCGGCGGCCGATGATTTCCATCTGCGCGGTGGAGGTCTCCACACCCCAGCTGCGGCGCTGCAGCATGGCATCCAGCAACTCCCAGCTGGTATTGGGGCTGAGTTCCAGCAAGGCCTGGTCAACGGCAGCGAGTGCCACCTCTGCATTGACAGCGGGTTGGCCATTGGGCAGTTTGACCTGAATGGTGACCTGCGCTTTGCCGCGCACGGGGTAGCTTTCTTTGTCTGCCTTCACGCTCACGTCCAACTGGTGCGCTTTGGTGCCGACGCGGATTTCTGCGACGCCAAAGCGGAAAGCGGGTTTACTCAGATCGACCAGCGCGGTCGGGGTGACGTATTCACGGCCTTCATACCAAAAAGCCGTCCACCACTCGCGCGGTGCTTTGTAGCCCCAGGTAAAGAGCGAGTACCAAGGCACCTCGCGCAGCCGCCCGCGCAATGCCAGCACGCCCACATACACGTTCGGGCCCCAGCTATCCTTGATGGTCAGGTTGATGGTCGGGTCCTGGCCGTTTAGCTGGACGACCTGGGTTTCAACAATACCCTCGCGCTCAACTGACACCAATGCGGTGGCAAAACGGAAGGGCATGCGCACTTGAAATTTGGCGACTTCGCCCGGTTGGTAGGCCTTTTTCTCGGGCAGGATGTCCATGCGGTCATGGTCTTCACCGCCAAACCAAATCTCGCCCTGTTTGGTCACCGTCACCGAGCTAGCTGCCTGAACGGTGTTGCCGTCTTTGTCTGTCGCGGTGACGATCAACTCTACCTTGCCCGGCTCCCCCAGTTTAGCTTCGCACAACAGCAAACCACGGCTATCGCTTTTGCCGCTACAGACTTTGCCCAAATCTTTGGACTCGGTTTTGTTGTCGTAGGTATAAAACCCGCCGATCAAACGCTTGCGGCTTGTGGTGGTGATGCGGGCAATGGCTTTGACCTCCAGGCTCACCCCCTCGGCTGCTTTGCCTGTCAAATCCAACGCTAGTGCCTGAAACTTGATTTGCTGACTGGTTGATACCCAGCCTTCGGTTTTGATGCCGGCAATCACCCCGGCAGGCCACAGTGCCGACACGTTACGGATGGTTTGCACCTCGCCATTCGGGTCCGCATAGGTGGCTTCCAGCAGCAGCTCTTGCGCTTGCCTGGAGGTCGGCACTTTGTCCAACACCAGTTTGCCTGCGCCGTTTTTGTCTAGGCGTAGCGGCAACTTGTCTGCAATCACGCGCTGATCTTGGCCAGATGCGGCTTCTTCTTCATCACCTGTCCCTGTTGCTTCGGTTGCTCCGGCTGCTCCAGCTTTTTTCTCTTTTTGTGGCGGGTAAAAACTGAAAGCGTCGTAATCGGCAAAACTCAAACTCTTAGTACGTACCAGTGCAGAGACTTGAACGGGTAAGTTCATGGCCGGACCGCCTGCTACATAGCTGATTTGGACATCGGTGGGCACAGACGTCACGTTAACCAAAGCTTTTTTGTCAGCTGGTTGAATGCGGCCTTGAAATACAGGCAATCGGAATTCTTCAACACGGAATTGACCTGAACTAAAGCTGCGGGAATTAGTCCCTTCAGGCGTTTTCAGTTCAACTTGATAAACACCTAGTTTGGCTGCAGGTGGAATCAAAAAAGTGTTCTCAGCACTTTGCCCGCCAGTCGTCGTCTTTCGCCACACAACTGGCTGGCTGTATTTCTGACCGCTGCCAACGTGCGTGATTTCTAAAAACTTAGGTTCTGAGCTGCTACTTCCAAAGCCTTTGCTGTTTTCAGTACGCAAAATGTGCTTCATGGACACCGTTTCACCAGCGCGCAGCAAACTACGGTCAAAAATCGTGTGCAACCTATCGTCGGGACGCGTGTCGTTGCTCGTAGGGAAACTAAAGCGCCATGGCTCTATGCCTTTGTGCCAATCGCTCCACGTAAAGGCTAAATCTTGCACGCCCTTGGCGTCTGCGGCACCGGTTCGGGCGCTGATGAAATACGCGCGACGCTCATCGCTGTATTCGTCATCGGCATCAGGCTTACCATTACCCCGCGCCAAACAGCTTGGTGGCTGGGGCGGAATGTTGGCCATTTTTGCGACGCCTTGTGCATCCGTCTGTGCAGTTGCAAGTTCTTTACCGCGACAGTCCGACACCACGATGCGTGCATTCGCCACGGGCTTGCCTGTATCCAGCGTAGTAACCCAGGCGACGGCATTTTCACGCCCCAGTTTGAAATGCACGCCGATGTTGGTCACCAGGGCCGAGGTGCGCACGTACATGGTGCGGTTGACACCATAACGCTCATCAAGTAGCGATGTGCCCAGGTTTTTGGAGGCGATTTCCAGCACATGGAAACCAGCGGTCATCGGAATTCCCACCACCTCAAATGGGCGGCTGGCCTGCGCTTCGGCTGGTTGCGGTAAGTCCAGCGTTTTAACACCTGTTTGACCGCTGAGCAAAGAAACCATTCGTGTTTGGACAGTGCTGCCATCGTCGATGTATTCTTGGCCGTTTTCAATTTTTTTTGCTAATTTTGGAGGCAGAGTCAGTTTTGAGTCCGCCGCTGCCACTGTGCGCGGCACACTGTAGTCGCTATAACGCTGTACTTTTTGATACCAAGCAATGATGTCTGCATCAGACTTGAGCTGCAGGTCACTGACTTTGCCTTCTGTAGCGCTGCTTGAAGTTTTCCCACCTGTGAGAATGCCCACATTTCGCAGCGTCACCGGCAACATCGGCGTCCCGCCCGGCTCGGCAAAGCGCTCCACCACGCCAAAGGTACTAGAAGCAAACTTGGCCAATGGCGGCATCACTCCGGTGGCGACTTTGAGCGGAAAACTGTCTGCATTGCGCAGGCTGCGGCCCGAGGCGTCTTTGAAGTCTTTTGGCACCTCAAGGGTGAATTGGGTCTGCTCAGGCAAAACACCTGCGCCCACAAACGATACGCCCGTAACCGTGCTCTCGTCATCTGCATCCGCCTCAAACTTGGGTTTGAAGCTGTCTTTGCTGGAATTGAGGCGAATCGCCGCCGCCAATTTACGCGGTACCGGCGTGTTGAAGCTCAAGGTCAGCGGGCGTAGTGGCAAACACGCGGCCTGCGCGTTTTCACGCTCACAGTTGAAGGAAGCTGTGAACGGCTCGCGTACCTTGAAGTTGAAGCGTTTTTCTACTTTGTTGAGGACTTGACTAGGGGTAGCCACGCCTTTGCCGAACACGACCTGCAGCTTGGCGGACGGTGTTAAACGTCGGTTGCATGAAAAAGTCACAAAGCGCAAAGGCTCGGCCGCTGCAGGTTTTTCAAAGCCTTGCGATTTGAGCAACTCTGCGCGCTCTTTGCCATCAATCAGTTTGACGGGCACACGCTCCCCCAAACCATCGACTTGGCACCACATGTTCGCCTGCACGCTGGCTAAGGTGGCGGGGCCGTTGAGCTGGGCGATGAAATATTGATCTTCGTCTATCGAGCCATAGCTTGGCAGGATATTGGTGACAAACGGGCCACCCGTGTTGAACTGGTAGCTGCCTGCGCCGCTGAGTTTGGCGCCTTTGACCGATTGCAAAGCAGCGGCCAGCTTGACTTCACAACGCAGACCGGGCGGCAAATCGCGAGAAAATTCGAATGCCCATTCGCGTTCGTTGACCCATCGGCCTGAACCCTGAGATGCGCTTGCATCACTGCAACTGACGGTCAGCGGCGCGGCGGCTTTGGGGTCGCCGAAGTTGACCGCAGCCTCGTCAAATTTGACCACCAATTGGCGTATCTGCGCCACCTCGCCCTGCGGGGACAAGCTGCTTACGTGGAAGGCATGGGCGTTGAATGCAGCAGACAAGCAAGCTGCTGAAAAGATACGGACGAGATATTGAGATATTTCCACGCAGCCCCCTTGAGTTTGGAGCTAAGCGTAGCCGAAACTGGGCTTAAAAATCAGCCCAACTGTAAATAATCATGGCGCACCTAGGCCAAACGCTTGGCGTGCCTTGCAATCTGCAAACGCACCTGCGCCGGTGCGGTGCCACCCAGCGTACTGCGAGCATTGAGCGAGCCGCGCAGTGACAGCACGTCGTACACGTCTTTTTCGATTTTCGGGTTGAATTGCTGCAACACTTCAAGTGGCAGCTCCGACAAATCAACCTGATGCGAAATGGCGGCTTTGACGGCGTGGGCGACGGCTTCGTGGGCATCACGGAATGGCAGGCCTTTTTTGACCATATAGTCTGCCAGATCGGTCGCGGTGGCGTAGCCTTTGAGGGCGGCGCGCTCCATGGCTTCGGGTTTGACGGTGATGGAACCCATCATCTCAGCAAAAATACGCAGCGTGTCTTTCAGCGTATCCACCGTGTCAAACAGCGGCTCTTTGTCTTCTTGGTTGTCTTTGTTGTAGGCCAAGGGTTGGCCTTTCATCAAGGTAATCAAGCCCATCAAATGACCGACCACACGACCAGTTTTTCCACGAGCCAGCTCGGGTACATCTGGGTTTTTCTTCTGCGGCATGATGGACGAGCCCGTGGTGTAGGCATCGCCAATCTGAATAAAACCAAAGCTCTGGCTCATCCATAAAATTAATTCTTCGCTGAGGCGGCTGATGTGCACCATCGCCAGGCTGGCGGCAGCGGTGAACTCAATCGCAAAGTCTCTATCACTCACAGCATCTAAACTGTTTTGGCAGACTTGCGGATGGCCTTCTGCATCAACCATGCCTAATGTTGTGGCGACCCGCTCACGGTCTAGTGGGTAGCTCGTACCAGCTAACGCAGCTGAGCCTAGCGGCAAGCGGTTAACACGGCGGCGCACGTCATGCAGGCGCTCGGCATCACGGCTGAACATTTCAACGTAGGCCAGCATGTGGTGGCCAAAGCTGACGGGTTGGGCGACTTGCAAATGGGTGAAACCCGGCAGGATGACATCGATATTTTTCTCGGCAATCGTCAAAAGCGCTTTTTGCAGCTCGGTGAGCAGGTCACCAATCAAATCAATCTCTCCACGCAACCACAAGCGCACGTCGGTGGCGACCTGGTCGTTACGACTGCGGCCGGTGTGCAGGCGTTTACCGGCGTCACCCACCAAAGTGGTCAAACGGGCTTCGATGTTGAGGTGCACGTCTTCTAAATCTAACTTCCACTCAAAAGCGCCAGATTCAATCTCTGCGCTGATCTGACCCAGCCCTTGTTGAATCGACGCGTGGTCAACCTCAGAAATGATCTTTTGCGCCGCCAGCATTTCAGCATGCGCCAAAGAGCCGGCAATGTCGGCCTGCCACAGGCGTTTGTCAAAAAACACGCTTGAGGTGTAGCGTTTGACTAAGTCGCTCATGGGCTCAGAAAACAGGGCGGACCAGGCTTGGGATTTTTTGTCGAGTTGGTTTATGGAAACTGGAGTGGTCATCGCGAAATAGCTTGTATGTTGGTTTTAGAAACGTAAAAATGACAGATTTCCTCTATTATCGGGCTCTAATCGCCTTTTTTCGCACCGTTTTTGAAGATGTCACCACTTCCAGCCACCTCAAAATCAGCTTCCATCTTGGTATTCGACGCCTGTCAGGTGGGCGTGGTGCTGCGCACGGTTTTAGTGGTGCAAGCCGTTTTAGCTGTTGTGGTGATGTTTTTTGAGAGCAGCTTCATGGCTTGGGGTGCCAAACTGGCACTGATTACGGGCGGTGCGTTGCCTGGCACACTGCTGTGGCTGATTGTCACTTGCAGCCTCAAACACCCCTTACAGCGCCTCCCACGGGCGGGGCAGTTCGCTGCAGGTATAGGTTTGGGCTTTGGCGCTGGCATTTACGCGGTGCTGATGTTGCTGCTCGCAGCGGCCATTTCCACCACCTCAGCGCCTTGGCTAGCTAGTGGATTTGCCGGTGCCTTGTTTGCAGCGGCTTTAGTAGCGGCGCTAGAGTGGCGCGCCAAAGGGCGCACGCCTGCGGCCACTACGGCTAAGTTGGCTGAGTTGCAATCACGCATACGCCCACATTTTTTGTTCAATACCTTGAATAGCGCCATTGCTCTAGTGCGTCAAGAACCAGCGCGGGCCGAGGGTTTGTTGGAAGATTTGAGTGATTTGTTCAGGGCGGCTTTGGCAGAACACGGTGAATCTGTCACCTTGGCACAAGAAATTGAATTAGCGAAAAACTACCTCTCGATTGAACAAGTGCGCTTTGGTGAGCGTTTGCAAGTGCAATGGCAGCTTGACCCAGCCGCCAATCTTGCCAAATTGCCGCCTTTGTTGCTGCAGCCTTTGGTAGAAAACGCAGTGCACCACGGGGTAGAGCCCTGCGCACAGGGTGCAAACATCGTCATCGCCACAAAACGTGAAGGTAACAAAGTCGTTGTGCAAATAACCAACACGCTGCCGGCTGCAAATAGCGCTTCATCGACCGCTGGCAGCGGTATGGCGTTGAACAATGTACGCGAACGTTTGAGTTTGCTGCACGACTTGGAAAGTACGTTTCAAGCAGGTGCTAAAAACGGACAATTTAATGTGCGGATTGAGCTACCGATATGACCGCTCTCAATATTTTGATAGTGGATGACGAACCTCTGGCGCGAAGTAGGCTGCGCACTTTGCTAGGCGATTGCACCGAACCTAGAGCTAACGTCGGTGGCGAAGCGCAAAACGCGACCGATGCTATGGTGTGGCTGAAAAAAACGCAATTTGATGCGGTGCTGCTTGATATTCACATGCCCGGCGACGATGGCTTGGCTTTAGCCAGAGCCATCAAATCACTGCAACATCAGCCCGCCATCGTCTTCATCACCGCGCACGCCGAGCACGCCGTTGAAGCCTTTGAATTGACCGCGACGGACTACTTGACCAAACCTGTTCGACTCGAACGGTTGCAAAATTCGCTACAAAAAATAGAGCAGCTCAGGCAATCAATACGACTGCTAGAGCCTGAAAATGGCATTGAAAAAACAAGTGATACTTTAATCATTCAAGAACGCGGTATCACGGAACGCATACCACTGCGCGAAGTGCTTTATTTGAAGGCAGAACTCAAATACATCAGCGTTCGCACGGCTTTGAAAACGCATATATTGGAAGGCAGTTTGAACGAGCTAGAAACGCGCTTTCCAAATCGCTTCTTACGTATTCACCGCAATGCTTTGGTGGCCACCCAAGCCATTCGTGCGCTAGAAAAGCACTACGACCCCGATGAAGGTGACGGCTGGGCAGTGCGCTTGTCTGGAATCGATGAGACGCTGATGGTGTCACGTCGACAGCTGGCTGCTGTTAAAGAAGTGATTTCTAAAGACTAAAAGCTTAAACCTTGGCCTTGTCTGCCTCGGTGATAAACGAATCAGCGTAAAACTCATCCGCAGGCAATTGGCATAAGTTGACAAAATCTGTCTGCGCCGAATCCACCACGATGGGCGCACCGCAGGCATAGACTTGATGTGTGCTTAAGTCAGCAAAATCCGACACCACGGCTTGGTGTACAAAGCCAGTGCGGCCTGCCCAAGCATCTTCAGGCAAAGCGTTCGACACAACGGGTACGTAGCTCAAATTCGGCATCGCCGCCACATGCGTCAGCACCCAGTCATGCATGTACAAATCCGCCGGCCTGCGCCCACCCCAGTACAAAACCACAGGTCGTTTGATGCCTTGATGCTGCATGTGCTGGATGATGGCTTTGATAGGGGCAAAACCTGTGCCTGAAGCCAGCAAAATCATCGGCTTCTCAGAATCTTCGCGCAAGTAGAAACTGCCAAACGGGCCTTCGATACGTTGGATTTCTTTTTCCTTCATCTCGCCAAACACATGGTCAGTGAACTTACCGCCCGGCATGTGGCGAATGTGCAACTCTAGCGTTTTGCTCTCAGCAGCGATGTGCGGCGCGGTCGCCATGGAATAACTGCGCCGTGCACCGTCGCGCAAGATAAATTCAATATACTGCCCCGCTTTGTATTGCAGCGTGTCGCTGGCGGGCAGTTGCAATTTGATCGCCATGACATCGTGCGACTTTTTCTCTAGTGAAATCACGCGCGAAGGCATACGTTTGATGGGGAAAGCATCTGCCGACGTGACTTGACGCGACTCCAGCACAATGTCGCTTTGCGGCTTGGCGCAGCAGGTCAAAATATAGCCTTTGGCTTCTTCCTCTTCGCTCAAAGCCTTTGGTTGATGCTGCCCGTGGATGACCTTGCCTTCCAACATCTTGCACTTGCACGAACCACATGCACCATCTTTGCAGCCATAGGGCATAGCGACGCCTTGGCGGATACCAGCGGTCAAAATTGGTTCATCTTCTGTAACGGTAAAACTGCGGTTGCTAGGCAAAACGGAAACTTGAAACGACATTTAGGTATCCTATGGGGTAAGAATTCGTACGTTAATTTGATTATTTTTTCTAAAGAGCGCCTATTTTGCCCGTAATTTCAAACCCTTCTCACCGATTGCCCAGAAGACCAGCCATGACCTTTTGGAGTGCGGGCCTGCAAGCGCTGCCAGCGCGGTTTCGTAAACCAAGGCTGTTGATAGTGGGTTGCGGCGATGTGGGACAGCGCGTCGCCAGTATTCTCAACACCAAAATCACCACCAATAAATCTGTCCAAGCCCAACCTTTACGAGTTTTAGCACTCACGTCGTCTGCAGAGCGCATTGCGCCCTTTCGCGCCCAAGGCATCGTGCCTTTGCTGGGTAATTTGGACGATAAGGCAAGTTTTCAACGCTTGGCGGGTTTAGCCACCCATGTGCTGCACTTAGCCCCACCGCCGTCTGAGGGTTGGAGCGACCCGCGCACACTGGCTTTGACCCGCGCTTTGCGGCGACGAAGCGCTCCCAGCGCTTTCATTTACGGCTCGACCAGTGGCGTGTATGGCGATTTAGCGGGTGGCAAAGCCATGGAAACCCTGCCAACCGCAGCTCGAACCCCGCGCGCAGTGCGCCGCGTTAGCGCAGAACAAACCGTGCGGTTTTTGGGTAAAAGTACGAGCAAAAGTAGCATCAATTCAAGCTTCATCCGAACCTCAATTTTGCGCATTCCCGGCATTTACGCCCCCAATCGCGCAGGTGGCACGCCGAAAGACCGCCTGCTCAAAGGCACGCCAGTTTTGGCAGCCAAAGACGACGTTTACACCAACCACATCCACGCCGACGACCTCGCCCGCGCCTGTCTAGCTGCCCTTTGGCGCGGCAAACCGCAACGCGTTTACAACGTGAATGACGACAGCCGCATGAAAATGGGTGACTATTTCGACTTCGCCGCCGACCTCTACAACCTACCCCACCCACCCCGCGTGCCTCGCAGCACCGCACACGACCAGCTGCCATTGATGCTGCTGAGCTTCATGAGCGAATCGCGGCAGATGGATAACGGGCGGATGAAGCGGGAGTTGAAATTGCAGCTGTGCTACCCAACGGTGAAAACCGGATTGACCGAAGCAACGCAGCCAAAGTTGCTTTAAAATTGAATTTTGCTATTATATTTATAGCTAATTAGGCAGTAAATACGCCGACTAGAGGCATATTTATCACCTAAATTTGATGGATTTCAGCGTTATTGCAACGCGGGAAGCGCTTTCAATGCCTTAACTGCGCCTTCGCCAATTGAAGCACCAAAGCGCTTTGCCAACTTCTCAGCAACGTTGTCGCGTTTGGTGTAGTCGACCAAATCTGGCGCTTTAACGACGTCACGAGCGACGAAGTCTAGGGTGCCGATTTTGTCGACTAAGCCCAGTTCAATCGCTTGCTGGCCGCTCCAAAACAGACCGGTAAACGTCTCTGGCGTTTCTTTCAAGCGCTCGCCACGGCCTTTTTTGACCACGGTGATGAACTGCTGATGGATTTGGTTCAACATGCCTTGGGTAAAAGCGCGGTGTTTCTCGGTTTGCGGGCTAAACGGATCCATGAAGCCTTTGTTTTCGCCAGCCGTCATCAAACGGCGCTCAACCCCCAGCTTCTCCATCAAACCGGTGAAGCCGAAACCATCCATCAACACGCCAATACTGCCCACGATGCTGGCTTTGTCGACATAAATTTGGTCTGCAGCGACGGCGATGTAATACGCCGCTGAAGCGCATGTTTCTTCCACAACGGCATACACTGGCTTTTTATGCAGTGCTTTGAGACGATAAATTTCGTCATTGATCATGCCCGCCTGCACAGGGCTTCCACCTGGGGAGTTGATCAGCAGAACCACGGCTTTTGCGCCCTTGTCTTCAAACGCGCTGCGCAGCGAGGTCATAACTTGGTCTGCGCTGGTCTCGCCGCCCGAGGCGATTTCGCCTTTGATTTCGATCACAGCCGTGTGGTCGGCATTCATGTCGGTAGACTGCGTGCCTCGATCCAAAAGACTGAAAGCCACCAGCACGAAAAACGCCAACCAAGCCAGCCGCACAAAAGTACGCCAGCGGCGCGCTGTGCGCTGCTCCGCCATGTAATTGGTCGCCAGCTTTTCAAGTGCCGTGCGCTCCCAGTTCACTTGTTGTGTGGGCGAGTTGGCTTTTTCGGGCTGCGGAGTTTCGTTGATATCGTTCATAAATGCGATTAAAGGAAATTAGATGGGTCAAATTCGTCAAAATACAAGCAAAAGCCTTTATTCCGAACTTATTTCGTCGTTCGTCAAAAGTCCAAAGGCTTCAAGTTATACGCAGTATGCCAGTGAACAACGCCATTCTCCTCAGAAAGCCCAATTTTCACCAACCCACCATTGCACGGCCCACCCACACAATCACCCGTTTCAGGACTGTATTCCGCCCCGTGGGACGAACAAACCAACCACTGCCCATCGCGGTCAAACACCTTGTTTTCCTGCAAATCCAACTCCATCGCCACATGGCTGCAGCGGTTCAAGTAAGCCTGCACCTGCCCCTCAAACCGAATCGCAAACGCCCGGCAAGTCTGCCCCGCATAAACCACATCAAACGGCACAGCCAAACCGCCATCTTGCAAATCGGCTGAATTGCAGAGGGGTAATTGCTCGGGTGGGGTGACGAAATGGATGGTAGATTCGGTCATTTATATTGCAAATTTACTATGAATTTAATAGCTGCTTAGGCAATAAATACGCTGGATATAGGCATATTTAATGCTATTTTAGAGCATGTACACCATCACTGCTGATTTTTGTACACAGCCAATGCACGCTCAATAATATGGCGGTCTTGCGTGTCTTTGTCGCGCATGGTTTGCTTGGTTAGAAGTAAACCCTCAAGGCTGATTGTTTGTACAGGTATACCATCTAAATCAATCGTTTGCGCATATTGGCGCAGGGCTTCGAAAGTTTGCCCATTGGCGTTTAGCATGATGTCAACGACAAAAGCGTCTGCCACGCGTATGTTTTCACCTTCTTCAAACCATTCCGGCTCAATGTCTTTTGCCGCTTGGTCGGGCAAGACCATCAAAGCATCTTTTAACCGCTGCCCCACCTGCGCGTTGGCTGCCACCATGACATCGATATCAATTGTGGCTCTCTGGTAACCGTGCGCGGCTAGCGCGTAACCACCTATCAAAAAATACTCAACGCCATGCTCATTCAGTGAACGTAAAAGCAGCTTGAGGTCATCAAGCGTCGCTGGGCGGCTAAATTCTTGCATGCTAGGCTGCTAATCTGGCTGCCATTTCAGCCGCTTTTTTACCCATACCTAAGCTCAAGCAGTCAAGCGCATGCTGATTTGCCGCAGAGTGCGAGCTATAGCGGTAAACACCTTTAGGCACAAATGTGCTGGGCGCTAAGTGTGCTAATGCCTCGTTAAAAAGCGCTCCCTCTTTCAGCAGCAGACCGCTGGCTTGAAGGCTGATAGTGGGAAAATGTCTTGACCCGACTTGTTTCACTATATTTGTGCTCAATTAATTAGAATGAATTTTAATTGTAGAGTGTTTCAGACGAATTACTTCTCTGTCACGATGGTACAAAACTGTAGTTTCAACGCGCAACTGCTGTTAGCAATGAGCAATTTTTATGATCCACTTGCAGTATTCAACTGATTGCAACAACTTTGCATCAAGCTGTTTAAGATTCATAATGATGTTCAAGATAATAAAAATAATCGCCTTTTTTCCAGAACATTTGATAGGTAGGCCCATAATTGAAAGGGCTGCCTGGATTTTTGTGCGCCTCAATTTCAAAAATATTTTGAATGTCTTCACAAGGAAGACTTTTTAAAAGACTTTCCATACTATTTGAAATTAGGTAGCTGTTTTCGGTAATGTCATTAATGGCATAAGTTATCAGCGACTTCAGCGATTCTAAGTTTACATGTTGAAAATATACATTCGGAAACCATTCGGCAGGTAATAAACGGCCAGAGCCCGTACGTGAAATGACACGTGCTAAAAGTTGTGCATCAGATGTCGTTTGATGACTTGCTAAAAGTACAACTACACGAACATGACCGCACTGCCAAGTCCTCTGAAGAAGGTCTAACTCGATATCAAACCATAGATTCGATACGTCCGAAACTGCATCCAGAACTGCTTGAGGGGAAAGGTTAGTCATAAAATTACTATAAATAATATAGCTGTTTAGGCAATAAATACGCCGGCTAGAGCTATATTTGATGCCATTTTAGAACATTTACATCGTTTTCAGGCAAATTTAGCCATCCAAGCTTCCAGCTCTGCCACTGAATGCGCGATGTGCAACGGGTTGAAGGCCACGAAGCTGGCGGGTTCATGGGCACCATAGCTGACGGCGACAGAGGCGCAGCCGGCGTTTTGCGCCATGAGGAGGTCGTGGGTGGTGTCGCCGATCATCAAGGTGCGCTCGGGTGGGACGTTGAGCTCTTCCATCAGCTCGTGCAGCATCAGCGGGTCGGGCTTGCCTGCCGTTTGGTCTGCTGTGCGGGAGGCGTGAAAAAGTCCTTTTAATTCAACGGCTTGCAGGGCGTCGTCTAAACCACGGCGGCTTTTGCCGGTGGCGACGGCTAGCAAATGGTTGCGTTGTTTTAGACCTGCCAACAGCTCCAAAACGCCGTTGAACAAAGTAATGTCGTCCATGCTTTGGGCGTAGTGGAACTTGTAGCGCTCGCCCAGCATGGGGTATTTGTCCTGCGTCACATCGGGCGCGGCATGGGCTAAGGCTTGCATCAGCCCCATGCCGATGACGTAGGAGGCGTCCTGGTCAGAGGGTTTTGCGCCGCCCGCATCAACCACCGCCGCTTGGATGCTGCGGGTGATGATGGCGGTGGAGTCGAACAGGGTGCCGTCCCAATCGAAGGCTATTAAGTCAAATTGGCGGTCGGATTGTCTGGTTGTCATGGGGAATTTCAAGTTATCTAGGTCAAGGAATCAACAAAGCCTTGCAGTTCTGGCGGCAATTCATTCTGCAATTCAACGCGTTCTGTGGTCGATGGGTGGGTGAGTTGCAAGCGCCAAGCGTGTAAAAACATGCGTTTTAAGGCGGTAGTTTGAGTTTTTGACGGCTTTTGCAACGCTTTGTTCAGTTCAAAATCGCCATATTTGTCGTCACCCGCAATCGGGTGACCTTCGCTGGCTAAATGAACGCGGATTTGGTGGGTGCGGCCGGTTTTGATGGTGACTTCTAGCAAGGTGAATCCGACGAAAGCTTGCCTAACTTTGACCAAGGTGACGGATTTCATGCCTTCTGGGTCGTCTTTGGTGGTGACTTTGACGCGGCGTTCGCCTTCGCTACCGTCCTTAGTCGGCAACAGGTATTTGTGGAGGGGCTTGTCCAACACCTTCTTATTAGCAGGCCAGGCGCCCACCACCAGAGCGAGGTAGGTTTTGCCGGTTTCGCGCTCTCGGAACTGGTTTTGCAGGTTAGTCAAAGCACTGCGCTTTTTGGCGACCAGCAAAATACCGCTGGTTTCACGGTCTAAGCGATGCACCAATTCCAAAAATTTGGCTTGCGGCCTAGCCATGCGCAGCTGCTCAATCACCCCAAAACTGATGCCTGAGCCGCCATGAACGGCCACACCGGCGGGTTTGGAGATGGCCAGCACATGGTCGTCTTCCAGCAAAATCGGGAAATCTTTCAAGACTGATGTTTTGCTGATTTTGCGACCATCCGTGGCATTATCCGATAAGTTAGTGAACACATATTTCGCCGCCTCATTCGCCATAGCCTCGGTTTTCTCAGCCATGCGCTCTGACACACGAACGGGTGGCAAGCGGATGATATCGCCCTCTGCAATGCGGGTATCGGCCGACGCTCGGCCTTTGTTGACGCGCACTTCGCCGCTGCGAATGATGCGGTAGACGTGGGTTTTGGGCACGCCTTTGAGCTGGCGAATCAAGAAGTTGTCCAGACGCTGGCCGTCCGAGTTTTCGTCGACTGTGACAAATTCAGCCTTGACCGATGATGTCGAACTTTGCGTCAATTCAGACTTTGCCAAGTTATTGGCAATTTCAGACGGCAAAGTCGTTTTTTCTGGTGCTTTGTTCAATCCTACCTCTATAATGTGTTTTACTAGCGCCGCGCTATAAGTAATTGATTTGTCTGGAGTTTAGTCCACATCTTACTGAAACGCACCGCTGGTTAGGTCGATGCCAGCTAGCCTTTTTGCACGCAAACATGATGAGCCAACGCTCACTGTGGCCTGCCTTAAGCTTAGTAGAAGCCGACGTTTTGAGACAAACATACGGAATACCCAAAGTTTGTGAGCTTTTGAAAGAGTCAAGAGCTCACAGATATTATTGTTGAGATCAGTTTAGCACCGCGGTTCAAGTTGATTAGAAAAGAAAACTGAACCGCCCTGCAGATAAGCTGGTGTCAAGCGCCTACGCTGGCGCATCGCTGAAGATAACAATAAATTTATTATTTAAATTTATTGTTAGACGGTGATGTGCAAGCTCTCCGGCAATTCCCATCGTCTTGATTCGTCTGTTTTGGCATCGTTTGCTCGCATTGAGCATGTGATGAAAATAGAAAGAAGATACCGATGAAACGGATGCTAATCAACGCCACACAGACTGAAGAACGTCGTCTGGCCATTGTCGATGGACAAAAACTCCTCGACTACGAAATTGAAATCGAAGGGCGCGAGCAGCGCAAAGGCAACATTTACCAGGCCATCGTGACGCGCGTTGAGCCCTCGCTGGAAGCCTGTTTTGTGGACTACGGTGAAGACCGCCATGGCTTTTTGCCATTCAAAGAAATCTCAAAAATGTACTTTGCTGCGGGCGTGAGCCCCAGCCAAGCTCGCATTCAAGATGCCATCAAAGAAGGCCAGCAACTCTTAGTTCAAGTTGAAAAAGAAGAGCGCGGCAACAAAGGCGCAGCATTAACCACGTTTGTGTCGCTCGCCGGCCGTTACGTGGTTTTGATGCCAAACAACCCGCGTGGTGGTGGTGTCAGCCGCCGCATTGAGGGTGATGACCGCGCTGAATTGAAAGAAGCGCTAGAGCAACTGGAATACCCCAACGGCATGAGCATCATCGCCCGTACGGCTGGTATTGGCCGCAGCGCGCCTGAATTGCAATGGGACTTGAACTACTTGCTCAAACTTTGGACCGCCATTGATGGCGCTGCCAAAGGTGGCAAAGGCGCTTTCTTGATTTACCAAGAATCCAGCTTGGTGATTCGCGCGATTCGCGATTACTTCAACTCTGACATTGGCGACATCTTGATCGACACC
>JBEBJY010000006.1:0-90984 GCA_040079635.1 Burkholderiaceae bacterium | reverse complement strand
TAAACTTATCCACAGCCCATGAGCATGGCTTTAAACTGCTTTAGGTGGGGTCAAATTTGGATGAAAAGATGGGGTCAGTTCTAAGTGAAAATCAACAACAGAACTAAATTTAGATAAGGCTGTGTTTTATCACAGTGGAAAATTTCCGCCATCATCACTTAATTATGCGCAATTGATACCTTCGCTTGTGAAGGCAACAGCTGCTTTGGCTCGTTATGATCAAATGTTGAAAAACATGCATAACAGTGAAATTCTGTTGGCACCAATGCGCAACCAAGAAGCCGTCATTTCTTCTCGCATGGAAGGGACGGTCAGCACAATGGATGAAATACTCAAATATGAAGCTGATTTTGATGACAAAACTGAAGAGTCCTCAAATGCACGATCTGAGGTGATTGAAACAATACTGTATCAAAGAGCGCTCAAAGCAGCGCAAGCTGCTATGGAATCGGGGCAACCACTATCCCAATTTTTGATACGAGCAGCACATCAGCGACTGCTGTCGTTTGGAAGGGGGGCAACAAAGTCTCCAGGGCAATTCAAAACAGAGCAAAATTTTCTTGCAGACAGAATAAAAAGAAATATTTTATTTGTGCCAATCAGTCCTGAAAAATTACAAGAAGGAATGGATTCTCTATTTAAATACTTGGAAGATAGTAATGACACACCATTAATAAAGGCCGCAGTGTCACATGTGGAGTTTGAAGCACTGCACCCATTTAAAGATGGAAACGGGCGCATCGGCAGAATGATCATAACGCTGCTACTGTGGCAGTCAAAAATTATCTCTGCGCCGTACTTTTACATAAGTGGTTTTCTTGAAGAACATAAAGATGCGTATATCGACACAATGAGACAGGTTTCAGAGACGGATGACTGGACATCTTGGTGCTTATTCTTTATGGAGGCAGTCGAAAGTCAAGCTATTAGAAACTTACAGATTGCGGAGAGTATTAGTGAACTGTACGAAAGAATGAAAGAGGAGTTTGGTAATTCTCTTTCATCCCGATGGAGTTTAAATGCGCTCGATTTTGTTTTTATAAATCCAATCTTCAGAAATAGTAAATTCACTCAGACTAGTGGAATCCCAAGTGCAACTGCTGCAAGATTTGCACGAGTTATGCTGGAAAAGAAACTTCTGCTAGTACTGGAAGAGCCGTCTGGTAGACGTCCAGCTTTGTATTCTTTTGAACCACTTATGGAGCTAGTGAGGGTTTAGATACGGGAGAATTGTATGGTTCGATTCCAGTCCAGGCCACCAAAATAAGAAGAAAAAGAAAAACCCCGCAAACTGCAAAGTTTGCGGGGTTTTTTCATGGCGCTAAACATGACGCTGAGGGCGCAAACCCTCAGCAGACAAATTACATACCCATGCCACCCATACCGCCCATACCACCCATATCGCCACCACCCATGCCGCCGCCAGCTGAGTCGTCTTTTGGTGCTTCAGCGATCATGCACTCTGTCGTCAACATCAAAGAGGCCACAGATGCTGCGTTTTGCAATGCAGTACGTGTCACTTTGGTTGGGTCCAAGATGCCCATGTCGATCATGTCGCCGTAGGTGCCGTTGGCAGCGTTGTAACCGTAGTTACCTTTGCCAGCCAACACGGCAGCCACCACCACAGACGCTTCTTCGCCTGCGTTGTAGACGATTTCGCGTAATGGGGCTTCGATAGCGCGCAAGATCAGCTTGATGCCGGCTTCTTGGTCAGCGTTGTCGCCTTTGATGTCGCCAGCAGCTTGCTTAGCGCGCAACAATGCAACGCCGCCGCCAGCAACGATGCCTTCTTCCACCGCAGCGCGGGTAGCGTGCAATGCGTCTTCAACGCGGGCCTTCTTTTCCTTCATTTCGACTTCGGTAGCTGCGCCAACCTTGATCACGGCCACGCCGCCGGCGAGTTTTGCAACGCGCTCTTGGAGTTTTTCGCGGTCGTAGTCAGACGTCGCTTCTTCGATCTGCACGCGCACTTGTTTGACGCGGGCTTGAATGTCATCCGCAGCGCCAGCGCCGTCGATGATGATGGTGTTTTCTTTGCCCACTTCAACGCGTTTAGCAGTGCCGAGGTCAGCCAAAGTCACTTTTTCCAGTGACAAGCCGATTTCTTCAGCAATCACCTTGCCGCCAGTCAAAATTGCGATGTCTTCCAACATGGCTTTGCGACGGTCACCAAAGCCAGGGGCTTTGACAGCGACCACTTTGAGAATGCCGCGCAAGGTGTTCACCACCAAAGTTGCGAGGGCTTCGCCATCGACATCTTCAGCAATGATCAACAGTGGACGGCCAGCTTTGGCGACTTGTTCCAATGTTGGGAGCAGGTCACGGATGTTGCTGATTTTCTTGTCATACAACAACACAAATGGGTTGTCCAACAAAGCGGCTTGCTTTTCTGGGTTGTTGATGAAGTACGGTGACAAGTAGCCACGGTCAAACTGCATACCTTCGACGACGTCGAGTTCGCTGTCCAGTGATTTGCCGTCTTCAACGGTGATCACGCCTTCTTTGCCCACTTTGTCCATCGCATCAGCGATGATTTTGCCGATGGTTTCGTCAGAGTTAGCAGAGATAGAGCCAACTTGAGCGATTTCTTTAGAAGTTGTGGTCGCTTTTGATGCCTTTTTCAGCTCAGCCACCAAAGCAGTCACTGCCTTGTCGATACCGCGCTTCAAATCCATCGGGTTCATGCCAGCAGCGACATACTTCATGCCTTCGCGGACGATGGCTTGTGCCAACACGGTTGCGGTAGTTGTACCGTCACCAGCGATGTCAGAAGTCTTAGAAGCGACTTCCTTGACCATCTGCGCACCCATGTTTTGCAGTTTGTCTTTGAGTTCGATCTCTTTGGCGACGGACACACCGTCTTTGGTAACAGTTGGCGCGCCGAATGAACGCTCCAAAACCACGTTACGACCCTTAGGGCCCAAAGTTACTTTAACTGCGTTAGCGAGGATGTTCACACCCTCAACCATGCGAGCGCGGGCTTCGCCGCCAAAAATTACGTCTTTTGCTGCCATGATAGGCTCCTAAAATATGTTAATTGGGTAAAAATGCACTGAAAAATGACTCTAGCCGGCGTATTTATTGCCTAAGTAGCTATTAATTTTGTAGTGAAAAAGATTCTTTGAATTACTTCTCGACTACAGCGAAAAGGTCTTCTTCTTTCATAACGAGCAACTCGTCGCCGTCAACTTTGACTGTTTGTCCGCTGTATTTGCCGAACAACACGCGGTCGCCGACTTTCACGCCCATAGCGACCACTTCACCTTTGTCGTTCTTTTTGCCAGGACCCACAGCCAAGATTTCGCCTTGATCTGGTTTTTCAGCAGCGCTGTCAGGAATGACGATGCCAGAAGCTGTTTTTGTCTCGTTTTCAACGCGTTTAACAATCACGCGGTCGTGCAATGGACGAAGTTTCATTGTGTTTCCTTATATAAAACAATGGGTTAGAGAAATTGTCGAGCAGTCAGCGCTGAATCAAGGTTGATTTGTTAGCACTCAATTGCTTCGAGTGCTAATGATAAGGGTTTTTGGCGAGTTTTCAAGCCCTAAAACCATTAATTTTGTGACGATTGGGTGATGGAATGGGGTAATTTGCTATGGATAATATAGCTGTATAGTCAATAAATACGGTGACTATGTGGCAAAATGCACGAATTGAGTGTGTTGTGCAAAAATACTATCTTAGTTTATAGGAGAGCTTGCTTTACTTGATTTAGATTCTGCCAATGTCCGCTCAATAGCTTCTTTTTGAAAGTTCTCTAATTTCAAACGCTCGAATGCATCTGGATTGCGGCTGCAGTGGTAATGATGGTGGCGCATCTGCGCTTCTTCTACCTCTTTTTGTAGTTTACGCTTTGATTTCGGAAGTTTTCCAGTAAGTCGCAGTGCTTCAATTACGGCTTTATAGAAAGCGTATACAAGCACTAAAAGTCCTAACTTGTCGCTCGACCATTCAATTACTGCGGCCAGAAGCGGTACAACTACTGCCCACATAAAAAACAACCACCAAGTAATTTTGTTCGCTTTAGCTTGTTTGGTTATTTCTTTGCTTATATCAAGTCCCGTTTTATAAGGAAATGTTTTGAAAACTTGTTTTAAATATTCGCGGTTTAACGCAATATCCGGCAAATTAGGATCACCAATAAGCTCCCACTTAATAATAGGGCTACGGCTTGAAGTGTCAACCCAAGCCATTAAATGATCAATAGGCCTAACACTTACTAGTGACAAAACACTTTCATCAATAGCAAAGGCAGTTGCCATGAGTGGTACAGGATATCGAGATAACCAGTCCTTTGCCTCAGCCTCTAGGGCCGTTGCTACGGTTTCGAGGTCGGGTAATTCGATGACAGACAATTGCAATACAGAAAATCTGTAATTCAGCATCGGAGGTGTGTACTCAACAAAGTACCATCCGCGATCCTCTTTGACTTTGGAAAAAAGAATATCGTCTGATTTCATCATGTATGGCGTTCGGGTTTTAAAAGGTTAAAAAAAGCAGTTATTTTGCTATTAATAATATAGCTATTTAGGCAATAAATACGCCGGCTACGGCCTAAAATTGATGCTCAAATCACCCGAACCCGAATCACATGCTCCACAGCGGCAATGGCGGCGACCACGTCGTCGGCGGGTTTGTTTTCCACGTCGATGATGTTGAAGGCCAGTTCACCTCGGCTTTTGTTCATCATGTCGATGACATTGACCTTTTTGTCCGCCAAGACCGACAGCACATGCCCCAACACGCCGGAGACGTTGTCGTTGGAGAAGGTGATGCGCGTCGTTCCGGCCACGCGGCCCATGGCTACCGCTGGGAAATTGACCGAGTTGACGATGTTGCCATTTTCCAGGTAATCCATCAGCTGGTTGGCCGCCATGACAGCGCAATTTTCTTCGGATTCTTCGGTGCTGGCTCCTATGTGCGGCATGGCGATGACTTTTGGGTGGTTCAGCAAATCGGGCTCAGGGAAATCACATACGTATTTGCCCAGTTTGCCAGAATCTAAAGCTCGTTTGACAGCTGCAGAATCCACAATCGTCTCCCGCGCAAAGTTCAGCAGCACCGCGCCTGGCTTGGTCAACGCTAAAGCGGCATCGTTGATCAGGTGCTTGGTGGCGTCCATTGCCGGCACGTGCAGCGAAATATAGTCAGACCGCGCCAGCAGCGCCTGCAGGTTTTCCATGCGCGAGACTTCGCTGGACAGCCGCCAAGCGGCGTCAATCGACAGTGCGGGGTCAAAACCCACCACTTTCATGCCCATGGACAGCGCCATGTCGGCAACCATAGAGCCAATCGCACCCAGCCCGACAATCCCCAAGGTCTTGCCTTTGATCTCGCCGCCGGCAAAGCGGGCTTTTTCTTTTTCTAGATGAGCTGACATCTCAGAAGCATCCGTCATATCCGTCAAGGTGTTGACGTACGCCATGCCCGGCAAAATGCCGCGTGTCGCCAGCAGCATGCCGGCCATCACCAGTTCTTTGACCGCATTGGCGTTTGCGCCGGGGGTATTGAAAACGACGACACCCAGCTTGCTGTACTCGGCAATCGGCACGTTGTTGGTGCCAGCACCGGCGCGGGCGGCGGCTAGGAGTGATTTGGGCACTTCCACGCCCTGCAGCTTTTGGCTGCGCAGCAAAAAGGCATCGGGCTGGCTGATGTCGCTGCCCACCTCGAAAGATTGACGTGGGAAGCGTTCCAGTCCTTTGACTGAGATCGCGTTGTAGGTTCTGACTTTGTACATGGCTATCTCTTTCAAAGGAGGGGGCTAAATTATGCGGTCACTTAGTTTTGTGTTACTTGCTGGTAAGCCCAAGTCAGCCAAGGCATCAGCGCCTTCAAATCTGACGCTTCCACGGTCGCGCCGCACCAGATTCGCAAGCCAGCCGGCGCATCTTTGTAAGCCCCAATATCGTAGGCCACGCCCTCCGAGTCCAACAGTTTGACCATTTTTTTGACCTGATCTTCGGTCGCGGTCAGCGTCAGGCAGACGCTGGTGTTGGAGCGGGTGGCTTTGTCTTTTGCAAGGAAGGAAATCCAGTCGTTTTTGGCGACGAAGTCTTCGATCACAGCGAGATTAGCTTCGCTGCGAGCAATCGTACCTTTGACACCGCCGAGAGAATCCACCCAATTCAAAGCGTCCAAATAATCAGACACACACAGCATAGACGGCGTGTTGATGGTCTCGCCTTTGAACAAACCCTCGGTCAGCTTGCCGCCCGATTTCATGCGGAACACCTTTGGCATAGGCCACGGTGGGTTGTAGGCCTCGATGCGCTCCACCGCGCGGGGGCTCAAAATCAGCATGCCGTGCGCGCCTTCGCCGCCCAGCACTTTTTGCCACGAGTAGGTGATAACGTCCAACTTCTCCCACGGCATATCCATCGCAAACACGGCAGATGTCGCGTCGCACAGCGTGAGACCAGCGCGGTCAGCGGGAATCCAGTCGCCGTTCGGCACTTTCACGCCAGACGTCGTGCCGTTCCAGACAAACACCACGTCGTTGTCAAAATTGACCTTGCCCATGTCCGTCAAGTCGCCGTAGTCGGCGGTGATGACATTTGTGTTCGGCAATTTAAGTTGTTTGACAATATCCGTCGTCCAGCCCGCGCTGAAAGATTCCCACTCCAGCACATCCACCCCACGCGCGCCCAGCATAGACCACATCGCCATTTCAATCGCACCCGTGTCCGAGCCAGGCACCACGGCGACGCGGTAGCCTTCGGGCAAACCCAAAATACGGGCAGTTTCAGAACAGGCCAATCCCAGAGCCTTTTTGCCCAAAGCCGAGCGGTGCGAGCGACCTAGCACATCCAGCTGCAGCTTGCTCACGTCATAGCCGGGGCGCTTGGCGCAGGGGCCTGAAGAGAAATTTGGGTTTTGAGGTTTTAGGGTTGGTTGCATGGCGTTCTCAGTTGGACTAAATAAATGAGCAAAAAATCATTGTAGCAAGGGAATATTGAGCCTAAACCAACCCAAGCTCCATCATCGAAGCCGCCTGCCCTTGGCTCACGATGATGTGGTCCAACACCCGCACATCCACCAATGCCAGCGCGGCTTTCAAGGTTTTTGTCAACGATTCATCAGCTTTGGACGGTTGCACGCCGCCGCTGGGGTGGTTGTGGCTCAGCACCACACTGGTAGCGTTGTGATGCAAAGCACGCAGCACGATTTCGCGCGGGTACACGCTGGTTTGCGACACGCTGCCGCGAAACAGCTCTTCCATCGCCAACATGCGGTTTTGGATGTCCAAAAACAGCACGGCAAACACCTCATAGGGCTTTTGCGCCAAATGCAGCTGTAAAAAGTCTTTCACGGCATTGGGCGATTCAAAAACGGTGCGCTCTTTGAGCTGCTGCGCCAGCGCACGGCGGGCGAGTTCTAACACGGCGACCAATTCCGCGCGTTTCGCAGGGCCCAAGCCTTTGATGCGCTTCAAATCTTCGGCGGTGGTGTTCAAAAGTCCCGAAATCCCGCCAAATCCCAGTTTGTCGTCCAACAATTCTTCTGCCATCTGCAGCACGCCTTTGCCGACAATGCCGGTGCGCAGCAAGATTGCCAACAGCTCGGCATCGCTCAACGCGCCAGGGCCACGGGCAAGCAGCTTTTCACGGGGGCGCGAGTCGGCGGGGGTGTTTTTCATGGACATGGCGGTGTATTTCTGTAAATAAGGGAAGTTCTTACAATAGAGGCAGTTTACAGAAGCTTTCCATGACCCAATCTATCGATTTACCTCCAACCGTCCAAGCTGATTCATTTTTGACGCTGCATTACCGCCTCTCTGGCGCATCCGGCGACGTCATCAACACCTTTGCCGGCAAACCCGCCACGCTGTCTTTGGGCACAGGCGAACTCGCACCAGCAGTTGAAGCCAAATTGCTGGGGCTGGCAGAGGGCACGCACACCACATTTGATCTGCCCGCAGGCGCAGCCTTTGGTGACCGCAACCCTGGCATGATCCAGTGGCTGGCACGCAAAGAGTTGACGGTGATGGGCGACCCGCAAGAGAGCTACGCGATTGGTGATGTGGTGCAGTTCCCCACGCCAGATGGCGCAGGCCAGTTTGCCGGTGTGGTGCAGGATTTCAAAGGCGACGGTTTGAACGCGGCCGTTCAGTTCGACTTCAACCACCCGTTGGCTGGTCAGCCAGTGACGTTTGAAGTGCAGTTGATTGGTATTTTGTAAAAATTGAAATTGAAATTTACTATGAATAATATAGCTGCTCAGGCAATAAATACGCCGGCTACAGCCGAAAATTCCATTAAAAATGGCGAAATATTGCTGGCAGAGCCGCGTGGCTTCTGTGCAGGCGTCGATAGGGCGATTGATATCGTTGAAGCCGCTTTGCAAAAATTTGGCGCACCCATTTATGTACGCCACGAAATCGTCCACAACACCTATGTGGTGAATGATTTGAAAACGCGCGGCGCGATTTTTATTGAAGAGTTGAGCGATGTGCCGCCCGGTGCAACGCTGGTATTCTCCGCCCACGGCGTCAGCAAAGCGGTGCAAAACGAAGCGAAAATGCGCGGTTTTCAGATTTTTGACGCCACCTGCCCGCTGGTCACCAAAGTCCACGTTGAAGTGGCGAAACTGCATGCCGAAGGCTTCGAATTCATCATGATAGGCCACCAAGGCCATCCTGAGGTAGAGGGCACGATGGGCCAGCTCAGTAGCGGCATCCATTTGGTCGACAGCGTGGCTGATGTGGCTCAAGTTCAGCCATCGCAGACTGAAAAGCTAGCCTTGGTCACCCAAACCACCCTGAGTGTGGACGACGCGGCCGAGATCGCTGCCGCCGTCAAAGCCCGCTTCCCACTGGTGCGCGTGCCCAAAATGCAAGACATCTGCTACGCCACCCAAAACCGCCAAGACGCCGTGAAAATCATGAGCCCGCAGGTTGATATGGTCATCGTCGTCGGCAGCCCCACCAGTTCCAACAGCAACCGCTTGGCCGAACTAGCCTCCCGCCTAGGCACAGAAAGCCACATGGTCGACAACGCCGAAGAGCTGCAAGACGCTTGGTTCGCAGGCAAAACCACCATCGGCCTGACCGCAGGCGCGTCCGCCCCTGAAATCTTGGTAAACCAAGTCATCAAACGTATCAAAGAACTGGGCGCCGTGTCCGTTCGCAAGATGGACGGGATTCAGGAGACGATGAAGTTTCCGCTACCGAAGGGGTTGAAGCTTTAAGCCGTTTTTTCGCAGATATACAAAATATCCGCAAAAATCGGGCTGCTGCACGGTTCTGAGCGGACTTTGAAGCCGTGCTCAGAAAACTTGACTTCCCAGCCGCTTTGGCTTTTAAAACTCAGGTTTTCTTTGGCTTGGATGGTGTTGGACTGGGTGAAACCCGTCAAAGTCGCCATTTTTTCGTACAACTGGTTAAGTTTTGAGATCAAACCGCCTTGCTGGTTGACCTCTCGCGCCAGCAGCCAGCCGCCGGGTTGCAGGTTGGCAAAGGCTTTGGCGATCATGGCGTCTTGCTGTTCTGGGCTGAAGTAATGCAGGAAGTCGATCATCATGATGGCATCAAACGTTCCGTCCGCGACGGGGCTGCCGGTACTGACTTCGAACTTTAAATTTGGAATACCTTTGCCTGAATTTGCCGCTTGGGTAGCTAATGCAATCCGTGCCACGTCGTGATCTGTCCCTAAAACGTTACGATTCGGCTCAGAAAGCGCCATTTCCATGGCCAAAAGGCCGTGGCCGCAGCCAACATCGAGCACTTTTCCTGATTTCGGCACATATGCCGCCATGCGCTCATAGGGTGTGAGCCACCAGCGCAGGTGCAGGAAAAGCTTGGTTCCTAGGCTGATGCCGGGGATGGCGTTGTATCGGCTGGCTAAGTTCATGATTTGTAATTTGGCGCTGAATGAGCAAAACGCCAAGTTTATCGTGGATGGCTAGCCAGTCCTTTAAAATCACCCCTATGTTAGATATCAACAACCTCCGAAAAGACCTCGCCGGCGTGATTGCCCGCTTAGAGGCACGCAAGTCTCCGCAAACGTTTTTGAACGTGGACGCGTTCACCGCGCTGGAAACTGAGCGTAAAACCATTCAAATCCGTACCGAAGAGCTGCAAGCCAAGCGCAATGCGCTGTCCAAGCAAATCGGGCAACTCAAAGCCAAAGGTGCTGCAGGACAGGCTG
The DNA here is from genome assembly GCA_040079635.1 of Burkholderiaceae bacterium. GTDB lineage: Bacteria > Pseudomonadota > Gammaproteobacteria > Burkholderiales > Burkholderiaceae_C > Aalborgiella. Next base: position 80,835 of record JBEBJY010000006.1, on the reverse strand, counting down.
AGGCCGACGCGGTGATGGCGCAAGTGGGTGAGTACAAGCTTGAGCTAGAAAGCTCTGCCGCACGGTTGGAAGTGCTTCAGTCCGAATTGCAAAACCTGTTGTTGGCGCTCCCTAACTTACCGCATGAGTCCGTACCTGCTGGGCACGATGAAGCTGGCAATATAGAGGTAAAAAAATGGTCACTAGCCGGCGTAAATACTGCCTCAATAGCTCTTAATTTTGTAGCTAAAGATCATGTTGATATTGGTGAAAAGCTGGGTTTAGATTTTGACGCAGGTGCCAAAATCGCAGGTTCCCGCTTCGCCGTCATGCGCGGTCCCTTGGCTAAATTGCACCGCGCTTTGGCGCAGTTCATGTTGGATGTGCAAACGTCTGAACATGGTTACACCGAGTGCTATGTGCCCTACATTGTGAATGCCGATTCGCTCTACGGCACCGGTCAGTTACCCAAGTTTGAGGGTGATTTGTTTGCGGCTAAAAAAGGCGGTCAAGATGGTGAAGCCGTGCCCGACAACGCCGCGCTGTATTTGATTCCCACCTCCGAAGTGCCGTTGACCAACTTGGTGCGCGACCAGATCATTCAAGAGTCTGAGCTGCCGATCAAAGTCACCGCGCACACGCCGTGCTTCCGCTCAGAAGCCGGCAGTTACGGCCGCGACACCCGTGGCATGATCCGCCAGCACCAGTTTGACAAGGTGGAAATGGTGCAAATCGTGCACCCTGAGCGCAGCTACGAAGCGCTGGACGAGATGGTAAAACATGCCGAAGCGATTTTGCAGAAGTTAGGGCTCACTTACCGCGTGGTTAGCTTGTGCACGGGTGACATGGGTTTTGGCGCAGCGAAAACTTACGATTTGGAAGTGTGGCTGCCGTCGCAAAACACCTACCGAGAGATCAGCTCCGTGTCTAACTGCGAATCTTTCCAAGCCCGCCGTTTGCAAGCCCGCTTTAAAAACGCGCAGGGCAAGATGGAATTTGTGCACACGCTGAACGGTTCAGGTTTGGCCGTTGGCCGCACCTTGGTCGCCGTACTCGAAAACTACCAAAACGAAGACGGCTCGGTGACGATTCCTGAAGTGTTACGTCCTTACATGGGCGGCTTGGAAAAGTTGACGCCAGCATAATGCAGCGCGCTCCTAAACCAGAATTTGACTCTGCAAAAGCAGACAGGGACGGAAAACCGCGCGTTCGCCCACCCAGAACCACCGTTGCAGACCGGCAAGGTTTGCCGCGTGGCAGCGTTCGTGCGCCAGTGAAAACAGCCGCAAAAGAAGTTCAAGAAAGCCGCCCTGATCGTACGAAACAAGCCAATATCGCAGAACAAAAAGTCGGCGACCGCCTAGCCAAGCGCCTTGCCGCTCAAGCCAACTGCTCCCGCAGCCAAGCCGAGCAATACATTGAAGGCGGCTGGGTGCGGGTGGATGGACAACTCATCGAATCCGTCGGCGCTCGTGTTTTGGCGCACCAAACCATCGAGTTGGACAAAAACGCTAGCCTAGAAGCGCTGGAAGAAATCACGATTTTGATGCACAAACCCGTGGGATTTGACTCTGGTGAGGGCGGCAACCCCGCTTTGCTGCTGCTAGATCCCGCCAAACAGTCGATTGACCCCAATCTTGCCGGTGGCGCATCTGCATCCACAAGGTTTTTGCAGCGCCATTTCACCAATTTGACGCCCACCACGCCTTTGCCGTTTGAGGCCAGCGGTTTGATCGTTTTCACGCAAGATTTCCGCATAGCCAGAAAATTGAACGACGACGCTGACCGTGTCGAGCAAGAGTGCATGGTGCAGGTCGATGCAAAACGCGCCTTGCAGGGTCCGTTGACGGAAGATGTAATCTACCAAGCCTTAGACCGCCTTTGCCACGGCCTGAGCTTCAACGGCATCCCGCTGCCCCCCATCAAAGTCAGCATTGCCCAACATACCGACAAAGAGCTATGGCTGCGCTTCGCCTTCAAAGGCATACGCCCCGGTCAAATCCCGCAGATGGTAGAGCGCGTCGGCCTGCGTCTGCTTGCTATCAAACGCATCCGTATCGGGCGTATACCCATGGGTGATTTGGCTGTAGGTGAGTGGCGGTATTTGCCAGTTTATAAGCGGTTTTAAGCCGTTTAAAAGTGCTTAAGGGTACTTAAAGGTACTTAAACGTGCTTTTAGGGCATTTAAGGGCATTTGTAAGGGTATGGGTGCAAAAATCTGCAATCCGTGATACCGTGAGCTTGTGATTTGACAGGACAAGCCCAACGATAACTTTCACAGGTGAACGGATGCGCAGATCTAGCCTTTACAGCAGCTCCAAGTCCAACCCACAGGTAACTGGGGTTTCAGGTGTGGCTGCGGATCACGTACCCGATTCCCCTAAACCATCTCTCCGTTCTCGCTTATCCAGCATTCGTCATCTCTCGCCCAGTGATCCGCGTTTGTTGTGGTCTGTTATTGCGCTCATGGCGGTGCTGTTGATATTTAGCTTGAGTCTCACTTTGCGCCCCGGTGCGCCCAAGTTAACGCAAGAAATCATCGACAGTGCAGTGCTCAAAACTCTAGAAACGGCCGATCTACCATCGCCCGCAGCGCGCGCTTACGAGGCCATCTTGCCTGCTGTCGTTCATGTGGTGAGTTACGTTAAAAGCAAGGACGGCACGAAGGATGAGCGGCTCGGCTCTGGCACGGGCGTGGTGATTGTAGACAAAGGCATTATTTTGACCAATTTGCATGTGGTGCAAGGTGCGCAGAGCATCAAAATCACATTTTCAGATGGCATGGAAGCAACCGCGTCGGTGACAGGCACGCAGCCAGAAAATGACTTGGCCGTACTACAAGCGCACAAAATTCCGGACGACATGATCGCGGCTACCATGCGTTCCACGGCAGATTTGCGACCGGGGGACCAAGTGCTGGCAGTGGGGTTTCCGTTTGGCATCGGGCCGTCCGCTTCTGCGGGGGTGGTGTCTGGCCTCAAACGTACATTTCGGTCACCCGAGGGCACGCAGGAAATATCCAATTTGATCCAGTTTGACGCGGCGGCCAACCCTGGCAACTCGGGCGGGTCGCTGGTCACCATGGATGGTCAGGTCGTGGGCATTGTCACTGCCATTTTGAACCCGACCAAGCAAGGGACGTTTATCGGCATAGGCTTTGCCGTCCCCATTGAAAACGCCGCGATGGCGGCCGGTATGCCACCGTTTTAAAAAGGAAGCTAGCTATGTCTGATGCATTTGATGCCAAACCTCAAAACGCTGAAACCGCACAATTGATGGAGCAAATCCTCTACGAAGTGAAGCGCATTGTGGTCGGGCAAGACAAGTTTTTAGAGCGTGTCATGGTTGCTATTTTGGCGCAAGGGCATTTGTTGGTAGAGGGCGTGCCGGGCTTGGCCAAAACCTTGACGGTAAAAACCTTGGCAAACACGATTCGCGGCGACTTCAAACGCATCCAGTTCACGCCCGATTTGGTGCCAGCCGACTTGGTGGGCACGCGTATTTACAACCAAAAGACGGGCGATTTTTCCACCTCACTCGGTCCTGTTTTTACCAATCTGCTGTTAGCTGACGAAATCAACCGCGCGCCCGCCAAAGTGCAAAGCGCCTTGCTGGAGGTGATGCAAGAGCGCCAAGTCACCATCGCCGGCGTCACTCACAAAGTGCCAGAACCCTTTTTGGTGATGGCGACGCAAAACCCGATTGAAACTGAGGGCACGTATCCGCTGCCCGAAGCGCAAGTGGACCGTTTCATGATGAAGGTGCTGGTGGATTACCCCACGGACGAAGAAGAATTCGTCATCGTGCAGCGTGTCACAGGGACTGCAGTAGCCGTTTCTGCAGTGGCAACGACAGAGCAACTCGCCGCTTTGCAACGCAGCTGTCGCAAAGTGTATGTTGACCCCAGTTTGATTCAGTATGCTGTGCGCTTGGTGTCGGCTACGCGCACACCGGATAAACATGATTTGAAAGAGTTGGACCGCTTCATCACCTATGGTGCCAGCCCGCGTGCGACCATCAATTTAACGGAAGGCTCTCGTGCTTTGGCCATGCTGCGTGGCCGTAGCTATGTGCTGCCAGAAGACATGATTGATTTGGTGCCCGATGTGCTGCGCCATCGTTTGGTGCTGTCCTATGAAGCCTTGTCTGAGGGACTGACGGCGGATGTCGTTATTGCCAAAATCATGGCCAAAATACCCGCGCCAGCGAAACCGCTGGAGCATGAAAAGCTGGCAGCTTAAATTCTTTAGTGATCTTGTCCAAGCCGCGCCATGTTTAAACTCTTCAAACGTAAAGCTGTAGCAGCTGAGACTGTTCAGGCAGAGTCTGTAGCTGCCTTAGAAAGCATAGGCGCAGAGCATATTTTGCGTCGTTTGGAGTGGACGGTAATCCGTCGTCTCGATGGTTTGCTGCAAGGCGACTACCGCACCTTGTTGCGTGGCACTGGCATCGATTTGGCCGATTTGCGCGAATACCAGCACCACGACGATGTGCGACATATGGATTGGAACGTTACCGCACGCTTGCAAGTGCCGCATGTGCGCGTTTTCACCGAAGACCGCGAGATGACCGCCTGGTTTTTGCTCGATTTGAGTCCTTCGGTTGATTTTGGCTCTGGCAGCCAACTCAAACGCAGCGTCTCCGGCGGTTTTGTCGCCGTGCTGGCGCGGTTACTCACGCGGCATGGCAACCGCGTTGGCGCTATTTTGTACGGCGCTGGTGTTGATCGTGTGATTCCCGCAGGCAGTGGTCGTCGTCATGTACTGCAGTTGATGCATGCCATGCAGCAGCGACCCGTATCAACCAAAGCCAGTACCACACGCTTGGCAGATTTACTCATGTCTGCGGCCAGCATGGTGCGTCGCCGTTCTACCGTTTTTGTGGTGTCCGACTTCATCAGCGAACCCGGCTGGGAAAAGCCTTTGGGCTTGTTGGCGCAAAAACACGAGGTCGTCGCGGTACGGCTGTTTGACCCGTTGGAAGCCGAATTGCCCGACCTAGGGCTCGTTACCATGCGCGATGCTGAAAGCGGTGAACAATTGCAGGTAGATACCTCCAATGCCAAGTTCCGTCAGCGGTTTGCTCAAATCGCCGCACAGCGCGAAGCCGAATTGCGCCAAGCGCTGTCTCGCGCAGGCGTGGACACTTTGGAATTGTCGACAGAAGATGATTTGGTGCAATCGATTCTGCGCTTTACGGACATGCGTAAACGCCGCAGCCGGATTGGTGCTGGCACCAAGTTACCCGCCCATCTGAAATTGGTTGCCTGACCGTACCGAACAGGAGTTGTGCTCATGAACGACATCACGAAATTCACAGACATGTTCAGTAGCTGGTTGCCCAAGTCTTTTCCTTCCAGTTTCCCGATGACTTTTATGTGGCCTACATTGCTGTGGCTGCTCTTGCTCGTGCCCTTGCTTATTGCTGTTTATGTGTGGTTGCTGCGGCGCAAAAAGAAGGCTTCTTTGCGCTTTGCGAGTTTGTCCATTGTCCGTGAAGCGATGGACGCAGGTCCGAGTTTTCGCCGCCACGTACCGCCGATTTTGTTTTTGTTGGCCCTCACCATGATGCTGCTTGCCGCATCGCGCCCATTTGCAGTTGTCTCACTTCCGATGCAGCAAGAAACCATCATGCTGGCGATGGATGTCTCTGGCAGCATGCGTGCGACCGATGTGTTGCCCACCCGCATGGTGGCAGCGCAAAATGCCGCCAAAGCGTTTTTGGCAGAGCTGCCCCGCAATATCAAAGTCGGCATTGTGGCTTTTGCAGGATCGGCGCAAGTCGCGCAAATTCCAACTCTGAACCGCGAAGATTTGGTCTCAGCTATTGATCGCTTCCAACTCCAACGCGGCACCGCCATCGGCAACGGCATCGTCATGTCTTTGGCGACTTTGTTTCCAGACGCGGGCATTGATTTGGCGCAGCTGCAATATGGGCAACGTCAGCGCGGAATTTCCATTGATGAAAAGCCGAAAGAAAAAAAGGAATTCACCCCTGTTGCGCCTGGCTCGTACAGCTCAGCAGCCATCATTTTGCTGACCGATGGGCAGCGCACCACAGGCGTGGATTCGCTGGAGGCGGCCAAGTTGGCGTCTGAGCGCGGTGTTCGCGTCTACACAGTCGGTGTCGGCACAACCAGTGGCGAAACGATTGGTTTTGAAGGCTGGTCCATGCGCGTCAAACTCGACGAAGAAACCCTCAAAGCCATCGCCAACAAAACCCAAGCCGACTACTTCTACGCGGGAACTGCTGCAGACCTGAAAAAAGTTTACGAAACCCTGAGCTCACGCCTAACGGTGGAGAAAAAGGAAACCGAAATCTCTGGGCTTCTGGCATTGGTGGCCGCCGCGTTGGCGATTGCTTCTGCGGGGTTGTCTATGCTTTGGTTTAACAGGATTTTGTAGATGGTCAGTTGCAAATAAGCAGATGACTGCTGCTTATTCCTGCAACACCCCACCTACCAGGCGCAACTGCCGATCACAACGCGCAGCAAGAGTCTCATCGTGGGTGACCACCACAAAGGCTGTGCCCTGGGTTTTGGCGAGGTTAAGCATCAAGTCAAACACACCGTTAGCGGTATTTCTGTCCAGATTGCCCGTTGGTTCATCCGCCAGCACGCAGGCGGGTTGGGTGACCAAGGCGCGGGCGATGGCGACGCGCTGGCGTTCGCCGCCGGAGAGTTCTGCGGGGCGGTGGTGCACGCGGTCTTTCAAGCCCACTTCTGCTAATATTTTGATAGCAGCTTGAGCAGATAATTCGCCGGCTAGACGCCGAATCCACAGTGGCATGGCGACATTGTCCTGTGCGCTGAATTCAGCCAGTAAATGGTGAAATTGGTAAACAAAACCCAAGTGCTGGTTGCGCAAATTGCCAATTTCAGCTTCGTTCAAACTGGCGAGTTCGTGCCCTTTGAGCTTCACTGAACCTGTCGTCGGTGAGTCTAATCCGCCCAACAAGTGCAATAAGGTGCTTTTGCCAGAGCCAGACGCCCCGACAATTGCCAAAATCTCGCCCGCATGAACCTGTAAATCCACGCCTTGCAGCACGGTGACATCCAAAGGGCCTTCGACGAAGCGTTTGCCTAGGTTTGTTGCAGATAGCACCACTTCTTTGCTTGAATTATTCATATCTAAGCGCCTCCGCCGGGTTGATGCGGCTGGCGCGCCAGCTGGGGTAAAGGGTGGCGGCAAAGGCCAAAATCAGGGAAATGACGGCTACCGGCATGATGTCTGCCATTTGCGGGTCGCTGGGCATGCCGTTGAGCAGGTAAATGTCTTTCGGCAAAAAGCTGGCGTTGAACAGGCGCTCGATGAAAGGCACGATCACGTCGATATTGAAGGCGATGCCCAGCCCCAGCAGCAGGCCGGACAAGGTGCCAATCACGCCCACCGTCGCGCCTTGCACCACAAAAATGCCCATGATGCTTTTTGGGCTTGCACCCAGGGTTCGCAAAATAGCGATATCGGCGCGTTTGTCGGTCACCGTCATCACCAGCGTGGACACCAAGTTGAAGGCGGCCACTGCGACGATCAGCGTCAAAATAATAAACATCATGCGTTTTTCAACCTGCACGGCGGCAAACCAAGTTTTGTTTTGCCGCGTCCAGTCGCGCACGATCAGGTCGCCGGTCAAGCTCAGGCTGAGCTGCTTCGCCACATCACGCGCTTGGTGCAGATCTTTGAGTTTCAAGCGGATGCCCGTTGGCCCTTCCAGTCGGAACATCTTGGCCGCATCGTCCATGTGCATCATCGCCAGCGTGGCATCGTACTCAAAATGGCCCGAATCAAAGGTGCCCACCACGGTCAACTGTTTCATGCGCGGCACCACGCCAGCTGGTGTGACTTGGCCGCTGGGGGCAATCAGCGTCACGCGGTCGCCTTTGCCAACGCCGAGTTGCCGCGCTAATTCGTAACCCAGCACCACACCAAACTCACCCGGAACCAGTGCTTTGACGGCATCTAAGTTTTGGCTGCTGGCGGCTAAATCGGTCACTTGGGCTTCGGTGGCAGGGTCAATGCCGCGAATAATGGCGCCTTTCATGTCCTCACCCCTCGCTAATAGGGCCTGAGTAGCTATAAAACTTGAAGCGCCAATCACTTGTGAATTGGCTTTCGCCTCAGCCAGCGTTTTCGCCACATCCGGCAGCGCTGCGCCACCGGGGCTGAAAATCTCGATATGCGAGACCACGCCCAGCATGCGGTCGCGCACCTCTTTTTGAAAGCCGTTCATGACCGACAGCACGATGATTAGCGCCGCCACCCCCAGGCCGATGCCCAGCATCGACACGCCCGAGATGAACGAGATAAAGCCATTGCGCCGTGTGGCACGGCCCGCGCGGGTGTAGCGCCAGCCGAGTTTGAGTTCGTAGGGGAGTTGCATAGTTGGAGGGTATGGTAACAGCGAAGGCGATAAGCGATAAGGATAAGTAATGCAAGCAGCGACAATAGGGCATGTCTGAAACTGCCACCCACCTACTGATTCCTTTTGCTTCTATAAGTTCTGCTTTAAGTTCAGAAGCCGCCGCCAAGTATGTGCAAGACTTGAAATTGCCGAATCTGCGTCAACTCCTAAGCACATTGACTCTTGTTGACAGCGATATCGGCACAGAAGAATCGTTTTCTCCCCCGCACGAACGCGCTTTGGCGCGGGCGCAAGGCTTACCAGTCGTTGATGGCGGCATCCCTTGGGCGGCTCAAAAAGCGATGAGTTTTGGGCTGGAACTTGCGCAAACCCAACCTTGGAGCTTCGTCACCCTGTGCAACAGCGTGGTGGGCATGGGCAGTATGACCATGGAAGACCCGGCGCAATTGCCAGTTTCGGACGCCGAATCACGCCAATTGTTCTCCGACATGACGCCGTATTTTGCGGAAGACGGCTTGACGCTGCATTATCTTGAACCCAAGCTGTGGTTGTGCTGCGGCGAGCCGCTGCGCAGTGTTCGCACGGCCTCGCTAGACCGCGTGATTGGGAAAGATTTGCGCGATTGGCAGCCTGCGGATGGCGAGGCTGCAAAACTACGCCGTTTGCAAAACGAGATGCAAATGATGCTGTATATTAATACAGTTAACAATGCCAGAAGCCGTGTCAATGCAGCGGTCATCAACTCGGTTTATTTCCATGGGAATGGTGAGTTAGGTGGCGAATTAAATGCCGAGTTATCAGGCGGTAGCGGAAAAGTGAGCACTAACATCACAACGTCAGTCAACATGCCAAGAAGCCTTGCCGATGCCGCTTTGAAAGAAGATTGGCCAGCTTGGGTGCTAGCTTGGCAGGTGCTGGATGCAACGGCGTGCGCGGATTTGCTGAAGCGCGTCCAAGCCGGTGAACCCGTCACCTTGACCTTGTGCGGCGAGCGCAGCGCGTTGACCTATGAATTGCGGCCAAAAAGCGCTTTGGAACGGTTAAAAAGCAGTTTTAGAGGAATTTTAGGCCTCCAACCGGCGTATTTATTGACTAAGTAGCTATAAAAAGCATAGTAAAAATTGAATTAATCTATTTCATCTGAACCCATGAAAATCACCGTCCGCGACGTCCCCCCCCGCGCCGCCTGGGCGCTTGAGCAAACCGGCGTGCACCCGCTCTTGGCGCGGCTCTACGCGGCCCGTGGCGTGAGTACCAAAGAGCAGCTGGACGACGGTTTGGCGCTCTTGCTGCCGCCCAGCAGTTTGAAGGGTGTGGCGGACGCGGCGGTGCTGCTGGCCGACGCCATTGCCCAAAACAAGCGCCTGTGCATCGTGGCGGACTACGATTGCGACGGTGCGACTGCCTGCGCCGTCGCCATCCGTGGCCTGCGTTTGCTGGGCGCCAAGCACGTCAGCTACATCGTGCCCGACCGCGTGGTTGACGGCTACGGCCTCACTGCGCCCATCTCGCAACGCGTCAAAGACAGCGGAGCAGACGTGCTGATCACCGTGGACAACGGCATCGCCAGTTTTGAGGGTGTCGCCACCGCCAAGGCGCTGGGGCTGCAGGTGCTGGTGACGGATCACCATTTGCCCGCTGTCGTCGATGGGGCGATCAAACTGCCGGATGCCGACGTCATCGTCAACCCCAACCAGCCCGGTTGCGGGTTTGAGAGCAAATCCATCGCCGGCGTTGGCGTGATGTTTTACGTGCTGCTGGCGCTGCGGGCGGAGTTGCGCACGCGTGGGGTGTTCACCCCACAGAATCAACCCAAGGTCGATGCGCTTTTGCCGCTGGTCGCTTTGGGCACGGTCGCCGATGTGGTGAAACTGGACGCCAACAACCGCCGCCTCGTCGCCCACGGTCTCAAACGCATCCGAGCCGGCGTATTACCTGCTGGAGTAGCTAGTCTTTTCATAGCAGCAGGGCGCAAAGCACCGGTTGCCACCAGTTTTGACTTCGGTTTTGCACTCGGCCCGCGCATCAACGCCGCAGGCCGCCTGTCTGATATGACCCTGGGCATCGAATGCCTGCTGACCGACGACCCGTCCCGTGCCGACGAGCTGGCCCGCACCCTGGACGGCATCAACCGCCAGCGCCGCGAGTTGGAAGGCGGCATGCGCGAGCAGGCCTTTGTCATGGCCGAATCGCTGTTTCAGGAAGATGAAGACCCGCCGCCGGCCATTTGTGTGTTCGACCCCGAGTTCCACGAAGGGGTGGTCGGCATCGTCGCCTCCCGCCTCAAAGACAAGCTGCACCGCCCCAGTTTTGTCTTCGCGGCCAGTGGCGCGGCCGGAAAATCGCATGAATTGAAGGGTTCCGGCCGCTCCATCCCCGGTTTCCACCTGCGCGATGCGCTCGATCTGGTCGCCAAACGGCATCCCGGCGTGCTGCTGCGCTTCGGTGGCCACGCCATGGCGGCGGGTTGCACGATTCTGGAGGAGCGCTTTGACGAGTTTGAAGCCGCACTCAACCAGGTCGCCGCTGAGTGGCTGGACGACGAGCTGCTCACCCGCACCATCGCCACCGACGGCCCGGTGGACCCAAATTACCTGCGATTAGATTTGATCGACATGCTGGATCGCGAGGTTTGGGGGCAGGGCTTTGCTGCGCCCACCTTCAGCGAAGAGGTCGAGGTGCTGTCGCAACGCATCGTCGGGCAAAACCATTTGTCACTGAAACTGAAACACCAAGGCCAACCCATGGACGGCATGTGGTTTGGGCATACAGAGCAGCTGCCGCCGCGCGTGAAACTGGCGTTTCGACTCGATGCGGCAGAGTGGAATGGGCGGCGGACGATCAAGTTTTTGATTGAGGGCGTGGAAGGCGTTTAAGTCGTTTGGCACAGTCTTGGTCTGATCTCACGTTTGACGCATCTTGATGGGTTTGCTTACATCGGCGTGAAGTTATGCAAAGAAGGGCAAAGCCTTGTGAAGCCGGCAAAATGCCGTTCTTTCGTTTCTAGAATGACCTTAACAGTAGCCATTGCTTCACAAGCAGTGCTGTTGTTTTTTCATTTCTAAAAGGAATTTCATGAACACTACTTCTAAATTTGCTCTCAAAAGTCTCGCTGTTGGCGCTTTGGCTATCGCTGCTGTGGCAGGCGTTAGTACGCAGGCTTTGGCTCAGTCATCAATGGCAGCGCCCGCATTGACCGGCGTTTACGTTGGCGGCAGCGTTGGCAGCACCGCTATTACTGATTTGAGTTCAAAAGTTGGCTTCGGCGGCTACGTGGGTCTCAAACTCAATGAAAACTTCGCCATTGAAGGCGGGGCACAAAGCTTGGGCACCTATACCGTGTCGGGCACAGATGTCAAAGCCACGGCTTACAACGTCTCCGTCTTGGCTGGCGTACCCATCGACCCAAAAATCTCCGTCTATGGCCGTTTGGGCTATGGCAGCCTGACAGCAACCGCTGGCGGCACAACGGCTGATACCAATTCCGCCCTGTACGGCGTGGGCGCACGCTACCAGTTGAACCAAAACTTGGCTGTTCGTGCTGAGTACACCCGTTTGGCGTCAGACACTGGCACCTTTGGTGTGGGCTTGCAGTACGGCTTCTAATCGTCGTTTAAACCTTGAAAGTCTCATAAATATCGCATTTACGAGACTTTTTTGCCTCTAGCCGGCTTATTTATTGCCTGAGTAGCTATTAAAAGTATAGCGATTGTATGAGTCTCCCAAAATACACACGACTTTCGCATAAAGCCTAAAATACTAGGGTGATTACCTACTTAAACGCTGATTTACATTGCCACTCCGTCGTGTCTGACGGTACTTTGACCCCTGAGGAGCTTGCCTTACGCGCAAAAACCAATGGCGTCGAGCTGTGGGCGCTGACGGACCATGACGAAATTGGTGGGCAGGCGCGGGCTGCGGCTGCAGCTGCGGCGCAAGGTATGGCGTACCTCACGGGAACTGAAATTTCAGTCACGTTTGCCAATGAAACCGTGCATATCGTCGGCCTCGGTTTCGACGCAACCAATCCCATCATCGTCAACGGTCTCGCCAAAACCCGTGGCGGACGCGGTGAACGGGCGATGGAAATGTCGGACGGGCTGGCACGAGTCGGCATCAAAGGGGCTTATGACGGCGCTTTGAAGTTTGTTGGCAATCCAGAACTCATATCTAGAACCCATTTCGCCCGATTTTTAGTCGAAAGTGGCGTTTGTAAAGACACCTACGAGGTGTTTCGCAAATATTTGACCGAAGGCAAACCTGGCTACGTACCGCACGCTTGGGCGAAATTAGGTGATGCGGTGGGCTGGATCACGCAAAGCGGTGGCGTGGCGGTGATCGCGCACCCTGGGCGTTACAAATTCACGGCGAACGAAGAGTTTGCGCTGTTCAGCGAGTTCAAAACCCACGGCGGGCAGGGTGTTGAAGTCGTGACGGGCAGCCACACGACGGCGGAATACGTGGAATATGCAGCAGTCGCCAAAGAATTTGGCATGGCAGCGTCGCGCGGGAGTGACTTTCACAGCCCTGACGAGAGCCGTATCGATTTGGGTACTTTGCCGCACTTGCCGGGTGATTTGACGCCGGTGTGGGAGCTGCTGCAAGATAAGATTCAAGACAAAATTCAGCCCAACACACTGGAAAAAGCCTTGTGACGCGAGTGGTAAACGGCATTGGCAGCTTAGCCAAACCGGGCATGGCGCTGGAGGGTATCGCTTGGTCTGTGGTGGCGGTGGCTTGTTTCGCGGTGTCAGACACGATTGCTAAATTTGTGACTAACAGCGTTTCTGTGCTGGTGGCACTGTGGTTTCGTTACGCGATTCAAACGGTTGTGATGTCTGCGCTGATGTTGCCCGTGCGCGGCAAGGCGGCGTTTAAAACCGCCCATCCTAAATTTCAAATTCTGCGCGGCTTGTTGCTGGTGGTGACGACGCTGCTGGCGTTTTTAAGTTTGAGCTTTATGCCTGTAGGCGAGTTTACGGCGATTGTGTTGATCACGCCGCTGGTGATTACTTTATTGGCGGGCAAATTGTTGGGCGAAACAGTTTCGCCCCTGCGTTGGGTGCTGGTGGCGGGCGGTTTTGTGGGGGCGATGGTCATTATCAGACCAGGGCATGAGGCGTTCCACTGGGCGTCGTTGTTGCCGCTGGCTTTGGTTGGCACAAACGCTTGGTTTCAAGTGTTGACTAGTAAATTAGCCAAAACCGAAGACCCGATGACCATGCAGCTCTACACCGGTTGGACGGGTGCGGTTGTAGCGACAATGGCTTTGCCGTTTGTGTGGACATCGTTGCCATCTTGGCCGCTCATCGGTTTGCTGGTAGTGATGGCTTGTTTGGTGACTGCGGGGCATTTCATGTTGACTTTGGCTTACCAGCGCGCACCAGCGGTGACGTTGACGCCATATTTTTACCTGCAAATCTGCTTTGCGATGCTGGGCGGTTGGGTCGTTTTTGCGCACGTGCCCGATGCTTGGGTGATTGCGGGCATGGTGTTGATTGGTATTTGTGGCGTGGCGGGCGGCTGGTTGACGGTCTATGAAGACAAGAAGAGCCATGCGGATAAAAACCAAATCGTCATTGAGCCCATTGAATAAAAACACAACACCATGGCACAATTTTTTGAAGTTCACCCCGACAACCCGCAACCGCGTTTGCTGAAGCAAGCGGTCGCGCTGCTTGCCAAAGGCGGCATCGTGGCCGTGCCGACCGATTCCAGCTATGCCTTGGTTTGCCATTTAGACGACAAAGCTGCTGCAGACAAGCTGCGCCAAATCCGCCAAGTGGACGACAAACACCATTTGACGCTGCTGTGTCGCGATTTATCGGAACTGGCCAGTTTTGCGCGTGTGGACAACAAGCAGTTTCGCCTGCTCAAAGCCGCGACCCCAGGCCCCTACACCTTTATCCTAGAAGCTAGCAAAGAAGTGCCACGCCGTCTGAGCCACCCTTCGCGCAAAACCATTGGTCTGCGTGTGCCGCAGCATGCGGTGCTGAGTGAGTTGTTGGCTTTGCATGGCTCGGCCTTGTTGGCGACCACGCTGATTGCGCCGGGTGAAACCGACTCGATCAACGATGCGCATGAGATTCGTGACCGCTTTGAACACCAGCTCGCCGCCATCATCGACGCGGGCGCGTGTGCCTCCGAGCCAACCACGGTGATTGATTTGACGCCTATGGATGGTGGCGATGAGCCTGTCGTGTTGCGACAGGGCTTGGGAAGTTTGGCAAAGTTGGGGCTGTAAATTCCGCCGCTGATTTCCTGAGACAATGCAGCTTATGGATTCCACAAACATCATTCAAAACATACTCATTTACGCGCTACCGGTGTTGTTGGCGATCACCGTCCACGAAGCCGCGCATGGTTATGCCGCACGCCATTTTGGAGACAACACGGCTTACGCGTTGGGGCGCATTACCTTAAACCCGCTGAAACACATCGACCCGATTGGCACGATTTTGATGCCGTTGGTGTTGATTTTTTCAGGCAGCCCCTTCCTGTTTGGATATGCCAAGCCCGTACCGGTGCGCTTTGGGAATTTGAACAACCCGAAACGCGATATGGTGTGGGTGGCGTTGGCAGGGCCAGCGTCAAACTTGATCATGGCGCTGATCTGGGGCATTATTTTCTACTTGCTGCAAGGCTCAGGCGTGGATGAACCTTTTTTCAACAAAATGGCGCAAGGCGGCATTCTGGTCAATGCGGTGATGTTTGCTTTCAACTTGTTCCCACTGCCACCACTGGACGGTGGACGCATTTTGGTTGGGTTGCTGCCTTACAAATACGCGGAGTTGGTATCGCGCGTCGAGCCTTGGGGCTTTTTCATCGTCATGGGGCTGGTTATCGCCGGCATCATCAATGCTATTTGGATGACGCCGATGATGAACGTGACCTACGGTTTGCTTGAGTTGGTGTTGTCGCCGTTGGCGATGTTGGTTAAATAATTTTCAGTTTTAAGTCGTCATGAGCAAGCCAATTTCTAGAGTATTAACAGGAATCACCACGTCGGGTACACCGCATTTAGGTAACTACGTTGGTTCAATTCGCCCGTCTGTACGAGCCTCGCTGTCTAGCGACGTGCAAAGTTTTTACTTCTTGGCGGACTACCACGCGCTGATCAAAATTGGAGAGCCAGCGCGTGTGCAGCGCTCGACGCTAGAGATTGCAGCGTCGTGGTTGGCTGCGGGTGTGGACCCTGAGCGCGTGACGTTTTACCGCCAGTCAGACATTCCCGAAATCCCAGAGTTGACGTGGCTGCTCACCTGCGTGACGGGAAAAGGCTTGCTGAACCGCGCCCACGCCTACAAAGCCTCGGTTGATAAAAACAATGCGGCTGGAAATGACCCAGATGCGGATGTGACCGCTGGTTTGTTCATGTACCCCGTGCTGATGGCGGCTGATATTTTGATGTTCAACGCGCACAAAGTGCCTGTGGGGCGTGACCAAATTCAGCACATTGAAATGGCGCGCGACATTGCACAGAGTTTTAACTACCGCTATAAAAACGGTGGTAAGGATCATTTCACGCTGCCCGAAGCTGAAATTGAAGCGTCAGTCGCCACTTTGCCCGGTTTAGATGGCCGCAAAATGAGTAAAAGCTACGACAACACGATTCCACTGTTTGCATCAAAAGCCGAGTTGAAAAAGCTCATTGCCGGCATCGTGACCGATTCGCGCCTGCCCGGCGAACCCAAAGAGATCGAAGGCTCAGCGCTGTACCAAATTTACCAAGCCTTTGCCAGTGAAGCGGAGGCGAATGCCCTGCAAGATGCTTACAAAAGCGGCATTGGCTGGGGTGATGCCAAGCAAATGCTGTTTGAGCGTATTGACTCTGAGATTGCACCTATGCGTGAAAAGTACGAGTCACTCATGAACAATCCTGCGCAAATTGAAGCGATTTTGCTTAAAGGTGCTACAAAGGCTCGACAAATCGGTACGCCGTTTATGCAATCCTTGCGTCAAGCGGTCGGACTGCGAGGATTGGGTGAATTGCAAAGTGTCGCAAAAGTTGAAAAAAAATCTACTAAAACCGATGTTGCAAGTTTCAAGCAATACCGTGAAGTAGATGGCAAGTTTTACTTTAAATTGGTGGATGCGCAGGCGAAAGTGTTGTTGCAAAGTCTTGGCTTTGAGTCACCTAAAGAGGCGGGGCAAGCCATTTTGCATATCAAAACGGATGGCATCAGTGCATTGAGTAGCATGTCTGCTTATTTAAAGCCAATTTCGACAGAAGAACTGAGTGTTATCAATGACGCTTTAATACAAATGGTGTAAAGTAATTTAGTGTCGCAAATATGATAGAAATTGCGATAAATGTGTGACTAATGTCACCAATAAGTTCTCTTTTACTTAAAAATAGCTTGTTTTTATAAGCAGCTGTTGTTTTGTGAGATTGAAAGAAGATAATTTGCGAGACAACTATAAAGCGAGAACACCGTGACCATTTATGTCATCGACGACCACCCCCTGATGCGTGAAGCTGTAGGTATGCTGCTGCGCCGCTTGCGACCTACGATGGAAGTGATTGAGCTTGAGCGCTTGGGTTTGCTCAACGCGGCGATTGCGGAGCATGGCGAACCAGTGATGTTTTCGCTGGACTTAAAACTACCAGACACGACTGGCGTTTCAGGTGTACGTCAATTGAAAAACATGTACCCGTTGATTCCATTGGCCGTGCTTTCTGCGTCACCATCGGGTGATTGGGAGGCGCATTGTTTAGAAGCCGGTGCAGATATTTATATTGAAAAATCAGCTGGAGCCACTGAAATTGGCGCTGCCCTTAAGGGCTTGCTGATGGCAGATGACAGCTTCGAAGAGACGCAAGTGCCTGGCCAAAAGCTGTCAAAACGCCAAAACCAGTTGCTGCTGCTGTTGAACAAAGGTCTGAGCAACAAAGATATTGCTGAAGACTTGGGCATCAATGAGCACACCGTGAAAGTTCATCTATGGCGTTTGTTCCGACGCATCGATGTGAAAAGCCGCACGCAAGCTATTTTTTACGCACGCCAGCAGGGTTTGTTACCGCCGTAAAACAGACAAGTGATGGTGCTTCAATGCAGAAGACACTGCCGCGCCCAATGCGAGACCGCAGAGCAAACTTATAATCTAAGGGCTCGCACAAGCGTGCAACAATAGACAGGCCCAACCCGAAGCCGTCGCTGGTGCCTGAGTGGCTTGGCGATTTGTAAAATTCTTTGAACACAGCTTCTTGTTGGTCTAGTGGAATACCAACGCCTGTATCCCATACTTCAAAGCGCAAGCCCTGCTTTGTTTGTCGGCATGCTAACAACACACCACCTTTGTCGGTGAATTTGATGGCATTCATTACTAGGTTGCCTAAAATTCGTTTGATCAATTGATGGTCTGTGTAGATGTCAAATTGCTTGCTGCGCAGGCGAAGATCTAATTTTTTAGCTTGTGCCGCCGGTTGGTATTGCAGATATAGTTCACGGAATAGTTCAGGCAAATGGACATTGGTTTTATTGACTTTGATTTGACTCGATTCAATCCGCGCCAAATCAAACAAACTATCGAACATATTGATGACAGATTTTGTCGCAATTTCAATTTTTTCGGTAAGCTCTTTCGCCAATTCGGGCTCAGTTCGAAGCATATTGGCATAAACGTCTAGCGCCAAGACGGGTTGCCGGATATCGTGCGCCGCGCTAGCTAGAAGGCGATTTTTGGTCTCAATGGCATTGTTAGCACGAGCTGTTTGATCCTGTAAAGATGCTATTAAATCTTGATTGCCTTTGCGAAGTTTTAAACCTTGAAGATGTGACTGGTTTAGTCGAGCTCCAATCAGAAATAGTAATTTCCAAAAAATTAGCTGCAGCGGAAATATCATGTAAATCATCGAGATTTCAGCTGCTGCAGTGTTGGTGAAGTAGTGCCATGTCATTCCGCTGAGCAATGTGATCATCATTGTGTTGATAAATAGCTTCAAGGTTTTAAAGTGTGTTGCATAACCAGTTGCACTGAATACACCAATGCTTGCTAGGACAACGAAGCTTACTAATTGGTTGAAAAGCGGTGATTTGCTGAAAAAAAGAAATACCAACGTACCCCATAAAAAAGATGTGGCGGGCCAAGTCCAAGCATTCTTTCTTCTAAATTGAATCTGATCAGATGCGGACGACTCAATTAAATGCATCATGTAATACGTTGTTAATCGCCATCGGTAGATAGCTAAAAGCACAGAGAAGAACGCCCAAATCACAAGTCCATACATATTTACATGCCCATAAAGCACAAAAAATACGATAGGGATAACAAACAAAGCAATGACTTGTGTTTGTTGCTGTGTAGGCATGAACGCCCGAATACTTTCCGCTTCTACCCAGTTAGGATTTTCTTCGCCTAGATTAACGGATGGCTGGTTACTTTCTTGGCGTGAAGACACTGAGTTATGAACGGTCATGCTGGGAGTTTAGCAAGTATTGTTGTTTGAGAAATAAGCCATTTCGACTTCATTAAACTTAACAAGTTGCCGATTTCTAAAAGTGAGTATTTTTTAATTACTATGGTGCATGAAAAATTCAACCAAAATTTAAGTAATTGATTCATTTCGTGGAAAGAGTGTAAGTAAGTGTTTTCTCCCGAGAAACGATGGCGATTTGAAAATCAAAATCAAAGTGTAAGTCTTGCCAAAAAGTTACAGAAATGTGAGTATGAAATGTCGTATTTTTATTTTCAAAACTTTGTATGTCAATATTTACTCAAGCTACTAAACAAATCAACCCGCACATATCGCAGTCCGTAAAAATAAATAGCATAAAACGCTTCACAAATGCCGTATCAATAATGCTGCCTCCCTTCCTGGCTTTAGGTTTGTTAATAGGTACTCCAATATCATGGCAGCCGACTGTATTTTCGATGTTGCTTGGGTTGCTGTTTTTCGTTCTTGGCTCAGTGGGGCTGGGTATAGGGTTCCATCGTTACTTTACGCACCACGCGTTTAAAACTTCTCTTCTGGGTAAAGCTGTTTTGGGTATCCTCGGTACATGGTCCTTGCAAGGTCCAATCGTGGGTTGGGTGGCGGATCACCGTCGTCACCATCGCTTCGCAGATCAACAATATGACCCGCATTCGCCGTGGTCGAATGACAAAGGACTCATCAAAAACCGATTCATTGGCTGGTTTCATGCCCATATCGGCTGGAAGTTTAGCGTCGCTGAATCAGATGAAACTCGTTATGTCCCTGATTTATTGAAGGATCCCATCGTGATGTTTATCTCTCGACATTACTGGTTGCTAGCAATAATGGGGCTATTGCTGCCAGGTGTATTCGGATACATGTACGGCGGTTGGAGTGAATGCCTGTCTTGTTTGCTATGGGCTGGGTGTGCCCGTGCAATTTTGTTAAATCAATTTGAAGGTGTCGCCAACTCTATGACTCATCTGTTCGGCACCAAGGTAGAAGGTAGCCAAGACGAAAGTCGCAACAATTTGTGGCTTACTGCGGTGCTCATGGGCGAAGGATTGCACAGTTACCACCATCAAAATGCGACTTTGGCGATCAATCAACCTGCAAAGTTTGATGCTTTTGGCAACGCATTGATATTTTTAGAGCGCCTCGGTCTAGTCTGGGATCTCAGAAAAGCCAAACCAAATGCATCGGCGGCCTCAAACACACACCCTTCGCAAGGAGCTGAGCTGGCTGAAGCGGTTACAATTTAGCCACGGTAAACGCAGGAGAAGTGGCAGAGTGGCCGAATGTACCTGACTCGAAATCAGGCGTACCGCAAGGTACCGTGGGTTCGAATCCCACCTTCTCCTCCATAACGAAATCAAGGTAGCGCTCAAAGATGCAATGGATTGATACGCACTGCCACCTTGATGCGCCGGAATTCAATGGTATTTCAGCCTTAAATCACTCATTAGCCAGCGAATTGCGCGCCTATGCAGCTATTAAAAACGTAGCGAAATGTGTTTATCCAGCCGTTCACCCATTTAACTTCCAAGCCGTCCGAGAACTCGCCCATGTGCATGGCGACAGCTACGCTTTGGGGATTCACCCACTGTATGTGAAAGATGCGTCAGAGGACGATTTGATGTTGTTAGATGCCGAGCTGGCGCTACGCTTTGAAGACCCTAGACTCGTCGCAGTCGGTGAAATTGGCTTGGATTTCTTCGTTCCTGAGCTGTGCGTGAGCCCGCTGCGCGAGAAGCAAATCCATTTTTACCGTGAGCAGCTCAAGTTAGCTAAAAAGTACGACTTGCCTGTGGTCGTCCACGTGCGCAAATCGGCCGATGTGCTGTTGAAAGGTTTGCGCTATGTTGCAGCTCAAAATTACCCATGGCGCGGCATCATTCATGCTTTTAACGGCAGCGACAGCCAAGCCGCTGCTTTTATGAAACTTGGTTTCAAACTCGGCTTTGGCGGCGCGATGACGTTTGACCGAGCGCTGCAGCTGCGCCATTTGGCAACAACGCTTCCCTTGGACGGCATCGTTTTAGAAACTGATGCGCCCGATATGCCGCCGCATTGGCTGTATAAAACCGCAGCCCAACGTGCCACTGGCGAACCCCAAGGCCGCAACGAACCAGCTCAACTGCCGCGCATTGCGCAGGTGCTGGCGGACTTGCGGGGCATCAGTTTGGAGGATGTGTCGCGGGCTGTATGGGAAAATTCTTTAAACGCATTGCCTAAATTGAAGAGTTTGATATAAATTAGATAGCGTTTTTGATGTGCTAAATATGAATCTAGCCGGCGTATTTATTGCCTAAATAGCTATAAAAAGTATAGCAAAAATCGATAAAATTGGATCAAAAATCTTCCATGAAAAAAACCACCAAAACAACAGAATTACCCGAAGTTAACTTCAGCGACTATGGCGATGTGCGCTGTTTGCACTTGGGCACGGAGTGGATTCAGGGCAGCATGCTGATTGATTCGCCGTTTGAGATTGAGCTGGAGTACGTGCAGCGCATGATGGCGTGGCTGCTGTTTGTTGACGCGGCCAGCGTGCCCAAGCGCCGTTCTATGCAGCTGGGGCTGGGTGCGGCAACTTGCACGAAGTTTTGCTTCAAAAAACTACGTATGAAGACAACGGCGGTTGAAATCAACCCGCAAGTGATCATTGCTTGCCGTTTGTGGTTCAAACTGCCGCCAGACGATGCTAAATTGGAAGTGGTTTTGGCCGATGCAGCGCTGGAGATTCAAAAACCGCAGTGGCAAGGTCAAATTGACGCTCTGCAGGTCGATTTGTACGACCACGAAGCCGCAGCACCTGTGCTGGACAGTGCCGAGTTTTACGCTGATTGCAGGCGGTTGTTGACGGATGATGGCGTGATGACGGTGAATTTGTTTGGCCGTTCGTCCAGTTTTTTGAGCAGTGTCGAGAAAATATCAGAAGTGTTTGGAGCTGGTGCGGTCTGGGCGTTCAAGCCCACGCGCGAGGGAAATACCATCGTTTTGGCGCAGCGTACGGCATCGGCACCTAAGCGCGACGCGCTGATGGCGCGGGCTGAGGTCATTCAAACCAAATGTGGCTTGCCAGCAACAAAGTGGTTACGGGTGTTTAAGCAGCTGTAGCGCGCCCTGTTCCATCAGGTGGAACATTTTTTTATAATTTAAAAGAAAAACCACTAAAAACTAGTAGTAACCCTATATTTTTAGCTGGATGACACCAAACTTACTAGGGGATAATTAGAGTGTCGAAACTAATCAGAGGCACAAACATGGCAATCAAGAGCCAAAAAGACTTTTTTTCAGGGTTGTTGTTTACCGCAGTAGGCGTTGCCTTTGCATGGGGCGCAACCAATTACAGCGTGGGTACGGGCGCACGCATGGGTCCAGGTTACTTTCCGCTCATTTTGGGTATCTGCATGGCAATTTTGGGTGCCGTCATTACCTTCAAGTCACTTGTTGTAGAGCCGGCGGATGGTGCGGGTGACAAAATCGGCTCTTTTGCATGGAAACCTTTGTTTTTCATCATTGCAGCCAATTTGGTTTTTGGTCTGTCCATCGGTGGTTTGCCAAGTATCAAGCTACCAGCTATGGGCTTGATTTTTGGCATCTTCGCTTTGACGTTTATTGCCAGCAATGCGGGTGAAGAGTTCAAATTCAAAGAAGTTGCCATTTTGGCGGTGATTTTGAGCATCATGAGTTATGCGGCGTTCATCTTGTTGCTGAAACTTCAGTTCCCCGTGTGGCCAACTTTCCTGACTGCTTAATAATTATTAAATAAAGAGACTGGATATAAAAATGGAATTATTTAATAACTTAGCACTCGGTTTTGGCGTCGCGTTCACGCCGATTAACTTGATGTATGCCTTCGTAGGCTGCTTGTTGGGCACTTTGATTGGCGTTTTGCCAGGCATTGGCCCCTTGGCAACCATTGCGATGCTGTTGCCTGCAACATACGCTTTGCCACCTGTTTCAGCGTTGATCATGTTAGCTGGTATTTATTACGGCGCGCAATATGGCGGCTCTACAACGGCTGTGTTGGTGAATTTACCGGGAGAGGCGTCGTCCGTGGTGACGGTGATTGACGGCCACCAAATGGCCAGAAATGGCCGAGCGGGGCCGGCGCTGGCTGCAGCGGGCTTGGGTTCGTTTTTTGCGGGTTGCGTGGGTACCTTGGTGTTGGCCGCGTTTGCGGTGCCTTTGACTGAAGTTGCTTTTAAATTCGGCCCTGCTGAGTACTTCTCGTTGATGATTTTGGGCTTGGTTGGCGCGGTTGTGCTGGCTTCTGGCTCATTGCTCAAAGCTGTCGGCATGATTTTCTTGGGTTTGTTGCTGGGCTTGATTGGCACGGACGTTAACTCTGGCGTCGCTCGTTATAGCTTCGATATTCCTGAGTTGACTGACGGCATCGGCTTCATTGTGATTGCGATGGGTGTGTTTGGCTATGGCGAGATCATCAGCAATCTTGGTAAGCATGAGAGCGAGCGCGAAGTGTTTACGGCGGACGTCAAAGGTCTGATGCCAACCAAAGAAGACTTCAAATTGCTGGTGCCAGCCGTTTTGCGCGGTACAGCGTTGGGTGCAGTGCTTGGTATCTTGCCAGGTGGCGGTGCGGTGATGGCGGCTTTTGCGGCTTACACGATTGAGAAGAAAACCAAGTTGCAGCCAGGTGAAGTGCCTTTCGGTAAGGGCAATATTCGTGGCGTGGGCGCTCCTGAAGCGGCTAACAACGCAGCATCACAAACCTCTTTCATTCCTTTACTCACATTAGGTATCCCACCTAACGCGGTGATGGCTTTGATGGTCGGTGCGATGACGATTCACAACATCCAACCTGGCCCTCAGGTGATGACCAGCAATCCAGAACTATTCTGGGGTTTGATTGCTTCGATGTGGATCGGCAATGCGATGCTGATTATTTTGAACCTGCCTTTGATCGGTATTTGGATCAAATTGCTCAGCGTGCCTTACCGTTGGTTATTCCCGGCCATTGTGCTGTTCTGCGCGATTGGCGTTTATTCCACCAACAACAACACGTTTGACATTTGGATGGTTGCGATTTTTGGTGTGGTTGGTTATTTGTTCATCAAGCTTGGCATGGAGCCAGCACCTTTGTTGCTCGGCTTTATTCTTGGGCCCATGATGGAAGAAAACCTGCGTCGCGCCTTGCTTTTGTCTCGTGGTGACTGGAGCGTGTTTGTGACTCGCGGTTTGTCTGCCAGTTTGTTGGCTGTCGCGGCATTGCTGCTCATCGTTGTATTGCTGCCATCGGTTAGCAAAAAACGAGAAGAAGCATTTGTCGAAGAATAATTGACATAATTTTGCATCTGTGACTTTATAAAATGGCGCCTTCGGGTGCCATTTTTGTTTATTACGGCACAATAGTCGCTAAACATTACTTATGCGAACACACCTTCACATTCCACAGCACGCATCGCGCGTTGCTCTGCACAACGAAATTCACGCCCGCCCGCCAGAGGCGATGACGGCTCCCGTAGCCATCTCGCATGTGGTGATGGTGTGTGATGCAGCACAGCGGCAAACCAGCCGCGAACATGTGGCCGCTTTGTTGCGTGACCACCATTTGCCGCCGCCAGACGAGTCATCTACACATATTCGCGTCGATTTGGTCGCGTTTAGGCTGCGCTGGGAGTTGCATACCGAATTTGTGACTTACACCTTCATGCGCACGCTTGAAAATGAAACCCTAGATGAGCGTGAGCCGCAAACAGCGATTGATGTTGTGCCGCAGGATTGGTTGGAAAAGCTGCCTGGTGAGGCCCTCACCAGCATGCATGTGTGGGGTTTGTCAACGAATGCGTTTGGAAGTAGCTCAGTCATCAAACACGTTCTGAATGAAGAAACCTTGGTCGGCTCTGCTGTGGCGGATGGTTTTGCGGAAGTTCACACTGATTTTGCTATCCATGCTGACGGTTTTTCGCGCATGGTTTTGCTGGTGGGTAATATGACGCAGCGCCGTTTGGGGCGCTTGGTGCAGCGACTGCTAGAAATCGAAACCTACCGCATGGCTGCCTTGCTGGGTTTGCCAGCTGCGCGTGAAGCGGGCAGTGCCTTGGCCTATGCCGAGCGCGAATTGGCTGAGCTGGCTGAAGCTATCCGCACAGCAGATCGCAACGACGAACCTCAGCTCTTGGACAGATTGACCAAGTTGGCGGGGCAGGTGGAGAGCCAATATGCATCAACGCATTCACGCTTTTCAGCCAGTTCTGCCTACTTTGCTCTGGTGGATGATCGGATTGAAGACATCAACGAATCCCGTTTAACTGGCTTGCAAACCATTCGTGAGTTCATGGACAGACGCCTCACGCCCGCCCGCAGTACCTGCGAATGGGCGACACGCAGGCAAGATGCCCTGTCGCAGCGCGTCTCACGCATCAGCAATTTGCTACGCACACGGGTGGAGATTGAGCAGCAACAAAGCAGCCAAGCCTTGCTAGCAACGATGAACGACAGGCAAGATTTGCAGCTCAAATTGCAATCTACCGTCGAGGGTTTGTCAGTCGCTGCCATCACCTATTACACCGTTGGTTTGATCAGCTACATGGCTAAAGGCGCACAAAAGCTGGGTTGGCCGCTGAGTGGCGAAGTCTCCGCCGCCATCGCCATTCCCTTTGTCGCATTTGGCGTTTGGTGGTCGTTGCGCCGCTTGCATAAAAAGATTGCTGGACATTAATTAACGACTAAAACTTCTTGAGAAAACCCTAGAAATCCATGAACTACAAGCACGCAGCCTCCAATCCTTACTTATCAAACCGCTTACCCATTTATGCGCGTAATGTCGTTTCTACATCGCATCCGCTAGCCGCACAAGCTGGCCTGCGGATCTTGCAAAAAGGTGGCAATGCGGTTGACGCCGCCATCGCTACCGCAGCGGTGATGACGATTGTCGAACCCGTCAGCAATGGCTTAGGAAGTGACTCGTTTGCCATCATTTGGGATGGCAAAGAGTTGCACGGCCTCAACGCTTCTGGCCGTGCGCCCAAAGCTTGGACACCTGCCTACTTCAAGCAAAAATATGGCTTAGACACGGTCAATCCACCCAAGCGCGGCATGGATTCAGTCACCATACCAGGCGCTGTCGCCAGTTGGGCAGCGATGAGCGAGCGCTTTGGCAAACTGCCTTTTGCCGATTTGATGCAACCAGCAGCCGAAATTGCAGAGCGCGGTTACCTTGTACCTTTTGTGGTGCAAGGTAAGTGGTCAGCGCCTGTGGATGAATTGCGCGACCAACCTGGTTTTGCCGACAACTTTTTACCCAAAGGCCGTGCGCCAGAAGTGGGTGAGTTGTTCCAATTCAAAGCCGCTGCCAAAGCGCTTCGTTTGATCGGACAAACCAAAGGCAAAGCGTTTTACGAGGGTGAGATTGCACAGGCGCTGGTTAAGTTCTCAGCAGCGCAGGGCGGCGCCATCACGACGCAAGATTTGGCGTCTTACCAGCCCGAGTGGGTCAAACCCATTGCCAAAGACTACCGTGGCTACACCCTGCACGAAATCCCGCCGAATGGCCAAGGCATCGCCGCCTTGATTGCGTTGGGCATTTTGGCCAAGTTTGATTTGTCCAAGATGGATGTTGACGCCGCAGCCACCCAGCACCTGCAAATCGAAGCCATGAAGCTCGCCTTTGCCGATGTGTACCGTTTCGTGGCTGAGCCCAGCGCGATGGAAGTGACCGTGGAACAAATGCTGGATGACGATTATTTGACTGCACGCGCCAAGCTGATCGACCCCAACAAAGCGCAAGACTTCAAAGCCGGCAACCCCGTGAAAGGTGGCACGATTTACCTGACGGCGGCAGACGAGTCCGGCATGATGGTCAGCATGATTCAAAGCAATTACATGGGCTTTGGCTCGGGTTGTGTTGAGCCGAATTTTGGCATCAGCTTGCAAAATCGTGGCCATGGCTTTAGCTTAGAGCCAGGCCCCAACCAAGTCGCGCCAGGCAAACGCCCATTTCACACCATCATTCCTGCATTTTTGACCAAAGACGGTCAGCCGGTGATGAGTTTCGGCGTGATGGGGGCGAACATGCAACCCCAAGGCCACATGCAAACGTTGGTGCGCATGCTAGATTTTGGTCAAAACCCGCAAGCTGCTTGCGACGCGCCGCGCTGGCGCTACAACGCGGGCTTGGACATCAACGTCGAAGCGCACATGCACCCAGACACGGTACAGGGTTTGTTGGACAGAGGCCACCAAGTCAGCGTGATTCAAGATTCGTACCAAGACTTTGGCGCAGGCCAGTTTATTTGGCGCATGGGCGACCCTGCGGTAGAAGGCTATATGGCTGCCAGTGACCCACGGCGGGATGGGCAAGCGGCAGGATATTGATAATGCGGCTTATACGGCGTGTGTGGATTTCGGCTTTTTTTATATGGCTAAGTTTGCTTTTTGGGAATAGCGCCACTTGGGCGCAAGGTTGTCCGCAAGCCGATGGCATTAGCCGAGTCGATGCCATCACTGAGTGCTTGGTCATACAAACCACCAAAATCAGCGCTCAGCAGAGCAACAAAGCGCGCAATTTATTGGTTTATCTGCATGGTGACAGCAGCCGTGGAGGCTTGTTTGACCGTCATTTCAAGCATTTCGCACCTTTTGCCAGCGCAGACACCGTGTTTGTCGGCATGATTCGCCCTGGCTACGCTGATGCCAAGCAAAACGCATCAACGGGCGACAAAATGGGCGGCGGAGACAACTACACGGCTCACAATGTAGACGCCGTCGCCAACGCCATACAAGCTTTGAAGACCCAATATGGCTCAAGTCGCGTGGTGGTGGTCGGGTATTCAGGTGGCGCGGCCACAGCGGGTGTGATTTTGGGCAGACACCCAGAGTTGATCGACCGCGCCGTACTCATTGCCTGCCCGTGTGACTTAAATATTCGCCGCCAAGGCTGGGCAAAAAACATCGTCAGACGCAGTATTTCCCCGCATGAGGTGGCTGATAAGGTGTTCAAGACCGCCCAAGTAACTGCCATCACAGGCGGAGCAGACGTAAACACCACGCCTGCGCAAGTCACAGGTTATGTCGCAACACTGAGCGCGCGCGGTGTGAAAGCGCGCTACATAGAAGTGCCCAAAGCGACGCACGATGCAGGCATATTGGGTACAAAACTGCTGCAAGATGTTATTGCTGTTAGCCTACTCAAAAAGTAGACAAAAAACTAATACTGAAAACAGCCTGTAGCCGGCGTATTTGTTGCCTGAGCAGCTATTGAAATTATAGTAGATAGATGGCAATAACACGCATGGATTTTTGTCAATTTCGACCGCTAATTGTTACAAAACTAACTTCCAAAATTGACTGTTATTATTCTGCGCTGAGATTTTTTGTCGTGATCAATTTTTTATAGAAAGCTATGCGATCTGCAATTTCTTTGCGATACGCATCTGGCTTGACAGCTTCAGGGACGATAGAGCCGCGTTGATTCCATGCGTTGATCGTTGCAGGGTCTTGCAACACGGTACGCATGGCTGCATAGAGGTGTTGGATGATGGGCTCTGGCGTGCCGGCGGGCGCAGCTAGTCCGGTCCAAGAGGTGAGGTTTAATTCTGGTTGTTTGAGTTCGCCAAACGTAGGCACATCAGGCAACACAGCAGAGCGACTTGGAGAGGCTACAGCCAATGCACGTAATTTGCCTTGTTTTACAAAGCCCACATTGCTGGCTTGGATGTTGGTGAACATGGCGTGGACTTGGCCCGACATCAAGTCGGTCAAGGTAGTGCCAGCCACGCGATACGGAATGTGGGTCATAAAAATGCCGTATTGCGATTTCAACAATTCCATATTCAGGTGCAGCATAGAGCCATTGCCTGACGACGCGTAGTTCAGTTTCCCGGGATTACTTTTGACATAAGTGACAAATTCCGAAATCGTCTTGACAGGTAAGTCAGGATTGATGAGCAACACGTTCGGTAAACGTTCAATCAGTGTGACAGGAGAAAAGTCTTTGACGGCGTCATACGGCAAGTTGGATGAAAATGCGGGGTTGGCTACATGTGACGATTGAGATGTAACCACCAATGTGTAGCCGTCTGGTTTGGCTTTGGCTACAAAAGAGCTGCCAATAGCGCCTCCCGCGCCGCCTTTGTTGTCGATGATGACAGTTTGACCTAAGACTTTGCTTAAACGCTCACCGATAGCTCGTCCCGCAGTATCAACCGCCCCACCGGCGGGGAAGGGAACGACGAGCGTGATTGTTTTAGAGGGGTACTTGGCATCTTGAGCAAAACTGGGCAAGCTGACAGCACCTGCTACCGCGCTAGCTGAGCCTATAAATTGGCGGCGGGTAAGTTGATTCATGGGGTACTCCTTGTTGAATAAAAAAAATGATGATGAAAATGAATTCAAAACATCAAACTTGTAGCTGAATATGTGTGACAATTTTTCTCAGCACGCTGGTCATGTCTGATTGGACTTTTCCAAACTGCGGCAAAGGCTCACGTGTTTGTTCGTCTAAATACAAAGCACGGTTCAGCTCGATTTGCAAACTATGGTCTCCTAGCACAGGGTTGCCGTGTTTTTTAATCAAATCCATACCTACATAGGGGTCGTTGATCGATACCGTGTAACCTTGCTCTTTGAATGCTGTAGCTACAAACTGCGTGAATTCAGGGCTGCAAGCCGTCCCATGTAAATCGCCTAGCACCACATCTGCTAAAACCTTTCCCTTAGGTAAACCCAAGCGCTCGTAAGCGTTGCTAGGCATAGAGTGCAGATTCAAATGCCAACGTTTGCCGTGTGGTTGTCTGGCGGTTTCTAAAGCTTGAGTCAAGGCTTGGCGATATGGCCTCCAACAGGTGTCAATGCGGTGTTGTACCTCGGCAATACTCAAGCGGCGCTTGTAAATGGATTGCATCGTGGTGGTTTTAGCAAATACCAAGCCGTTGCCAAGCTGAAGGCATCGTGCAGATGGTTCTGCATGCCCCGGCCATGGCGCATCTAGCATGCTTTCATCAATGTCATATTCGGTACGGTTGGTGTCTGTATAGCTGCGGGGAAAACTTGCATGTATCAGTGTGCCGCCCACTTGAGGCACGGCAGCCCAGAGTTTTTCGACATGAGTGTCTTCGCATTTGCGCAGGTCTGCAAAATCAACCGCATAGTTGAAATCTGCAGGATAGTACGTGCCGCTGTGCGGAGAGTCGCAAACTAAGGGGATGGCTGCGGTTAAAGGGAGCTCAATATTTACCATGTAGCGACTGTAGACATCAAGCGGTGTCCATGCAAACGACATTTTGATCAAGGCATATGACTTTTTGTAATAGTGTGATTTAATCTGAAATAATGAAATTCAATTCGCCTTCGCTGCCGGAATTACACGCCTTTTTGACTGTCTGCGATCTAGGCAGCTTTAGCCGTGCGGCGCAGGCCTTGTTTGTTACCCAAGCTGCCGTGAGTCGTGCGGTGCAGCGCTTAGAGGCGCGTTTGAATTGCAATTTATTACATCGCAAAGTGGACGGCGTGGCACCAACCGAAAAAGGCTTAGCGTTTCAAGCTTTGGTAGAGACACACGTAGCAGGATTGGAGAATGCGATGGCTCTTTTCAATAGCGTCAATCAACTGCCCAAAGCTATTAAAAATAAATTGCGGGTGAGTGTTGTTCCGACCCTTGGCACACGTTGGTTGATGCCACGGTTGCCACAGTTTTTAGCCCTACATCCCGATATAACGGTTGAATTCAGGCAGTTTCATCATGACGAAGATTTCAGTCGTAGTGACGTAGATGTATGGATAGATGTCAAACGTACGAAGCCTTGGCCCCGCACCTTTAAATCCACCTATTTGTTAGGCAAAGACATCACCCCTGTTTGCACTCAAGATATTGCCAAACGTCTTACAACGGTGGACGACTTACTGAAAGAATCGCTGTTGCATCACACTAATTTTCCCGACAACTGGGCGCTGTGGCTGCGTGGCGCAGCGCAGTCCAAAACAAAAGAAAAATCAAAAATACTGCCCCAGCTAGGCGCGGGATTTGATTTAGGCAACAACCTGATCGTAGCCGCCAGTGCTGGCATGGGCGTGGCAGTGATGCAACCGTGCTTGCTAGAGCGCGAGCTGGCCAGTGGTGAGTTGGTGACGCCTTTTCAGAAATCCGTATCGACTGGTCGTGGTTATTACGCTTGCTACCCTGCTGCGCAAGTTCAAAACGCCGTGGTCGTGTTTGTTGAGTGGTTGCAGGGTCAAGCCAAAACAAACGTTGCGTGAAAAATACCAATAAATTAAGTTGTAGATGTCGTATTTATTGCCTGAGCAGCTGTTAAAAATATAGTAAATTTGAATGATTGAACAGCAAAAAATGACAGCACAAAAGCGCTTTGCAACGGGTTTGTTGCTGGCAGTCATCGGCTCGATTGCCTTCAGCGGCAAAGCCATCATCGTCAAGCTGGCTTACCGCTATGGGGTGGACGCGGTCACCCTGATCATGTACCGCATGCTGTTTGCGCTGCCTATTTTTGCGGTGATGGCTTGGTGGGCCAGCCGAGGCAAAGCAGCGTTGACGCGCAACGACTGGCTGGGCATTCTGGGGCTGGGGTTCACGGGCTATTACTTGGCTAGTTATCTGGATTTTGCGGGTTTGGCTTACATCAGCGCGGCTTTGGAGCGGCTGATTTTGTATTTGAACCCCACGCTGGTGTTGATTTTGGGCTGGTTGTTGTACAAAAAGAAGATGTCGTCCAAGCAAATTGGGGCGATGGCGCTGAGCTATGCGGGGATTTTGTTGGTCTTTGGGCACGAGATTAACGTTCAAGCGGTGAACAATTCAGCGACGGTGTGGGGCGCATTGCTGGTTTTTGGCAGCGCCGTGAGCTACGCGATATACCTCAGTTACAGTGGCGAAATGGTCAAACGGCTGGGATCGCTGCGCTTGGTCGGCTTGGCAACCACGGTGGCTTGCCTGCTGTGCATCGCCCAGTTTGCCGTGCTGCGCCCTTTGAGTGCCATGGTGGTCGCGCCGCAGGTTTTATGGTTATCACTTTTAAATGCCACGCTTTGCACGGCATTGCCCGTCCTTGCCGTCATGATGGCTATTGAGCGCATTGGCGCACCGTTGACGGCACAAACGGGCATGATTGGCCCGATGTCGACGATTTTGATGGGTGTTTTCATCTTGGGCGAACCGCTGAATTTATGGATCATCGCGGGTACAGTGCTGGTGTTGGCAGGTGTTTACATGGTGTCGCGCAGCCGACCAGTGGCCATGGATTGAACTAGATTTAGGGCACAATCTGAACATGCATTTGGTAAGCATGCCATCGAATAATAAAGCTACTAAATATAAGGGGATCTGATTATGGATTTGGGTATTGCAGGCAAATGGGCGCTGGTGTGCGGCGCTAGCAAAGGGCTGGGTTTGGGCTGTGCGCAGGCCTTGCACGCCGAGGGCGTCAATGTCGTTTTGGTGGCGCGGGGGGTGGAAGTGTTGCAACAATCTGCTATTAATTTAATAGCTGTTCAGGCAATAAATACGCCGGCTATGGACCAATTTGAAGGTAAAAATCAGCTTAATCAGCAAACTCAGCCAAAAGTGCTCTTTGTGGCGGCAGATATCACCACAGATGCAGGGCGCCATGCGGCATTCTCGGTAGCTGGTGGCCCTGGTAAAGACTTCGACATCGTCATCACCAACGCAGGCGGCCCCCCACCGGGTGATTTTCGCAACTGGGAGCGGGAGGATTGGCTCAAAGCGGTCGATGCCAACATGCTGACCCCGATTGAGCTGATCAAAGCCACCATCGACGGCATGGCGGCGCGTGGGTTTGGCCGTGTGGTGAACATCACTTCCAGCTCCGTCAAAGCGCCTATAGAGATTTTGGGGTTGAGCAATGGTGCCCGCAGCGGTTTGACAGGCTTTGTCGCAGGCATAGCGCGTAACAGCAATTTGGTCGCCAACAACGTCACGATCAACAACCTGTTGCCAGGCACTTTTGACACCGATCGCATCAAAACTACCTTGCAAGGCCAGGCCACAAAAACGGGGCAAAGCTTAGAAGAAGTCCGTGAAACACGCCGTAAAACCATTCCAGCCAAGCGTTTTGGCAATCCCGCTGAATTTGGAGCCACGTGTGCGTTTTTGTGCAGCCAGCAGGCCAGCTACATCACCGGTCAAAATATTTTGACGGATGGTGGCGCGTATTCAGGTACTTATTGAGCGTGTATTTTTTCGTTCATTATTAATTACAGGAGACAAAAACCATGAGCACTATCCTTTCCAAAACAGTTCAAATCGACAAAAACGGTGGTCCAGAAGAACTCAAACTCGTTGAATTAGAGGTCGGCGAGCCTGGCCCAGGTCAAATTCGCATCAAACACCATGCGATTGGTTTAAATTTCATCGACGTTTACCAGCGCAGCGGCACTTATGCGTTGCCCATGCCTTTAACCATGGGTATGGAAGGTGCTGGCGTGGTGGAGGCGGTGGGCGAGGGTGTGACCCACCTCAAAGTTGGCGATCGCGCTGCCTACGCAGGCAACCCGCCGGGCAGCTACTGCGAACGCCGCGTCATGCCAGCAATGACGGTTTGCAAATTACCCGATGCCATCAGTTTTGAAACCGGTGCTGCCATGATGCTCAAAGGCTTAACCGCCCAGTATCTGCTGCGCCGCACACTGCCGCAGGGCGGTTTGCAGGCGGGTGATTTTGTGTTGTTCCATGCGGCTGCAGGCGGTGTGGGGTTGATTGCTTGCCAGTGGGCGAAAGCGCTGGGGCTGCAATTGATTGGTACAGCGGGCTCAGATGCTAAATGTGCCTTGGCTAAAGAACACGGTGCGGCGTATGTCATCAACTACAACACCGAAGATTTTGCCGCACGCGTCAAAGAAATCACAGCTTCTGAAAATGCGAAAAAGGGCTTGAAACCGGGTGTCAAAGTGGTTTACGACTCCGTGGGTAAAGACACTTGGGACAAATCTTTAGATTGTTTGCTCCCGTTTGGCTTGATGGCCAGTTTTGGCAACGCTTCAGGTGTTGTGCCGCCGTTTGCACCGGGTATGTTGGGAGCGAAAGGCTCCATCTACGTGACGCGTCAAACCCTGTTTAGCCATATCAGCAGCCGCGAGGCGACGCAGGCGATGGCGGATGAGTTGTTTGCGGTGGTTGAAAGCGGCGCAGTGAAAATACGCATCGACCAGCGTTACCCACTGGCCGATGTGCAGCAAGCGCACCGTGATTTGGAAGCGCGCCAAACCACGGGTTGCTCGATCATTACTTTGTAAATGCCGATTTAAAAGTCAGCCGCTAAAACGCTAGCCAAGCCAACCGCTGCCGCATAGCCCGAAACTTTGTTGTGCTCTTGCTGTTGCGCTGCGGTCACGGGAGCCATGTCTTGCCCAAACTTGGGTCTGCGCGCATCTAGTACCTTAGCGCCGATATGCTGCTGGGTGAGCGCATCGGTTTGGTCTACCAAGCTCTGCTTGTGGCTGGCAAGTTGGGTGCTCACCGTGTCGCCCGTGTCTTTTAGCAACGGTGTGATTTGGTCAAACAAGGCTGCCGCCCAGTCCTGACGCCATAACTCCAGCGCCTCGGGGCTGACCCATTTGCTGATGTCATGCGTCACATTTGGCGTACATGCCACCATAACCCAGCGCGTTGATGGGCTGGTCTGGGCTGTTTTGGCAGTTGGCAAAAGTGGCTGCAACATTTTGCGGGCATAAGCGGCATCATCTACATAAACAATCATCGTTTCCATAATAAGCTCCTTAAAATTTCAAGTTAATAGAATCATGAGAGGCGTTGTTTAGTTGTGTGACATCTCCTTGTTAGTATTTGATGTGGAACGTTTTGTTACCCACCAGCCAGCACCTAAAACACCAGCTATAGATGCGGCATAGGTCACCCACTCGGCAATAGTCTGCATTGTTTTAGCCGTAGGCAAAGAGGCAGGGCCGCCGTAAACGGGGTCAAGTAAAGGCTCACTAACAATCATCTTTGCAGCAGTAAAAGCTAATACTGCAGCACCGACTTTGATGATGGCAGGAAAGCGTTCAACTAATTTCAGCACCATAGTGCTACCGTAAACCACAATAGGAACACTCACCAAGAGACCAATGATCACCAAATCAAACGAGCCGTGTGCCGCGCCTGCTACGCCCAGCACGTTGTCGACACCCATTAAAGCGTCAGCCACCACAATGGTTTTCATGGCGCCCCAAAAAGTACTAACGACAGGGCCATCGTGCTCTTTGTGGCCACTGTCAGCCAATAATTTATAAGCAATCCACAACAAACCTAAGCCGCCTACCAGCATCAAACCTGGAATTTTCAGCAACCATACGACGCCAACTGTCATTACTGCACGGATTGCAATGGCGCCAAACGTACCCCAAGCAATCGCTTTTTTCTGCAAATGCGTGGGAAGGTTACGAGCGGCTAGGGCGATAACAATGGCGTTGTCGCCTGCCAAAACGAGGTCAATCAAAATGATAGCCAATAGTGCGGACCACCAAGGCGTTGAGAATAATTCCATGTAAAACTCCAATCTTGCGTTTCAAGTAACAAAATGGAAGCCTGACAAGCAGACTTCCGGATTACTGAAAACTAAACAGGTGTTGGAAGTTGCGGTGAAGTTAGTGTTTGATGGAACATTTAACTTCAAATACATATGGTGTATTTACACGCTTCGACCAAACCAATTTAGGTTTCAGTCGAAGGTCTGGCTCATCATGCAAAGGCTGCATGACCAACAAGCCGGAAGTTTACTGTGGTTAAAGACGAGTAAGCTTCGAAATGACGACTTGCTGTAGCGTTTTGCAAAATTGCCTTAGTTTTGGCATTTTTGCAAAATTAGGGAGTTACTCCCCTTCTTGCCTCGATTGTGCAGAATGCTAGGAGAATCGTCAATAAGTGATTCGAAAGACCTTATTTGAAATGTGGGATTGACCAATTTTCGAACTTATCGCACTCTATTTTTTATTCACACGTCGCAGTTCATCCCAAATCAAACATGCGGCACCAATGCTGATAGCGCTGTCAGCCACATTGAACGCTGGGAAGTGCCAGCCCCCGTAGTAGAAGTCTAAAAAATCCACCACATAGCCATACATCACGCGGTCGATCACGTTGCCAATCGCGCCACCCAAAATGCACGCCATGGCGAAGGCAAAGAGTTTTTGCCCCGCATGTTGCCGTAGCAGCCATGTGATAAATAGCGCTGCCGCCACGCCAATTCCCGTGAAAAACCAGCGCTGCCAGCCACCTGCGTTGGCTAAAAACGAAAAGGCTGCGCCGGTGTTGTGCGCACGCACCAAGTTAAAAAAGCTGGTCACAGGTGTGCTGTCACCTAATTGGTAATAGCCGATGACAAGTATTTTTGTAAATTGGTCAGCAAGCAAAATAATGAGTGCCAAGCCCAACCATGTCCACCAACGGGCATGGCTGTTGCTAGTTGCATAAACTTTTTTGACGGATGATTTAGCCAGAGGTTTAGCCATTTATGCCACCGTCCTGACTTCGCCTGCACCATACAAATTGCTGCTGCATCGGCCGCAAATCGTCGGATGTGTCGCATCGCTACCCACATCAGCACGGTAATGCCAGCAGCGTTCGCATTTGGAATTTGTAGATGGTGTTGCTGTCACAACTAATCCGAGCGCATCCCATAACTCAACAGAAGACGCCAAGAATACATACTTTAAATCCTCGCCTAACGAACGTAGGATTATTTGATAGTCCGTTGGCAGAGAGATCGATAAATCGACTTGTAGCGATGATCCAATTGCTCCATCGCTTCGCAGTTTTTCAATTTCTTTGTTTGCTATGTCGCGCATAAAGCGAATGGTGCGCCATTTTTCTAGCAAAGCCTCGTCGGGTGCTTCAAACTTGGCATAGGTTTCCATGAAGATGGATTCCGAATTGCCCACCACTTGCCAAGCTTCTTCGGCGGTGAAGCTCAAAAACGGTGCCATCAAACGCAGCAAGGCTTGGCTGATCTGGTGCAAGGCCGTTTGCGCACTGCGTCGCGCTTTGGATTTTGGCGCGGTGGTGTAGAGCCGGTCTTTCAGGATGTCCAGGTAGAACGAGCCCAGATCATCACTGCAATACACCTGCAGTTTGCCGACGACCGGGTGGAATTCATACATCTGGTAATGCGCCAAGACCTCTGCCTGCAGCTGTGCAAAGCGGCTCATGGCGTAGCGGTCGATTTCCAGCATCTCGCCCACTGGTACAGCGTCAACCGCAGGGTCAAAGTCGCTGGTATTAGCCAGTAAAAACTTCAAGGTGTTTCGGATGCGGCGGTAGATGTCCACCACCCGCGCCAGGATTTTGTCGTCAATACTCAAGTCGCCGGAATAATCAGTCGCGGCGCACCACAGGCGGATGATTTCCGCGCCCATTTTGTCGCTCACGGCTTGCGGCGCGACAACGTTACCTTCGCTTTTGCTCATCTTGCGGCCTTTGCCGTCCACGGTGAAGCCGTGCGTCAGCAAGCCTTTGTAGGGCGCGTGGTCGTACATCGCGCAGGCGGTGAGTAGCGATGTGTGAAACCAGCCACGGTGTTGGTCATGCCCTTCTAAATACAGATCTGCCTTAGGCGTAGATTGCGCAGCGTGGCTTTTTTGCAACACGTGAAAGTGGGTCGTACCGGAGTCAAACCACACGTCTAAGGTGTCGTTGACTTTGATGTAATCAGCAGCATCTGCGCCAATCAATTGCTCGGCAGTGGCTTTGCTCCAAGCTTCCACGCCACCTGCTTCCACCATGCTGGCGGCTGTGTCCATCAGTTCCATGGTGCGCGGGTGTAATTCACCGGTGGCGATATGGATGAAAAACGGCAGTGGCACGCCCCAGTTGCGTTGGCGGCTGATGCACCAGTCAGGCCGCCCAGCAATCATGGTGTAAAGGCGTGACTTACCATTTTTTGGGTAAAAGTCGGTCGCTTCGATGGCTGCAAGCGCCAATTCACGTAAAGATTTTGTAGCAACATCCTTAGGAAATACGCCGGCTGTGGCTTTGTTTGCCTCATCCATGCGGATAAACCACTGCGCCGATGCGCGGTAAATAACGGGTGTTTTATGCCGCCAGCAATGTGGGTAGCTGTGCGTGATGTTCTCAGTCGCCATCAAACGGTTGGACTCTGCTAGCACTTCAATCACGCGTGTGCAGGCCTTCCAGATATTCAAGCCGCCAAACAAAGGCAGATCGTCCACGTAACGGCCATTGCCTTGAACGGGGTTCAAAATATCGTCGGTGGTGAAACCGTTAGCCATGCAGCTGTTAAAGTCTTCCACGCCATAAGCTGGCGCTGAATGGACGATACCCGTGCCGTCGTCTGCAGTGGCGTAATCGGCTAAGAATACGGGGCTGAGGCGTTTGTAATTTAGCGCGGAATCGCCTGCATCCACATCGTAAAGCGGGTGCTTGAACTTCATCAAGGCGAGGTTCTTACCCAAAGTTGTCGCCAACACGGTGCCTTCGAGCTTGTAGCGAGCTAGGCACTTTTCAACCAACACAGCTGCCAAAACCAGCAAACCGCGTTCTGTATCAACCAAAGCGTATTCCAGCTCGGGGTTCAGGTTCAGGGCTTGGTTGGCTGGAATCGTCCACGCTGTGGTGGTCCAAATCACGGCAAAAGCGTCTTTGTGGAGCTTGTCTAGGCCAAATGCTGCTGCCAGCTTTTCAGGCTCAGCACATTGAAAAGCGACATCCAAGGTTTGTGATTTTTTTTCAGCGTATTCCACTTCTGCTTCAGCCAAAGAGCTGCCGCAATCAAAACACCAGTTCACAGGTTTTAAGCCGCGATAGACGAATCCGCGTTCAATAATCTTTTTTAGAGCACGAATTTCGTTGCCTTCATTGGAAAAATTCATGGTCTTGTAAGGGTTGTCCCACTCGCCCAAAACGCCTAAGCGTTTGAAATCCAGCATTTGACCCGCAATTTGTTCGGTGGCGAAAGCGCGGCTTTTGGCTTGTACTTCGTCACGCGGTAGGTTGCGACCGTGCAGCTTTTCGATAGCGTTTTCAATCGGCAAGCCGTGGCAATCCCAGCCCGGCACATAGGTGGCGTCAAAACCCTCGAGTTGACGCGCTTTGACGATCATGTCTTTCAATATTTTGTTGGCAGCATGACCGATATGAATTGGGCCATTGGCAAAAGGTGGGCCGTCATGCAGCACAAATTTAGGTTTGCCAGCACGAACATCGCGCAGTTTTTTGTAGGTACCTTTGTCTTCCCAAGTTTTTACCCAGCCCGGCTCGCGCTTGGGTAGGTC
Source organism: Burkholderiaceae bacterium (assembly GCA_040079635.1). GTDB lineage: Bacteria > Pseudomonadota > Gammaproteobacteria > Burkholderiales > Burkholderiaceae_C > Aalborgiella. The sequence continues at coordinate 41,855 of JBEBJY010000006.1, read as the reverse complement.
GCCACGCATAGGGAAGGGCGTATCTGGCAGGTTTAGGGTGCTGCGGTAATCGGTATTAGTTGTATCGGTCATAGTAAGTATTTGAGCTGATTGGCATGTTGAATGATTGCCAAAAATAAGAACTTGCCTTGCTATATGAAGTGAACAAGGCTGCGAATTGGTTGTGAGGGGTCAAGACGGGTTAGCCTTGACCCTATCAAATTCGCGAAATCGGTGTTGCAGACAGTGCTTTGAAATAAGCGCGAGCATCGTCGCAGTCTTTGGAAATACCAATTTGTAAGGCCTCCAGACCGTCGTACTTCAATTCGTCATGTAGTTTGTGCAACAGTTCCACACGTATGATTTTACCGTATCCACCCTCAGCACCTAAATGTGCTGGCCAGTCCAAGCAGTGGGTTTCCAGTAAAACGCGACCACCGTTGACATCGTTAGGATCTAGTGAAGGGCGGATACCTAGGTTTGCGACGCCATCTAAAGCACCGTCAGTCAAACCAAACACCCGGACGGCGAAAATGCCGCTAGCAGCAGGTTTCCAGTGTGAAAAGCGCAAATTCAGGGTGGGGCAGTTCAATTCTCGACCTAATTTGCGTCCATGCACCACATGCCCACTGATGCGGTAAGGACGGCCTAACAGTTTGTCGGCATCGTCCATGTTTCCTAGATTTAACGCTTCGCGTACGGCAGAACTTGAAACACGCAGCCCGTGGACTTCATAGCTGTTCATTCGGGCAACTTCAAAGCCTCTTGCCGTACCCGAAGCATCCAACATGGCGTAATCTCCAGCGCGTTTGGCACCAAAACGGAAATCATCGCCTACTAAAATGTATTTGACGCCTAGACTGCCAACAAGCACGTCTTCAATAAAGTTCTGAGGTGATTGCGCTGCAAACACAGCATTGAAGGGTAAAACAACACATAGATCGATGCCACAACGTGCCAATTCAGTCAATTTGTCACGTAAGGTGGCAATTCTGGCGGGTGCTAAGGCAGGTTTTTGGGTAACTTTGGCGAAATAATCGCGCGGATGCGGCTCGAATGTCATCACACAGCTGGGAATATTGCGATGTGATGCCTCATTTTTAAGCAATGCAAGCATGGCTTGGTGGCCACGATGTACGCCATCAAAGTTACCAATCGTCAAAGCACAGCCTCTGTTCAGTACATTGAGAGTTGATATATCCAATTCAGAATTAACATATAATTTATTAATCTGATGAGGGCGGTGGAAAATTTTCACAGTATTTAAGCTTGAAGAATCGTTTTTTGGTAAAAAAGTCGGAAATTACACGAGTGTAAAGATTGGTAAGGCCAAGACGAATACAATAGGGAGTTTAGTGCAAACACATCTTGGTATGTGGCTTGCAACTTTTGGGTATGTAAATTTGATGAGACGTGAAAAAGTGGCGAACATGTTAAACACATTAATTTCTAATAAATTGACCAATCTTTTACAAAAAGCTGGCGTTGCGGTGGGTTCCTTTGTGGCAACTGCTGCGTTTGCTTTGGCTGACTTGCCGGGCGGACCTGGCGTAAATCAGCTCAATTTGACTACTGGTGTCACTAAAATTTCGCAAGAACAAAGCTGGTTGCATTGGTACATGTTGATCATCTGTACGGTGGTCTTCATCTTGGTTTTTGGTGTGATGTTCTATTCAATTTTGAAGCATCGCAAATCCGTGGGTCATAAACCAGCCAATTTTCACGAATCGGTGACGGTTGAGGTGGTTTGGACCATCATTCCTTTCATCATTGTTATATTGATGGCTTTGCCAGCAACCAAGGTTGTTGTGGCCATGAAAGATACAACCAATGCTGATTTGACCGTGAAAGCAACGGGCATGCAATGGAAGTGGGGTTACAACTACATCAAAGGCGAGGGTGAAGGTATCAGTTTCGTCTCGACTTTAGATGCAACGCATCGCGAGATGTCTGAAAACGGCGGCCCTAAGGCGGGTCAGACTGTAGATAACTATTTGCTTAAAGTTGACAATCCATTGGTTGTTCCAGTGGATAAAAAGATTCGTGTTATCACAACGGCGAATGACGTCATTCATGCTTTTGCCGTTCCTGCATTTGGCATCATGCAAGATGCGATCCCGGGTTTTGTGCGTGACACATGGTTTCGTGCTGAAAAGATTGGTGACTACTACGGTCAATGTGCAAAGTTGTGCGGTAAAGAGCACTCCTACATGCCAATTCATGTGAAGGTTGTGTCTGCTGAAGATTACTCCAAATGGGTTGCTGGTGAGCAAAAGAAGCTTGCTGCTAAAGCGGATGATCCAAGCAAGGTTTGGACCATGGATGATATTTTGAAGCGCGGAGAAAAAGTCTACGCTGCTAATTGCGCAGCTTGCCATCAAGCAAATGGTAAAGGTGCTGGTGCGATCAAGCCGCTTGATGGTGCAGCTGTTGTGCTGGATGCAGATAAAACAAAACAAATCATGGTTTTGTTGAATGGTCAAAATAATGGCGCTATGCCTGCTTGGAAACAGTTGAGTGATACTGACATTGCATCTGTCATCACTTACTCAAAAAACAACTGGTCAAACAAAACGGGTCAGCTGGTTCAGCCATCTGAAGTTTTGGCAGCCCGCAAGTAAACATTGAATCCAATTAGTCTCGAGAAAGTATCAAAATGAGTGCAGTACTAGACCATTCTTCTCATGCTCACGATGCGCATGATGACCATCACGATCACGGTGCACCAGCTGGCTGGCGTCGCTGGGTTTTTGCGACCAACCATAAAGATATTGGCACTTTATATCTGTTGTTCAGCTTTACGATGCTGATGATTGGTGGAGTATTGGCTTTGTTGATCCGCGCTGAATTGTTTCAGCCTGGATTGCAAATGATCAATCCCGAGTTGTTTAACCAGCTCACCACTATGCACGGTATTATTATGGTGTTCGGCGCCATCATGCCTGGTTTCGTTGGTTTTGCAAACTGGATGATTCCGTTGCAAATTGGTGCTAGTGATATGGCTTTTGCACGTATGAACAACTTCAGCTTCTGGTTGATGATCCCAGCTGCATTGATGGTTGTGGCTGGATTTTTTATGCCTGGTGGCGCACCTGCAACTGGGTGGACTTTATACGCGCCCTTGACGCTGCAGATGGGGCCGTCAATGGATGCAAGTATTTTTGCTTTGCATTTGTTGGGTGCCAGCTCTATCATGGGATCTATCAACATTATTGTGACTGTGCTGAATATGCGTGCGCCAGGCATGACGTTGATGAAAATGCCTATGTTCTGCTGGACTTGGTTAATTACTGCTTACTTGTTGATTGCTGTGATGCCAGTTTTGGCGGGCGCAATCACCATGACATTGACTGACCGTCATTTTGGTACAAGTTTCTTTAATCCTGCTGGTGGTGGCGACCCCATCATGTATCAGCACATTTTTTGGTTTTTTGGTCACCCTGAGGTTTACATCATGATCTTGCCAGCCTTTGGCATTATCAGCCATGTGGTTCCAGCGTTTTCTCGTAAAAAATTATTTGGTTACGCTTCAATGGTGTACGCGACATCAAGCATTGCAATTTTGAGCTTTATTGTTTGGGCGCATCACATGTTTACCGTTGGTATGCCGGTGACAGGGCAATTGTTCTTCATGTACGCGACGATGTTAATTGCCGTTCCAACTGCGGTGAAGATTTTCAACTGGATTGCAACCATGTGGCGCGGTTCCATGACTTTTGAAACCCCTATGTTGTTTGCAGTAGGCTTCATTTTCGTATTTACCATTGGTGGATTTTCAGGTCTGATTTTGGCCATGGCGCCTATCGATATTCAGATTCACGATACTTATTACGTTGTTGCGCATTTCCACTACGTATTGGTTGCTGGTTCTTTGTATGCCATGTTTGCTGGCTTCTACTACTGGTGCCCTAAGTGGACGGGTGTCATGTACAACGAGTCACGTGGCAAGATTCACTTCTGGTGGTCATTGATTTCGTTCAACATTACATTCTTCCCAATGCATTTCTTGGGCTTGGCGGGTATGCCGCGTCGTTATGCTGACTACCCTATGCAATTCGCAGACTTCAATGCGATCGCTTCAGTCGGTGCTTTTGCTTTTGGTTTGGCGCAAGTTTATTTCTTCTTCTTTGTTGTGCTGCCTGCCATGATGGGCAAAGGCGTAAAGGCGTCGAGCAATCCATGGGAAGACCAAAATTCGGATAACCTCGTCAAGGGTGCTGAAGGCTTGGAGTGGGAAGTTGCTTCTCCAGCGCCGTTCCATACTTTTGAAACACCGCCTAAGCTGAATGCTGCAGCAAATAAAATTATTGCTTAATACCAGCAAAGCAAAAATTAAAAACTGTAATTTAAATGTCCACACCTGAACAAAAGAAAAATAATCGCAAAATGGGGTTAATTTTGACCTCGATTGCGGTTGTCTTTTTCATTGGATTCATGGCAAAAATGTACATTTTGAGCCACTAGTCACTTGTCAATCAAAAGCTTTCTATGATTCGTAAACAAGAAAATACCAACATGGTGGGCAAGTTGGCCATCATCGTATTGGCTATGTTTGCGTTCGGTTATGCATTGGTGCCTTTGTACAAAGCCATCTGCGAAATGACTGGTATCAATATTTTGGCACTAGGTGAAAAAAATATTGCAGGTGCGACTTCTCAAGCGCCTGCAAATACCCAAATTGATAAAACACGGTTAATTACCGTGGAGTTTGATGCAAACGCCAGAGGTCCATGGGATTTCAAGCCAGCCATGAGATCCATACAGGTTCACCCAGGTGAATTAGCCACGGTAATGTATGAATTTCAAAATGTGCAAAACCGTAAAATGGCAGCGCAGGCGATACCGAGCTATGCTCCCTCGCAAGCAGCGGCTCATTTCAATAAGTTGGAGTGTTTCTGTTTTCAACAATACACTTTAGAAGCGGGCGAGAAAAAGCAATGGCCAGTGGCCTTTGTGATTGACCCAAAATTATCTAAAGATGTCAGCACCATTACTCTGTCGTATACCTTTTTTGAAGTGGGTGGTAGAACACCAGCTGCTCCATTAGCTGCAGTTAGCTCCGTAAACACCAAGGATGGCGCATGAGTGCTTTCCTTGATACTTTAAAAGCTGTTTTATGGTCTTTTGCGGGTATTCGAAAAAATAGTGAGTATCAAAAAGATTTGCAAAAACTCAATCCTGTTCATATTGTCATCACTGCTGTTGTGCTGGTGATGCTTATCATTGGTGGTTTGATTGGTCTTGTAAATTTTGTGGTCTCTAAATGAGTTAAAGTTTAGCTTTAGAGATCATTGTCAGTTTTGGTTTTATATAAATGTAGAGAGAGTTAGGAGTTCAGATGAGTTCACATTCACAAGGTTCAACACCGTATTATTTCGTTCCTAATCCTTCGCGCCATCCAGTGATGGCCGCGCTTGGTTTGTTGTTTGTTATTCTGGGGGCAGGCCAGTGGATAAATGGCGCTGACTGGGGTAAGTATTCCCTGCTGGCTGGCATGGTGATATGGCTAACTGTGCTGTTTCAATGGTTTAGCGAAGCTGTAGCAGAGAGCGAAGGCGGTCAATATGGGCACAAAATTGACTTGTCTTTCCGTTGGAGCATGAGCTGGTTTATCTTCTCTGAAGTCATGTTTTTCGGTGCATTTTTCACGGCATTATGGTGGGCGCGTGCGCATTCTGTGCCTGAGCTTGGCAGCTTAGACCAACAATTACTATGGCCAGACTTCAAAGCAGTTTGGCCTAGTGCAGTAGCGGGTGCTACTGCCTCGCCTGCGGGCATCGTTGAACCATTCACCACGATGACACCGTTTTGGTTGCCAACCATCAACACGGGTTTGTTGTTAACTTCTGGTGTGACGTTAACAATTGCACACCATGCGTTAGTTGCCGGCAACCGTAGTAAAACGATTTTGTTTATGTGGATGACGGTATTGCTCGGCGTTGTGTTTTTGTTTGTTCAGGGTTATGAGTACTACCATGCATATCATGAGATGAATTTAACACTTGCGTCTGGTGTTTACGGTTCTACGTTTTATATGCTCACTGGATTCCATGGATTCCATGTGTTTGTCGGCATGTTGATGTTGTTGTTCATCACTTTGCGTTTGCAAAAAGGCCATTTCACACCGACACGTCATTTTGGATTTGAAGGCGCTGCTTGGTACTGGCATTTCGTTGACGTGGTGTGGTTGGGTTTATACATCCTTATTTACTGGTTATAAGTTACGGTTATAGACCAAGCAAGTTTGGATAAAAAAGGCGCTTTCAAGCGCCTTTTTTGTGTTTCATAAAACCATAGATTTGAATCAAGATTGGAACGATCATCGCCCTGCTGGTATCCCAGTAGGGTGTATGTAGCCCAAGTGCCAAGCAACCAAAACGCAAATGAAAAGTAGAATCGAAAAACCGACCCGAAACGCTAAGGCTCTCGCCATGTTGTTTGCTTTCGATTTGTGGTCTAGCTTGTCTTTCTCGCCACCTTTGAGCATAAAAAACATGGCGGCACCCAAGCTGCCAAAAATAGCGATAAATCCAACAATTGCAATATATGTCATAAGTGAGATTATCGCGTGAGTTTAAAGACCTTGAACAGCCGTTTTTGGCTGATAACAGTGGCTGCCATCGTTTCAGCGGCAATCACGATGAAGCTTGGTTTTTGGCAACTTAGCCGTGCTCAGGAAAAGCTAGCGTTGCAGGCATCCATTCAAGCGCAAGCAGAGCTGCCTAACTTAGATGCAGCTGCGTTGGTACGATCTTCCTCAGCAACACCGCAGCAAGATCTAAAAGCTCACTCAACTGCCTCTGTTTCCTCAGTCTTGCATCGAAATATTACCTTAACAGGCCATTGGCTACCGCAACACACCTTGTTTTTAGACAATCGACAAATGGACAACAAACCAGGCCTGTTTGTTTTAACGCCTTTTGAGTTCACAGAACCTGTAACCTTGGCTAAAAAAACCATCTTGGTACAAAGAGGTTGGTTGCCAAGGAATTTTTTAGATCGTAATGCCCTGCCTAAAGTCATAACGGATGCTGCTGAGGTCACGATAACGGGTCGTATTGCCCCGTCACCATCCAAGCTATTTGAGTTCAAAGGTGCGGAAAGCGGTGCTTTACGGCAAAATATTGAAATAGAAGCCTTGGCCAAAGAGCTCAAACTTGAATTGCTGCCATATTCTTTGCTTCAGCTTGATATGGTCAATGCGAATGTCGTGAAAGACAAGCACCAAGACCAGGCGCAAGATAAGCTGTTACGCCGCTGGGCGCAACCCAATTATGGTTCTGAAAAAAACTACGGCTACATGGTTCAATGGTGGGCATTGAGCGCATTAATCGCGCTCTTGTATGTATGGTTTCAACTAGTACGCCCAAATTTAAAAGCAAAGTAATAACTAACTAAAACTAAAACTAAAACTAAATAAACTAACTATGGCCACGATGAATAACGACACCAAACAATCACCACACCCGCTAGAAATGACTGTGCACAGCATGCCGCAAAGCGATTCCGCGTCTGGAAACTCTGCAACTATCGATCGCACTAAAAATGGCCGTTGGAAAATGTTGCTGGTTTTGCTGCTGTGCGCATCACCCGTCGTCGCGTCTTACATCACCTACTACTTCATTCGGCCAGAGGGTAGACGCAATTTCGGCGAGTTGATTACGCCGCAAAGAGTCGTCCCCAACCTCAACGCCACCCAGCTAAGCGGCGCTGGTGTTAACTTGCAAACGCTGACGGGGCAATGGCTGTTGGTCAGTGTGTCAGGGGGGGCGTGCGATGCCGTTTGTCAAAAGCATTTGTATCTACAGCGCCAATTGCGTGAAAGCTTGGGCAAAGAAAAAGACAGACTTGATTGGGTTTGGTTAGTTTCTGATGCCGCACCAATCGCTCCAGCTATCCTGCCAGCTTTAAAAGAAGCTACCGTTTTACGACTGCCTACAGAGCAAATCACCACTTGGATGCAGCCCGCACAAGGCCAGCAACTGACGGATCACCTCTATCTGGTCGACCCCATGGGCAATTGGATGATGCGTTTCCCGCCCGGCTTAGATGCCGCCGCCGCGAAGAAGGCCAAGAGTGATATTGACCGCGTGATGCGTGCATCGGCGTCTTGGGACCAAGCAGGACGCTAAAACGGATGGAAACGACCAGCTTAGTCAATCTAACGCCCATACTAAAAGTCATGCTACTAGGGTTGACGGTTGCCAGTGGCCCGTTGGCATGGTGGTGGCTGCAGCACAAAAGCGTTGATAACAGAAGTCAAAGTCAGGGTTTGCGCATCAAGCGTTTACAGGCTTTGACAGCATTCACGCTATTTTTAACCTTTGATTTGGTCATTTTTGGCGCATTTACCCGTTTGACGGATTCGGGTTTAGGTTGCCCCGACTGGCCAGGTTGCTACGGCAGCGCTACACCGTTTGGCGCAAAAGTGCATGTTGATACTGCACAAGCTGCTATTCCCACAGGTGCAGTCACGACAACCAAAGCGTGGATAGAAATGCTGCACCGTTACCTAGCCACCAGCGTGGGCGTGCTGATTTTGACGTTGACGCTGCACAGCTGGTGGACGCGCTTCACTGCACGTAAGCAGGCACAAGAAAAAGTCCATCAGTTGTCCCAGTATCAACTCAACACAAGCTTGCAAATCAGCCCGTGGTGGCCAACAGCCAGCTTGGTTTGGGTTTGCGTGGTTGGAGCATTTGGTGCGCTCACGGTAACTTTGAAGCTCTATCCCGCCATCGTGACATTGCATTTGTTAGGTGCCTTGCTTTTGCTGACGTTGCTAACTCGCCAAGCAAGACATTACCATTTAGTAACGGTTGAAACCCGCGCCGAGGTTTTGCCAAAACGTATACGCACGACCCTCATCGTCACCTTCGTTTTGGTCTGGCTGCAAATCGCACTGGGCGGCTGGGTCAGCACCAACTACGCTGTGCTGGCATGTGACACCTTTCCCGCTTGCCAAAAAAGTTGGTGGCCCCAGATGGATTTCGCCAATGGTTTTAGCCTGTGGCGCGAACTAGGACTCACTTCGTTGGGTGAAAATATACCGTTCTCAGCGCTGACCGCCATCCATTACACGCACCGCTTGTCGGCCTATGTGGTGTTTATTGCCTTGGGTTACAGCGCCTGGCTGTTAGCCAAAACCGCTGCAACACAAAAAGCACCTAGCTTCAAGCGCTATTCAAATTGGCTCATCGCGTTGGCTCTGTGGCAGTTTTTCACTGGCGTGACCAACGCTGTGATGGGATGGCCGCTCTTCGCCGCACTGGCGCACACAGCGGGTGCAGCCGGTTTGGTCATCACTTTGACTTGGATTTTGAGCCGCGCAATAGCTCCACATAAAGCGCCCCATAAAAACCTAAAATAAGCCATGACTCTTTCAATGACAGTTCTCCAGCAGTTTTACGCCCTCACCAAGCCCCGTGTGATTCAACTCATCGTTTTTTGCGCTCTGATTGGCATGGTCTTGGCCGTGCCTGGCATGCCATCAGCAGCCGAGTTCAAAGTCGGTTTGCTCGCTTGCTTGGGTATTTGGTTGGTCGCAGGCGCTGCCGCAGCGTTCAATTGCATCGTTGAAAAAGGCATTGACGCCAAAATGAAACGTACCGCTTGGCGACCCACTGCCAAAGGCGAGCTCAGCGACACGCAAACTCTCATCTTTTCAGCCGTTTTGTGTGCATTGGGCTCAGCGATCCTGTACTTTTGGGTCAATCCGCTCACCATGTGGCTCACCTTTGCCACTTTCATTGGTTACGCCGTCATCTACACCGTGATTTTGAAGCCGCTTACCCCGCAAAACATCGTCATCGGCGGCGCATCAGGCGCGATGCCCCCCGTGCTCGGCTGGGCGGCGATGACCAACAACGTCGGTCCTGAGGCTTTGATTCTGTTTTTGATCATCTTCTTGTGGACCCCGCCGCACTTTTGGGCACTGGCACTGTACCGTGTGGAAGACTACCGCAAGTCCGGCCTGCCCATGCTGCCCGTCACCCACGGTAATGAATTCACCCGCTTGCAGGTGTTTTTGTACACCTTGGTGCTGTTTCCCGCATGTTTGATGCCCTTTGTGTTTGGCATGAGTTCATGGTTGTATTTGGCTACGGCCGTGGTTTTGAGCTTCGGCTTCACCGGCTACGCCTTCGCCTTGTGGCGCAATTATTCGGACGAGCTGGCGCGTAAAACCTTTCGCTTTTCTTTGATCCACCTCAGCGCATTGTTTGCCGCTTTGCTGATTGATCATTACCTTTTTTAACCTGAAAAAGAACCTTGAAAACTACTATGAATAAACGTTCTTTGCTGCACAATACTATCAAATCAATAGCTGCTTTGGCAATAATTACGCCGGCTACAGCACTATTTACGGCATGTACTGAGAAAAAAATGGCGTTCAAATCGGTGGATATCACAGGGGCAGACTACGCCAAAGACTTCACCGCCGATGGCACCATGGTTGACCATAACGGACAAGCCCGCAGCATCAAAGATTTTGCTGGCAAAGTCGTCGTTTTATTCTTCGGTTTCACCCAATGCCCAGACGTTTGCCCCACCTCTATGGCTGAATTGGCTGAAGCCAAAAAGCTACTCGAAAAAAACAACAAAGGCGATGGCGACAAAATACAAGGCCTCTTCATCACCATCGACCCTGAGCGCGACACCTTGCCAGTGCTCAAAGCCTACATGGGCAACTTTGACCCCACGTTTCTAGCCCTGCGCACCACACCAGAGAAGTTGGTCGACCTCGCTAAAAACTTTAAAACCTATTACAAAAAAGTGCCCGGTCGCACTGACACCAGCTACAGCATGGACCACTCGGCTGGCAGCTTTGTGTATGACACCAAGGGCAATGTACGCCTTTACACCCGCTACGGCAGCGGGGCAGAGGCCTTGGCGTCTGACCTCAAACTGTTACTGAATTAAGCACGCTATGGCTATGGACTTTTCCTCTGACGCCTCGGCTGAGCTTAACGGGCTAAGTGAACTAAACGACCGCTTTGCCATCCCCTTCAAACTGCGCTTCAAAACCGCAGGTGAGGGCTTGGCAGAAGGTGTGGTGGTTGCCGACATCACCAACGCCCACGCCACAGCCAGCATCTGCCTGCAAGGTGGCCAAGTGCTGTGTTGGCAACCTATCAACAACGATGGAACGACCCAACAACCTGTGATTTGGATGTCTGCTGACGCACAATTTGCTCCCGGCAAATCCATTCGCGGCGGCATACCCGTCTGCTGGCCGTGGTTCAGCGCGCATGGTTCAGATCCCAGCTTTCCTATGCACGGTTTTGCCCGCACACAACAATGGCAAGTCAAAAGCACCCGCAGCTTAGAAGACGGCTCGACCGAAATCAACCTCACCATGCCCATCACCACCGCCATGCAAGCCATGTGGCCGCACCAAGCGCAGCTGGACATGCTCATCAACGTTGGTGACACCCTCAAAATCGCCCTCATCACCCGCAATTTGGGCGATGTTGACTTCCATATCACCGAGGCGCTGCACACTTATTTCGCTGTCAGCAGCATCGCGCAAATTGAAGTCAACGGTTTGCACGGCACCCATTTTCACGACAAAGCCGCCGGCTGGACCGAGGGCGACCAAACCGGCGCCATCTCGTTTGGTGAAGAGGTCGACCGCGTCTACGTCAACACCCCAGAGCGTTGCACCATCGTCGACAGGGGCTTCAAACGCAGCATCCACATCGCCAAACTAGGCAGCCAAAGCACAGTCGTTTGGAACCCCTGGGCCGCCAGAGCCGCGCAAATGGGAGACCTAGGCGCAGGGGGCTGGAAACGCTTCGTTTGCGTAGAAAGCGCCAATGCTTTGAGTAACGCCGTTACCGTAGCAGCTGGCAAAGCGCACACCTTGGCGGTGGAATATCGGGTTGAAGTGATTTAGTTTTGCTATAAATTAAATAGCGGCTTAGGCAATAAATACGCCGGCTAGAGTCATATTTTTACTCCTAAAATTCATATTTTTGAGTATAAACAGCTGGCCGCTTTTCTAAAAAGGCTTTGATGCCTTCTTGTCCATCTTTTGTGAGCGCACCGGTCGCCATCAACTCGGCGGCCAGTTGGTAGGCATCTTTTTGCGGAGAATCTATTTGGCTGTAAAAACCGCGTTTACCGGCTCCTTTGGCCAGCGCACTACCCCGCGTGGCGCGGGTAATCAAGTCTAAAACGGCAGCATCCAACTGGTCTGCGGGCACGGCACGGTTGATCAGCCCCCAATCCGCCGCCGTCGCCGCGCTGATGGCGTCGCCCGTCAGCGCCATCTCCAGCGCCCGCTTGCGCCCTAGGTTTCGCGCCACTGCCACCAGCGGCGTGTGGCAAAACAGCCCTGATTTGCCGCCCGGAATCGCAAACGAAGCCGTGTCCGCCGCAATCGCCAAATCGCAAGTAGCGACCAACTGGCAGCCCGCCGCCGTCGCCAGCGCATGTACTTTGGCAATCACCGGCTGCGGCATGGTTTGAATCGCATCCATCATCACCGTGCAAACCTTAAACAAATGCCGCGCCTCGTCCAGCGTCGCCCCCGCCATGTCGCCAAAATTGTGCCCCGCACTGAAAACCGGCCCATTCGCCGCCAAAATCACCCCCCGCGCATCGCTTTTAGCGGTCATTTGCAGCGCGTCCGTCAACTCCAAAAGCACCTCTAGCGACAACGCGTTGCGTTTGTCGGGGCGGTTCAGTGTGATGGTGGTGATGGCGTCTGCCGTAGATGCGTCGGCAGAAACTAGGATGTGTTGGTAAGTCATTGCCCCATTGTGGCAGACGTGGCTGAGCTCAAAATCTAGCTAGCCATATCACCGCATTTTGTATGCTTGGCGCACCGCTACTGCCAGCATGCCCGCGAGCAGCAGGGCGGAGATTCCGAAAACTGCCCGGCAACTGAATTCACTGGCAATGTAAGCGAAGTTTGTCGTGCATTGGCGCGTGCCAAAACCCAAAGCGATCCAAGCGGGGATAGCTGCCATCGCACCCAGCAAAACCACCATGAACCAGCTGTACGCCCTGCGCGAGACAAAAGCATGCAGCGCGACCGCCATGCCAGCCACGACAAAGCAAAAACAAGCCGTCAACGCCACCCACAGTGGCGCGCGCAGCCGCTCAGGGTGTGCCGTTACCAACCACGCTGTGAACAAACCAACACCTGCCATGCAAATCCCCATGATGAGCTTGTTGCGAGGGCTGATGTCTTTGAGCTGTTTGTATCTGGTCATGAGTAAGGGTGCTAATTTGCTATAAATTATATAGCAAATTAGGCAATAAATACGCCGGCTAGGAGTCTAAAATTGCCTAAAATGGCATTGATTCAGACGGCTCACTTTTGGGGTTATTCGCCCTTGATGCTCAACGCACCTGAAGGGCATTTATGCACCGTCGCCACGATGTCAGTCGAGCTGGCTTGCTCGATTTTGATCCAAGGCTGCTCTTTGGGCCTAAACACCTGCGGCAGACCCTGCACACATTTGCCAGCATGCTGGCATTTCTCAGCATTCCAGATAACGGTGATATCGCCGTTGCTATATTCCTTTTGCATGATTTTCTCCTTCATTGACCTCGATGTGAGTCATAATTTACTATAAATACTATAGCTATTCAGGCAATAAATACGCCGACTAGAGGCCTAAAATAGCCTCTAAATCTAGGTTTTCAAGCCTGCGGAAACCGCACCGCCTCCGTGCCCGCATTTTTGCTGCGTACCACCACCGTGCCTGCAATCTTGTCGTGCCAGCCTTGTTTTTTGCTGTCAAAACCTACCCAAATCAAACCTAGGCAAAACGGTATAGCAGACACAAAATACCCCACATAGCGCACCAAGCTTTGCCCAACGGTCAGGCTACTGCCCGTTTTAGCATCCACCACCCGCAGCGACAACAACATTTTGCCCGGCGTAGCTTGTTTTGCCGTCCAAAACCAAATAACCGCGACCACTGGCAAAATCCAAGTCAGCAAAATATCCACAAACCCTGTCGTTTTCATGGCGTCCCCATAATCCAACCCCGCCCAGCCGTACACGGCGTAAAGAATTGGGTAGGTAATCATCATCAACAAAATCGAGTCAATGATGGAAGCGCCCACACGTATCCAAAAGCCAGCGTATTCGACGTTTTCAGGGGTTAAATCGGTCATTTTTATTCCTTGAATGTATTTGTAACTTGAAATGGTGCTTGTTAAAGTAGTTTAAAGCTAGGGAAAGTGAGTAACCCCATACGAGATATCGCAGCTTACAATCAATACATGACCGCGAACGTACATTTTTCAATTAAATATGATGGGCCTGCTCTAGCTAACCATCAAATGGACGTTAGAGAGCTTGCTCCAGCACTTATTGCTTTGTCCTCTCTTTTAGAAGAAGCAAATCGTTCGCTTTTCCCTGATTCTGCTGAAGTTCGAGTTCACGTACATGGTACTTTTAAAAGCGGTTCATTTGAATTTGATTTAGTCGCTCTTCAAAGTATCAAAGATCAAATTGTTTCTATTTTTTCTGGTCCGGAAGCATCTGCGGCCGCAAATCTTTTAGAAATTCTTGGTGCGATTGGTATTTTGGGTTCAGCTGGCGTAATTGGAGTGGTCAAGTGGCTAAAGGGCAGAAAGCCAAGTTCTATTCGATTTGATGGTGACAAGACGATATTTGAAATACACACTACAGAGTTGTCCGAAACATTCGAAGCAGATTTAGCTACGGGTAAGCTCTATAAAAGTCGAGTAATTAGGCAATCGTTGGCTCGCGTCGTTAAGCCATTAGAAAATGAGGGAATCGACTTCTTTGCTAGTGCTCAAGACGGAGTTACAGAAGCTGTAATTACAAAAGAAGAGGCTGTGTATTTTGAGGTGGCTGCTAGTAATGCGGATGTTGTTTCTGACATTATTAGTGAAGGAATGCTGCTTCAAATTGAATCGGCTGTATTCAAAGATGGCAACAAATGGCGATTTAGTGATGGGAGCAATTCATTTTTCGCTGAAATAGCCGATGAAAATTTCAGTGCACGGATTGCATCAGGTGATGAACGATTCGGTAAAGGTGATGTTCTTGTAGTAGATTTAAGGCGCATACAAAGTATTTCTGATGTGGGATTAAAGTCAGAATATGTGATTGAGCGTGTTAGGGAGCATAAAGCTCCGCTTCAAATGGGTTTGCCACTTTCGAAGTAGTAATATGAGGTTGTATTCGCTATAAATAATATAGCAGTTCAGGCAATAAATACGCCGGCTAGAGGCATATTTTTGCGTTAAAAAAGGCTCTTCACATCACGTGAGAGCCTTTTTAATTGGTTCAGCGAGTTTTACGCAAACTCAGCCAAAGTCTTCTTCATTTTCTTCATCGCCGCCACTTCAATCTGGCGAATCCGTTCGGCGCTAACGCCGTAGACGGCTGCCAAGTCGTGCAAAGTCATGCCGCCTGAGCTGTCGTCGTTGACTTTTAACCAACGTTCTTCCACGATTTTGCGGCTGCGGTCGTCTAGCTCGGCTAGGGCTGCGGCTATGCCGTCGCTTGCCAACAAATCGCGCTGGTGCGCTTCTATCATGTTGGTGGGTTCGTGGTGGGTGTCGGACAGGTAAGAGATGGGGCCGAAGGCTTCTTCACCGTCGTCGTTGGGCGTCGGGTCAAGCAGCACGTCGCCACCGGAGAGGCGCATTTCCATCTCTAGCACTTCTTCAGGCTTGACGTTCAGCGTCTTGGCCATCAGGCTGACTTCGGACTCGCTCATGGTGGCGCTATGGGTTTCGTGGCCCAAAGCGGCAGCATCTGCCTTGAATTCTTGCTTCATCGAGCGCAGGTTGAAAAACAACTTGCGCTGTGCTTTGGTGGTCGCCATTTTGACCATGCGCCAGTTTTTCAGCACATATTCGTGAATTTCAGCCTTGATCCAATGCATGGCGTAGCTCACCAAGCGCACGCCTTGGTCGGGGTCGAAGCGTTTGACGGCTTTCATCAGGCCGATATTGCCTTCTTGAATCAGGTCGCCATGCGGCAAACCGTAGCCCAAATACTTGCGAGAAACAGAGACAACCAAGCGCAGATGCGACAAAACCAGCTTTTCAGCAGCGTCTAAGTCGTTGTTATCACGCAGGTTTTTGGCATAGCGCTGCTCTTCTTCCAGCGTCAGCATGGGCATGCGGTTGGCGCTGGAGATGTAGGCGTCTAAATTGCCGAGCGACGGCACCAAGCCCCACGTAGCGGTGGCTAGGGTGTTGTTATTCTTCAAATTAACGGGTTGTAAAGCATTCATAGTCAGTGACATTGTGATGATCTCCAAAGAAGAAGTCGTAAGAAACAATGTAATTTCAACAATCTTGCGATTTCAGGTAATTATATTAGCACTCACAAACCGAGAGTGCCAACGGTCGCGGTAATGTCCTACAAAAATTAGGTTAATAACCCATTGGTTAGTAACTTGCCAGAGTGAATTGTATGGCTCTGTTTTAACTCTTCAAGTACTGCCGTGCAAAGGCTGTGTAAAGTGTGTAGTCAGTTTGTCACTGAATACCAGCGCTTGCTTTGATATAGATCATGGTCTTGGGTGATTATTAGGCGTTAAATTGAGGCTTATTTACATCCACAAGGAGAAAATCATGTCTACAAATATGGGCGGTTTAGACCGCATGTTGCGTGCCATCGTCGGCTTGGTGCTGCTGTATTTATCGTATACGGGCATGTTTGCCTCTTGGGCTTGGGCGGGTTATGCGGTGGGCGCGGTGCTGTTGGGCACAGCGGCCATTGGCTGGTGCCCACCTTACGCTTTGTTTGGGTGGAATACCTGCGACGTGAAAAAGTAAGGGCTTGCAAGGGTAAAAAGCAAGCGCTGAATCCATAGCGTTTGATCTGAATCAGGTCAGCGCGGGGTGGCAGTCTATAAAATAGAGGGTATGACTGCCAATTCTTCTGCCACTACTCCTGCCACCTTTTCTACGACATACTTAACCGCTGCCTTCTACAAGTTCGTCGAACTCTCAGACTTCCCTGAGATGAAAGAGCCCTTGCTCGCGTTTTGCGAGTCGCAGAACGTCAAAGGCACAATTTTGCTGGCGAATGAGGGCATCAACAGCACCATCGCGGGGCCAGAGGCGGGTGTGCGCGCGGTGCTGGCGTATTTGAGAGCCGACCCGCGATTGGCAACGCTGGAGCACAAAGAGTCTTGGTCCAACAAGCCACCGTTTTACCGCATGAAGGTGAAGCTGAAAAAAGAAATCGTCACCATGGGCGTGCCGACGGTGAACCCGAACGAGACGGTGGGCAAATATGTCAAACCGCAAGATTGGAATGCGCTGATCAGCGACCCAGATGTCCTCGTTATTGATACCCGCAACACTTACGAAGTGGATATTGGCACGTTCAAAGGCGCTGTTGACCCACGGCTGAAGAGCTTTTCGCTGTTTCCTGAGTGGTTGATGGCGCAGCCACAGATTGCTGAATCTGAAGCCAAAAAAGCAGGCGAAGTCGACAAAAAAACCAAAGTTGCCATGTTTTGCACAGGCGGCATTCGGTGTGAGAAATCGACCGCTTTCCTCAAAGCCCAAGGCTTTGACGAGGTGTATCACCTTGAAGGCGGCATTTTGAAGTATTTGGAAACCGTGCCCGAGGAAGAAAGCCTGTGGCAGGGTGAGTGCTTTGTCTTTGATGAGCGCGTCACCGTGGGGCAAGGCTTGAAAGTGGGCGATTATGGCTTGTGCCGCGCTTGTAGAGAGCCTATCAGTCAAGCGGACAAAGAATCGCCGCTTTTCGTGCTCGGTCTGAGCTGCCCGCACTGCCATGGCAGCAAAACCGAAGAAGAATTGGCTAGATTTAAGGAGCGGCAGCGGCAGATTAACTTAGCGAAGCTGCGGGAAGAACCGTACCTTGGCGTCAAAATGGCACGGAAAGAAAAGGTTGAAAAAACCGCTGAGGAGTGATTGGGGTTGACGCTGCCTATCCTCTATTCCTTCCGCCGCTGCCCCTATGCCATGCGGGCGCGACTGGCATTGTTGGCAAGTGGTATCAAATATGAGCATCGCGAAGTTGTTTTGCGAGACAAACCCGCCGACATGCTGGCCGCATCACCCAAAGGCACAGTTCCCGTGTTGGTTTTGCCAAACGGTGAAGTGATCGACCAAAGCCTAGACATCATGCTGTGGGCGCTGCGGCTGAACGACCCGTATGGCTGGCTAGAGAACGAAGAAGAGGCCTTGTCGTTGATCGCCCAGTGCGATGGTGACTTTAAATTTCACCTAGACCGTTACAAATATCCCAGCCGTTACGACGGTGCCATTGCCACGGAGCACCGCGCTAAAGCCGCTGTTTTCGCCGATGTGGTGAATGTGCAGCTACAAAATACACCTCAAATTCACTATAAATTTAATAGCTGTTTAGGCATATATTACGCCGGCTACATGCCTTTTTTGAGGCAATTTGCCAATATGGATAAAACTTGGTTTGCAGCGCAGCCGTGGCCTCATTTACAGCATGCATTGGCAAGTTTTGAGGCTTCCGAAGCGTTTAAAACCATCATGCAAACCTACGCACCGTGGCAAGCAGGCGCAGATACTATCCTGGTGAACATTAGAAAATAAAGTTTTTTCAACTTTTTTGCGATTTTTTGCAGTTTTTTGAATCCAGCGTAGATTGACCCTGCGTATAACTTGTTCAACTACTTTGGAGCTCCTATGAAAATCAAATCTTCTACATTGACCTATTCAGCTTTTGCCGCCGCTTCAGTGCTGGGTTTGTCCGCACTCACCGGCTGTGGCAGCATGTCGGCTAAGCCCATGATGGCAGCTGCGCCCATGTATTCTCAAGCCAATCTGCCCGCTGCCGTACAAGTGCCGGCAGGCAACAAAGTCGCCCTAGAAACCGTGGGCGCTGGCGATATTACTTACCAATGCAACCCGAAAAAAGACATGGCTGGCCAGTTTGAATGGGTGTTTGTCGGGCCAGATGCCAAATTGAACGACCGCAGCGGCAAACAAGTCGGGAAATACTACGGCCCACCGGCAACATGGGAAAGCATGGATGGTTCAAAGCTCACAGGTGCACAAGTGGCTGTCGCTCCTAGCAGTGCGGGCAATATTCCCTTGCAATTGGTCAAAGCCAACCCAGCGATGGGCACGGGTGCAATGATGGGTGTGACTTACATTCAGCGCGTTGCGACCTCAGGCGGCGTTGCACCGGCTAGTGTCTGTGATGCAGGCAGCGCTGGTAGCAAACAAATTGTTCGCTACCAGGCTGATTACATTTTCTACAAGGCTGTTTAAAAAGTGCGTCATTCCCGCGAAGGCGGGAATCCACAAGCACCGGCATGGATTCCCGCCTTCGCGGGAATGACGGATGGAATGGACTTGAGTTTTAAGCTGAAGCCAGTGCAGCGTTGAACGTTGCACTTGGGCGCATCACGGCGTCTACTTTTTCAAGAATTGGCATGAAGTAGCCGCCAATGTCCGCTGGCTTACCCTGCACCGCTTTGAGTTCGGCGACGATTTTGTCTTCGTTCTCGGTCAGTGTTTTTGCCAGTGGTGCAAAGTGGGCTTGCAAATCAGCATCTTCCGTTTGTTCTGCCAGTGCTTGCGCCCAAAACATGGCGATGTAGAAATGGCTGCCACGGTTGTCCAGTTCGCCAGTGCGAGTAGAAGGGCCTTTTTTCTTGTCTAGCAATTCGCCAGTGGCTTTGTCCAAAGCTTTGGACAAAACTGTGGCTTTTTTGTTGCCAGATTTAAGACCTAAGTCTTCCAGCGACACGGCCAAAGCCATGAATTCGCCCAAAGAGTCCCAGCGCAAATGGTTTTCTTCAACCAATTGCTGCACATGCTTAGGCGCAGAGCCGCCCGCACCTGTTTCGTACATGCCGCCGCCAGCCATCAAAGGCACGATGGAGAGCATCTTGGCGCTGGTGCCGAGTTCCAAAATGGGGAACAAGTCGGTCAAATAATCGCGCAAGATATTGCCGGTCGCGCTGATGGTGTCCAAACCGCGCTGTACGCGCTCTAAGGTGTAGCGCATCGCACGTACTTGACTCATGATCTGGATGTCCAAGCCCGTGGTGTTGTGCTCGTGCAAATACATTTTGACTTTGGTGATCAGCTGCGCTTCGTGCGGGCGGTACTGGTCCAACCAGAACACAACAGGCATGCCAGAGTTGCGGGCACGGTTGACGGCGAGTTTCACCCAGTCGCGAATCGGTGCGTCTTTCACCTGGCACATGCGCCAAATGTCGCCTTCTTCGACGTTTTCTGAGAGTAACACTTCGCCTGTTGCGATGTCGACAATATTTGCCACGCCAGCTTCTGAAATTTCAAAGGTTTTGTCGTGCGAGCCGTATTCTTCGGCTTGTTGCGCCATCAAACCCACGTTAGGCACGGTGCCCATGGTTTTCGGGTCAAACGCGCCATGCCATTTGCAGAAGTTGATGATCTCTTGGTAAATGCGGGCAAAGGTAGATTCAGGCATCACCGCCTTGACTTCCTTCAAGCGACCATTAGCATCCCACATCATGCCGCCATTGCGAATCATGGCTGGCATGGAAGCGTCCACAATGATGTCGTTGGGTGAGTGGAAGTTGGTGATGCCTTTGGCTGAATCGACCATGGCAAGAGCAGGGCGACCTTCGTGACAAGCATGAATATCACGCTTGATTTCGTCTTGCTTTGACTGTGGCAGCGTAGCGATTTTTGCGTACAAATCGGCCATGCCGTTGTTCACATTCACGCCGATTTCGTCAAACAGTTTGCCGTGCTTGGCGAAAGCGTCTTTGTAGAAAATCTTCACGCAGTGACCGAAAACGATAGGGTGCGACACCTTCATCATCGTCGCTTTGACGTGCAAGGAGAACATCACGCCAGTTTTGTACGCGTCTTCGATTTCTTTTTCGTAAAACTCGCACAGTGCCTTTTTGCTCATGTACATGCTGTCGATCACTTCACGGTCCAGCAAGGACACTTTTTCTTTCAACACAATGGTTTTGCCAGTGGTGGTGATCAATTCCATGCGCACGTCGCGGGCTTTGTCCAAAGTCATGGACTTTTCGCCGTGGTAGAAATCGCCAGCGTGCATGTGCGATACGTGTGAGCGAGAAGCTTGGCTCCAATCAGACATGGAGTGCGGGTTTTTACGCGCGTATTCTTTCACGGCTTTGGGTGCGCGGCGGTCTGAGTTACCTTCGCGCAGCACAGGGTTCACAGCGCTGCCGGTGCATTTGTTATAGCGTGCGCGAAGAGCTTTGTCTTCGTCAGTTTTTGCCTCAGCGGGGTAGTCAGGGATGTTATAGCCTTTGGCTTGGAGCTCTTTGATGCAAGCCGTCAACTGGCCCACAGACGCGCTGATGTTAGGCAGCTTGATGATGTTGGTGTCTGGCAGCAGCGTTAACTTGCCCAGCTCTGCGAGTGTGTTGGGTACTTTTTGCGCTGCGGTCAGGTTTTCCGGAAACTCAGCCAACACGCGGGCGGCGACGGAAATATCGCTGAGCGTCACGTCGATATTTGCTGGTGCAGCAAAGGCTCTCACCACTGGCAAAAAAGAATGCGTTGCCAGCATGGGCGCTTCGTCAGTCAGTGTGTAAATGATTTTTGATGTCTTGTTTGCCATATGTTCCCCACTTTACCGTTGTTTTATCACGATGTGAAATGCTTGTTTGTTGCTTGAAAAGCCTTCTTATTTTAGGTCAATCTCTCTACAGATACTGGCATGAGACTGACATAAATAAAATCGTTAATAAGCGCATTTGATAGTCACTATCAATCAGTTAGTCAAAATCAATTGGCATTAACTATAAAATAAACCTATCATCACTCCTGTATCGATTAATAAATGCTATCTAGCGGACTTAATCTTTCAGTTTATCCCTCAGCTTATTTAACCCACAGGAGTTCACCATGACAACAGCTACTCAAAAAGTACCCGAGATCAAAACCATTGCCAATTTGGAGTCCGCCTTTGCTGGCGAGTCCATGGCGCACATCAAATACCGCTATTTCGCCAAATTAGCCCGCGAAGCTGGTGATATTGACACGGCAGAGGCGTTCGAAGCCACCGCTGACCAAGAGATCATGCATGCTTTCGGCCATTTAGATTTACTCTACCCCAAAGCAACGATGACACCCGCCAAAGCCCTGCAAATCGCCATTGACGGTGAAACTTATGAGTACACCGAGATGTACCCAGGTTTCCGTAAAACCGCTGAATTAGAAGGCAACGCCGCCGCCGTCGCTGAAATGGACGAGCAGATTGAAGAAAGCAAAGTCCACGCCGCGCAGTTCAAAGCGATGTTGGACAAGGCGCAAAAGCGTTTTGCAGCGCTGGCCAACGTTGAAAAGCGTCACGCAGCGCACTACCAGGCTCGCTTGGATACAGTGAACCAGGCGCGTTTGGATGCTGTGAAAGCGGCAGCTTGAAATTGCCTGTAAGACAATCAAAGCCAAATTCGACTTAATCAACAACCCAATCAATAACCAAAATAACTAGGAAAACACCATGAAAACATATATTTGCATCGTTTGCGGCTTTGTGTACGACGAAGCAGCGGGTCGCCCAGAAGACGGCATCGCAGCCGGCACCTTGTGGAAAGACGTGCCCGCCAGCTGGGAATGCCCAGATTGCGGCGTGGCTAAGGCTGACTTCGAAGCTGTAGAAATATAAGCCCCCACGCTTGCCACGTCGTGTGCTGCGCTGCCCCCCGAGGGGTAATTATTTAAATTAAATCAATAACTTATGAATCCAATCATCATCATTGGCGCGGGGCTGGCGGGCTGGACGACGGCGCGTGAGTTTCGCAAACTGGACGCCACCACGCCCGTGGTGATGATCACCGCTGACAGTGGCGACTTTTACGCCAAACCCACGTTGTCCAACGCTTTTGCACAAAAAAAAGCGCCCGATCAACTGGTAGTCACACCTGCCGCCAAAATGTCAGAAACCCAGAATGTGATATTGATGGCTCACACCCGGGTGTTGCGCGTAGATCCTTACGTTAAAACTATCACCACTGAAGAAGACGGCATTCAGCAAAGCTTTGATTTCAGCAGCTTGGTGCTAGCCACAGGGGCGCAGCCTATCCGCATTCCAGTGGCGGGTGATGCGGCTGAGCAGGTGTTGTCGGTCAATTCTTTGGATGATTTCACATCCTTTTTTGAGGTATTAAAATCGGCCTCTAGCCGGCGTATTGATTGCCTATACAGCTATGAAAATAATAGCAAAAAAAGCAATGAAAATGAGGCATCATTTTCAGCAAAAATCGTCATCATGGGCGCTGGTTTGATTGGATGTGAGTTTGCCAATGATTTGGTCAATGCCGGCTACCAAGTCAGTGTTATTGACCCAGCCAGCCGCCCCTTGGGCGCTTTGTTACCCGAAGCGGCGAGTGAGCAATTGCGACTAGCGTTGCAAGATTTAGGCGTTCAATGGCACTTTGGAACGACCGTATTGTCAGTGAACAAGGCGGTGAATAAGGCTACAAATCAACCGGATAAAGAAGCTGAATCTGCACTGCGAGTGACCTTGGCAAATGGTGAAAGCATCCCTGCAGATGTCGTTTTAAGCGCCATCGGCCTGCGGTCAGACACCCGTTTAGCGTTAGCTGCAGGTTTGGCTTGCGAGCGCGGCATCCAAGTCGATTCAGCTTTGCAAACGAGTGCGCCAAACGTCTATGCTTTGGGCGACTCAGCCCAATACGCCAGTGCGGGCAACACAACCTTGCCTTACGTCATGCCCATCATGAATGCGGCCAGAGCCTTGGCGCAAACATTGTCTGGAAATAAAACGGAAGTTGTGTTTCCCGTCATGCCTGTTGCGGTGAAAACACCTGCTTTGCCGCTGATGATCGCGCCGCCAAAGATGGGTTCTCAAGGGCAATGGGCATCCATAGAGCCCAATGTTTGGCAGTTCAGCAACGAGCAAAATGTGGCGATTGGCTTTGTTTTGGCAGGTGCGCAGACCTCAAAACGGGCTGAAATGGTGAAATTGCTGCAAACGGCTCTTTAATTCGAGGGCGGTGTCCTAAGATAGAGTGGCAGGTCAAATTTGATCTTCTCAACATTTTTAGGACGCTTTATGCCTCGTGCAACGCTTGCAGAATCTAACATTCACCCCGCAATTCGCGACAAAATCGCCAAAAATCAACAATCCATCGTCGCTGAAGTGCAAGCTGCTGTAGCTGCTCACCCTGTTGTCGTTGTTGGCATGGGGTTAAATCCGATGCCCAAAAAAGCCCGAAAAGCACTTGATGCTGCAGGTATTGCCCACCACGACATGGACTACGGCAGCTATTTGAGCGAATGGCGCAAACGCAATGCGCTGAAAATGTGGACTGGCTGGCCGACGTTTCCTATGATTTTTGTCAAAGGTACGCTGGTCGGTGGTGCGGATGACGTGATCAAACTGATCAGCAGCGGTGAAATGAAGAAATTGTTGGCTTAAAACTCAAATTTCAACGTAAAAAAAGCGCAGCAACCGAAGTTGACTGCGCTTTTTAGCTTTTAAAGCTTGTGTAAGCTGTTTTTAGCTGTGGTTGCCCATACGGCCGTGCTCACCTTTACCGCCTTGGCTGCCTTTTCCGCCATGTTCGCCGCCCATGCCCATACCGTGTCGGCCACCGTGCATGGAAACAGCGTCAAACACTGCTTTTTGCTCAGTTGACAACACCGCGTAGAAGGCTTTGGTAGCAGCGCCGCGTTTGTCCATTTCAGAACCCATGGTTTTCATGCGTTCTGCACGCATGGCTTGCATTTTGTCAATGCGTTCTGGCGTGGTCAGCTTGTCCATTTCGGCTTTTACTTTAGGGTCGTGTCGCATACCCATCATGCCGCCTGCTGGTGGCTGCATAGAAGCTGTAAATGTTGTCCATGCGCCTTCTTGCGCAGGCGTGATTTTGAGCTTGGTTTTCAACTCAGCTTGGCGCTTGGCCATGCGCTCTTGGTGGTTGCCAAACATGCGTTCGCGCATGCTGGAATGGTCACCACGATGCATTTTGTCTTGCATTTGGGTTTGTGCGCCGGCAGCTGGTGCTGTTGGTGTGGTGCTTTGCGCAATGGCCGCAAAGCCACATGTAGCCATCAAAGTAGTGAGTAATAAGTGCTTGCTAGAGAGTTTCATCATAAATCCTTAAAGAGTTTAAAAACTCCAGTGTCGATATTGGCTCTGGATTGAGGTCAAGTATCCAATCGCCATGCAAACGCAGCATGGCTGCAATGTAATGCTGTGTAAAGTTGCTGCCCGAGTTTCAATGCTTAATCCAGCACAATAGGGCTATGTCGCTTTCACAAAACACCCCACCAACTTTGCAGCAAAGCATCACTTTGGCCATGGTTTTGGCGCTAGGCGCAGCTGTTTCTCTAGGCGTCACGCGGTTTTCATACGGTTTGCTTTTGCCTGCTATGCGGGCTGATTT
Source organism: Burkholderiaceae bacterium (assembly GCA_040079635.1). Classification (GTDB taxonomy): domain Bacteria; phylum Pseudomonadota; class Gammaproteobacteria; order Burkholderiales; family Burkholderiaceae_C; genus Aalborgiella. Next base: position 16,524 of record JBEBJY010000006.1, on the reverse strand, counting down.
AGGTTGGAGCTACACCCTAGCCGGTGCAATGAATACGGTCAACGCACTGGGCTATTTGCTTGGCGCTTTGAGCATGCCCAAGTTGTTAAAGCGTTTTGATGCGGTACAAATCTTGCTGATTGGTTCCGCATTTGCAAGTGTGTTTATGGCGTTGACTGGGTTTTTCACCACGGCTGAGCCCTTGCTGGTTCAGCGTTTGTTGGCGGGTATTGCCAGTGCTTGGGTGTTTGTGGCGGGTGGTTTGTTGGCTGCGCAGCTAGGAGCGAAGCAAGCTGGGCGCAGTGGCTTGATTTTGGGTGTGTATTACGGCGGCGTGGGGCTGGGGATTGTGTTTTCAACGTTGCTGGTGCCCAGTGTCGATTACTTTATGCCATCAACATCACGTGTGTGGCCGCAAGCGTGGGCTGTAGCTTGGTGGTTTTTGGCCTTGGGTTGTGCTTTGGCGACCATGATTTTGATGTTGAAAGGGCATGCTCTCAAACGCATCGTGACGTCGCCAAAAGCAGCAAATTCAGAGCTAAGTATGCAGCAAGTTGGTCAAGACTTTCACTGGCGTGAATTCACATACGCATTGATCGGCTACGGTTTGTTTGGCGTAGGCTATATCGGCTATATGACCTTCGTGATTGCGCTGTTGCGTGAGCAATCAGCAACGACCACCACAATTACTGTTTTTTACACACTGCTGGGGCTGGCGGTGATGGCATCGTCGCGCATTTGGGCAGGTTTATTGGATAAGTACAAGGGCGGTCAAGCCTTGGCTTTTCTTAACTTTTTGCTCGGTTGCGCCATCGTCATCCCCGCTTTAACAACTTGGCTACCCGCACTTGTTTTTTCTGGTGTCCTTTTTGGTGGCGTGTTTTTGTCTGTTGTAGCTTCAACCACTGCCTTGGTACGCCACAATTTACCGCAAACGGCCTGGGCAACGGGTATTAGCGCATTCACAGTCGTGTTTGCAGCGGGGCAAATCGTGGGACCAACGATGGTGGGATGGATCGCTGATGGAAAGGGTGGTTTAGCGCAGGGCTTATTGATCTCCGCTTTCGCCCTATGGTTGGGTGCGGTGCTGGCGTGGCGGCAAAAGCCTTTATCATCACGCTAATGATTTTTACGACCACAGCACCGCAATTGCCTGGAGCGCAACTATCGCGCCCAGCATTGCTGGCCGTTTCGGTGGTGCATATCGCTTTGTTTTGGCTACTGCTGCAAACCGCGCCTGTGCAGCGCGTCGTGCGTGAAACGGTGGTGATGTTGAATCTACCCATCACGCAACCTTTACCTAAACCGCCACCTAAAAAAGTAATTACTCTGCCGAAACCACCAGAGCCTAATAAACCTATTGAGAAGCCGGTCGTGGTGAAGAAAACCATCACCAAGCCGGTTGAACCATTGCCCGTACCCCCAAAACCTCCTGAACCACCTAAGCCAATTGAAAAGCCAGTGGTCATACCTAAGCCGCCTGAAAAAGTGGTGGAAGTGAAGCCGGTAGAGGTGCAAGTGCCAAAAGAGGTGGTTAAGGAAGTGGTGCCTGAAACGCCTAAAGTCGTGCCTCAAGAAGTACCGAAACCCGTGGTTGCTGAAGCAGTTGTTGAATTACCGCCAACGCCTACGCCCGCCCCAACGCCAGTTGTTCCCGCTGCAGTTGTTGCAACGCCTGCTCCTGCCGCACCAGCTGCGCCAGTTGTTGCAGCGCCAGCGGCAGAACCTGCGAAAGCGGCTGCACCTGCTGCGGTGGCTTCTGCGCCGGCAGCAACTGCAGCTGCTCCCGCAGTCTCGCCTTCAACAGGTACTTCAAATCGTGCGATTTCAACAACTAGTGCTGCGCCCAGTGCGGGAACTACTGCTGCATCAGCGCCTTTAGGTTCTGGCGCTCCATCTTTAAGTGGTGCGCTTGCAAATCCATCGGGTTCGGGAAACCTTGGCATTCCCTCGGCAGGAAGTGGTACAAATTATGTGCCTGGTCGTCGTGGTGGTTGGGCTGCAGGCGAGCTGCAGCGCGCATCAAACGCTCAGTTGAATCCGAACAAACGCCCAGAAAATTACGAAATTGAATTTGAAAAAGCGAAAAAAGAAGATTGCTTGCATCCTACAAATCCAAGCCTGCGCAACGGGTTGAAGATGATAAACGGCGAATGCCCCAAATAAATTGAAAAGATAAACGAGGAACTGAGATGAAAAACATCAAATCACTTTTTGCCACAGCATTTATTTTGCTGACTAACCTAGCGCACGCGCAAACGGCAGCACCAGCGGCAACGCCAACTGTAGCGTTAACGCCTTCCCCAACCATTCCTCCTGTGGTTGAAAATCCATACGGCTTAGCAGCCGTTTGGGGGCAGGGCGACTGGGTGGCGAAAACGACCATGTTGCTGCTCATCATCATGTCACTTGCCAGCTGGTATGTTTTGATCAGCAAACTTATCGCTCAAAACCGCATGCAAGCAATGGCGAAAGACGCGGAACTTGCATTTTCAAAAGCTGCTAATTTGCAACAAGGCGCGAATGCTATGGCAGCCGACAGCCCTTACCGCTTCATCGTCGATGCTTCTTTGGATGCAGTACAACAGCACCCAAGCGTGGCGGGTCAAGTTGATTTAAACACCTGGGCAGCGCAAAGCATTGAGCGCTCTGTCGCTACAGTGCAGAGCAATTCGCAGCAGGGCTTGGCGGTGTTAGCAACCGTGGGCTCAACTGCACCGTTCGTGGGTTTGTTTGGTACGGTTTGGGGGATTTATAACGCGTTGGTCAAGATCGGCGCATCAGGTCAAGCGTCTATCGACAAAGTTGCTGGCCCAGTGGGTGAGGCGCTGATCATGACTGCGATTGGCTTGGCAGTCGCCGTGCCAGCCGTCTTGGGCTACAACTGGCTGGTGCGTCGCAACAAAGTTGGCATGGATGGCGTGCGTGCTTTTGGTTCAAATTTGCATACCAATTTGTTGCAGCAAGCGGATAAGCAGCACGCCAAATAAATAGTAAAAAACATGGCAATCACATTCAACAAAAGCCGCAACGACGATGATGCGTTGATGGCGGAAATCAACACCACACCCTTGGTGGATGTGATGCTCGTGCTGCTGATTATTTTCTTGATCACGATTCCAGCGGTGACGACGTCGATTCAGGTGAAGCTACCCAAAGAGACGAACCAAATCAGAGAAACGCAAACAGAAAACGTCATTATTTCAGTGAACGAAGTCGGTAATGCTTATTGGTTCGATAGCAAGCTGAACTCTTTTCAAGATTTAAAAGGCAAGCTCGCCGCGCTGAATAAACCGATGGATAGCCTAGAAGTACATATTCGTGGTGATGCCAATGCCAATTACGAAACGATTGGCCAAGTGGTTTATGCCTTGCAAGAAGCAGGTGTGACGCGCATTGGTTTTATCACGCAGCCGCCTGCGAAGAACTAAGCTTGAATCCCAAGGAAGCACTTTTATGGCAATGAATATTGGCTCCTCAGAATCCCTTCATGGCGACCCGGAAGTGATGATTGAGATGAACACCACGCCGTTGATTGACGTCATGTTGGTGCTTTTGGTGATGTTGATCATCACTATTCCGATTCAGCTGCATTCCGTGAATGTCGATATGCCTTCAAAAGGCACACCTGATAAAACTGACCCTCCAAAAGCAGTGACTATTACAGTCAATGCAAACAGCCAAATATTATGGGAAGACCAAGTCTTGCCTGATAGAGCTGCATTGGAAGCAAAAATGAAGACGGAAGCGTCTTTAGGAGCCGAACAACGCGAAATTCATTTCATGCCAGATCGTGCAGCTAAATATGAAGTCGTAGCTGGTGTGATGGCGATGGCGCAGAGAGTCGGTTTAGAGAAAATCGGTTTAGCCAATATTCCAGATTTCGCGCCGCAGGTTAAAGCGCCGTAATTTATACAGCGTGATTTTCAAGCACTCGCTCCGCTGATAATCCCGCCACCCAAACACACCTCACCGTCATACAAAACAGCCGATTGCCCCGGCGTCACCGCCCATTGAGGCTGTGGAAATGTTAATTCAAACGTGTTTGCAGCAACGTCACAGTTCGCCAATGTGCATGGCGCATCAGCCTGCCGATAGCGCGTTTTTGAGTTGAGCGATGCTGTCGTGAGTGGGTGCCCAGCCACCCAGCTCAGGTTGTCCGCCGTCAGCGCATGCGATTGCAGCCATGGGTGGTCGTGCCCTTGCACCACCCACAGTGTGTTTTTCTCCATGTCTTTGCGGGCAACAAACCAGGGCGTGTGCTCGCCCACACCGCGTTGTCCCAAGGCTTGAATCGCTTTGAGCTCTGCTCCTTTTGCCTTCACGCCGCCAATGCCCAGCCCTTGGCGCTGCCCCAGCGTGTAAAAACTCAATCCTTGGTGCGTACCCAGCACGCGGCCATCAGCATTTTTGATGGGGCCGGGTACTTTGGCGATATAACGGTTTAAAAAGTCGCGGAAAGGGCGTTCACCGATGAAGCAAATTCCGGTCGAATCCTTCTTTTTGGCGTTCGGCAAGCCAATATCATCCGCAATGCGGCGCACTTCGGTCTTTTGTAGTTCTCCGACAGGGAACAAAGTTTTAGACAATTGCGCTTGGTTCAGCCGGTGTAAAAAGTAGCTCTGATCTTTGGATGCGTCCAAACCTTTGAGGAGTTCGTATTTTTGCGATGTGGCGTTCAAGCGCACCCGTGCATAGTGGCCGGTCGCGATTTTGTCTGCTCCCAGCCGCATGGCATGGTCTAAAAAGGCTTTGAATTTGATCTCGGCATTGCACAGCACGTCGGGGTTAGGCGTGCGTCCGGCTTGGTATTCTCGCAAAAACTCGGCAAACACGCGGTCTTTGTATTCGCTGGCGAAGTTGACGTGTTCGATCTCAATGCCGATCACGTCGGCCACAGCGGCAGCGTCGATAAAGTCTTGGTTGGACGAGCAAAACTCCGAGTCGTCATCATCTTCCCAATTTTTCATGAAGATGCCGACCACGTCGTAGCCTTGCTTTTTGAGTAAATAAGCCGTCACGGCCGAGTCCACGCCGCCACTCAAGCCGACCACCACACGGCGGTCAGTGCCTACTTTTTGTTTGTCGGATGCTGAAAATGTCATAGTTGATGTCAAAACTTCTGTGTTGTGTGAGATTATCTCAGCATGGAACTGCGTCAACTTCGTTATTTTGTTCGCGTGCTGGAATTGGGCAGCATCAGCCGCGCCGCGCTTGATTTGGAGTTGGTGCAATCAGCGCTGAGCCAGCAAATCAGCCGTTTGGAGAGCGAATTGTCTACCCGCCTGCTGCAGCGCACCAGCAAAGGCGTGGTGGCGACCGAGGCGGGCATGGCGTTTTTCCGCGAAGCGCAGCTCACCTTACGCCATGCCGACCAGGCTGTGCGGGCGGCACAATTGTCGCGTTTGACGGGTGCGGTCAGCGTGGGGCTGGCTCCCACCACGGCTGCTGTACTGGGTTTGCCCCTCATACGCGCCATGCGTGAGCGCTACCCTGATGTGCGCCTGCACATGGTCGAGGGCATGTCTGGCCACTTGACCAGCATGCTTAACTCGCGCCAGCTAGATTTGACGATTTTGTTCGACACCCAGGCTGCACGGCGCTGGAGCGTGCTGCCGTTGGTAGAGGAAAAGCTGTTTTTGATTCAGGCGAAGTCTGACGATACACAAGCAGAAAAATCAGCGATGCGCACCCGCATGGCGGATTTGAAAGACATTCCGCTGATTCTTCCGACTGGAACACACGGCCTGCGCAGCGCCTTGGATGCGGCTTTTGTCCGCGCCAAGTTCAAGCCACAATTGGCCGCTGAAATTGACTCTTTGGCGATGACAATGGCTGCTGTTGAAGCTGGCTTGGGCAGCACCGTGCAGCCTTGGGCAGCCTTAGCCGGTTTGCCCGATGCCGCCAAGCGCTTCAGCTGGGCAGAGATTGCCGATACGCAAGTTCGTCGCGTCAACGCCATTTGCAGCTTGTCGGACGATGAGCTGTCCCCCGCAGCGCTAGCCGCGCGCGTAGTGCTGGCAGATTGTGCGCGGGAGCTGGTCACATCCAAGCAATGGCTGGGTGTGAAGTTGATCTAGTTAATTTTTAACTTTAAATTTAAAACCTGTAATGCCAGCCATCACGATTCGTGATACCCCTATCGCTTTGCTGAACTAGCGCAGGGCGCTGGGTGTGGTTAAAGTCACCGCCATGTTAGACGTTTTAATCATTGGTGGTGGCAACGCAGCACTGTGCGCGGCCTTGATGGCTCGAGAGGCAGGGGCCAGCGTATTGGTGCTCGAGGCAGCGCCCAAACTCTGGCGCGGTGGCAATTCAGCCCACACCCGCAACCTGCGTTGCATGCACGACGCACCGCAAGACGTGCTGACCGAGGCCTACCCAGAAGAAGAATTTTGGCAAGACTTGCTTAAAGTCACTGGCGGGCAAACGAATGAGCAGATGGCGCGTTTGGCGATTCGTGAATCATCCCACTGCCGCGACTGGATGCGCAAGCACGGTGTGCATTTTCAGCCCTCGCTATCGGGTACGCTGCATTTGTCCCGTACCAACGCCTTTTTCATGGGCGGTGGCAAGGCGCTGATGAACGCGTATTACCGCAGTGCTGAGAAGCTGGGTGTACAGATTCGTTATGAATCACCTGTTGATCGCTTAGAAATTGAAAGTGGCCAATTTGTAGCGGCTCATGTCGGCAAAGAACGCATCACTGCGAAAGCCTGCGTCGTCGCAAGCGGTGGTTTTGAGTCCAACCGCGAATGGCTGCGCGAAGCTTGGGGTCAAAACGAGCTAGGCGAATGGCCATCTGACAATTTTGCGATTCGTGGCACACGGTTCAACATGGGCGTGCTGCTCAAAGACCTGATTGCCCAAGGCGCTGACACGATTGGCGACCCAACTCAGAGCCATTCTGTTGCTATTGATGCGAGAGCGCCGCTGTACGACGGCGGCATTTGTACGCGTGTCGATTGCGTCTCTTTGGGCGTGGTGGTGAACAAAAATGCCCAGCGCTTTTACGACGAAGGCGAAGATTTTTGGCCAAAGCGTTACGCCATTTGGGGGCGCTTGGTGGCACACCAGCCGGGTCAAATCGCGCATTCCATCATTGATGCTAAAGCGGTAGGGCGCTTTATGCCACCTGTCTTTGCAGGTGAAAAGGCCGATTCTTTGCCTGAACTCGCGCAAAAACTGGGCTTGGATGTGGATGCTTTCATGAAAACTATTAGCGACTACAACGCTGCCTGCCAAGTTGGGACGTTTGACCACGCTGTGCTGGACGACTGCCACACCGAAGGCATCAGCCCGGTCAAAACCCACTGGGCACGCCCCATCGATACCGCGCCTTTCTACGGCTACACCTTGAAGCCGGGCATCACCTTCACCTACTTGGGTATGAAAGTGGGCGAGAGCACGGCGGTGCGTTTTGGTGGCATTGAATCAAGCAATCTTTTCGCTGCTGGAGAGATGATGGCGGGGAATGTGTTGGGCAAAGGCTACACAGCCGGTGTGGGGATGACTATTGGTACGGCATTTGGGCGCATAGCCGGCGTAAATGCTGCCTCAGCAGCTATGAAAAATATAGTAAATTCGAGGGTCGAAAATGCAGCAACTTGAAGCACTTGCACAGGAAGCTGCAGCCTTGGCCAGAGGGGAACTCGCGTTTTCAGCGCTGCCGTTGACTGCCTACGAACAAGAAGTCGCTCGCCAATTGCAAATCTGCAACGCCTGCCGCTACTGCGAAGGTTTTTGCGCGGTTTTCCCCGCCATGACGCGGCGGTTGGAATTTGGCAAGGCAGACATTCACTATTTAGCCAATCTGTGCCACAACTGCGGCGCGTGCTACCACGCCTGCCAATACGCGCCACCGCACGAATTTGCCGTCAACGTCCCGCAAAGCATGGCGCAGGTGCGTGGCCAAACTTATGCTGATTACGCTTGGCCAAGCGCTTTTGGCGCTTTGTACAAACGCAATGGTTTGACAGTGGCCTTGGCGCTGGCGGGCGGTTTGGCGTTGTTTTTGGTATTGGCTGTGATGGTGCAAGGCTCGTTACTGCACAAACCACTCGCTGGCAACTTTTATGCCATCTTCCCGCACAACCTGCTGGTCAGCATGTTTTTGCCGATATTCAGCTTTGTGGTGCTGGCATTGGCTTTGGGCGTGCGCCAATTCTGGAAGAACGTCACGACACAGGGCGTTGCCAATGCGGGAACGGCTCAAATATCAAGTTCAGCAGCGGCCGAGGCTTCCACCGATGTGCTCAAACTCAAATACCTAGGCGGTGGCCACGGTGAAGGTTGCAACAATGAAGACGACGCCTGGACGCTGTGGCGCAAACGCGCCCACCACGCCACGTTTTACGGCTTCATGCTGTGCTTTGCCTCGACCAGTGTGGCGACGATTTACCACTACGTCTTCAAATTGCAAGCGCCTTATGCATTAACCAGTTTGCCCGTGTTGCTCGGTACGGTGGGTGGTATTGGCTTGCTAATCGGCCCTGCAGGCTTGCTGTGGTTAAACCTGCGGCGCGACCCGAAAACGGCAGATTTGACTCAAAAACCTATGGATTTGGGTTTCATCGCGCTGCTGTTTCTAACCAGTTTGACCGGTTTGGCGCTGATGATCTGGCGCGATACCTCGTTTTTAGCCCTGCTCCTGGCGGTGCATCTGGGTGTGGTGATGGCGCTGTTTGTCACGCTGCCGTATGGCAAGTTTGCGCACGGGATCTTCCGCAGTGCGGCGCTGCTGAAGTGGGCGATCGAGAAGCGGATGCCGACCAATTTGAAGCTAGGTGGGGATTGATGGCATACGATGGCATAACGTTAATCAATGCTATTAAAAATATAGCAATTTTGATTGCCTAAAAATGACTTTAGCCAGCGTATTTGTTGCCTAATTAGCTATAAAAATAGTAGCAAAATTAACTAATTTTAAAAGGAGAAAAAACCATGGATTTACAACTCAACAACAAAACAGCTTTGGTCACCGGTGCGAGCACTGGCATTGGCAAAAGCATCGCCTTTGCACTGGCCAAAGAAGGTGTGCAATTGGCGATTTCAGCGCGTCGCGTGGATTTGCTGAACGAGGTGGCCGACGATATCGTCAAAGCCGGCGGCAAGCGCCCGGTGGTGATTGAGTCTGATTTGTACCCTGAAGATGCCTCAGTCAACCTCGCACATGCAGCCATCAAAGGTTTAGGACAGGTCGACATTTTGATCAACAACGCTGGCGGTTCGCGCAGCTTTAAGGATTTGCATGTCACAGAGGCGCAATGGCAAGAAGCGATCACGCTCAATTTTCATCGTCCGCGCCAGTTAGCTGATGCTTTGATTGACCAGATGATTGAGCATAAATGGGGTCGCATCATCAATATCACCGGCAAAAGCGAGCCTGAGCATGTGAACGGCGCGTTTTGCGCCAAAGCGGGTATCCACAGCTGGGCCAAAGGGCTGTCCCGTATGGTGGGCAAAGATGGCATTACTGTTAACTGCGTGCCACCTGGGCGCATTTTGTCAGAGCAGATTTTGCGAAATTACACGCCTGAATATCGCCAATGGCAGTCAGACAATGAAATCCCGGTCGGTCGCTATGGCGAGCCTGAGGAATTGGCCAATTTGGTGTGCTTCTTGTCGTCACCACTGGCCAGCTACATCACCGGCACGGTGATTGCGGTTGATGGGGGTTTGCGCCGATACCAGTTCTGATGGTTTTGGGCTAAGCTGAATGCCTAGCCTAAGTTTTTAGGATTGATTGGTTCTGAGCTTTGATTTAAAGAATGGAAGAGACAAAAATGACAAAAAATACATATTCACGTCGACAAGTTTTGCAAGCTGCCGCTGTAGCTAGCGCAACTATCGCTGCACCGGCGGTTTTGGCGCAATCAACTTGGCCATCCAAGCCAATTCGCTTCGTCGTGCCATTTGCACCAGGCGGCACGTCTGAAATCGTCGCCCGCTCAGTGGCGGTGGAATTAACGAAACAATTAGGCGTCAGCGTGTTTGTGGAAAACAAGCCCGGTGGCGCAGGCGTGGTGGCGATGCAAGACGTGGCCAAAGCCGCACCTGATGGCCACACCATTATTTTGACCCACGTAGGCACACTGGCGGTGAATCCGTATATGTTGGACAACCAGCCGTACGATGTGAACAAAGACTTCACCCCTGTTACGCTGTTGGCCAAAGTGCCCAATGTGTTCGTCATCCACCCGGATATTCCGGCGAAAAACTTCAAAGAATTTGTCGCCTACGCCAAGGCCAACCCAGGTAAGTTGAACTATGGCTCTGCAGGCAATGCCAGCGCGGGACATTTGGCGATGGAGTATTTAAAACTGGTCACGGGTATGTTCATCACCCACATTCCTTACCGCGGCACAGGCCCGCAATTGACGGATTTGCTTTCTGGCCGCACACAGGCATCGTCCGCTGGCATGCCTGCTTTGGGCGCACATATACGCGCTGGCAAGTTGCGCGCTATTGCTGTGGGTACTCAAAAGCGGATTCCGTCCATGCCCGATGTGCCAACGGTGGCTGAAATGGGGTTCCCAAATTTCGAAACATCTCAGTGGTACGGCGTGCACGCACCGGCTGGTACGCCGGCTGATATCGTCAAACGCCTGCAAGAGGAGTGTCAAAAAGCGCTCAGCTCAAGCGGTGTGACCACACGTTTTGCGACTGACAATGCGGTCTCTGGTGGCTACCCAAGCTCTGAATATGCCAAATTCATCGCGGGTGAGCAGAAGATTTGGAAGGACATTGTGAAGCGGGCGCAGATTAAGGCAGATTAAGTCAATTTAATTGCGATAAGAATAGGTATATTTTGATGTAAGCTAGTAATAAGTTACATAACAACGTATATCTAGGAGATTTTTTATGCTGATAGGTATTCCCGCTGAAACCTTGGACGGCGAAACCCGCGTCGCTGTCACCCCAGAAACCGTTAAAAAACTCGCCGCGCAAGGTCACACTTTGCGGATCCAATCAGGTGCAGGCGTTGCAGCCAGTGTCACAGATGCCGCTTTTGTAGCCGCCGGTGCTGAAATCACTGACGCTGCGGGCGCATTTGGCTGCGATTTGGTATTGAAAGTACGTAATACGACAGATTCAGAGACCAAATTGCTCAAATCTGGCAGCACACTGGTTGGTATGCTGAATCCGTTTGAAGCCGATGGTTTGCAGCGTCTAGCCACTGCTGGCGTGACCGGTTTTGCCCTAGAAGCCGCACCGCGAACTACCCGCGCACAAAGTATGGACGTGTTGTCCAGCCAAGCTAATATTGCCGGTTACAAAGCCGTGATGATGGCGGCAGACAAATACCAGCGCTTTTTCCCCATGCTCATGACCGCAGCAGGCACCGTCAAAGCCGCCCGTGTGGTGATTTTGGGTGTGGGCGTGGCGGGTTTGCAAGCTATTGCGACTGCTAAGCGTTTGGGTGCGGTGATTGAAGCTTCAGACGTGCGCCCCAGCGTGAAAGAGCAGATTGAGTCGCTGGGTGGCAAATTTATCGAAGTCACCTACGACACGGATGAAGAAAAAGAAGCTGCAGCCGGTGTGGGCGGTTATGCCAAGCCCATGCCACCAAGCTGGTTGGCGCGTCAAGCGATTGAAGTTGCCAAACGTGTGGCTTTGGCTGATATCGTTATCTCCACAGCGCTGATTCCTGGTCGTGCAGCACCGACGTTGATTACCGAAGACATGGTCAAGTCCATGAAGCCAGGCTCGGTGATTATCGACATCGCCGCTGGCAAAGGCCCGAACGGTGGTGGTAACTGCCCGATTTCAGAGGCTGATAAAACAGTCGTCAAACATGGCGTCACCATTGTGGGCGACACCAATTTACCGGCTTTGGTAGCGGCGGATGCATCAGCGCTCTATGCCCGCAATGTGCTCGACTTCTTAAAGCTCATCATCAACAAAGAAGGCGCGTTACATGTCGATATGGAAGACGACATTGTGGCGGCTTGTTTGATGTCGCAAGGCGGCGAAGTCAAACGTAAATAAGTCAACGCAAATAAGACAAGCTAAAAACACAACAACAATAAATTCAAAAGGAACAATCATGGATGTCGTTTCCCCTACCATTCTCAATCTCATTATTTTCGTCTTAGCCATCTACGTGGGTTACCACGTGGTGTGGACGGTGACACCTGCATTGCACACGCCACTTATGGCTGTGACTAACGCCATTTCCGCTATCGTCATCGTCGGTGCCATGTTGGCCGCAGCGTTGACAGAGACAACACTCGGTCAAACCATGGGCTTTTTGGCTGTGGCGTTGGCAGCAGTCAATGTGTTTGGTGGCTTTTTGGTCACGAGACGCATGCTGGAGATGTTTAAGAAGAAAGAGAAAAAAGCAGCCGTTGTGACCACTGAAGGAGCTGCAAAATGAGCATGAGTCTAGTTACCTTGATGTATTTGATCGCCTCGATTTGCTTTATCCAGGCGCTCAAAGGTTTAAGCCACCCTACCACCTCGATTCGTGGCAATTTGTTTGGCATGATCGGTATGGCGATAGCGGCTGTAACAACCGCTGCTTTGATTTACAAACTTTCTAGCGGCAACTTGGCTGGGATGGCGAATTTGTTGATTGCGCTAGTAGTGGGTGGCAGTTTGGGCGCTTACATGGCCAACAAGGTTGAAATGACCAAAATGCCAGAGTTGGTCGCCTTCATGCACAGTATGATTGGTTTGGCTGCTGTATTCATTGCCATTGCTGCCGTCGTTGAGCCTTATGCTTTTGGCATTGTTGCCAAAGGTCTGGCGATTCCAACGGGTAATCGACTTGAGTTGTTCTTGGGTGCAGCTATTGGTGCCATTACTTTTAGCGGTTCTGTTATCGCATTTGGCAAGCTCAGCGGCAAATACAAATTCCGCTTGTTTCAAGGTGCGCCCGTGCAATTTGCCGGTCAGCACAAGATCAATTTGGTTTTGGGTTTGACTTTGTTGGGCCTAGGCTTGGTTTTCACCTTTACACAAAGTATGCCGGCGTTTTACGCCATGCTGGCGCTTGCTTTTGTCATGGGTGTGCTGATCATCATCCCAATCGGTGGGGCTGATATGCCAGTCGTGGTGTCTATGTTGAACAGCTACTCAGGCTGGGCGGCGGCAGGTATTGGCTTTAGCTTGAACAACGCCATGCTGATCATTGCAGGTTCGCTGGTAGGGTCATCGGGTGCGATTTTGAGCTACATCATGTGCAAAGCCATGAACCGTTCTTTCTTCAACGTTATTTTGGGTGGCTTTGGTGGAGAGGCTGTCACAGCTGCTGCAGGCGGCGTGGTGCAACGTTCTGTTAAGTCAGGCAGTGCTGATGATGCCGCGTTCGTGTTGTCAAACGCTGAAACCGTAGTCATCGTTCCTGGTTATGGTTTGGCTGTGGCTCGCGCTCAGCATGCGGTTAAAGAACTAGCTGCAAAACTCACAGAAAAAGGCATCAACGTTAAATATGCCATCCACCCAGTGGCGGGTCGCATGCCTGGTCATATGAATGTTTTGTTGGCTGAGGCTGAAGTGCCCTACGACCAAGTGCATGAAATGGAAGACATCAACGGTGAGTTTGGACAGGTCGATGTTGCTATTATTTTGGGGGCAAATGACGTTGTCAATCCAGCGGCTCACGTCAAAGGCAGCGCTATTTACGGCATGCCAATTCTGGAAGCCTACAAAGCCAAAACGATCATTGTCAACAAACGAAGCATGGCTGCGGGCTATGCTGGATTGGACAACGAACTTTTCTACATGGACAAGACCATGATGGTGTTTGGCGATGCTAAAAAGGTCGTTGAAGACATGGGTAAAGCTATTGAATAGTTCATCTTTGCAATCCAAAGTCGTTGCAGCATTGCTGCAGGTTGTGCCCAAGCATGCTTTGCTTTGGCACGATGAGGACACCACGCCTTTTGAATGTGATGGACTTACTGCTTACCGCCAACTCCCCATGGTGGTAGCGTTGCCTGAAACCTACGAGCAAGTGCAGGGCATTTTGAAATCTTGTCATGCCATGGGTGTACCCGTAGTTGCACGTGGTGCGGGAACAGGTTTGAGCGGTGGTGCGATGCCGCACGCTGCGGGCGTGACGCTTTCGTTGGCAAAGTTCAACAAAATCTTGAAGTTGGATGCGAAAAGCCGTACCGCCATCGTCCAGGGTGGCGTGCGTAATTTGGCGATATCGGAGGCTGCTGCGCCCTTGGGCTTGTATTACGCACCTGATCCTTCTAGCCAAATTGCCTGCACGATTGGCGGCAATGTTGCTGAAAATTCGGGTGGTGTGCATTGTTTGAAATATGGTTTGACGGTGCATAACGTGCTGAAAGTCAAAGGCTTCACCATTGAAGGAGAAGAAATTGAGTTTGGCAGCGACGCTTTGGATGCTTCGGGATACGATTTACTTAGTTTGATTGTCGGCAGCGAAGGTATGCTGGCGGTGACGACGGAGGTCACCGTTAAACTGATTCCTAAACCGCAATTGGCACGTTGCATTATGGCTAGTTTTGATGATATTCGCAAAGCGGGTGATGCTGTAGCCGCTGTTATTGCGGCAGGCATCATTCCCGCTGGTTTGGAGATGATGGACAAGCCCATGACGGCTGCCGTGGAAGATTACGTTCATGCGGGTTATGACCTAACCGCAGAGGCCATTTTGCTGTGCGAGAGTGATGGTACGCCAGAAGAGGTTGAAGAAGAGATTGGTCGCATGACGCAGGTGCTTACAAGCTGCGGCGCCAGCGCCATTGCAATCAGTCAAAGCGAGGCTGAGCGGCTGCGTTTTTGGAGCGGGCGTAAAAATGCTTTTCCCGCATCTGGCCGTATTAGCCCCGACTACATGTGCATGGATTCCACCATTCCCCGCAAGCGTTTGGCTGATATTTTGATCGCCATCGCTGAGATGGAGAAAAAATACCAACTACGTTGCGCCAACGTTTTTCACGCTGGGGATGGTAATTTGCATCCTTTGATTTTGTTTGATGCAAACGATGCGGATCAGTTACACCGTTGCGAGTTGTTTGGCGCAGACATTCTGGAAACCAGCGTCGCTATGGGTGGCAGCGTGACAGGTGAACACGGTGTGGGGATTGAAAAACTCAATTCAATGTGCGTTCAGTTCAATGCTGCAGAAAATGAGCAAATGTTTGGTGTTAAACGCGCCTTTGACCTGCAAAGTTTGCTGAACCCTGGCAAAGTCATACCGACGCTGCAACGTTGTGCCGAATACGGGAAAATGGTGGTGCGCGGTGGCGCGTTATCTCACCCTGAGTTAGAGCGTTTTTAAGGCATTTTTGGCTTGATTTCATAGTCAAAAGGTAGTGTCGTTGCAAGACTATAATTTGCGTCACTGAAACATTCCCACATTGTCTTGATGAAAACTGCACTGATCACAGGTATTACCGGCCAAGATGGCGCTTATTTGGCCGAATTGCTTTTAAGCAAAGGTTACACCGTCTATGGAACCTATCGCAGAACTAGCTCTGTCAATTTTTGGCGCATAGACGAACTGGGTGTGCAAAATCACCCTAACTTGCATTTGGTTGAGTACGATTTGACCGACTTAGGCTCAAGCATCGCATTGGTTCAAAAAGTTCAACCTTTAGAAATTTACAATTTGGCAGCGCAAAGCTTTGTGGGTGTGAGTTTTGACCAACCGACGACGACTGCTCAAATCACAGGCATAGGCGCTTTGAACTTGTTGGAAGCGATTCGTTTGGTGAACCCAAAGATCAAGTTTTACCAAGCCAGTACATCTGAGATGTTCGGTAAAGTTCAGGCTATCCCTCAAATAGAAGATACGCCGTTTTATCCACGCAGCCCGTATGGCGTGGCAAAGCTGTATGCGCATTGGATGACGGTCAATTACCGCGAAAGCTATGATATTTTTGGTAGCAGCGGAATTTTGTTTAACCACGAAAGTCCGTTGCGCGGTCGTGAGTTTGTGACTCGCAAAATTACTGACTCTGTCGCTAAAATGTGCCTAGGAAAGTTGGATTGCTTAGAACTTGGCAATATCGATGCTAAACGCGACTGGGGTTTCGCCAAAGAATACGTTGAAGGCATGTGGCGCATGCTGCAGGCCAAAGAGCCAGACACCTTTGTGTTAGCAACCAATCGTACTGAAACCGTGCGCGATTTTGTGGCGATGGCATTCAAAGGTGTCGGCATCAATGTTGAATTCAAAGGCAGTGAAGTCAACGAAACTGCGGTGATTGCATCTTTTTCATCGCATTTTGAACAAGAGTTTTCTGGTTCTGGCGCAGTATTAAAAATTGGCCAGGCTGTAATGCGGGTCAACCCTAAATTTTACAGACCGGCAGAAGTGGAGTTGTTGATTGGGAATCCTCAAAAAGCCAAAGATATTCTTGGCTGGGCACCGACAACTACGCTAGAGCAACTTTGCCAGATGATGGTGACCGAAGATGTACGCAGAAACAGACAAGGGTTTTCGTTTTGAATATGTTGGTGACAGGTGCAGACGGTTTTACCGGTGTACATTTCATTAAGCAAGCGCTAGAAGCAGGCTACGAAGTTTTTGAATTCAACGCAGATTTGACCAATCCTGTTGCT